>NZ_JACWUN010000010.1 GCF_014773365.1 Pelovirga terrestris
CAACGGATCAGTCGCTGCGGGGTCCAGTCAGCATACTCCTGATGGCCTTTGGGCATGTGGTCGCTGACCGTGGTGTGACGACCCTTCTGGTAAGAGCGGACATGGGAGGCAACCCGTTTGCGCTGCATAAAGCATTCGATGCTGGTTGCGGTGATACGGGCCTCAAGCTGCTGGCCTCGTAGTTGATAGGGAACCGAGTAGTAGTGACCATCAACCGTGACATGATAATCGATCCCGGCCCGCACCTTCTGCCACTGAGAAAAGGTATAAGCGTTTGTCGGTAACGGTTTCAACATCGGACGATCGAGGGCCTCAAAGGCCTCTTTGCGCGAGCCGGGAAGTTTCTTAAAGGGGCGGTTGTTCAGATCCGTCAACAGCACCCGGATAGCGGCATTGGCAGCGACCAGACTGAAGAAGGTCTGCTTGCGCAGTCGCGCCAGAATCCAGCGTTCGACGATCTGGACACCGACTTCAGCCTTGGACTTGTCCTTCGGTTTGCGAACACGAGCCGGTATGACCGCCGTGCCGAAATGTTCGGCCAGCTCCTGATAGCTGGGATTCAGATCCGGTTCGTAGCGGCAGGGTTTACTGACCGCGCTTTTCAGATTGTCGGGGATGACGAGTTCCGGGACGCCACCAAGAAACTCAAAGGCGCGACGGTGGGAACCAAGCCAGTCCGACAGGTTCTGACTCAGCGTTGCTTCGGCAAAGGTGTAGCTGCTGGCGCCCAGCACCGCCACGAAGATCTGAGCCTCACTGATCTCGCCGGTCTGCGGGTTGACGATGGGCAGGGTGTGACCGCAATAGTCGACGAACAGTTTCTCGCCGGCCTTGTGGATCTGCCGCATGGAAATCTTCAGTTTGCGCGCCCACTGCCGGTATATTTCGCAGAAGTGGCTGTAACGATACCCCTGCGGGTGCTCGGCTTGATACTCCTCCCAGAGCAGCATCAGGGTCACTCCTTTGCGTTTCAGCTCGGCATGGAGGTAAGCACAGTCCGGTAAGGGGCGGTCGGAGGATGAAACAGAACCCGCCGGTGGGAATAATCGGTTGTAGAGTTGCTGATCGGTCAGGGCCTCTGGTAGCGGCCAACTCAGACCGGCTATTTTCGCCCGGTGCAGGTAGTCACCAACGGTGGTGCGGGAGATGTTCAGACAGCGGCTAATGGGGCGTTGCCCTAAACCACTGTCGTGGTGAAGACGGAGTGTTTCTCTAATTTTACGCATGGATAACCTCGTGTTTGCCAACGGTGCACCTCCTGGAAAATAGTATTTCCAAGGTTGTACACCAGGTTATCCAGCATCGCTTTTTATTCCGGTGGAAACTGGTCCACCGATTCCGCTCGTCAGGAAAAAGTGGCCCAGATTGAATCGGAATCAGTGGCCCAGTTTATAGCGGAATGACTGGTCCAGTTTGCCCCGGAACAGGTGGCCCACTTTGCAGCGGAATCGGTGGCCGTTTTGCTCCGGAATACGCAAACAACGATTTCGATCCCGATAGCGATTTCGATTTGGATTTAAACAAAAAAAAGGGGGGGGCAGGCGAATTATGATTTTTTATGCCGTAACTTGTGTCGCTAAAGGTAACGCTCAAAATCCATTCTCTGGTGTAATATCCTTATAACGTCGATCCCATCATCAGTAAATTTAAAGAAGATAACGTGAGAACCCGCTCTTGATTTTCGGTAACCCCTCCTCACGTCCCCAATATCTACAGATTTTGTGGGGTCACTGGCTGCGTTCTCCATGGCTGACCATAGTTCTCGCACATATTTTTCGGCTTGCTCAACGTTCCATTGTGAAAAAGTGTAATCCCAAATTTCACTCAGGTCTAATTTGGCCCTGGGAGATAAAATCACTCTACTCATAAGACAAGGAGTTTCTTTTTGTTGGCAATAAATTTTTCAATATCCAAACTGGTGGAAGGGCCTGAATTCTCCCCCTCGATCAAGGCCTGCCTTAATCGCTCCAGCTTTATATGATCCTGCCTGATCAGGTCTCGAACATAGTCAGAAGCGTTGGCATACCGCCCCGTTTTAACGCATTCTTCAACCCAGTTTTTCATCTGATCGGGTAAAGACACATTCATCGTCGCCATAAAGGCCTCCTTTAGTCGGAATTAATACCAATAACATATGACAGCCTTTGTCATATGTCAATCCTTGCCAATCTAAAAATAAAAGGGAGACAGGCAAAATACGAATAATAAACTCCGGATAAGAGCGGCTAGAAATTGGTTCAATCGAAATCGAAATCGAAATCGGGATCGCTATCGAAATCGAAATCGCTATCGAAATCGCTATCGAAATCGCTATCGAAATCGCTATCGAAATCGAAAAAGCCTACCACCTTTCGATTGACTCTGTAGCCCTGGGGTGGGCGGGGCTATCATGTTCGTGAAGAAAAGCTAGCCTACAGCAACGGTAACAACGATTTTGATCCCGATAGCGATTTCGATTTGGATTTAAACAAAAAAGGGGGGGGAGCTCCTAAATAACTAGCTTAATTTACCTCTTGCTGATGTTGACCCCTCCATAGCGCTTCCCCATGGGTTCAGCACCATGCCGCCGGTCCTGATAAAATCATCAACATTACGGGTCACGATGGTCATGCCGTGAACAAGGGCTGTGGCGGCAATCAAGCCATCGCGCACCGGGTGCGGGTCAGGGACATGCATTTGGGCGCTGCGCAGCGCGACCCTTGTGTCGACCGGGATAATGCGCCCGGTAAAGGCGGGCAGGACATGGTCGTTGAGCCAGGTGCGAAGCATGGCTCCCTGAACAGCGTCGCGCCGTTCGACCAGCAGCACCCCGATTTCCAATTCCTGCACGGAAATGACCGAAAGATACAACTCGCTTGCATCCACACTGTCAGCCCAGCGAACCACGTTGGGATCGGCTTTGCCGGCACGAGCCTTGCGAAGTTCTGACACCACATTAGTATCGATTAGATACATTATTCAAACTCTGCCGCTTTGGCCGGCTCATCCAGTTTCGCAGGAGTGAAGTCAATTTCCTCGATACCCGGCATAGCCAGCAGATCACCAATTTTTTTGCGCTCACCGACAAGGCGCCGGTACTCTTCAAAGCTCAGCAACACATGCTCCGGTTGCCCACGGTCAGTGATGAAAACCGGGCCACATTTGGCGGCTTTCTTAGCCCTGCCAGCATGTTGATTGAATTCTCTACTGGATAAGGTTGTTATTGTCATCGTCTTCTCTCCTTATAGTAACTGTAGATATGTTACTATGTTTTGCTGGGTTAAGCAACTTCGTGGAGTGCGGGCCGGAAAGACAAAAACGAATAAAAAGAGACAGGCAAAATATGATTGCTGGCGGAGTTAAAATTCGGGGTGGACGTTGCCAAAGATCCTGCCGTGAAACAACGGCGACAGATCGCGTTGCGGCGGTTGCAGCGTAAACCGTTGTTGCCGATTGACGCAGCAACCGCTATCGTTTTTGGTGGGCTGGCAAAAAGAAAAAAAGGGGACATACGAATTACGGTTGGTTTAATCGAAATCGAAATCGAAATCGGGATCGAAATCGAAATCGAAATCGAAATCGAAATCGGGATCGAAATCGAAATCGGGATCGAAATCGGGATCGAAATCGAAATCGGGATCGAAATCGAAAAGACTACCGCCTTTCGATCGACTGTGTCGCTTTGGGGTGGGCGGGGTTATCACGTTCGTGAAGCCTACGGCAAAAGGCAACAACGATTTTGATCCCGATAGCGATTTCGATTTGGATTTGGAAAAAAAAGAGCAACCTTCTTGGCTTCTGGTAGCGGTTGACAGAATTTGTAAAGCTATCGGCCGCGATGGGCTTTTGCTCCGATATTTACGTGACATGAATTGAGTTGACCTGAGATACCCGCGCCGATAAACTGGTATTACTTTTTGTAGTAATACTTTTATGATGAGGTCTATTATGCGGATCACCAGTAAAGGTCAAGTCACCATACCGCGTCATGTTCGTGATCAGCTTGGGTTGCTACCTCAAACCGAAGTTGAATTTGTTGTTGAGGGTACCGTGGTCTATGTCCGTAAAGCGACAGGTGCACAACAGCGAGGCCGTCGCCTGATCGAAGGGATGCGTGGTAAGGCTTCGGTTAAAATGAGTACGGATGAGATTATGGCGTTAACTCGTGGATAAGCCGGCTATGGCTGGTGTGCTGGTCGACAGTAACGTGTTGCTTGATATCTTGACTGAAGACCCGATATGGTTCAATTGGTCCGCTGAGAAGCTGGCTGCGATGGCGGAATCGTTTGTTTTAATGATCAATCCCATCATTTACTCGGAAGTGTCTGTCGGTTTTAAAAATATCGAAGAGTTGGAAAGATGCCTGCCTGCTGATGCCTTTGTGCGCCAATCCCTGCCCTGGGAAGCGGCGTTTTTAGCTGGGAAATGTTATGTTGCTTATCGCCGTTCTGGCGGAGTTCGCCGTTCTCCGTTACCTGATTTTTATATTGGCGCTCATGCAGCAGTTGCTGGACTAACCCTTTTAACGCGGGATGTGTCACGCTATCAAACTTATTTTCCGACTTTGAAGCTGATTGCCCCTTGAGCGAGACCATGTAAAGAGGGGAGACAATATAGACCGTCCCTCCGTGAGGTGCATTATCAGACCTTCATCGATTCCGATAGCAATTTCGATTTGGACAGATCAAACAATAGTAAAAAATGGAGGGTAGGCTAAATATGCTGCATTTGAAAAGCTATTGGCCGCGATGAAAATCTATCAACAACGGTTAAAATTTAACTCACTGGTTTTGATCTGAGCTGGAGCAAACTATGCTTGATCCGAAAAAAGATCAACAAACACAAGAATATGTAAAATGTGTCACAGCGCGGATCAGCCGTGTTCTTGCTACGTATCCTGTCATCGCAGCCGTTTATCTGCTCGGTTCCGCTGCCGCAGGCTCAATGCGTGACGACAGTGACATTGATATTGCCCTGCTGCCGGCAGACGAACAGCCAATATCATTGCAATCACGTCTGGAAATGGCCGCACTACTCCAAGCCGAACTGCACAGGGTCGTTGATATCGGGGTGATAACGACAAAAAATCTCATCTATGCCAGTGAAGCAATATTCAAAGGTCGCCGCATCATAACAGTTCACAAAGATTATACCGAAGCGATGGAGGCACGTTTGCTGGGGTGCTATTTAATCTTCAGGCAGGATCGTAAAGTGGTAGAGGAGAGTTATCGTGCCGCCTGACAATGTCAGTTTCAATAAAGCTGCGATTATTGAGCGTTGTCTACGTCGCATGCGCGAGGAATACGAGGCAGATAAAACCCTGAGTAATCAAACGCATCTGGATGCCTTGATTTTGAATATCGAGCGCGCCTGTCAAGCTGCCATCGACCTGGCCATGCATACTGTTTCCGCTGACCATCTGGGAATGCCGCAAAGCAGCGCCGAATCATTCAAGCTACTCCAGCAGGCAGGTAAAATTGACACTGTTCTTGCTTCACGTCTTGGGGGTATGACCGGATTTCGCAATATTGCTATCCACCAATATCAGGATATTGATCCGGACGTGATCCACTTCATCATGCGAGAAGGTTGGCTGGATCTGGTTTCACTATGTATGGCACTAAAGCTGAAAATCAAACCGTAGATGTAACTATTCACCAATATCCTTGCGCAGGATCTGGGTATCTCCAAAACCTACAATCCCGGCCTGTTCAAGAAAAAGGTTGGTGCGGTTAACGACCTTTCCTAAATGAAGAAGAGATAATATAGTGTGTCCCCATGCAAACAGGGAGCAGCATGCGCAAAGTTCAAGCATTACCGGCAGATATTTTAAAGCGACTAGAGTCTCTCCCTGCCATTCTCGCCGCACATGACAATGGTGGACACTATCTGATGCGCGCTGGAGCAGTTTAAACAAAAAGAGGGGCGCATACCCGAATTTGTTGAGTTGGTTGATTCCGGTTACCTGGATGAACTTCCTGCTGATCCTTATGGTGGCGAGTGGATTCTGCTGCCCAATGGACGCGTCTTCAGTACCAGCAAGTTTGCCGAGATACGGGAGCAATAGAGGTCATCCCTGACTGTCTGACCGCACTCCCCCGAACTTGAACTGGGCTCCATCCTCCAGTGGCAACCCCCCATCCTCCAGTGGCAACCCCCCATCCTCAAACTCACCCACCCCGCAGTGAAGTAAAACTCACAAAAATCAGGCATCACAACCTGCCATGATGGACTGCGGATAAGGGCGGATAAAAATTGGTGCAATCGCTATCGAAATCGCTATCGGGATCGCTATCGGGATCGCTATCGGGATCGCTATCGGGATCGCTATCGGGATCGCTATCGGGATCGCTATCGGGATCGCTATCGGGATCGAAATCGTTGTTGCCTTTGCTGTAGGCTTTTCGATCCCGATCCCGATTTCGATTTCGATTTGGACAAATCAAAAAGAGGGGACAGGAAAAATCTCGCTACTGTTCGTGATTATCAGTGCAGTTGAATCTACGGAAAACCAAGATAGGTATCAACCCCGTCTAAAAACAGATCATACTGGCTTTCCATCGCTTCTTTCAGGATATTGGCGGGAAATCCGCGGGCGAGGTTGCAGTGCAGGCCGACCCAGCCGACAGCGTCGATCGGGCCGAGGCTCATCAGGTAGCCTTTTTCCTGATAGCGGTATGGACGCAGCCTGCGCCCGGCGTACAAATTAACGATATTGTGTGCTACCAGTTTGCCTTTGCGGACCGCCGCCTGGGCAGTGAGCTGGTTCAGTCCGTTGCCGGCGTAATCGGAACAGTCGCCGGCGCTGAAGATGTCGGGCAGCAGATTTCCTTCGAGCTCGATCTGTCCGAAGGGGTTGGTCGGCAAACTGATCGGCGCGCGCTTGACCCCGGCAAACAATAATGTCGCCGCCGAGTCCAATTGATATTCCCTGTCGCTGCCGCATTCCCTGAGCTTAATGCTGGTGTCGGTTTGTTCCAGGTATTCTGTCTGAGGCAGATAGATGATGTTTTCCCGGCGCAATTTACGGACGACATAGCGATGGGCACCTTCGGGCATCATGGGCAGGGTGCGACTGTTCATGTCGATAAGCCGTAGACCGGCATCAATTTTCTGCTGCCGAAGCAGCGCCTTCAATTCGAATAGTATCTGCAGACCGGTGGCGCCGCCACCGACAAAAGAAAGATCCAGCCGTTGTGATTCGGCACGGGTCCGCCATTCTTCCAGTAGGTCCGGGCCCCGCCCCGCCATCAGGTGTTCCAGGCCATAGACCTGGCGTCCTCGGGGTGGAACCAGCGCAGCGGCGCCGGTGCTGATAATCAACCAGTCAAAATCGAGTTCGCTATCACCCAGGGGGATCTTTTTCTGTTGTTGCCAGCGGTTTAAGCTGTGGTTATCAATCTGTAGTCGATGCTGATGAAAAGTAAACCCGAAACGCTCTGCCAGCTGAGTGTACGGAAGCTTGAAGTCGGCAACCTGTCTGGCAAAGGTCTTGTGTAGATTGGTGATCTTGCAATGTTCCGGGTTAGCATCGATCAGGTGCAGTTGCAGTGCCGGCATTTTTTTCGCCAGACTGATGAGACTGGCCAGACCGGCATAGCCTCCACCAAGGACAACTACTTGAGCCATAAAAGCGTTCCTTCCAAATTGAGGCGCGAGTTTCCGGTTTTTAACCGGTCAGCTTGGAGCTTTCCCAGGTTAAACGGCAGAGATGAATAGGATGGTCTGCCGTATGGGTGCAGAAAAGTGACTATTCAGCTCTATCCCGGTACCGGATCCAAAGGCCCGGTGCTTAACTGATACGCAGAAAGTATTCAATTTGTGTGTCATTCTACGCTCCTTTAGGTTTTTAATGATTTTATCAATAGTAGCTTAGGGGTTTGTCCAAGACAATAGGACCGACTGTTTTTTTGCCGGTCGGTAAGGCGGGAAGTACGAAGGGATTGAAAAGGGCAGATATTTTGTGATCTGTTCAGGGGAGTAAGTCTGTTATCATAAGAGGCAAAGCTCGGTCAGAAGATAGCTCAAGGAGTGAGGCGTGCCAAAAACCCTGACGATAACCAGACCCGATGACTGGCATATTCATCTGCGTGATAACGCGATGCTGGCAGCGGTGGTGCCGGCCACCGCCCGGGTCTTTGCCCGAGCCATCGTCATGCCAAACCTGCAACCCCCGGTGATCACCCCGGCCGAAGCCAATGATTATTACTGGCGGATCAAGGCCGTCATCCCGGTCGACAGCAGCTTTGAGCCGCTGATGACGCTGTATCTCACCGATCAGACAACCCCGGAGATGATTCACGAAGCGGCAGCTCAGGGCCTGGTGAAGGCGTGTAAACTCTATCCAGCCAACGCCACTACCAATTCGGCGCAGGGGGTGACCAACCTGGCAGCTCTTCATGAGGCCTTCGCTGCGATGGCCGATGCCGGACTGTTGCTCCTGGTGCACGGCGAGGTCACCGCCAATGATATCGATATTTTCGACCGTGAAAAAGCCTTTATCGATCAGCAACTGGTCCCCATTGTCACCAATTACCCAGAACTCAAGGTGGTGTTCGAACATATCACCACCAGCGATGCGGTGGAGTTTGTGCTGGCCGGTGGCCCAAATATTGCCGCCACCATAACTCCCCAGCACCTGATCTACAATCGCAATCACCTGCTGGTCGGCGGTATCAAGCCCCACAACTACTGCCTGCCGGTATTGAAACGCAATACCCACCAGCAGGCGCTGCAAGCGGCAGTCGCCGGCGGTTCCCCGAAGTTTTTCCTGGGGACCGATTCAGCGCCCCACCTGCAGCACACCAAAGAGAACGCCTGCGGCTGTGCCGGTTGCTACAGCGCCCCGGCGGCACTGGAACTGTATGCCGAGATGTTCGATCAGTTGGGGATACTGGATAAGCTGGAGGCCTTTGCCTGCTTCAATGGGCCCGATTTTTACGGCCTGCCCCGCAACCCGGATACCCTTACCCTGGTCCGCAAGCCCTGGCAGGTTCCGGCTACGGTTCCTGTTGCCGGGCAACCCATGGTGCCCTTCTGCGCCGGTGAAACCCTGCAATGGCAGGTTCTTTAAGGTCCCGGTCCGGTGCTGAAGAGGCTCAATTCATCCACGTAAATCTTCCATTCATCTCTGCAGGAGCGTGCGAACATGACCGACAACACCAAATTCCCCCCGGAAAAAAATCAGCCCGCCGGCTATGTGCCCCCGAAGATCTGGACCTGGGAGCGCGAATCGGGTGGGGTCTTTGCCGGTATCAATCGTCCGATTGCCGGTGCCCGGCATGACAGCGAATTGCCGATTGGCGAACATCCCCATCAGCTCTACTCTCTGGCGACCCCTAATGGCATGAAGGTTAGTATCATCTTTGAAGAGTTGCTGGCGGCGGGGTTTGCCGGGGCAGAATATGACGCCTGGTTCATCGATATCGGCAAAGGTGATCAATTCGGCAGTGGCTTTGTCGACGTCAATCCCAACTCCAAGATCCCGGCATTGGTTGACCGGCAACCCCGGCTTGATTCCGGCAAACAGAGTGAACCCGTGCGGGTTTTTGAAAGTGGTTCCATTCTGTTTTATCTGGCGGAAAAGTTTGGTGCGTTTTTGCCCCAGGATGTGCCTGGCCGCACTGCAACCCTCAACTGGCTGATGTGGCAGATGGGTGCCGGGCCGCTGTTGGGCGGGGGCTTCGGTCATTTTTATGCCTACGCACCGCTTAAGATCGAATATGCTATTGATCGCTTTGCCATGGAGGTAAAGCGCCAGTTGGATGTTCTTGACCGGCATCTGACCACCCATCACTATATGGCCGGTGATAGCTATACGATTGCCGATATGGCGATATGGCCCTGGTATGGCCGACTGGCCCTGGATCAGATTTATGCTGATGCCGGCACCTTCTTATCCGTGGAGGAGTACCAGCACCTGCAGCGTTGGGCCCGGTTGATCGCAGCGCGACCGGCGGTGCAGCGAGGGATTCTGGTCAACCGCATGGATGGCGTCAAAGAGCGCCATTCGGCAGCGGATTTTGCTTGAGGACAAAGTGACGGGGATTATAGTTCTATGCTTTTCGCGGCAAACTTTTGTACTATCCTGGAGTCCTTTGTCCCATGTCGGAGTTACAATGCTCCCGAAGGCTAACATCAATCTGACCATCAAGCTCTATGGGGTCTTCCGCATTGACCGCTTCAAGGAAAAACACCTTAAATTTCCTGCCGGAGTTTGCGTGGATGAGGTGGTGGACCAACTGCAGCTAAATCGTCAGTTATTGGGTATTATTCTGATCAATGACCAGCACGCTAGGATGACCAGTAGGCTGACCGACGGCGATACCCTGGCGTTACTGCCGCTCCTTGAAGGCGGGTAGTTATTGAATTGTCTTAAAGAGGAGGAGAAGTCAGATGCAGATTCTTACCACTGATCCGGTTAAGGAGCCGTTCAAGATTCTCTACCGCCGCTGTGTCCTCGATCTGCAGACCGGTGAGCAGACATTTACCGATGTGCCCTGTGCGAATCTCGAGCAGGTGCTGGGTGGTTTCGGGCGTTCGTTTCAGCACCTGGCAAAGCGTCCGGTCGAGCGCGCCTATTGTGATGAAAATCCGCTGATCATCAATACCGGTCTGCTCACCGGCAGCAGCGCCATGACCGGGATGCGCACCTATTTTTCCGCCTATAGCCCATTGAAGCAATCACGCAAAGGGTTGCCGGCGGCGATCTGGTCGGCGGGTAGCGGAAAATTCGGCGCCAAATTCAAATGGACCGGTCTGGATGAACTGATTCTTGAACATCGTTCAAATCAGCCTGTCTATCTGGTGATCAGCCATACGGAACAGGGGCCGCAGGTTGCCGTGAAGTCAGCGGAGCATCTGTGTGGCCTCACGACCCATGACAAGATCATGACCCTGCAGCAGCAGTATGAGAATGCTCATTTTGCCGCCATCGGGCCGGCTGGTGAGAACTGGCAGCAGGTGCTGATGGGGGCGATTGCCCTGTCGACGGAAAACCAGTTACGCAGTGGCGAGGATAAGCAGCGCTTTGCCGGACGCGGTGGGATGGGCAGCATGATGGGGTATAAGAATGTACTGGCGCTGGTGGCCCAGGCCCCTGATCAGAAAAAGCCCCTGACCGATGCGGTAAAAAAGGTCAATTTCAACGTGGTTAAGGGGGGCGGTGCTGCTCGACTGCAGCCGATCAAGCGTGGAGGTGGTGGCGGCACCTGGGCCGCTTATGATGTGATGCAGCCTTTTCATGCGGTGCCGCTCAATAATTTCCGTCCCCAGGGGAATGATCTGCCTGAACGGATGCTGCGGGAGAATGTCGAAAAAGAATACGCTCTGGAATCCTCCGCCTGTTGGCGTTGTGGTATCACCTGCCATAATTATGTCTATGAAAAAAAGCAGGATGGTACCCGCGGTGAGTTCCTCGCCAAGTTTGACTACGAACCCCTGAATCTGCTCAGTACCAATATCGGTGTTCATGACCCCGGCAAGGGAGCACGGCTGATTCAGGCTTGTGACCTGATGGGGATGGATGCCATCAGCCTGGGGGTGACCCTGGCCTACCTGCTGGCGTGGAATGAACGTCATCCTGACCAGCCGCTGCTGGGTGGGGTGCGTTTCGGTGATTACGAGAAGATTCATGAGCTGATTCTGGAGACCGGCAGGGGAAATTGCCCTGACATCGGTATGGGTTCTATGCGCCTGTCACAGCAAACCGGCGAAACCGACTACGCTTATCATGTCAAAGGGCTGGAGATTGCCGCCTACCAGCCGGAAACCAACCCGGGCTACATCTGGGCGATTGCCGGTGGTCATATGACCATGGGTACCTACGGTATGCTGATCCGCGAAGGCAAGACCGATGTTGATTCCTGGGTCGATGCCATCACCCGTGATAAACTACAGATCGTCGGTTTCGATATGATCGGCCTGTGCAAGTTTTTTGATATCACCAAAGGGATCGGTACACAAATGGTGGTCGATTGCCTTCACAGTGATTTCAACCTGGAAGTGACCCAGGAGGATCTCAAGGCGGCGGTTCGGCGGGCGTTTATCCTGGGGTTGATCATGGAAAAGCGTCAGGGCTACACCATGGACGAATATGCCCTGCCGGCTGAAGTGGCCAAAAAACCCAATCCGCACATCAAGGTACCTGATATCAGCAACCTCGAATATATTGAACAGCTCAGTCAACGGGTCTGGGCGGTGTTTAAGCCGGAGATGGAGCAGGTAGAGAAAGAGCTGCTGGAAAGGGATTGACGTGAAACTATTATTCCGGAACCTACTGTTAGTCGGTTTTTTTGTGTTTTTTTTCGTATCCACCGTCGTTGCTTTCGAAGCAAAAATGCCGGGGCCTCGAGATCGTTGTCCGGTCTGCGGCATGTTTGTTGCCACGTATCCGGAATGGATTGCCACTATTGTTCTTAACGATGGTCAGCAGCTGTACTTCGACGGCGCCAAGGACATGTTCCGCTATTATTTCAGCCTGCCCGAGGGGAAGATAACGCGTGAAGACATTGATGGCATCTATGTGACTGAATATTACAGTGCCCGTTATGCGCCGGCAGATGAGGTGTTGTTTGTTCTGGGTACCGATGTCTACGGACCGATGGGAGCCGAAATGATTCCGGTTCGCGGCCGGTCCCACGCGGAAACCTTCATGAAGGACTACAGCGGCAAGCAAATCGTGACTTTTGCTGAAGTGACACCCGATATGTTGCCGTCGGATTATCGATGAAGCGCAGTTTTATCTGTCTGACCGTTCTGCTGGCGGGCGCTGTGCTGCTTGTCAGTCTACTGTTTTCCGCCCATCTGCATGATCGACGCCACCCGGCAAGATGGCAGAATAAGCGCGATCTGGTCGCTGCCCTGGCCATTACCGACCTGTCGCTGAGCAGTGAAGCGCGTTACACCCGCCATGTCACTCAGGCCGATCTGTTTTCGGCGTTTCAGGATTTTCCTGCAGCATTTGAGCATTTTCCCACCGGTTCGATGATCCCGCCGCGCCCTGCCGGTTACAGCGGGCGGGTATTATTTGAATCCAGCCAACAGGTCCGGCCGTGATCTTCAATTTCAAATTACTTGAATACAGTCTGTCGAGTTTATGGCGACGTAAAGAAAAGAACATCGCCCTGATGATTGTTTATGCCCTGGTCATCGCGACCCTGGGGTCGGTGCTGCTGCTGACCCATGCGCTGAAAACCGAAGCGCTAATGACCCTGAGCGCGGCCCCGGAAATTGTCGTACAACGTACGCAAGGGGGGCGGCATGAGCTGATTCCGGTCCATTATGCAGAGACCATTGCGGGCTTCCCCGGGGTCGGCAAGGTGACGCCACGGGTCTGGGGCTATTACTATGATTCCCTGGTCAAGGCCAATCTGACCCTGATCGGCCTGGGCGGATATCACGAACAGCTCGAATTGCTTGAGGGGCGCTTACCGCAGGCAGCGGATGAGTGTGTCATCGGTGCCGGGGTGGCGGATGCCTTTGGTCCGCAGATCGGCAATCTGTTGGTGCTGGAGGACAGCAGCAAACGGCGTTCGGAGTTTTACGTTACCGGCATCTTTCGTTCCCGATCCAACCTGCTGACAAACGATCTGGTGGTGTTACAGGAAGACGCCCTGCGCGATTTTTTTGCCATGCCGGACGGGCTTGCCACCGATCTGACCGTTCAGGTCTATAACTCGCGCGAGATCAGTACCATCGCCAAAAAAATTGCCTATTTTCTTCCTGATAGCCGCCCGATCACCCGCGAGGAACTGCTCCACACCTACGATTCCCTATTCAACTGGCGCAGTGGCATGATGCTGGCGGTGTTTGTCTCAGCCCTGATGGCTTTTCTGATCCTCGCCTGGGATCGGGCGACCGGCATCAGTGCCGAGGAGAAGCGCGAGATCGGCATATTAAAAGCCCTGGGGTGGGAAACCTCCCATATTCTTGGTGCCAAATTACGTGAAGCCCTGCTGATTTCCCTGAGTGCCTTTATTGCCGGCCTGCTGTTGGCCTGGTTCCACGTGTTCGTCCTGGGGGCGCCCTTGCTGATGCCGTTGTTAAAGGGCTGGTCGGTGCTTTTTCCAACCTTTGACCTGACCCGGGGGGTGAATCTTTACCAACTGGCGGTGCTCGGCTGTGTGACGATTTTACCCTATCTGGCCTGTACCGTTATTCCGGCCTGGAAAGCTGCCGGCAGCGATCCCGATGATGTGATGCGAGGCTGACAATGGGTGCTGATATGGATAACCACGAGCCGCTGATCCGCATCGAGGAGGTCAGTAAAATCTACCATCAGGGCAAGCCTGATGAAGTACGCGCCCTGCAGGACATCTCCCTGGAGTTTTTCCCGGGGGAGGTGGTGGTCCTGACCGGGCCGAGTGGTTCCGGCAAATCGACCCTGCTGGCCTTGATCGGTTGTATGGCGCGTCCGACCCAAGGAACCATCTACCTGCAGGAGCGCCGCGTCAGTCGCCTGCCGGAATCATTTCTGGCCCGGATTCGCCGTGAGACTTACGGCTTTGTCTTTCAGCAGTACCATCTGCTGCGCGATGTTTCGGTGCTCGATAATCTGATGTTTCCTCTTTATCCTGCCGCGCTGCCCTACAAAACCATGCGTGAACGGGCACTGCTGCTGTTGAACAAGTTTGATTTGTCAGACCGGCATAAAACCAACGTCCGCCAACTCTCCGGTGGTGAACAGCAGCGGGTGGCCCTGGCGCGCGCGCTCATGGCTGATCCGCCGATCATTATCGCTGACGAGCCGACGGCCCATCTTGATGCCGAACTGTCATTAGAGCTGCTGAAGATTCTGACAGAGCTGAACGCGGAAGGCCGAACCATCATCATCGCCAGCCACGACCCGGTGGTATATCAGTCGCCACTGATCAATCGCAGGATTGGCCTGCGTCATGGCAAGCTGGTTGACGACAATAACGCAGGGGCAGGGCAGTGATCCTTCATCCGGGGATTCTCGCTCTGTTGTCCGGTTCAGCCCTGATCCTGCTGATGCTGCTGGTGGCGGGTGGGGTGGCACTGCGGATCCTGCGTCACTGGAACGCCGACAGCGGCTCTACGACCCAATTGCAACTGGAACGGCAGACCTGGCTGGTAACAACCCTGCTGAAATACGCCTTTGGTTTCCAGATTATTACCCTGTTCCTCTTTCTGTTTACCCTCGATGAAATCCATCCGCTGTTTGTCGGCGCCATGTGTGCGACCGGATCCCTGAACGCCAATCTGGTCGGCTGGCTGGTGTTGCTGGTCAAGATCGGGCTGGTGTTTGCTGCCGCGTTCTGGCTGGCGGTAAATACTCTGGATCAGGGTACCGAGGATACCCCCTTGGTACGCTTTAAATATGTCACCCTGCTGTTGCTGATTCCGCTGGTGGCGCTGGATCTGTGGCTTCAGTGGGAATATTTCAGCGGTTTGCGTCCACAGATGATCACCTCCTGTTGTGGCTCGTTGTTTTCTGCCGAAGGGGAAGGGGTGATCAGTACCCTGACCGGTTTACCGGTCGAGCAGGGGATGTCCCTATTTTTTGCGGTGGTCCTGTTGTATGCCGGGTTGTTACTGGCGAGCCTGCGCCGGCGGGCGGTGCTGTTGCGACATGGGTTGTTTGTGGCGTCGGTGCTGCTGTTTTTTGTTTCCCTGGCAGCGCTGGTGTCGTTTCTTTCTCTGTATATCTACCAGATGCCCAGTCATCAGTGCCCCTTCGACATGCTCCAGGGGCACTATTACTACATCGGTTATCCGATCTACCTGGGGCTGTTTATGGCCACCCTTTTTGCCATGCTGCCGGGCCTCTGCCGCCCGCTGGTAAAAACAGCGAGCCTTGAGCGGCAGCTGGAAAGTTGTGAACCTGTATGGCTGCGCCTGGCCCTGTTCGGCCTGATCCTCTTTCTTGTGACCAGCTGTTGGCAGATGGTGTTTGGCCCGTTGATATTACTGGGTTATTGAATATCATTTTGCAACTATTCAGCTCTATCTTTGCACAGGATCCCCGACCCGGTGCTGAACTGACACATCATTTTTTCAGATTAGCCAGGGCCGCAAAGGGAGAGTGGGACAACGAGGGTTTGGCTGCATTCGATCCCACCTCTGCGTCACGGTCTTCCTGCACCCCGCGTGTGTGCTCATGATCGTGACAGTAAACGCAGAGCAATTCCCAGTTGCTGCCATCGGGTGGATTGTTGTCGTGATTGTGGTCCTTGTGGTGAACAGTGAGTTCCCGGATCTTTTTCCCTTCGAGCTCACGGGTGCAGCGGGCACAGACGTGGGGGAAGAGTTTCAGGGCCTGCTCACGGTACCCTGACTGACGTTGGCGATGTTCGTCGCGCATTGCTTCCAGCCGTTGTTCCAGCGCTTCCGGGCTCAAGGTTTTTTTCTGTTTGCTGCTCATCTGTTACGCTTCTCCTGTCGGTAAAAACAATCAAGCCAGTTGTTCTCCCCATCCCCTTGATGGTAGGTGCTGCTGCCCAGGGCCTGAAAGCCACACAGTTCCGCTGCAATGCGCTGGATCAGGTGCGCTCGGGCGGTGGTGATCAGGGCCGGACGATAACCTGAATCCCCCAGTTCTTCGACCAGCTGCAGGGCAATAATGCGGCTGATCAGTAGACCAAAGGCATTAAGCCGGCGCTGCGACAGGGGCAGGATCAGATCAATATTCAGGTAGCCTTTAAGATCTTCTGCTGTTCTGCCGGTCAGTTCGAATGTGCTGATAAAGGTCAGAAGATTATTGACTTTCTGTCGTTGCATCAACTTTTGAACGGCTTCTGCAATCTGGATATAAAGAATATCGTTGGAGCCCTCAAAAATCTGGAAGGGACGACTGTCGACCAGGGCGCGACCGGCGATATGATCAAGTCGGTAGCCTTTGGCCCCGACCAGTTGCAGCAGGGACTGGGCTGATTCCTGCATCAAATCGGTGACACATGTTTTGACTGCATTGGCTTCGAGTCCGGCAGCGGACAGATCGTTTTTGGTATCAGCTTTTTTGCTGCTGTTCAGGCACATGGCCGTGGCAATGGTGACGTTGGCCTGCAGGGCAGACAGGCGCTGCTGGACCTGATCATAGCTGAATAGACTTTTCCCCCCGACCTGGCGTTGTTGGCAATGGCTGACCGCTTCGTCTTCCAGCCGCTGGAGAAATCCCAGAGCCATGCCGGGAAACTGCATGCGACTGCGGTGAAGCAGGTCAAGCATCATCTTGATGCCGGTGCTGTGGGGTTCGAGCTTCTGCAGCTTGGGGATCTTGACGTCAATCCGGTTGCGACCATAGGGGAGCAGGTAGATGCCGAGATTTTCGAAAAATTCCTCAACGATGATGTTTTGATCGTCCGCCGAGGAATCACAGATAAAGAAATCAACATCCCGTCCGAGCTGGCCCGATTCATTTTTGCGGCGTGCCGTCAGCAGCCAGTAGTCGGCCCAGCCGGTCAGCCCGGCCCAGTGTTTGAGGCCCTGCAGGTGGAAGTAATCACCCTGTTGCCGGTAATGACTCTGCATGTGCAGGGCATCACTGCCATAGTCGGGCTCGGTGATCATCAGCCCACCCATCTTCTGCCGGTGAATGAAGCCGTCAAAAATTGGTAGTTTAATGGTTTCCTGCGCATATTTGGCGACCGGTTGTAGAAACAGCGCCCAGTTAATACCGAACCCCAGTGACAGGGGCAACGATTCGTAGCTTGCCGCTGTAAGGAGCGCCAGACCTTCATGAACATGGCCACCGCGGCCTCCGTATTGCTGGGGGATAAAGGTCGCCAGCGGTTGTGCCGCAAGGATATCGCGCAGGATGAAGGGTGGGGCGCCGCGCTTGACGCTGAGCTTGTCGATGTCACTGCGGACGTGCAGCAGGTGGTGTAATCGGTCTTTAAAGCTGGACAGAAAAGCACTGAAATCGGTTGCCGGATGTTGTTCCGAGAAGGATGTCATGAGGGCTCCACTCCGCTGAATGACGTTTATCGTTGGTGAGGGTTTGATCTTACATGAAAAAAGGGCCCCGACAAAGTAGTCAGAGCCCTTTTTATGGTCAGATGTTGTGATAGTTAAAGATCTTCAGCTTCAATTACAGAGTTACAGCAACTTTATTCTGTGGTGGTTCAGAGACGATCATCTGTCTACCTCCCTCTGTTGTATGTTTGATCTCAATCTATCATAGGATCCTGCTGTCATTCAAGGTCAGCAGGAATTTTTTTTGTATCTTTTAAACGATTGCCTTCATTCCCTGCATGGCAGCACGCAAGTGTTCACCGACTTCTTCGATCAGATGGCTGCGGATGTCGGCATTGATGACCACCAGAATCTGGTTGTCGACGTAGGTGTCCTTGACGTCAAGACCCTTGCCGATCACATCGGTATCGACGCCGGCCATAAAATCCTTGAGTAATGGCACACAGGCGTGGGAGAAGAGATAGCAGCCGTACTCGGCGGTATCGGAAATGATCCGGTTCATTTCATAGAGTTTTTTACGGGCGATGGTGTTAGCAATCAGCGGCGTTTCATGCAGTGACTCATAGTAGGCTGATTCCGGTTCAATGCCGGCGGAAACCATCACTTCAAAGGCGAGTTCAACCCCGGCCTTAACCATGGCGACCATCAGAATCCCTTTATCGTAAAACTCCTGTTCGGAGATCTCACCGGCGCCTTCGGTTTGCTCGAAGGCCGTTTTGCCGGTTTCTTCCCGCCAGGTCAGCAGTTTTTTATCATCGTTGGCCCAGTCTTCCATCATCGTGCGGGAGAAATCACCGGAGAGGATGTCGTCCATGTGTTTTTCAAACAGCGGCTCCAGAATGTCTTTTAATTCTTCAGCGAGGGCAAAAGCCTTGAATTTTGCCGGATTGGACAACCTGTCCATCATCAGGGTGATGCCGCCATGCTTGAGGGACTCGGTGATGACCTCCCACCCTTTTTGAATCAGTTTGACGGCGTAGGGGGCGTCGATACCAGCTGCGACCATTTTGTCGAAACACAGCAGTGAACCGGCCTGGAGCATACCGCAGAGAATGGTCTGCTCGCCCATCAGATCTGATTTGACTTCAGCGATAAAAGAAGATTCGAGAACTCCGGCGCGGTCACCACCCTGGGCGGAACACAGAGCCTTGGCGATCTCAAGACCATCGCCGTTGGGATCGTTCTCGCCATGGACAGCGATCAGGGTCGGTACACCGAAACCACGCTTGTATTCCTCACGTACTTCGCTGCCAGGGCATTTAGGGGCGACCATGATGACGGTCAGGTCTTCCCGGATTTTCGTTCCTTCTTCAACGATATTAAAGCCGTGGGCGTAGCAGAAGGTCGCACCTTTTTTCATCAACGGCACCACGGTGTTGACGACATCGGTGTGTTGCTTGTCCGGTGCGAGGTTCATAACGATATCGGCGCTTGGCAGCATCTCTTCGTAAGCACCGACACTAAAGCCGTTGTCCGTGGCGTTTTGCCAGGATTGACGCTTCTGCTCAATGGCTTCCTTGCGCAGGGTGTAAGAAACATCCAGGCCACTGTCGCGCATGTTCAGCCCCTGGTTAAGCCCTTGGGCGCCACAGCCGACGATGACAATTTTTTTGTCTTTGGCGTAATTGCAGCCGTTGGCAAATTCCTCGGCATCCATGAACCGGCAGGTTGCGAGCTCCTGAAGTTGACGACGAAACGGCAGTGAATTGAAGTAGTTTTGACCCATGTTTGTTCTCCTGGTACTGTTGGTTGACAAAAATTGACGAACTGATACAGCGATCTGTTATCAAGAGATCGCCGGAAAAAATAACTCTGATACAATCCGCCACTCTATAACAGATTACTGTGTTGCGTAAAATGATTTATTGCACCCGGCTGCTACTCCTGATAAGTGCTTTCGTGAGTGAAGCCAATAATTCTGGTGCACCTGCGAAAATTCCCTCCCGACTTGATATCGGTGACAAATCGAAGGTCGATAGATAGACCGAAACTATTTCATCATCTGCTGCAGTTGCTCAACAATGTTAAATTCCGGCGGAAACTCGCCCGTCGCTTTTTTTGAATAAACGAGGGTGTCATCCACGCTGATTTCAAAAACTCCACCGCTGGAGGGGATCATTTCTACCTGCACCGGCAGTGTTGCTTCAATTTTTGCCGCCAGACTGACAGCACGTGGCCGGTAGCCTCAGGAATTGCAATATTCGATGCTGATGTTCATGCCTGTCTCCTTTATCCGAACAGATTGCCGGTTGTGTCAAGTTGGTTGTGAAGCGCGTCTTTGGCCGCTTTTCGTAACAGTTCTGCTACTTGTTCCTTGCTGGTGAGAGAAACTTTTTTCAGTAAATCAAAAGGTACAAAGGTGAATCCGTAATCCTGCATGATATCGTTATTGATAGCCAGCCACAGCTGTGCGGTCATCTCGGCATCAGCCAGGGCGCGATGAAATGTCAGCGCGGGCTTTAGTTTTTTGTACTGCACCAGGGTCCCCAGTTTATAATTGAGCGGGTCGGGGTAGATGCGTCGTGCCAACTGGAGGGTGCAGTTGAAGTTCGTTGGGCGGGGCTTGCCGTAGCGGGAGAGTTCCGCGTCGATAAACTTCTGGTCAAAAGCGGCATTATGGGCAACAAAAGGATAATGGCCGATAAAATCGATAAAGTCGGTCATGACTTGACGACTGCCCGGTGCGTCCTGGAGCATGCTGTTGGTGATCCCGGTCAGGGCTTCAATCTCCCGTGTTACCAGAAAGTCCGGGCGGATCAGGCGTTCAAAGTGTTCAATGATCTGATCTCCGCGCATTTTGATGGCGCCAATTTCAATGACCCGGTCACCTTTTTCAGGTAGCATACCGGTGGTTTCGACATCGACGACAATGACGGTTTCATGCTGATAGGATGCTGGCATTAAGCGGTACCTCGTGGGGAAAAGCATCAACTTCTTGTGGTTTATTGTTGCTGAACCGTCCGGATCTTGTCAAACTCACCCGCACGTTGCCACTGTTGTTATGATGCGCAGGTGTTTTTCTGTTGCTGATGACAGCAGGTTATGGACGTATCATAAAGGACCGATATTATCATGGATTCACCTCGCCGGCGCGGGCGCAGACCAAAAAAATACAGTCAGGCCGCCCGCCTGCATGACCTGATCCGTATTCTTGAAATGCGCTATGGAGCAACGGTAGCGGAGCTGGTCGAAGAATGCCGGGTCACCCGACGGACCATTTACCGTGACTTGCAGGCGCTGATGGACGCCGGCTATCCATTGGTTAGTGGGCGCCAGGCAGATGGTCATGTGGTCTATCGATTTGTGACCGGCTTCAGTAAGATCCCGCCTCTAACCCTGTCCCTGGATGAATTGATGACCCTGTATCTGTGCCGCGGACAGCTGGAGTTTCTTCAGGGGACCCCGTTTTCCGAGGATCTCGAGGCGATTTTTTCCCGCCTGCGGTCGATGTTGCCGCCCCGCAGCATCGCCCATCTGGAACGCATTGCTGAAGCCTTTTCCCCACGTTTTCAGGGGTATAAGGATTATTCATCACAACGTCAGATCCTGGTCGATCTGCGTCAGGCGCTGCTTAAACAGCAACGTTGCCGCATCAACTATCGACCGGCACAGCGTGCCAGTCACTCTTACCTGATTGATCCCTATACCCTGCTTTTTTACAATAATGCCCTGTATGTCGGTGCCTACGCCCATAATCGCAAGGATATCCGGCTGTTTGCCATCGATCGTATTGAGTCGGTCAGTCTTGAACCGCAGCGCTTTGAGGTGCCCGAAGATTATCACCCGGGACAGTTGACCGGCAGAGCCTTTGGCCTGATTGATGATGGCCCCGGCTATGAGCTGGAGTTGGAGTTTACTGCCGGGGTTGCCCACCTGATCCGTGAGCGCGTCTGGCATCCACTCCAGCAGATTGAAGAACATCAGGATGGTACCCTGAGCTTACGTTTTTTCGCCAGCGGCGATAAAGAGATTCTGGCCTGGCTTTATTCCTACGTCCCTCATGTCCGCGTTATCCGCCCGGAGCCCTTGCGGCGCCGGTTTATTGATGGGCTGCAGATGGCTTTGGCGGCGCAACTGACCAACGAAGGAAGACCATGAGAAAAATTGTTCTCGCATCAACCAGTCCGTATCGGCAGCACCTGCTTAAACAATTACAGATTCCTTTTGTGACGGCAGCACCGGACTTTACCGAGGTGATCGATCCCCATGTTGCTCCGGCTCTGCAGGTACGGCACTTGGCCGCTGGAAAGGCTCAGAGTCTGGCAGACCAGTATCCTGATGCGGTCATTATCGGTTCTGATCAGCTCTTTGTTGATCAGCGGGGCAGAACCCTGGGCAAGGCTGGTGATGAACACGGAGCCTTTAATCAACTGCGTCAGATGGTCGGCAGGACACATTGTTTTTATACGGGTCTGGCGCTGCTGGATTGCCGCACGGCTGCCATGCAGACAGATTATGCAACATTTTCTGTTACCCTGCGTGAACTGACTGACGAACAGATTACCGATTACCTTCAACGTGAGCGCCCCTTTGACTGTGCCGGCTCGTTTAAGGTTGAAGGGCTGGGTATTGCGCTGATCGAAAAGATGGCCGGAGAGGATTATAATACCCTGATTGGTCTGCCGTTAATCAAATTGGTGACAATGCTGGAACAGGTTGGCGTCAATGTGCTGCGGGCTTCCGGCAAATAAGATTGGAGACGGTTCATTTTTTTGTTGATCTGGTTTATTTTGTTTGCTAGAATCCACACTAAATAGATAAACAGCAATATGCTGTCAACCGAAAGGGCAAAACCAGAGTAATCTGGTGACGCAAAGCCACGGATCCCGCCCAAGTGGGACCGCCGGGTTGCCGAAGCGGACGCGACGCTTTCCCGCCCTTTTTTTGTATAACGGCTGAGAGGCGCCCCCTTCGGATGATTAGAAGTGGGCGCCTTTTTTCTTGCCACCCGCTTCTGCCAACAGGCTGGTGTCGGGATAGGTCGGAATCTGCCGATTGATCATTATACCCTGGTTTGCCCTTCACCGCTTTTGTTCCATTTTTAAGGTAGAATGTAAGAGTGTGCGGTGTTTTTACGCTGTCAACAAACTCCAACCACCTGCACTCTTCTTTTATGCGGGCAGGCTACGCTCCGGAGGTCGCAAATGAAAAGAATATTGAGTTTTTACCTGTTGCTGGTCCTGTTTCTGATCATGGGCTGCAGTTCTGTTGCCTGGGCTAAAACCGTCACGCTGGCCTGGGATCCAAGCCCAAGCGCTGTAAGCGGTTATAAGGTATATTACCAAGTGGGCTCGGATAGCCTGTCGAAAACCGGAGAAGCGGGGACGGTCGTTGTTGATGTCGGCAGTGTGCTGACCTACAGTCTGTCACATCTCAACGATGCCGAGGATTACTACTTTGCGGTTACCGCCTATGATGCTAACGGCCAGGAAAGTGATTTCTCCAACCATGTTCACAGCCCGGCGGTGGTTGCGATCAATCACCCGCCGGTTCTTGCGCCCATCGGTACCAAAAGTGTTAATGAAGGTCAGGAACTGGCTTTTACTATTCTGGCGACTGATGCCGACGGCGATCCTTTAACCTATGGTGCCGCCAACCTGCCCGCTGGTGCAACATTTAATGCTACGACGCGCCAGTTTGTCTGGACCCCGAATTATAGTGGCTCGGAGAATATCCGGGTTTTTTCGGTGACCTTCAGTGTCAATGATGGTTCGGCCGAAGATACGGAACTGGTCACTATCAATGTCAACCCGGTCAATCGTCCCCCGGTTCTGAGGCCGATTGGGGCGCAGGAGCTGCTGGCCGGTGATAATTTCAATCTGATTATCAGTGCTACCGATCCTGATACCGCTCTCGGTCAGAATCTTACCTATAGTGCCGTCAATCTCCCCTCCGGTGCGGTTTTTCTTCCGGCTACGCGTTCTTTCAGCTGGCTTCCGGGCATACAGCAGGTTGGTACCTATCAGGTCACTTTTGTTGTTCATGATGGGCGCTTGCAGGACAGTGAAGTTGTGCCATTTACCGTTGTTCGTGCTAATGAACCGCCGGTTCTAGCTGCCATCGGTACCCAATCCGTTCATGAAAATGCTCTGTTGCAATTCAGTGTGGCGGCGACCACCGAGAGTGCTAACTTTGTTTACCGTGTAAGCGGTCTACCGGCCGGTGCCTCCTTTGATACTGCCTCAAGAACCTTCAGCTGGACTCCCGACTATGATCAGGCCGGTAGTTTTATCGTAACCTTTGCCGTGACCGATGGTGTCGACACTGATTCTGAAGCGGTCACCATCACGGTTCATAATACGAATCGTCCACCGGTGATTTCCGGCACACCGGATCCAACCGCCAGTGTTGACCGGACCTACGTGTTTGCCCCAGTGGCCAGTGATCCCGACGGTGATGACCTGAGTTATACCATCAGTGGTCAGCCATTTTGGGCTGAATTTAATAGTCAGACGGGCGTGTTAAGCGGTACGCCCATTGCTTCGGATCTCGGCAGCAGGGCAACTATTGTTATTACCGTGGGTGACGGATCTCTGACGACATCTCTGCCGGCTTTTTCTATAGAGGTTGTGGCAGCTGCGGACGATTCGGAGCCGAGCTATGTCGATGGCGAGATCGATTCGGACCGTGACGGCATCCCTGATGTGCGTGATGGCTTCCCTTTTGATCCGAACCGTACTGACTGGGTGATTTATGCCAGTGCCGGCACCGGCGGTTATATTGATCCGGCCGGAGAGGTGTCGGTTCTTTATGGTGGCACACAGCGCTTTGAGCTGATTCCGATGGCCGGCTATTACCTCAATGACCTGCTGGTCAATGGGATGTCGGTTCCCTTGCGGGATAACTATGAATTTGTCGACGTAGATTCGCATAATACCATTGAAGCGATATTTTCAGAGATTCCTTCCGGTTTGAGTCAAAATCCTCTTGAGCCGGGATTAAAGGGTATCGAGCGGGTTGATGATGGGGATGACAGTAATAATCTGGTGGATGGTAAGCCCCGGCTCGACCTTGATTATCGTTTCCACGTCACCCTGCGGGAAGAGGACTCGCTGGACCAGTACCGGGTTTTTGCTGTGATCAACGGTTATCGCTATCTGCTGCAGCAGGATGCCGGCGTGCCGGCCAGTGGTGCCCGTTTCAGTATGACCACCAGGCTTGGTCCATTGCCGGCTCAGCGTTATTACTTTGTCGTTGAAAACGCGGTAGGCACCCAATTGTGGCGCTATCCGGCAGTGGGTGACCTGCCCGGTCCGACGGTTGAACTTTTGTCCGGTCATAACATGGTGGGACTGGTCGGCAACCTGAACCCTTACGGTTTAACAACGACGGAAACCATCGGGGTCAGACAGGTTTATCGTTGGTCCCCGTCGGCAAAAAAAGAGGGTGCTTATGTCATGGTTGACAGTGGTGCACCGATAGCGTCGGGAGAAGGTTATCAATTGCGCCGGGCGACCAGCACCACCCTGCCCGATTTAAGTGCTTACGGCGAACTGAGTGTCGACCTCTATGAGTTTGATGTGTTCCCGGGCTGGAATTTGATCGCTAACCCTTACGCCGGTAATGTGCCTCTGGAGAGGGTGCTGATCCGTTCCGGCGATGCTGTTCCCATGGAGTGGCTTGCTGCAGCAACCCAGGATGTTGTGGTTGATGGCCTGCATTCGTATCTTGGTGATGATTGGGGGGGCGGCAACGAAGTCACCACCGCCGCTGGAACCAATAAGGCGATTCTGGTCCCGGGGATGGGCTATTGGATATACGTTAACCCTGTGAATCAGCCGGTGTCGCTGCTGATCCCCAGACCTTTGCGCTAACAGGAGTTGACGATGAAACGGACATTAAATTGTTGCTATTGGCTTTTCTCCTTTGTTCTACTTGGGTTGCTGACCGCCTGTGAAGGGGGTGGGGGCGGTGGTGGAACCAACTCCGTCACCGGCACACCGGCTGGAACCGCTGAAACGACCGCATCGCTATTAAGCGGGACCGTGGCAGACGGCTATTTGACCGGGGCTCGGGTGTTTCTTGATCGCAATGGTAATCGTGTCTACGACAGTGGTGAGCCGATGGCGATATCCACTGCCGGTGGGGCTTATACCTTGTCCATCAATCCCGGCGAAGGGGCGAAATATCCGGTTGTTGTTCAAGTTATTGGCGGACAAACGATTGATGAGGATGACGGACAACCAGTGGCCGCCGGCTACCTGCTGGAAGCACCACCAGGGCGCTGGCAGTTTATCTCGCCGATGACCACCCTGGTTCATCTGGAAATGCAGAAAAATCCGACCATGACGCTCCAGGGAGCGGAACTGAAGGTGAAACAAAAACTCTTAGGGGTTGTTGATGAGTTTTCCCTGTTTGATGATTATATTGCCCTGAAATCGGACCCACTCCAGAGCAACAAGGCTGAGCGTACTCATAGGGCTGCGCAGGTGGTTGCGTCCCTGATGGGTACGCTGCGCAGCGATATCACCACCAATCTTGGCGGAGAGATATCAGCCAACGACCAGCGGCCGGTAGCTTATCTGGTCAGTGACGAGATTTTGCGGCGCAGCGACAAGATCGAAGAGGCACTGAATCAGCCTCTCGACTCGGATCCGACGGTGAATATTTTAAATATTGTTACTGCGGTTGAAGAACAGATAGCACCTCAGACCCTTAGTCGTGAAAGACTGGATCTGTACGCTCAGGCTATCACTGAGAATCTTGAAGTCTGGGATATGGAGCCACCCCGTATCGCTCGGCGGAATATCCAGCATGGTGCCATTGTTTCAGTCGCTGCCAGGGTGACGGTGAGCTTTGATAAAGAGATTGATCCGGCAACCATTTCTGCAGGGGCTGTATCGCTGCATCGCTCCGGCTCATCTGTTTCCGGTGTTGTAGATTATGATGCTGAATTAAAAGAACTGCGGTTCACCCCTAACCAAAAGTTGTTCCCGGACACCGACTATACCGTGGTAGTGAGCGGGCAACTGGCTGATCATTCCGGCAACAAGATCGGCCGTGATCTGGCCTGGCAGTTTTCGACTTTGTTCGACTTGACGCCGCCGCCCCTGGCGGAAATTGGTCCGGCACTGTGATCTCTCTGGTTTGAGCCACCGGCGACTGGGTAATGGCTTACTCGCCGGTGGTTTTATCCTGATCCTGGATCAGTCGACGTTTAATGCGCCGGGTGATAAACCAGACACTGGCCAAAACCAGTGGAATGCTGGACGCCAGCAGCAGGTTTTTATTCAGCCCCCATTGTTCCAGCGGGAACCCTCCGAACACATAGCCCAGCAGGCCGACCGCATAGTAACTGATGGCGGCAATGGAGAGCCCTTCAACGGTTTCCTGCAGGCGAAACTGCAGTTTGCTGCGACGATTCATAGCGGCCAGCTGCAGGCGGTTCTGCTCCTGCAGGGTCAGGTTGGCGCGGGTACGCATCAGTACGCTGGCCCGCTCGATTCGCTTTGACAGGTCATCCATCCACTCTTTGACCGATTCGCAGGTACGTGACGCCGGATTCAGTCGTCGGGTAATAAATTCGCCCATCGACAGGTGGCCTTCAATGCGCTGTTCGCCAATTCCCTCAAGACGATCCTTGACCAATTGATGGTAGGCCTTGGTCGCCGAGAAGCGCTGGTTGGTTTCGGCGCGATAGGCTTCCAATGTCGCTTCAATCCGGGTCAGTTTTTCGAGCAGTTCACGTTCGCCGCTGGTAGTTTCTTCGTTCGTGACGACGGTCAGGATATCTCCCAGTTGCTTGTCCATATCAACCAGTTGCGGAGCGATCTTTTTAGCCAATGGCAAGGCCATTAATGCCAGCAGCCGGTAGGTTTCCATATCGGTCAGGCGGCGTACCAGCTGGCCGAGCTGAGTATTGTTGAGGTGATCATTTTTGACGATAAAACGTGAGAAACTATCGCCGTGAAGTTTGAAAGCGGTATAGATGCGGGCATGGTCACTATGGGCGCTGCTGATCATTAGCGGATGCCCCTCAAAATAGCGGGTCAATGCCTTGTGCTCATAGTTCAGATGATGCTGATCAATAATCAGATGAAAAGCACCAATCATCTGCCCCGGCAGTTGCTTCAGCCAGTCGGCAGGTAATAGATCGATCGCCGTATGAGCAAAGGGGGCGTCCGGGTCGGGAACCGCGCCTTGCATGATGGTCAATGAATAAAATTCAGCGTGACGCTCCCAATGGATAACAAAGTTGCCGACACTTTCATGGTAGGAGACGGTGCCTTTTGTGGGCTGGTTGATGTCGTAGCGACGACATAAATCACAGAGTAAATCAAAGGCCTGCTCCAACTCCTCCTGCCGCTCGCAACAGGCGGCCAAATGAGTCATCAGTTGCGGCGATTCAAGGGTGTAGAATGGTCGGATGTGCAGCTCGTTATAAAGAACCTCACGCAGGGGATGAAAATGGTAATCGACATTGGGACAGACGGGCATGGTTGTTTCCCTCGTTAGATGGCTTCTGCGCACTTATGCAAGTTATCTCTAGGGTGACCTGATGGTGTTGGCCTCAGGTCAGGAATAGGTTTGATTTTCCTGTTCCTGGACCCGGATAAAGGTCGTGCGTTTGGTCAATTCACGCAGAGCCGAGGCGCCGACATAGGTGCAGGTGGAGCGCACACCGCCAAGAATGTCCCGGATCGTATCGGCAACGGGACCGCGATAGGGAACTTCAACGGTTTTTCCTTCTGATGCACGGTATTCTGCCACCCCGCCGACGTACTTTTCCATGGCGGTTGTTGAACTCATACCATAAAAGAGTTTGTACTGTCGCCCGTTACGCTCGACCAGCTCGCCGCCACTTTCATCGTGGCCGGCAAACATGCCGCCGATCATGACAAAATCCGCGCCCCCCCCAAAGGCTTTGGCGACATCTCCGGCACTGACACAACCACCATCAGAGATAATCCGACCACCGAGGCCATGGGCAGCGTCTGCGCATTCAATCACCGCTGACAGTTGCGGGTATCCGACCCCGGTTTTGACCCGGGTGGTGCAGACCGAACCGGGGCCGATGCCGACCTTGACGATGTCGGCACCGGAAAGAATCAGCTCTTCGACCATTTCTCCGGTGACGACATTGCCGGCGGTGATGGTTTTCTCCGGAAAGGCGTCACGGCAGCGTCGGACAAAATCAACAAAGGCCTCGGCATAACCGTTGGCGACATCAATGCAGATGAATTTGAGCTGTGGGTGCTGCTTCATAATGGTATGCAATTGCTCCATGTCCTGGTCGGAGGTGCCGGTGCTGACCATGATATGCTCGACCACAGAAGCTGATTGCTGAGCCAGAAAATTTCCCCATTGGCCGGGATGATAGTGTTTGTGGATAGCGGTGATCAGACCATGACGGGCAAGTTCAGCGGCCAGCTCAAAGGTGCCGACGGTGTCCATGTTGGCGGCAATAATCGGTGTGCCAACCCAGCGATGATGACTGTGAAGAAAAGTGAACTCGCGTTCAAGACTGACCTGGGCGCGACTTTTAATGGTCGAGCGTTTCGGTCGGATCAGTACATCCTTAAAGCCCAGCTTGATATCCGTTTCGATGCGCATGATGGTATCCTCTTATCTGATTGCGGTAGCAAGAGCTTGACGTGACAGTATAACAAGGAGATCTGAATGTTGTCTGTTGTAAAATTTACACCGACTGTGGCAGTCTAGCATCCTGCTCTTAACCGTCGACCCAAAGCTTTTTTCAGGAACAGTCACCCATGGAACATTCCAACTTCGTTCATCTTCATTTACACAGTCAATACAGCCTGCTTGACGGGGCGATCAAGCTTGACGAACTGGTTGCCAAAGCCAAGGAGTTTCGCATGCCGGCGGTGGCAGTGACCGATCACGGCAATATGTTTGGCGCTATAGAGTTTTACAGCAAGGCGATGAGCGCCGGCATCAAGCCGATCCTTGGTTGTGAGGTCTACGTGGCGCCGGGATCGCGGTTTCATAAAACCAATGCCCGTGGTTCGTCTGAAGCCTCCTATCATCTGGTGCTGTTATGCATGAATCTGGCCGGTTACCGGAATATCTGTCGTCTGATTTCTGCCGCCTATCGCGAGGGATTCTATTATAAGCCCCGTATCGACTGGGATCTGCTCGCCCAGCATAATCAGGGGCTGATCGCCATGTCTGCCTGCCTTGGTGGCGAGTTACCGACTCTGATTAATCTGAATCAGACGTCAGAGGCTCATGTACGTGCCCGCCAGATGGCAGAAATTTTCGATGATGGGCGCTTTTATCTGGAATTACAGGAAAACTTTCTTCCTGAACAGAAAAAAGCTAATGCCGGGCTGATTTCCCTGGCTGATGAGCTGAATTTACCCCTGGTGGCCACCAACGACTGTCATTACCTGGCGCGCGAAGATGCCTTTGCCCATGAAGTTCTGCTATGTATCCAGACCGGCAAAACCATGGACGATCCGAATCGGATGCGTTTTCCCAATGAGGAGTTTTATCTCAAGTCCGCCGAGGAGATGACCAGCCTTTTTGCCGAGCATCCTGACGCGATCGCCAATACCATCCGCATTGCTGAACGCTGCAATCTGGATCTTGACTTTAACACCTACCACTTTCCCCAGTACGAAAAACCGGCAGACCAAACCCTCGATGAGGTCCTTGCGGAGCAGAGCCGGATTGGTTTGCAGGAGCGACTGGAAGAAATCCGCCAGGTCCGTCCGGTTACTGATGAGATGGTACGTACCTATGAAGAACGACTGCAGGTGGAACTTGACTGTATCAAGCAGATGGGTTTCCCGGGTTATTTTCTGATTGTCGCCGATTTTATCAACTGGGGTAAGGATAACGGCATCCCGGTTGGCCCCGGACGGGGTTCAGCGGCAGGCAGTCTGGTGGCCTTCGCTATTCGCATTACCGATATCGACCCGATCCCCTACAATCTGCTGTTTGAGCGGTTTTTGAATCCTGAGCGCATATCGATGCCGGATATCGATGTCGATTTCTGTATCTATGGGCGGGAGCGAGTGATCGACTATGTGCGTAAAAAATATGGTGCCGAGAATGTCGCCCAGATCATCACCTTTGGCACCATGCTGGCCAAGGGGGTGTTACGTGATGTCGGGCGGGCACTGAATATCCCCTATGGTGAGGTCGACAAGATCGCCAAAATGGTGCCGACGGTGCTCGGTATTACCTTAAAACAGGCGATTGAGCAGGAACCCCAGTTAAAAGCCCTGATTGATAAAGAACCCAAGATCAAGGAGCTGGTCAAAATTGCGCTGGCGCTGGAAGGGCTGACACGTCATGCCTCTACCCATGCGGCCGGGGTGGTGGTGACGCCGCGGCCCCTGCCGGAATATCTCCCCCTCTATGTTGATCCCAAGTCGGGCGGGCAGGTGACTCAGTACCCGATGAGCTATGTTGAAAAAATCGGTCTGGTCAAGTTTGACTTTCTCGGGCTGAAAACCCTTACCGTCCTGGAAAATGCCGTGCGGTTGGTGCGCGCCGGCAAAGATGAGAGCTTTGATCTCAAACTGATTGCCGATGACGATAAAAAAACCTTTGAGTTGCTCTCCCACGGCGAAACCACCGGGGTTTTTCAGCTCGAATCGAGCGGCATGAAGGAATATCTGGTCAAACTCAAGCCCAGCTGTTTTGAAGACCTGATCGCCATGGTGGCGCTCTATCGTCCCGGACCATTGGGTTCCGGGATGGTCGACTCCTTTATCAAGCGTAAACATGGTCTGGAAAAGTTTCAGTTCGACTTTCCCCAACTTGAGCCGATCCTCAAAGATACTTACGGGGTCATCGTCTATCAGGAACAGGTGATGCTGATTGCCCAGATTCTTGGCAATTACAGTCTTGGCGCCGCTGACCTGCTGCGCCGTGCCATGGGTAAGAAAAAAGCCGACGAGATGGCTAAACAGAAAAAACAGTTTCTGGCTGGAGCCCAGGAAAACAAGCTCAACACCAAAAAAGCCGAAGCGGTATTTGATCTGATGGAAAAGTTTGCCGCCTACGGTTTCAATAAGTCCCATTCCGCTGCCTATGCCCTGATCGCCTATCAGACGGCCTATCTTAAGGCCCATTTTCCGGTCGAGTTCATGGCTGCCCTGCTGACCGAAGATATGGAGAACACTGATAAAGTCATTAAAAATATCAGTGAAGTCCGGAGTATGGGCATTGCAATTCTACCGCCTGACATCAATGCGTCGGAACGATCCTTCACTGTAGATAACGAGGCCATGCGCTTTGGTCTCGGTGCGGTCAAGGGGGTTGGTTCTGCTGCCCTTGATGCCATTTTTAACGTGCGCAGGGAAAAACCCTTTAGCTCTTTGCAGGATTTCTGTGAACGGGTCGATCTGCGCAAGGTCAACAAAAAGGTCGTCGAGGCCTTGATCAAATGTGGAGCTTTTGATTCGCTGGGCGGCAAAAGATCGCAGTTCCTCTCCGCTTTCGAGGAATGTATGGATATCGGCCAGCGCTTGCAGCGCGAACAGGAGTCCGGGCAGGATTCACTGTTTGGCAGCAACGAGATTGTTTCTGTCGGCGGCAATGGCTATGGCCAGCTGCCGCAGATTGAAGAATGGGACGAGAAAACCTTGCTGAGCCATGAAAAGGAGGCTCTTGGCTTCTACGTGTCCGGCCACCCCCTTGCGCGCCACGCTGATGCCATTAAAAGTTTTGCCACCTGCGAAATCAGTGCTCTGAACGAGCGTACCGATAAGGAGCAGGTACGCATTTGCGGAATTGTCTCCGGGGTGAAGGAGTTGGTCACCAAAAAGGGGGACCGGATGGCTTTTGTTACCCTGGAAGACCTTACCGGATCCCTCGAACTCGTGGTTTTTCCGGAGGTCTATGCGGCGGCCATGGAACTGATCAAGGGGGAAGAGCCGATCATCGTCAGCGGCGAACTCGATGTTGGTGAAGAGGCATGCAAGCTGCTCGCCGGTGATATTGCTCTGCTGCGTGAGGTGCGTAAAACCATGGCCAAGCGGGTTCGCATCCGTTTGACGACGCCGGGGCTGCAGGAGACGCAGTTGCGCCAGCTCAAAAGTATCGTGCAGCGTTATCGGGGTGACTGCGACGTACTGCTGCAGATGGTTATTCCCAACCGCAGCGACACCTTGATCATGTTGCCTGAACAGTTGAAGATGGCGGCGACCGAAGAAGCGATGGCGGAAGTGGAGGCTCTGTTTGGCTACAGTGTAATGCACTTTGAGTAATTATCGGTCAGCTGCGGGCTTGTGCTTGACCTGGTCCTGTACCCGTTTTATTATCACAGTTTAAGTTTTTGAAATGTAAGGGTGTTTTATGCCGAATGTACAGGCACTCGTTTGCCTGTTCCATGAGACTTTTGAGGGCCAACCACGGTGATTAAACATCACCTGACGCAGGGAGATTTGCATGAGTCAGTACCTCGATTTTGAAAAACCCATTGCCGAACTGCATAATAAAATCAGTGAGTTGAGAGAATATTCGACTGACAATGTTGATTTTACCAGCGAAATCCAGAAGTTTGAAAAAAAGGCCGAACGCCTGAAAAAAGAGATCTATTCCAATTTGACCCGCTGGCAGCGCACCCAGTTGGCGCGGCATGCAGAGCGTCCCTATACCCTGGATTACATCGAACGGATCTTCACCGACTGGTTTGAGATCCATGGCGATCGCAATTACCGTGATGACCCGGCCCTGGTCTGCGGTTTTGCCCGCATTGATGGCCAACCCTGTTGCGTTATCGGACATCAGAAAGGGCGCAATACCAAGGAAAAGGTCCACCGTAATTTTGGTATGCCCAATCCTGAGGGTTACCGCAAGGCTTTGCGGGTGATGCAGTTGGCCGAGCAGTTTCGGCTGCCGATTTTCACCTTTGTCGATACCCCCGGAGCCTTTCCCGGTATCGGCGCTGAGGAGCGCGGTCAGGCCGAAGCCATCGCCAGAAACCTGCGTGAGATGGCCACCCTGACGGTGCCGGTGATTGTTACCGTGACCGGTGAGGGGGGTTCGGGGGGTGCCCTGGCGATTGCCGTGGGGAATCGGGTTTTAATGATGCAGTATTCCGTTTATGCGGTTATTTCGCCCGAAGGATGCGCGGCTATTCTCTGGAATGATGGCAGTAAAGGGCCACAGGCTGCTGAAGCATTGAAATTGACGGCGCAGGATGTCGACAGTTTGAAAACGGTGATTGACGATATTGTGCCGGAGCCTTCGGGTGGTGCCCATCAGAACCCGATTGAAGCTGCCGCCACCTTGAAACAATATCTCCTTAAACACTTGAATGAACTCCTTGAATATTCACCGGAAGGGCTGGTGGAACAACGCTATCAACGCTTCCGGGCGATGACCGAGATCGAGGAAGACTAACCTTCAGTGGTACCTATATGACATCTGCCCGGCGTGTTGTTCTGTTGTTCCTGTGTCTGACGTTGGTGCTTCTGCTCGCTGGCTGTGGTGGTCGCAGGTCTCCGGTCGTGCGGGTCGTCGATACGCCGGAAGCGCGCGAATTACCGGGTTGGCAGCGTCCTTATGACGTAGACGGCATCCGTTATACGCCGTTGCGCGATCACCAGGGGTATCGTGAACGGGGTATTGCCAGCTGGTATGGTAAAGAATTTCATGGCCTGAAAACCAGTAACGGTGAAACTTATGACATGTACGGCATCAGTGCCGCCCATAAAACCCTCCCTATGGGAACGCTGGTACAGGTGACCCATCTGGGGACGGGTAAGCAGATTGACGTCCGTATCAATGACCGTGGACCTTTTGCCGCCGGGCGGATTATTGACCTCTCTTATGGTGCCGCTCGTCAACTGGGTACGGTTGAGGCAGGCTTGGCAGAGGTCGAAGTGGTTGCCATTGGGGGTTCTTATGTTCCCCCATTGCGTTCCGTGGCCGCTGTTAGTAACAGTTATGCTATTCAGGTTGCTGCCTTTGGGGTGGCGGCCAATGCCCACCAGTTGGCGAGTCGGATGCGTGAGCGCTTCGGCCATGCCCAGGTGGCAACGGCACTGATCAACGGGCAGGCGGTTCATCGCGTGCGGGTGGGTGATTTTAATTCCCTTGAGAGCGCCGAACAACTGACCAGCCAGTTGATCGCAGAAGGGTACCGTGGCAGCTTTGTCGTCGTGTTCGAGTAAGGGGGTTTTGGATTACAGCCGTTCGATAAATTCTAGGGCTCCATGGCTTCCATGGGGCTTTTTTTGTCAGCCGGCTCATTGCTCAGATTTTTGTAGTTGGTTTGAATAACAAGGGTTTTAACCTAGGGAGTCCGCATGGAATTGCTTCATCGTCAACCGGTGTTAGATGTCATCGATATCCTTGCGAGTCGTTATCTGCAGGGGAAAATTAAAGCCCTTCGCACCGCGATGATCAGCCTGTTGGCGGAAGGGCATCTGCTGATCGAGGATATTCCGGGGCTGGGTAAAACCAGCCTGGCATTGGGTCTTGCCGCCGCTCTCGGGCTTGACTTCGGGCGCATCCAGTGCACCGGTGATCTGTTGCCGAGCGATATCACCGGTGTTTCCATTTTTAATCGTGAGGAGAACCGTTTCCATTTCGTTAAGGGGCCGATTTTTAACCACCTTCTCCTGGTTGATGAAATCAACCGTACCTTGCCTAAAACCCAGAGTGCGTTACTTGAAGCGATGGAGGAGCAGCGCGTGACCCTCGAGGGGGTAACCTATCAGTTGCCGGAACCTTTTATGGTGATCGCCACCCAGAACCCGCTGGATCATGTCGGGACCTTTCCCTTGCCGGAATCACAGCTTGATCGCTTTTTGATGACCACCGATATCGGTTATCCGCCGCCGGCGCTGGAACAACAGATCATCCGCCAGGGCAGTGTGCGCGAGGATCTGGCCCGTATCACGCCGTTGCTGACTCATGAGCAGATCATTGAAACGCGCCGGTTTGTCCGGAAAAAAATCATCCTGCACGAAAAGATTGCAGCTTATATCCACGAACTGCTGCAGCGCAGCCGTGATCACGGGTCCTTCGTTAACGGCATTTCAACCCGTGGTGGTATCAGCCTGGCGGCGGCGGCTCGCGCCCAGGCGTATCTGCAGGGGCGCGCCTTTGTCGTGCCGGAAGATGTTCAGGTGGTAGCGCTGGCGGTCATCTCTCACCGCCTGGAACTCCGCCCCGAACAGGATCATCTGAATAAAAAAGAGGTGTTGCGATCGCTACTCAAAGACATACCGGTGCCCGTCGTTTAAGGTTAACCCGTGCCGGTGCTTTTTATCTTGCCCTGACCCTGCTTTTCGGGTTTGCTGCGGTCAATACCGGCAACAATCTGCTCTATCTGTTGGTCTCGGCATTGCTCGGTTTCATGGCGGTTACCGGTTTCTGCGGCCACCGTAACCTGCACCATCTTGAATTGCGTCTGCTCCCTTCTGCCGATCTGTTTGCCGCAACCCCCGGGGCCTTGAGGATCCGCATCAGTAATCGCCAGCGCTATGTGCCGCTATATTTGCTTCAAGTCGGTATCGGCGAGGACAAGGTCATAGTGCCGACGCTTGCCGCCGGCGGCAGTGAGGTGATTGATATGGCCCTGACAATGGAACGGCGCGGTATGCAGCCGGCACCTAAGATTCAGGTCTTGTCCTGTTTTCCTGTCAACTTTTTTGTCCGTTCTTTTGATTATGACCCCGCCAGGACCCTGCTGGTTTATCCGCGCCCACTGCCAACACCGTTACCCATGAATCAGGACGCCCGAGGCTTTGCGAGGGAAGAACAGATCACCATGCCTGGTGGTGATGGCGATCTGCGCAGTATTGAAGATTATCGCCCCGGAGATTCCCCCCGGGCGATTCATTGGAAGCTGTCGGCCCGTCACGATGTCCTGAAAACCAAATTGTTGAACCGTCAGGCGGCAGCAACCAGGGTCATCAACCCAGAACAATTTGACGGCCCGCTGGAAGAGCGTCTGGGCCGCTGCGCCTATCTGGTCAATCGCTGTCTTCAGCAGCAGTGTGCGGTCGGGCTGGTGATCGGGGCCAAGCGCATTGCGCCCGGCCTGGGGCGCAGCCATCAGGTGCGCCTGCTCAAGGAGCTGGCGTTGTATGAGTAACCTCCAGCGCTTATTGAACTGGTTACTGTATGCCGCGGCCTTGCTGGCGCTGCTGCCGGTTTTCCCCTTTGTTGCCCTGTGGGTGCAGATTTTTCTCGCAACCGGTGTGGTTGCCGGCTGGTTACGTCCACGGTTGGTGTGGCACCAGGCTTTCGACCGTCTGGCAATGCTGGTGACAACTGTTGCCGTGGTGGTTAATGCTCTGCAGCTAACCTTGACCGACGTGGCACTGCCACTGGTGCAGGTACTGTGCATCCTGCTGGCAGCGCGATTGGCGAGTGAAAAAACGCCGCGCAACATACTCCAGTCCTTTGTGCTGGCATTGACGCTTCTGGCCGCTTCGTCACTGTTGACACTGGATATGGTCTATCTGGTCTATCTGGTTTTGATGATTCTGATCTTGAGCGCTGGACTGGTCTTGTTGAGCTTTGTCAATGTTGATCCCGCCATCCAGCTATCGGTTCAGGCGCTGAAAGGGTTAATCTTTTTTCTTCTGGTTATTCCCGTGATCACGCTGGTGCTGATGGCCGCGTTTTTCTTTATTCTGCCCCGTACCCCGACCCCGTTGTGGACTATTGTCGGCCAGAAAGGAACTGCCGTTGCCGGTATGAGTGATCAGGTGCGGCCCGGGAGCTTTTCAGATCTGGCCGGCACCGGAGAGATTGCTTTTCGTGCTGAAACGGCTGAACTGCCGGCACAGCTGCTCTACTGGCGCGGCATTGTTCTTGATCAGGCCGATGGTCACATCTGGCGGCGCAGCAATCGTCAACCGGATGAACAGTTCCGACCAGCAACAGCTAACGGGCAGCAGGTGGTTGTTTACGCCGAGCCCAAGTCTGACCCATATCTGGTTGCTCTTGATCGCAGCGATCGTCTGCAGGGGGTGTCGCATCGCAGTGAAACCGATGGCGTTTTTGTCCGTCAGCGCCAGGATTATCAGCGTACCACCTATCGCGCAACAGGATGGCCACAAGGGGTTGCCCGTTTAAGGGGTTCTGCCGATCTGTACCTCAGTGTGCCGGAAACCCTTTCCTCCCAAGTGCGTCAGGCTGTGGCATCCATCAACGTTGAAAACCTTGGCTTTGCCGAGCGGGTTGCTGAGCTTGAGGGGTTCTTTCTGCGCCGGCAACTCAGTTATTCGGCCGAAAACCTGCCACAAACAGAAACTCCAGTGGCTACTTTTCTCTTCGATTCGCGACGCGGCTACTGCGAACATTTTGCTTCAGCCTTCGCGGTGATGTTACGCCTGATGGATGTCCCGACGCGGCTGGTCGGTGGTTACCTGGGAGGAACCTACAATCGTTTCGGCGAATTTTATCTGGTGACAGAGGATCGCGCCCATGTCTGGGTTGAGGCGTTAAATGATCAGGGGGAGTGGGTGCGGATTGATCCCAGCCGTCTTGCAATCAATGCCGATCAGGCATTTTCTGCCGCAGTGGCTGAGCGTGGTTACGTGCAAAGCCTTACGGACGCCCTTTTTCATCTATGGACCCGGCGCGTTCTCAACTTCGATGTCCAGCAACAGTTCCAGTTGTTGCGGGAAACATCCACCAGACTTGGGCTGTTACGCCAGATCAATGTCCCCTCGCTGGTCGCTGTGATGATGATTATGGCGCTGGGTCTTGTCGTTGTTCTCGCCTGGAAGCGCCGCTGGGGGACAAAAAACAAGGGTTTGCTGCATTCCTATCTGCGCCAGGTTGCCCGCTGTGCAGGGTTGCAGCGTCTGCCCCCTGAATTAGGGTTGTATCAACTGGCGCACCTCAGTGGCCACCCTTTGTGCCGCGAGTTTGCCGACCTCTATGGAGCCGCCCTCTATGGTGGGAAAAGGCTTGATTCTTCCCAAAACAAACGATTAAGAGATGTCGTACGCCAGCTTAAAAAGGAACGATTTGTTATTGAGGTTGCATTGCCGCAATGCCTTGGCGATAATAGCCGTTCTGAATGATCTTGTGAAACAACTCTGAAAGGATATTACCATGCCCTACATAGAGGTCAACGTCACCAAAGGTGCGACCAATGAACAAAAAGCTCAACTCGTTGAGGGGATTACCGATTTGATGGTCAAAGTAATGAATAAAAATCCTTATTCAACCCACGTGGTGATCAAAGAAGTTGAAACGGAAAGCTGGGGGATTTCCGGCAAATCGGTCAAGCGCCTGCGCGCCGAAGGCAATACCGCGAACATTTCCAAGGTCTGATGGCGGGGAGGCAGTATGTCGAATCCTGGTGAATTTCTCCAGGCCTGCGCTGCCGGAAAGATCTGGGTGTATTGCTCCTCGTGCCGTGACGCTAAAAACCTCAACCTGGTGGAGCACATTGACTGCATAGCCAATCAATCCTATTGGGGCAGTGAGCCCTGGTGGCACGATACCCGCGTTTTTCATTGCCCTGATTGTGGCACGCAGCAGCAATCCCAGATCGAATATCACCCTTGATTGTTCCTTTTGTCTTTCAAACTTCAGCCCGCTGCCAGCGGGTTTTTTTTATGGTTATTTTGGTGTATCTGATCAGCACCGGGCCTTTGAATCCTATGTCAAGAGACGCTTTTCGTCATCCATGACCACTTGTTGTCGCCGTCCATGGCGAGAAAAAACCCTTGCCACAGGACCCCCGACCCTGCGCGCAAGACAGCCGCTGAATCGTTGCGTTCTGGTTAAAGATCGGGCCCGTTTATTTTTCTATTTGTTGAAGTTCAGCAAATAATCGCTAGACTGGAAGTCGACATGAATTCACTATACATTCTTTAAATCATATATATAATTAAAAGAATTAATGATCTTATTTGAATTGCCTGTTTGCGAAAAAGGAGAGAAGCAATATGACAAATTATGACTACGATATCATTACCATCGGCGTTGGCCCGGCCGGATTGGTGGTTTCGGCAATGGGTTCGGAAATGGGGCTGAAGGTCTGTGCCATTGAGAAGGCCAAGGTCGGTGGGGAATGTATGAACGCCGGCTGCATTCCCAGCAAAGCCTTGTTGCGGATGGCAAAAACCCGCCATGCGGTGACCAAGTTTCCGGCGATGCAGATGGAAGAGATGCGTGAACCGGAGGTCAAGGATCCTTTCTCCCTGATTCAGGAGCAGCTTAAAGCCGTAGTCGCCAAGTACGATAAAAAGCTCGGCAAGGTTGATATGGTCAAGGGTGAAGCGCGTTTTGTTGATGCCCACACCGTCGAGGTTGACGGACGGCAGATCAGCGCCAGGCGGATTTTCATCTGCACCGGTACGCGCCCGGCCAAACCATCGATTCCAGGGCTTGATACCATCGATAATCTACTGACCAACGAAAATCTGTTTCATCTCGAAGTGATGCCCAAAAGTATGCTGATTATCGGTGGTGGGGCTATTGGCGCCGAGATGGCTCAGGCTTTTTCGCGTATGGGGTGCCGGACAACGATCGTACAGATGGATCCCCATTTGCTGCCCTTTGCCGATCGCTTTGCCGGTGAGTTGCTTGAGGAGTGTTTCAAAAAAGAGGGTATTGCTGTCTACAACAGCCGTTCCATCACCTCGGTTACTAAAAATGAACAGGGCAATGTTGTTCTGACCACCAAGGAAGGGGAAACCCTTGAAGCTGAGCGCTTGCTGCTCGCAGCCGGTCGGACGCCGGTGATTGACAAACTGGATCTGGAAAAAGCGGGGGTTCAGTATACGCCCAAAGGGATACCGGTCAATGCCAACCTGCAGACCAATGTTCCCAACATTTTTGCGGTGGGAGACTGCAATGGTAACTACCTGTTCTCCCATGCGGCAATGCACCAGGGAATGATCGCCCTGATGAATATTATGCGCCCCTGGCCTTTCAAAAAGGACTTCAAGAAATATGTTGTGCCCTGGACGGTGTTTACCGAACCACAGGTGTCGTCCGTCGGGCTGCGTGAAGCCGACCTGATTGCTGCCGGCATCAAATACGAGGTGATTGAAGCCAAATATGCTGATTACGGCGCGGCGATTGCCGAACAGGTCACCACCGGATCGGTGCGGGTCCTGGCGAGCAAATACGGCAAGATCTACGGGGCTTCAGTGATCGGCGAGGGTTCTGCAGAAATGATTAACGAGTGGGCCCTGGCGATTCAGAAGAAAATCCGTCTGGTCGATATCATGCTGCTACAGCACTCGTTCCCGAGCATGTCGTTCATGAATAAATCGATCGGCGAAATGTGGATGATGGGGATGCTAAAGAATGAAACAATGAAGAAGATGATGACCAAGATGCTGAAATAGTCATTATTCCAGGGGCAGTTTCACCCCCCTGTTGTTGCTTAACTAGATGCGGGCAGGCCAGCGATTTGCTGGTCTGCCCGCTGTTTGGTTTGGATGCGTTTTCTTTGCTTTCACTTCCCCGATGAAAAATATTCTCCCAGAAAGTCAGCCTTAAAAGCGGCAAAATCACCTGCCTCAATCGCCGTACGTGCCTGTGCTACCATGTTCAGATAAAAACGCACATTGTGAATGGCTGACAGGGTTGCTGATAGAATTTCGTTGGCATTGAACAGGTGATGGAGATAGGCGCGGCTGAAATTAGTGCAGCAATAGCAGTCGCAGGAGGGATCAACGGGGAAAAAGTCGCGGCGGAAATTGCGATTGGTCAGGCGGATTTTTCCGCGCCTGGTAAACAGGGTAGCGCTGCGGGCATAGCGGGTTGGAATGACGCAATCAAACATATCCATGCCGCGCTCAATCGATTCAAGAATATCCTCCGGTAGCCCAACCCCCATCAGGTAGCGCGGCTTATGCTGCGGCATGTGGGGTTCCGTGTCGTCAACCACTTTTTTCAACAGCTCCAGCCCCTCACCAACGCTGACGCCGCCAATCGCGTAACCGGGAAAACCAAGGGCTGCCAGTTGCTTGGCGCACTGACGCCTTAAATCCGGGTAGACGCTGCCTTGAACGATACCGAACAGGGCCTGCTCATCAGGACGTTGGTGATGCTGCAGACAGATTTCGGCCCAACGCAGGGTTTTGTTGATCGATTTGGCCGAATAGTCATAAGTGGCGGGATAGGGAATACACTCATCAAAAGCCATCATGATATCAGAGCCTAAATCGTTCTGAATCTGCATCGCTTCTTTAGGGCCGAGAAAAATTTCATCACCGGTTCCCTCGTGACGAAAATGTACCCCATCTTCACCAATCTTTTTGTTAGGTAGGGAAAAAACCTGAAAGCCGCCGCTGTCGGTAAGGATCGGTCGTTCCCAGTTCATGAACCGGTGAAGGCCGCCGGCTTTCTTGATTAATGCTTCACCGGGTTTCAGATGCAGGTGGTAGGTATTGGAGAGGATAATCTGCGCCTGTGTTTCTTCAACCTGGGCCGGGGTCATGGCTTTAAGAGCCCCATGGGTGCCGACCGGCATGAAAATCGGGGTTTCAATGGTGCCGTGAGGGGTTTCTAGTCGACCGCGGCGGGCACGGGTTTGCGGATCTTGCGCTAGCAAGGTAAAGTGGAACATCTGATATTTCTCCTGTTAGGCCATATTGCCGATTGACGCGTCTGACGTATAACAAAATCTACGTTCGCTTGCAATCACAACGGAGGGTTAATGCCCCTGTCTGTCTCTCCTCCACCCTGGCTGGATCGCCTCGATTGCGCCCAGCTAACTTTTGAGCTGACCTTGTTAGAAGAGGTTGACCTGCCGGCGCAGGCGCTGTTGCAACTGCGGCGTGAATTATCTTCGGTGCTGGCGGATCTCAAAGAACAACAGGGCGTTCAGATTGCCGACTTGGTGAGCAGTTTGTTGTTTCCAGCGCCGGCGATTGATCCGGTCATTCGGCGTCAGGTGCAAAAGCCGGCCTCCGCGGTCATTCTTTCGCCCCCTGCGGTAACTTCAGGGGTATTTGCCATTGGTCATCGATTCAAACTGCCCACCCTGTTTGTCGGGGATGGGGTCGTCGGCATTGAAGCCTTTACTCTGTTACTGCAGGTCCTTGGTCAACGTGGTGTCCACAAAGGACAGGGTCGTTTTAACCTCTCGCTGGATGAATCAGCTCCAAGTATTGTCCCTCTGTCCTGGCTCTTGCTGCAACAGCCCCTTTTATATAATCACGTAAAACTTGAGATAGTGACACCAATGAGGCTGATAAATAAGGGAAAGCCATTGTTCAAGTTTGACGTTAACTGCTTTTTTTCCGCGGTGCAGCGCCGGGCTATCAATCTGGCCTGCGCTCATGGTCTGGGTGTTAATGACAACGATGATGAGCTCAATGATCTGGCTGCAACCATTGTATGTTGTGACAACGCTTTGCACTGGCAGGACTGGCGAATACTTGAACAGGGGCGAAAAGGGCAGGGGATCGGAGGGTTGACGGGAACGTTAACCCTGTCTGGAGACGCCCTGGCAGAGCTGTGGTGGTTGCTTGAATTGGGGGCATTGCTCCAGGTCGGTAAGGGAGCTTCCTACGGTTTTGGCCGTTTCCATTTACTACAATATGCGTAGACCATCATGCTCTTTTTTTCGTACAATAAATCAAAGATGAGTTTTTGCTGCTGACGGAGGTGAGGTATGTTCTGGATTGTGTTGTTGCTGATTCTACTGGGTGGTAGTTTTTATTTCTATCAGCGGATGGTTGCTCTGGAGCAGGAAATTCGTGCCGAGCAGGAGCGGGAGAAAGAGCTGCAGGCACAACAGGTGAATCAAGAGAGTGCCGCTGCTGCGCCCAAGAAAATAGAACCCGCACTGGTGGGTGCCGCAGCTGAAAACCCTGCTACTGAAATGGCAGAAAATCCGATTTTGCAATGTGTCTGTGCGCACCCCGGGGTTGTTCAGGCTGATCTTTATGCTGATGTGCCCCAGTTGAATAAAAAACAGGCGCAGCAGATGATCCGGGAGCTGGTTGACGCGGGGAAGATTCGGCGCGAGCGGCTGGGCAGTTCGTTCAAGTTATATCTTGCTTAAATCACCGGGGGAGCCGTGATGTCACGATTCCCCCGGTGCGGAACAGGTCGTTACAGGTTTTTCAGATTATAGAAAACCTCTTTGCCCCGGAAGATAGCGGTCTCTTCCAGTTCATCTTCGATCCGTAGTAGTTGATTGTATTTGCATACCCGGTCGGTGCGGCACAAGGAACCGGTTTTGATCTGTCCGGCGTTGGTGGCAACGGCAAGATCGGCAATCGTGGTATCCTCGGTTTCGCCGCTGCGGTGGGATACAACCGCTGTGTAGCCCGCACGTTTGGCCATTTCGATGGCATCCAGGGTTTCCGTCAAGGTCCCGATCTGGTTGACCTTGATGAGGATAGAATTGGCTATCCCTTTGTCGATCCCTTCTTTTAGAATTTTGGTGTTGGTGACAAACAGGTCGTCGCCGACAATCTGGATCTTGTTCCCCAATTTTTCGGTCATCAGCTTCCAGCCGTCCCAGTCATTCTCAGCCATGCCGTCTTCAATCGAGATAATCGGATAGCGCTCCACCAGATCCTCATAAAAAGCTACCAGTTCGGCCGCAGTTTTAATCGGCTGTTTTTCATTGGCAAGAACGTACTTGCCGTCCTGGTAGAGTTCCGAGGCGGCAACATCAAGGGCCAGCAGGACATCTTCCCCTGGCTTGTAACCAGCGGCCTTGATCGCTTCAACGATCACTTCAAGGGCTTCTTCGTTGCTCTTCAGGTCGGGGGCAAAACCACCTTCATCTCCTACAGCAGTATTATAACCCTTGTTTTTCAACACTTTTTTCAAGGCATGAAAAATCTCGGCACCCATGCGGAGCGCTTCTTTAAAACTCTCGGCGCCAGCCGGCATGATCATGAATTCCTGAATATCGACATTGTTGTCGGCATGTTCACCGCCATTGATGATATTCATCATCGGCAGGGGGAGTTCTTTGGCGTTGCTGCCGCCGATGTACTGATAGAGGGGGAGGCCGGCATCTTCAGCTGCGGCTTTGGCGCAGGCCATAGAAACGCCGAGCAGGGCATTGGCGCCGAGTTTGCTTTTGAAATCGGTACCATCAAGTTCCAGCAGCTTGCGATCGATACCGATCTGATCGCTGGCTTCCCACCCCTGTAGTTCAACCGCAATAATTTCGTTGACGTGCTCAACGGCCTTGAGCACCCCCTTGCCCAGGTAGCGATTCTTGTCGCCATCACGCAGTTCGAGGGCTTCGCGCTGGCCGGTGGATGCGCCGCTGGGTACCGCTGCTCTGGCGATCACGCCGGTTTCGAGGGCGACTTCAACCTCAACCGTCGGGTTGCCACGTGAATCCAGAATTTCGCGGGCATAGATATCAATGATTTCGCTCATGTTTGTCCCCTTGTCAGATATGCTGTAAAAAGATAGTGTCCGGTCGGTCGGCATTGACGGATCGAACCGAAAAACCTGAAACTGAACCTAACTCTTTATAGCACAGGATCTGTTTTCATTGAGGTCTTTTTATCAGGAAAGAAGATGGAAGAGAAGATGGCCCAGGTCGTTGAGTTAAGCGTTATCGTTCCGGTCCTTAACGAAGCCGCAGAACTGCCCACTTTTCTTGCAGATTTGCGGCGTCAGCGGCAGGTGACCTATGAACTGATTATTGTTGATGGCGGCTCGACTGACGCGACATTGGGACTGTTGCAGTCAGAGCAGGTTCAACTAATCAGCGCTCCGCGTGGGCGCGGCCATCAGCTAAATGCCGGCGCCGCAAAAGCTCGCGGTGACTGGCTGTTGTTTCTGCATGTCGACAGCCGCTTTGACGATCCCCTGGCCTGGCGTAACGGGATGGACTGCTTGGCTCGAAGCAGTAACAGGCGGATCGCCGGTCATTTTTCCTTGAATTTTTGGACCGGAGGCCAGAGAAAAAGTCAGGGCTATGATTTTTACCAGCGCAAGGCCCGGTCGTCAAAACCTGAGACCATCCATGGTGATCAGGGCTTTCTGCTCCATCGTACGCTTAAGCAACAGGTTGGTGATTTTCGTACCGATCTGCCGGTGATGGAAGATACTGATTTTGCTGAACGGTTGCGTGCGGTCGGACAGTGGCAATTGCTGCCGGCAGTGATCACCACCTCCATCCGGCGTTTTGCGGCGGAAGGTTTGTGGCAACGGCAACTGCTTGGCGCCTTGATGATGTGTTTTCGCCATATTGGCTGGTACGAGTTTTTTGACCGGGCCCCAGCTGTTTATCGCCTTCAGACAGATACCGAGTGCTTGCGACTTGCCCCTTTCTTTGATCTGATTGCACAGTTACTTGCGACTCGACCGGTAGGAGAGCGTTGGAAGCTATGGCTGGCCAGTGGCAGCTATGTTCGTCGCCATGGATGGCAGCTGTTTTTTGCTGCTGATTGCCGTCGAGCTTTTCGGCAAGGGCGCTCAACCCGGGACACCCCCGAAGTCTGGCAATTCTGGGGTGTCCCGATCTATGATTGGCTAACCGATAATCTTCTGGGGCGCGTACTGGCAGCATTGACACTGCGTTTATGGTTCGCTGCCATGCGCAGCTGGTTGCATCGTAACGACCCTGCTTGACCCAGCTGACGGCACGCTTATGGTTATGGCCGCAGCTGTTGTCTTGTCCGTGATACGCTGAATGTGCTAAACAGTCATATCCATCGTGGAACAACTGTTACTTGCTGCAGCGGTTTGCTCTTTTAGCTATATACTCGGGATAAACGGGCTGTCAGGAACCTAAAAAAGGAGAAAATAACGGTGTCAGTTTTCAGTGATTTTAAAGTTAAAGACCTCAGCCTGGCTGAATGGGGACGCAAGGAAATTCTTCTGGCCCAGGAGGAAATGCCGGGACTGATGGCCTTGCGTCACGAATATCAGGGACAGTACCCGCTTAAAGGGGCGCGGATCACCGGCTCTTTGCACATGACGATTCAAACCGCCGTTCTGATCGAAACCCTGATTGATCTGGGCGCCAGGGTGCGCTGGTGTTCATGCAACATTTTTTCCACCCAGGATCATGCGGCAGCGGCGGTTGCTGTTGGTCGTGAGGGGACAGCTGCCGACCCGGTCGGGGTTCCGGTCTTTGCCTGGAAAGGGGAAACCCTGGTGGAATACTGGTGGTGTACCGAGCAGGCTCTTACCTGGCCTGACGATGAGGTTCCCAATATGATTCTTGATGATGGGGGTGATGCTACTCTCTATGTGCTTAAAGGGAGCGAGTGGGAGCGCGCCGGCTGTCCGGATGTCAGCAATGATGACCCGGAGGACTGGCGTGAGCTGGTTTCCTCTTTGCGTGAATCGATCGCTGCTCATCCCGACAAGTGGAGCCGCACTGCGGCTGCTATCAGGGGGGTTACCGAAGAAACCACCACCGGTGTTCATCGCCTTCACCAGATGGCAGAAGAAGGGGTGCTGCAATTTCCCGCAATGAACGTCAACGACGCGGTGACCAAATCCAAGTTTGACAATGTTTACGGCTGTCGACATTCTCTGGTAGATGGGATCATGCGGGCGACGGATGTCATGCTGTCCGGCAAGGTGGCGGTAATCTGTGGTTATGGCGATGTCGGCAAGGGCTGCTGCCAGTCCCTGCGCGGCCAGGGAGCCCGGGTGATCGTTACCGAGATCGATCCTATCTGTGCGTTGCAGGCGTTAATGGAAGGGTATGAAGTCAAGCGGGTAGAGGACGTGCTCGATTTTGCCGATCTTTACATCACCACCACCGGCAACAAGAACGTTATTACCCTTGAGCATATGCGTCAGATGAAGAACAATGCCATTGTCGGCAATATTGGTCACTTTGATAATGAAATCGAGATGAACGCCATTGAAAAAGATCCCACAGTGACGCGGCAGAGAATCAAACCCCAGGTCGATCGCTGGGAATTTGAGGATGGTCATGGCGTTATTGTCCTGGCAGAGGGGCGCTTGCTGAACTTGGGTTGTGCAACCGGCCACCCGAGCTTTGTCATGTCCTGCTCATTCACCAATCAGGTGATGGCGCAGATCGAGCTGTTTACCAACACCGACGCTTATGCCAACAAGGTTTATGTCCTGCCCAAACTGCTGGATGAAAAAGTGGCGCGGTTGCACCTTGATAAGCTTGGAGCCAAGTTGACTGTCCTATCGGATGAACAGTCACGCTATCTGGGGATTCCCGCCGCCGGGCCCTATAAGCCTGATACGTATCGCTACTAGTTTCCGAACCGGAAACGGTTCTTTTCCGCCGTGGCGGCGTCAATCTGCGGTCTTGTTTGTGCGGCGTAAATCACTACGCCTCCGCTCAGGTCCTTGATTACCTTGCTACAACAAAAAATTCCTCGTTTCCGGTTCGGAAACTGCGTTTTTATTAAATTGCACACTGAAGAACGGCAGTCTCACTATTCGGGCTGCCGTTTTTTATTGTTTGACCCCGAGAAACAGCCAGACTGCCAGCAGGGTGAAGATCAGGTTGGCGGTCCAGGCGGCGAGCAGCGGGGGCAGAGCGCCGGCATAACCAAAGGAGATGACCGCGGATTGGATAATAAAATAGGCGGCGCCGATAGCAAGGCTTAAACCAACCCCCAGAGCCAGATTGCTTTGCCGCCCCCGTTGCAGAGCAAAGGGAATTCCCAGCAGTCCCATGACCAGACTGGTAAAGGGGGCAGCCAGTCGCGCCTGCAGGTCAACCCGTTGACGGGTAGCGTCGTAGCCTTCCCGTTCCAGCCGCTCTGCCAGTTGCGCTAACTTACGAGCGCTCAGCTCGGCATTGACATCTTCCTCCCGGGCGAAATCATCAATCAGACGGTCAAGGTTAAGAGGTCTGTTTTCCAGCCGCCGGGTTTGCTGTAATGTGCCTGAGTGGGGATCGAAGGTGCGTTCCACCAGGGTTGGTGCCAGCCATTGCTGGTCGCGGAACTCCGCCTCATTGGCATCAATCCGCCGAAGAATGGTTGCTCCCTGACCGATCTCAAAGATGGTGATTCCCCTTAATCTCTGTTCGCGGGTCTGGACCAGGTCAATGTTAATGATCTGGGTGTCGCTTCGATACCAGATTTTACTGTGGCTCAGGCGGGCCTGCTCACGACCGCGCAGTTTGACTTCCACCAGTTCATTCAAGGTGCGCACGTTCCAGGGCACCAGATATTCATGCACCAGCAATTGCAGACCGCACAGCAGCACAATGATAGCCAGCAACGGCCTGACAATACGCGCAAGGCTGATGCCGCAGGCACGTAATGCCGTCATTTCGTTGGTGCGACCGAGGCCGCCCAGGGTCAGAACCATGCTGGTCAACAGTGCCAGGGGGAGAATTTGGACAAAAATAAAGGGGATGCTGTGCCCCAGGTAGGTCAGGTATTCGTTCAGTCCGGCACCGTAATCGATGAAACGATCGACCTTTTCAAAAAAATCCACCAGCAGATAAATGCCGATAAAGGCGCCGCAACACAAGCTCAGAATTCTGAAAAAATAGGCTATAACCAGGCGGCTGACAATGCTCATAGTCGGCCTCCGCGGTGGCGCTGAAACAGCAGGCGTTGCAGGCTGTTCCACAGGTGCAGGTGAATCACTACCGGACGTTCACTGGCCGCTCGATAAAGGAAAAATGAGCCACCACCGAGAAACACCAGATTCGGCAGCCAGAGGATCAGGGCCGCCGGTAATATTCCTTTGTCGGCAAGGGTGCCGGCGAAACTTAAAAGCACGTAGTAAACCAGAAAAACCACCAGGGCCAGAGTAAAGCCCGCGCCCTTGCCGGAGCGCTGTGATTGCAGACCGAGGGGGATGCCGATCAGAATCAGTATTAAAGGGGCAAAGGCAACAACAATGCGTTCGTGGAGCTCGGCTGCAAGACGATAACGCTGTTTGCCGGGGGTAGCTGCCTTTATTGCCTGGTTTAATTCCGTCCACGACATCTCTCCACGGGATCGGTTGCGTTGGCCCTGGCTGATCTGCTCGGAAAAATCGAAATTGATATCATAATTATTAAAGCTGATAGTCTGGTAGGTGTCCTGCCCGGTGCCGGCAGGTTGCCGGTGGATCTCGCCGTTACGCAGGCGCAAGGTCAGAATCAGGTTTTCCGGATGACTGATAAAAAGTCCTTCGCTAGCAGTGATCGTTGTCGCTTCCGCGTCGCTGCGCTCATCGGAGATAAAGACATCGCGCATGATCCCCTGGCGCTCGTCAAGGCCCTGGGCATAGAGTACGATACCAGGTACGTCATCATTGAAGACCCCGGGCTTGATGCTGACATTGAGGCTGGTTGAAGCAATCTCAAAAACTTTACTGCGCAGGGCGCTTTTGCTGGCCGGTTCAATCAACAGGGTAATCGCTGCCGTCAACAGGGTAAAAATCAGGGCCAGGAATGCGACCGGTTTGACCATGGAATAGAGGCTGATGCCGGAAGCCTTCATGGCGATATATTCGCTGTCCGCCGAAAAGCGACCAAAGGCAAGAAGAATGCCGAGGAGAAATGACAAAGGAACAGTAACGCTTAAAAAAGTTGGGAGCAAATAAGCGAACAGGGCAATGATGTCCATCACCGGAACCCCTTTGCTGATGATCATCTCGGTCAGCCGTGGAATGCGGCCGAGCAGGACAACAAAGGAAAAAATCAGCAGACTCATGATCGCAGGGATGCTGATTTCCCGCAAAATATATCGATGGATTCGTTGCTGTGACATGGGCGGCGATGTTATTACAGTGGCGGGCCTGTGTAAATAGATCAAAAGTGTTCTTGGCCGGTCATTGCCATTTTCATCCGGTCAAGGTGGTAACAGACATGTCTTTCTTGTCGGCTCTGTTTTTTCTTGCCTGGATCCGGGCAGAGATGCTATATGTCTGCACTTGTCCAAATACGCACGCCTCGTGATTCAGACAGGTTGGTTCCCTTTAGGGTCCTGCTGAAACCGATCGGGGCGGAGGATTAAAAAACCTGACCAACAAGGAGAAAAGAACAATGGCACAAATTTCCATGAAGCAAATGCTCGAAGCCGGTGTCCACTTCGGCCACCAGACCAAACGCTGGAACCCGAAAATGAAGCCCTATATCTTCGGTGCTCGTAACGGGATCTATATCATCGACCTGCAAAAGACGGTGCGCTATTTCCGTACGGCCTGTCAGTTCATTCAAGATACCGTTGCCGCCGGCGAAAAGGTCCTGTTTGTTGGTACCAAGAAGCAGGCTCAGGATGCGATCAAAGAAGAGTCACTGCGTGCCGGTCAGTATTTTGTCAACAATCGTTGGCTGGGGGGCATGTTGACCAACTTCACCACCATCAAGGCCAGCATCGACCGCCTCAAAAAAATCGAGGCCATGGCTGCTGATGGTACCCTTGACCAATACACCAAAAAAGAAGCTTTGCAGCTTGATCGTGAGCGTGAAAAGCTCGAGAAAAACCTCGGGGGGATCAAGCACATGAACAAACTACCCGGCGCGATCTTTGTTATTGACCCGAAAAAAGAGGCGATTGCCGTGCTGGAAGCGAAGAAACTTGGTATTCCGGTGGTTGCTGTGGTTGACACCAACTGTGACCCGGACAATATCGATTATATCATCCCCGGCAATGATGACGCCATCCGCGCCATCCGTCTGTTTGCCAATCTGATCTCTGAATCTTGTGTTGAAGGTGCCGAGCGGCAAAAAGTTAAAAAACAGACCGAAGCTGAAGGCAAGGATGAGGTTGTTGCGGCGGAAGAAAAGCCCGAAGAGGTTGTGGCTGCTGCCGAGGTGGAAGTGGCCGAGCCGGCCGCAACCGAATAAGCTGCATCACGTAAAATAATTATCGCAGGCCCAGCGGCCGGGCTGACAGGTCCGGCCGTTCTTTTGAGTATTACATCAGCTGCAGGTTGTTTAAGCCTGCTTTAAAAAAAACAGGGAGGAAACAGTGAGTATAACAGCAGCCATGGTTTCTGAGTTGCGCAAGGCAACCGGAGCTGGAATGATGGATTGTAAAAAAGCCTTGACCGAAACCGCCGGCAATATGGAGGAGGCCATCGATTTTCTGCGCAAGAAAGGACTTTCTGCCGCCGCCAAGAAATCCGGCCGCGTTGCTTCTGAAGGTATCGTTGCAGCAGAATCGCATGGGACAGTCGGTGCAATTGTCGAGATTAACGCAGAAACGGATTTTGTTGCCAAAAATGAGGCCTTTCAGGAATTCGTCCATGGCGTCCGGGACATCGTCCTGGCAAATCCGGTTGCCGACGTAGAGGCTCTCAATGCGATGGCCTATCCTGGTAGCGGCCGTACTGTTGCCGAAGAATTAACCCATCAGATCGCGACCATTGGTGAAAACATGAGCATTCGCCGCCTGGCCCGTATCGATGCCGGTGATGGTGTGGTAACTTCCTATGTCCACGGTGCCGGTAAAATCGGAGTCCTGGTTGAACTGAAAACCAGCGCGAAGGATGAGCGCGTCAGTGGGCTGGGAAAGCAGATTGCGATGCACGTCGCTGCTGCCGCGCCGCAATATCTGAACCGCGATGAGGTGCCAGCCAAGATTGTCGAAAAAGAAAAAGAGATCATGCGGGTCAAGGCGCTGGAAAGTGGCAAACCGGAGAACATCGTCGAGAAAATCATCGCCGGTCAGATCAACAAGTTTTTTGGGGATGTCTGTCTGCTTGAGCAGGCTTTTGTCATCGATCCCGATCAAACTGTGCAGAAGGTTGTCGATGCCTGCGCTAAGCAACTTGGTGCCCCCATTGTGCTGAGCGGCTATGTTCGTTTTCAGTTGGGCGAGGGGATTGAGAAAAAGGCCGATGATTTTGCGGCTGAAGTTGCAGCAATGAGTAAATAAGGGAGCATTACCAACAGGAGCAGCTTGTGGCAACCACCAAATATAAAAGAATACTGTTAAAACTCAGTGGCGAAGCGCTGGCCGGTGAGCAGGGCTACGGTATCGATCCGGCTGTTATTAACGGCATTGCTGCCGAGATCAAGGAGGTTGTTGATCTTGGTGTTGAGGTTGCCCTGGTGATTGGTGGAGGGAATATTTTCCGTGGTGTGGCGGCCTCTTCCAAGGGGATGGATCGAGCCAGCGCTGATTATATGGGAATGCTGGCGACCGTAATGAACAGCCTGGCGATGCAGGATGCGCTGGAAAAGCAGGGGGTTGATACCCGCGTGCAGTCGGCCATCGATATGCAGCAGATTGCCGAGCCCTATATTCGGCGTCGGGCGGTCAGACATCTGGAAAAGGGGCGTGTGGTCATTTTCAGCGCCGGCACCGGCAACCCTTACTTTACTACTGACACCGCCGCCAGTTTGCGCGCCATGGAGATTCACGCTGACGTCATCCTCAAGGCCACCAAGGTGGACGGTATCTATTCTGCCGACCCCAATAAGGACAAAGACGCGATCAAATTGCCGACCCTGACCTATCTGGAGGTATTACAGAAGGGACTGCAGGTGATGGATGCGACTGCAACGTCCCTGTGTATGGACAATAACTTGCCGATGATCATTTTTGACATGACATGCCGTGACAATATTAAAAAGGTCGTTCTTGGCGAACGGATCGGCACCATTGTCAGAGGAGGTAACAGCAATGATTGATGAAGTTCTTAAGGAAGCGCGTAGCGGCATGGACAAGGCGATCAAGGCCTTGAAAAAGGAAATGACCAAGGTACGTACCGGGCGGGCCAGTACAGCCCTGCTCGATGATGTCAAGGTCGAATACTATGGTGTTCCAACCCCGCTAAGCCAGGTTGCGACCCTGTCAGCTCCGGAAGCGCGATTGATTACCGTTCAGCCGTGGGAGAAAAACCTGCTGCCGGCCATAGAAAAGGCGATCTTTAAGGCCGATATCGGCCTGACGCCTTCCTCTGATGGTCAGTTGATCCGTCTGCCGGTTCCGGCGTTGACCGAAGAACGGCGGCTGGAAATGGTCAAACTGATTAAACGGATGGCGGAGGATGCACGAATTTCCGTGCGCAATGCCCGCCGGGATGCCAATGAAAATCTGAAAATGCTGGAAAAAGAAAAAGAGATTACCGAAGACGAGCAGAAGCGCGGCGAAAAAGACGTTCAGCAGTTGACCGATGAATATATCAGCAATATCGAAGTGGTGATACAGAGCAAGGAGCGGGAGCTGCTGGAGATCTGATGATGGCAGTTCTCTTACGCCTAAGGAGAGATATGATGGTATTGAAGATTACGGAAGACTGTATCGGTTGCGGCACCTGTGTTGACACCTGTCCGGTAGGTGCTATCGTTGAGTCCGGGGAAATTTTCACCATTACTGACGATTGTAACGAATGTGGTGTCTGCGTTGACTCATGCCCGGTCAATGCGATCGTTAAATGAAGATCGTGTGAGTAGGATGATGCAAAGAGCGTTTTTAAGCGCTCTTTTTTTTTGGCAGCAGGAAGTTTATTCTGTTACTTGAGGGTACGTTGAGTTGTCGCTTTTAGCCCTGACATGGTACCTTGCCCTGCAACACAACAACCGGTGGGGAATTGATCAGCAATGATGCAGAGCACCCAGGAGTCAGAAATTAACAAGGTCCCTGCCCATGTTGCCATTATTATGGACGGCAACGGGCGTTGGGCCAGGCAGCGTGGTCTGCCCCGGATTGCCGGGCATCAGCAGGGGGTAGACGCGGTGACCAGGGTGGTTGACGCCTGTGCCCGCAACGCTGTGCGTTATTTAAGTCTGTTCGCTTTCAGTTCCGAGAACTGGGGCCGTCCCCGGCAGGAAGTCGATGCCCTGATGGTATTGCTCCTGGATTATCTGTCCTCACAGCGGCAAAAAATGCTCGATAACGGGATTCGTCTGCGGGTTATTGGTGACCTTTCGCGCATGACCGCAGCGGTCCAGCAAGCCATTGCCGAGGCGGTACAGGCAACCTCTGCCGGCACGGGATTGACCCTGGTCCTGGCCCTGTCTTATGGCGGCCGCGATGAAATCCTGCGGGCGGTTCAGCGGATTGTCGCACAGGTGCAAGCCGGCGACCTGGATCCGGATCAGCTCAATGCTGAAACCTTTGCCGCCTGTCTTGACCTGGCCGACATGCCGCCGGCGGATCTGATGATCCGCACCAGTGGTGAAATCCGGCTGAGTAATTTTCTGCTCTGGCAGTCCGCCTATACCGAGCTTTATTTTACCGATGTCCTGTGGCCGGATTTTAATCTGGACGAGCTGAATAAGGCGTTTGCTGATTACTATCAGCGCCGCCGGCGCTTTGGCTTGACTGACGACCAGCTGCTGCCCTGATAAAGGAGACCGACCATTAAACAACGTCTGATCACTGCCGCTATTGCGCTGCCGCTGCTGATCTTGCTGCTGGGGTTGGCCCCACCGGCAATCTTTACGCTCTTTGTTACCCTGATTGTTTTTCTGGCGCTGGTTGAATTCAATCGGATGGGCATGAAACAGGAGCAGGTCTTTGTTCAGTGGTTTGCCGCGGCCCTTGGCGCCGCCCTTGTCCCTTTGTTTTATTTCAATCAATCGGCGTGGCCGACGGTTTTTTTGACCGTCGTTTTTTTGGTTCTGGCCCTGTTCTTTCTGCTGCGTCCGGGAGCCCTTGTCCGTGTTCATCATCATTTTGGCTGGATCTGTCTGGGTCTTATCTATATTGCCTTGCTGCTGGGGCATCTGGTGCCGCTGCGCATGCTCGACCATGGCCGCCAATGGATTTTTCTCACCCTGGTTGTCGTCATGTGCTGTGATACCTGCGCCTATGTTGTCGGAAGTCGAATCGGCAAGCGCAAGCTCTATTCCCTGATCAGCCCTAACAAAAGTGTCGAAGGGGCTGTCGGCGGGGTTGTTGGTGCCGTTTTGGGGGCGTTGATATCCAAATTGGTGTTTTTCCCGGCCATCAGCATCTGGTCGGTTGTTGCTGTCGGTCTGCTGTTAGGAGTCGTCGGCCAGATCGGGGATCTGTTTGAATCAATGTTAAAACGGGCCTGTGAGGTAAAGGACTCGGGGAATATGATTCCTGGCCACGGCGGTATCCTTGATCGTCTGGACAGTCTGCTGTTTGCCTTCCCCCTGGTCTATTATGTTGCCTGTGGATCTTTCGGTGGCTAGGGGGGGAGAGATGAAAAAGATCGCTGTTCTGGGGTCTACTGGATCCATCGGGGTCAGCACCTTGCAGATTGTGGAGGAGTTTCCCGACGCTTTCCAGATTGTTGCTCTGACCGCCGGGTTCAACCTTGATCTGCTATGCATCCAGGCCAGAAAGTTCCGGCCGCTGATGGTGGCAGTGATCAACAGTCGGGATGCCAATACGGTCAGGGAGCGATTAAGTGATCTGAATATCGAGGTTTGCTGTGGGGTCGAGGGGATGATCCAGTGCGCTACCCTCGAACAGACCGATATGGTGGTTGCAGCGGTGGTCGGGGCAGCCGGCCTGGTGCCGACCATGGCAGCCATTCAGGCCGGTAAGGATATCGCCCTGGCCAACAAGGAGACCCTGGTGATGGCCGGCAGCCTGATCATGGAAGCGGTCAGCCGGCAAGGGGTTAAATTACTGCCGGTCGACAGCGAACACTCGGCTATTTTCCAGGCCCTTGCCGGCCACCATCATGGCGATATCAAGCGCCTGATTTTAACTGCCTCCGGCGGACCTTTTCGTGAGCGTCCAGCCTCCGGGTTCAGCCAGATTACCCCAGCTCATGCATTGGCTCACCCCAACTGGAGCATGGGCAGAAAAATCACGATCGATTCTGCCACCCTGATGAACAAGGGGCTGGAAGTCATCGAGGCACATTGGCTGTTCGCCGTGCCAACGAACATGATCGATGTTCATATCCATCCGGAAAGTATTATCCATTCCATGGTAGAATACGTCGATGGATCTGTAATTGCGCAACTTGGTGTGCCGGATATGAAAACACCGATCGCCTACGCCCTGTCGTGGCCGCAGCGCTTGCCCCTGAACCAGCCCGGCCTTGATCTGTGCCGGCTGGGAAAGCTGAATTTTTCTGCCCCCGACTTGCAGCGTTTCCCATGTCTGGCTCTGGCTTATCAAGCTCTTGAGTCAGGCGGCACCCTGCCGGCGGTAATGAACGCTGCCAACGAAGTCGCGGTAGCGGCGTTTCTTGGCGAGCAGATCTTGTTTACCGGTATTCCTGAGTTGGTCGAGCGGGTGATGGCCTGTCACTCGCCGCAAGTGGTCACTACCGTCGAACGAGTATTGCAGGCAGATCGCTGGGCGCGGGGTCGTGCTCGTGAATTTATTGCTGGAGGTTTGAGATGACCACCGTTGTTGCCGGCATTTTGATGCTCGGCTTTCTGGTTTTTGTTCATGAACTTGGTCATTTTGCCGTTGCGAAGATGTGTGGGGTCAAGGTCCTGAAGTTTTCCATCGGATTTGGTCCCAAACTGGTTTCCTATCGCTACGGTGAAACAGAATATCTGATTTGTATCGTCCCCCTGGGGGGATATGTCCAGATGCTGGGTGAGGGCTCGGGTACAGAGGGGGAAGCGAGCCTTGAGGCGACAGGGGATCATGACCGATCCTTCGCCGCCAAGCCGGTGTCCCGCCGCCTGGCGATTGTTGGTGCCGGGCCTCTGATGAACCTGATATTGCCGTTGCTGATTCTGCCGATTTCTTTCATGATCGGTGTGCAGATGCCAACCTATGTTGAGCAACCGGCCTGTATCGGCTATGTCCTGCCTGATTCAGATGCCGCGCGTGGTGGTTTTGTCGCCGGTGATTGTTTGCTGGCGGTCAATGGCACACCAATCGAACACTGGAATGCTGCTAACCTGCGCTTTGTCAGCGAGGCCGGTTCGCCTCTGCTGTTTGATGTCAGTCGTGATGGCCGTCAGGTACAGCTGTTGTTGCCGGCTGATAACAACAGTCTGGAAGGGATGCAGGGGCTGGGACTGATGCCTGACCTGGCCGCCCGTATCGGCGGCATGGCGCCGGGTATGGCGGCCGATCAAGCGGGAATACAAATCGGCGATCAGATTCTGCGGATTGACGGTCACCCCGTGTCTTCCTGGTACGACCTGCGCGAACTGATTCAACAAACGCAAGGGGCCCCGGTTGACGTCCTGGTGGCACGTGATGGGCGTGATTTTTCTGTCGTCATGATCCCGGAACAGCGTGAAGTCGATGGTGATTTTCTGCTGGGTGTCGCGCCGCTGCATGAGCTCGAGTTAAAGCGTTTTGGCCCCGTTGCCGCCTTTCGTGAAGGAGCGGCAAAGACCGGCGAACTGATTGAATTGACCATCGTGTTTATTCAAAAGCTCTTCACCGGAAATGTCTCGGCAAAAAACATTGGTGGACCTATTACCGTGGTCCAGGTGGCTGGGCAGGCCGCTCAGACTGACATTGCCGCGATTTTGACGGTGCTGGCGTTTATTTCCATCCAGTTGGGGATATTGAACCTGTTGCCGATCCCGATCCTCGATGGTGGTCATATCCTGTTTTATCTCTTTGAGTTGATTACCCGTCGTCCGGTTTCCCTGCGTGCCCGTGAGATCGCTCAGCAGGTTGGTCTGGCGATGCTGTTAATGCTGATGGTGCTGGCGTTTTACAACGATATTATCCGTCTTTGGGGTTGAATGATGATGGTTGATAATCCCCGAATGCTGGCATTGGATACCTCATCACAGGTGAGCAGCGTCGCTCTGTGTCAGGGCGAGAGGCTGGTGGCGGAATCTGCCCTTCATCTGCGCAGCACCCATAGCCAGAGCCTGCTGGCCCAGATTGATGATCTGCTCAGAGCGGCCGGTTGGGGGCCGGCAGATTTGGATCTGCTGGCTGTGGTGACGGGGCCCGGCGCCTTTACCGGCGTGCGTATCGGCGTGGCAACCGTTAAAGGATTGGCCCAGGTGCTCAATCTGCCAGTGGTCAGTGTCTCTTCTCTGACCGCCGTTGCGATGAATCTTCCTCTGTTGCGCCGCCCGGTTTGCGTTTTTGTCGATGCGCGAAAAAAAGAGGTCTATACCCAGCTGTTTCAACTGCATGATGGCTTTCCCCGCCCTTTAAATCAGGCCCGGGTGATTGCTCCCCACGAGGCTCTGGCTGATCTTCCGCTGGATAGCTGTTTTGTTGGTGATGGGGTTGCCGTTTATTATCATCTGATCCTGCAGCATGGCTTTGAGCCGAGCGCCCGCGCACCTGCCTGCTGTCACCCCATCCAGGCCTCCAGGGTAGCCGCTCTGGCCTTGCAGGATTATTTCAAAGGCTTGGCCCAGCGCCCTGAACAGGTCGTGCCGACCTATATCCGGCCATCGGATGCGGAGCTTAACCGGCAGACCAACAATGTTTGTTAGCGCCGGGTTAGGTGTTGACTTTTTACAACTGATCTGGTTAATTTCAAACAGGTCTAAAGCCCCTAAACGTCAACAACGTGGAGGTTCCGATGGATATTGATCAAACCCTTTTGCAGAGCCTTATTGACAACAACCCAAGGTTCCGTATGCTCTACGAAAACCATAACTTACTTGAAAAACAGCTTCAGGAATTCGAAAAACGTCCCTTTCTTTCCGCCGACGAAGAAATCGAAAAAAACAAGGTCAAAAAATTAAAGCTGATCGGCAAGGATGAAATGGAGACCATCGTTCAGTCGGTTACCGTTTGATCGTGTACCAACATTAGGATTTGTTTTCATACAGCAAAGGGTTTAAGCGAGCGCTTAAGCCCTTTGCTGTATTTGAGGGGAAGCTATTTACAAATTTCATTTCTCATCTTTCGCTCTTAACCATAAGACAGGTAAAAAAATGACCAAAAGAAGTGATGCCATTACCAAGGGGTTTGAACGCACCCCCCACCGTGCATTGTTGAAAAGTACCGGTGTGCCTAATGATCAGATGGATCGTCCTTTCATCGGAATCGCTTCCTCCTTTACCGATCTGATTCCCGGCCATACCGGGATGCGTGACCTGGAGCGTTTCATTGAAAAGGGCGTTCATACGGGGGGCGGCTATTCCTTTATCTTCGGGATTCCCGGTGTCTGTGATGGCATTGCCATGGGACACAAAGGGATGCATTATTCCTTGCCGACGCGGGAATTGATTGCTGATATGGTTGAGTCGATCGCCGAAGCCCATCGTCTCGATGGTCTGGTCCTGCTGACCAACTGCGACAAAATCACGCCGGGGATGCTGATGGCTGCGGCGCGCCTCGATATCCCCTGTATCGTGGTCACTGCCGGGCCCTCCCTGACCGGCACCGGTCGCAACGGCCGGCGGTTTTCCTTCGTCACTGATACCTTTGAGGCGATGGGGCAATACAAGGCTGGAGTGATTGATGAAAAACAGCTGTTTGAGTGTGAAGAGAGTGCCTGCCCGACAGCCGGTTCCTGTCAGGGGATGTTTACCGCCAATACTATGGCGGTGCTGACTGAAACCCTCGGCATGAGTTTGCCCCGCTGTGGTACGGCCAGTGCCGTATCATCGTTGAAGCGGCGAATTGCGTTTGCCTCAGGCGAGCGCATTGTCGGGCTGGTGCGCGATCAGATTACTCCGCGCCAGATCCTTACCCGCGCCGCCTTTGAAAATGCGATCCGGGTCGACCTGGCCCTCGGTGGCTCGAGTAATACGGTTCTGCATCTGCTGGCTATTGCTCACGAGGCCAAAATTCCCTTGCCCCTGGAATTGTTTGACGAGCTGGGTAAAACTACGCCGCAATTGGCGCACATGAATCCCGGCGGGCCGAACTTTATGGAGGACCTCGATACTGCCGGCGGGGTTCTGGCGGTACTCTACCAGTTACGCGACCAGATCATTGACAATCCCACCCTGCTGGGACCGAGCATTGCCCAGTTGATTGCTTCGGTGGCAGAAGTTGATGAAGATGTCGTGCGCCCTGTATCGTCGCCGATTCGTCCGGAGGGAGGGTTGGCGGTCTTAAAAGGCAACCTGGCGCCGCAAGGAGCAATTGTCAAGCAATCCGGGGTGTCGGAAAAAATGATGACATTCAGTGGTCGCGCCCGCTGCTACAATTCAGAGGAAGATGCCATGGCGGCATTGCTGGCTGGTGAGATTGTCGCCGGTGATGTGGTCGTGATTCGTTATGAAGGGCCTAAAGGTGGACCGGGGATGCGAGAAATGCTTGCTCCAACCGCAACCCTGATGGGATTAGGGCTGGGAGACAGCGTCGCGCTGATTACTGACGGACGTTTTTCCGGTGGCACCCGGGGCCCTTGCATCGGTCATATCTCGCCCGAGGCGGCCCAGGGAGGGCCGATCGCGCTGGTGCGCGATGGCGATACCATTGCGCTGGATATCCCTGCCCGTTCGCTCGAACTCAAGGTCGCACCAGCTGAACTGGAGCAGCGTCGCAGCGCATGGCGGGCGCCGGAACCCAAGATCAAGACCGGCTGGCTGGCACGTTATGCGAAAGTCGTTACCAACGCGTCAACCGGCGCCGTATGTAACGCCGACTAAAGGTGGTTGACAGCTGATACGCTGTTTTTATGAGTATATTTTATGCTTACTGAAGTCACATCGAGGAGAGAATAAAATGAATCTGACCGGGTCGCAAATTTTGCTCGAGTCGTTAAAATGTGAGGGCGTGGATACCATTTTTGGCTATCCCGGTGGTGCGGTCATCAATATTTACGATGATCTCTATGACTCATCGATTCATCATATTCTTACCCGGCATGAGCAGGCAGCGGTACATGCCGCTGACGGTTATGCCCGTTGTACCGGGCGGGTCGGTGTTGTCATTGCCACCAGTGGGCCCGGCGCGACCAATACCGTGACCGGAATTGCCACCGCCTACATGGACTCCATCCCCATGGTTATTGTCACCGGTCAGGTCCCCACTCCGCTGATCGGCAATGATGCTTTTCAGGAAGCGGATATTTGCGGGATTACCCGCCCCTGCACCAAACACAATTTTCTCGTCAAGAATATCCGTGACCTTGCCCGAACCGTGAAGGAAGCTTTTTACATCGCCCGCACCGGCCGTCCCGGGCCGGTATTGATTGATCTTCCCAAGGATATTCAGGTTGCTACCCATGATTTCACCTATCCTGATACGGTTGAGCTACGTGGCTATAAGCCCACCTATTCAGGGAATCTCCGGCAGATTGAAAAAGCCGCAGAAATGATCCTGGCAGCGCGCCGTCCCGTTCTGTATGTCGGCGGTGGTATTAACCTGTCCGGAGCAAATGCCGAGCTGCTGGCGTTGGCAGAATTAACCCGGATCCCGGTTGCCACTACCCTGATGGCGATGTCGGCCTTTCCCCAGCGCCATCCATTGGCTCTCGGGATGCTGGGTATGCATGGAACCTTCTGTGCCAACATGGCGGTGACCGAGTGTGACCTGCTGATTGCTATCGGCTCACGTTTTGATGATCGGGTCACCGGCCGTATCGACAGTTTTGCCGAAAAGGCAAAAATTATCCATGTCGATGTTGATCCCACCTCGATCAAGAAAAACGTTGCTGTTGATCTGCCGATTGTGGGCGATTTGCTCGATGTTTTGAGCAAGTTGAACGATTCCCTTGACCAGAAGACCGAACACCTCGGGGTGTTCCGTGAGCAGCTGCGCGCGTGGCAAGCACACATTGCGACATGGCAGGAACGCCACCCCATGGCTTATCAGCCCTCCGATACGGTGATCAAGCCACAGTACGTGATTCAGACGTTGCGGGAACTTTCCCAAGACGATGCGATCATTACCACCGAAGTCGGTCAGCACCAGATGTGGACCGCGCAGTTCTTCAGTTTCACCCAGCCCCGGACCTTTTTGACTTCCGGTGGCCTCGGAACCATGGGGTTCGGCCTACCGGCAGCGTTAGGGGCCCAGGTTGCCTTCCCCGAGCGGCAGGTGATTGATATTTCCGGTGATGGATCATTTCAGATGAATTCACAGGAGCTGGCGACCCTGGTGCAGTACCAGTTGCCGGTGAAGATTGTCATTTTGAATAATAATTATCTGGGGATGGTGCGCCAGTGGCAGCAGATGTTTTTCAACAAGCGTTACAGTCAAACCGTTATGGAACTGCCGATCGATTTTGTTAAGCTGGCGGAAGCTTATGGCGCGGTCGGATTTAATGCCACTCAGGTTGATGAGGTAGAAACGGTTATCCGGAAAGCTTTCGCTACCCCGGGTCCGGTGCTGATGAACTTCAAGATATCACGTGAAGAAAATGTGCTACCGATGGTACCGGCCGGTAAGGCGATCCACGAAATGGTACTGGCTTCCTGATGGATTATTGATGAAATGGGTTCAATGCCTCTGAGGAGAGTAAACGAGGATGAGACATACAATTTCTGTGCTGGTTGAGAATGAATTTGGAGTGCTTTCACGCGTGTCGGGGCTTTTTTCCGGGCGGGGATTTAACATCGAAAGCCTTTCTGTTGCCCCGACCCTGGAACCCAATACCTCACGGATGACAATTGTCACTACGGGTGACGATCGGGTCCTCGAACAGATTACCAAGCAACTGAACAAACTGATTTCAACCATCAAGGTTGTCGATTTTACTAGTAAAGATTTTATCGCCAGAGAGTTGGCACTGATTAAGGTCGCGACAGAGGCTGATACCCGTGCCGAAGCGTTACGGATCGTTGATATCTTTCGCGCCAAGGTCATTGACGTTACGCCCAAAACCTATACCATTGAAATTACCGGCGCGCCCGCCAAGATTAATGGTATATTGGAATTGTTGCGCCCCATGGGAATCAAGGAGGTGGTGCGCTCCGGGCCGGTTGTTATTGGCCGTGGTGCCAAGGGTGTTAGTGGCTGATAGTAACTAAAAACCGTTCTTTACAGGGAGTATTATGTATAAAGCAGACCAGTTTATTGCTCGTGAAGGGTATCCTTTTATTGTCCTGTTTGGCTTTGTGACCCTCGTCTTTGCCTTGTTGGGTTGGACCTTTGTCACCCTGATCCTGTTGTTCCTGACCCTTTTTACCGCGTATTTTTTTAGAGATCCGGTGCGGGTCGTTCCAGTGGAAGAGGGGGTTCTTGTGGCTCCTGCCGATGGCAAGGTGATTTTTGTCGGGGAGGTTGATGAAGAGCGGTTCTTCAATGCCCGTGTCACCAAGGTCAGTATTTTTATGTCGGTGTTTGATGTCCATATTAATCGGGCGCCCTGTGCCGGCAAGGTTGTTGATATGTTTTACAATAAAGGAGAATTCGTCAACGCTTCCTACGACAAGGCCAGTGAAAGCAACGAGCAGTCCGGGATTCTGCTCGAAACCGGTGCCGGCCCCAATATTCTTTTTGTCCAGATTGCCGGTTTGATTGCCCGGCGGATTATAACTTATCCGGTCATCGGTGATATACTTGAGCGCGGTGCCCGCTATGGGCTGATCCGTTTTGGTTCACGGGTGGATCTCTATCTGCCCAGTCGGATTGATGTCAGTATTACCCTGGGTGAGCGAACGGTCGCAGGAGAAACCATTGTGGGACGTTTTAACTAATGGTAGACGAAAAGTTGCGGAACGAAAAGCGTGAGAATCTACGCAAAGGTGTTTATCTGCTGCCGAACCTGATCACTGCAGCAGGGATCTTTGCCGGCTTCTATGTCATCATCTCGACGATTGACGGTAATTACAGTCGTGCTGCCTGGTTTATTCTGCTGGCCGCTATTTTTGATGGCCTGGATGGTAAGGTTGCACGCCTGACCGGTACGACCAGTAAGTTTGGCGTTGAGCTTGATTCCCTCGCCGATGTGATCTCTTTCGGTGTTGCTCCGGCGGTTCTGCTTTACGACTGGGCACTGCGTCCTTATGGCAAGTTGGGCTGGCTGGCAGCGTTTCTTTTTGTTATCTGCGGGGCCTTGCGGCTGGCCCGCTTTAATGTCCAGGTGACCACGGTTGAATCGCGGCGCTTTGTTGGTTTGCCGATTCCGGCCGCCGCCTGTATCGTAGCAACCTGCGTCCTGTTGTTTTATCAGCTTGGTGGAACCGGTACCATCCGTATGGTGTCGATGGTGCTGTTGGTATTTGTCCTGGCATTTCTTATGGTCAGCAATGTTCCCTATATCTCCTTCAAGGATCCGGAACTCTTCAAACGTCAGCCCTTTCGGATGCTGGTTTTGTCGATCATGCTGTTGATCGTGATTATTGCCAAACCAGAAGTCATGCTGTTCTTGATCGGCATGGTCTATCTTGTCTCGGGGCCGGTCGTTTATTATTATTCCCGTCGTAACAAGCCACACCAGGATCCTCCTCCTGCGGTTGACTCTTGATTGTCTCAGGGGAAAAAATGAGAAAATCAGAACGTGATTATAAAACTTCTTGACTTGATTAACGCTTTTAGGTTGAATCTGACGATAGATGTTATGGCAAAAGCGATGAAGAGGAGTAGTAGGCGTCGCATCCGTTCGTGAGAGCCGGTGGTGCTGAGAACCGGTACGGAAAAACGCTGAACTCGCCTTGGAGCTGCAGAGATGAATGATCAGTAGTCTTTGCCGTGACCCTGCGTAAAGGGGAAAACAAGGTCTGTCCGGCAACAGCGACAGATGAATCAGGGTGGTACCGCGAAGCTTTTGAGGCTCTCGCCCCTGTTGGTTACGGGGGGGAGAGTTTTTTTATGCCTGATTTTTCATCGAAAAGGGGGTGGTTCGGGGGTGGAATCGGACCTGGGTGAGCTTGTGTTGATCAGATTTCCTGAACAAAATAAAACATTAATGAACCGTCCCGCAGATCTCTGCAGGATCGATACTGACAAGGAGTGAGCAATGGCACAGGCAGATAGAATTATTATTTTCGATACCACCTTGCGCGATGGCGAACAGTCTCCCGGCGCGAGCATGAACATTGAAGAAAAGATCCGGATTGCCCAACAACTCGAACGGCTTAATGTTGATGTCATGGAGGCGGGGTTTCCGATTGCTTCAGATGGTGACTTTGAGGCGGTAAAAAAGGTGGCACAGACGGTTAAAACGGCCCAGGTTGCCGGACTGTCACGGTCTAATAATATGGATATTGATCGCGCCTGGGACGCCCTCAAATACGCCGGTGAACGCGGGCGGATCCACACCTTTATTGCGACCAGTGATATTCACATGCAGTACAAGCTGAAGATGAGTGAGCAGCAGGTTCTTGATACTGCCGTGGCTGCCGTCAAGCGTGCGGCCGGCTATACGCCCAATGTTGAATTTTCGGCAGAAGACGCTGTACGTACCCGCCTGCCGTTTCTCGCCAAGGTGATCAAGGCGGTGATTGAAGCCGGAGCGACCACTGTGAATATTCCTGATACGGTTGGTTACACTATCCCTTCAGAATATTCAGAAATCATTCACTATTTAAAGGAACATGTCAGCAATATTGATAAAGCCATTATTTCGGTTCACTGCCATAACGACCTCGGCCTGGCCGTTGCTAATTCCCTTGCGGCGGTGCAGGCCGGCGCACGTCAGGTCGAGTGTACCATCAATGGAATCGGTGAGCGGGCCGGTAACTGTTCGCTGGAAGAGGTCGTCATGACTCTGAAAACCCGCCAGGATATTCTCCCCTTTGAGACGGATGTGATTACCGAGCATATCACTCCGACCAGTAAGCTGTTGTCGAATATTACCGGTATCCTGGTCCAGCCTAACAAGGCGATTGTCGGTGCTAATGCTTTTGCCCACGAGGCCGGTATTCATCAGCATGGGGTGTTAATGGAAAAAACGACTTATGAAATCATGACGCCGGAATCAGTTGGTTTGACTCAGAACAAACTGGTGCTCGGCAAACACTCCGGCCGTCACGCCTTTATCGATCGCCTCAAGCAGTTGGGACATGACCTGACCCGAGAAGAAATCGAAAAAGCGTTTGTGCGCTTTAAGACCCTGGCGGACATGAAGAAGGAGATCTTTGACGAGGATCTTGATGCCATTATTGCCGATGAGGTGTTGCGCGTACCTGAGACCTTTGTGTTGCAGCAGATGAATGTCAGCTCCGGCTCTTTTGCAGCACCAACGGCAACGGTTGAACTGGTGATTAATGGCAAGCCGAAAAAGACGGCGGTCATGGGTGATGGGCCGGTCGATGCAACCTTCAAGGCGATCAAGAAATTGACCAAAAGTAATGCACCGCTGTTAAGCTTCTCTGTCGGGGCCATTACCGGCGGTACTGATGCTCAAGGCGAATGTACTGTGCGTCTACAGTCCGAAGATGGGCGTGAGGTGCTGGGCCAAGGGGCACATCCGGACATCATTGTTGCCAGTGCCAAAGCTTATTTGAATGCACTGAATAAAATAGCCGGCCACACGAAAAGGACTCACCCCGCCCTTTAGGGTGGGGTGACCACTAATGGAACAGGAGTGTACATGGGCAAGACCTTAGCAGAAAAAATATTTGACAGTCACTTGCGTGACGAGCCGTTTCCGGGCACCAAGGTGCTCAATATTGATCGGGTTCTCTGTCACGAAATTACGACACCAGTCGCTATTGCTGATCTGGTCTGGCGTGATAAGGATCGCGTGTTTGATCGAACCCGGATCAAAGCGGTTATTGATCACGTCACCCCGGCCAAGGACAGCAAGACCGCAACCCAGGCTAAAATGTTGCGCGATTGGGCGCGGCGCCATGACATTCCTGATTTTTTTGATGTCGGTCACAATGGCGTCTGTCATGCCCTCTTTCCGGAAAAAGGCTTCATCCATCCGGGCCATACCGTCATCATGGGGGACAGCCACACCTGTACCCACGGTGCCTTTGGTGCCTTTGCCGCGGGAGTCGGTACCACTGATCTCGAAGTGGGAATCCTCAAAGGGGTCTGTGCTTTTCGGGAACCGGCAACGATTCGAGTCAATCTTGACGGCGTCCTGCCAAACGGAGTTTTTGCCAAGGATGTTATCCTTTACGTCATCTCCCGTCTGGGGGTTAATGGGGCAACGGATAAAGTTATTGAGTTCCGTGGTGCCGTGGTTGACCAGATGAGCATGGAAGGGCGCATGACCCTGTGCAATATGGCGATCGAGGCCGGAGGTACCTCCGGGGTCTGCATGCCCGATCAGGTGACGGTCGACTATCTCTGGCCCTTCATCAACAGTGAGTTTTCAAGCAAGGAAGCGGCCCTGGCGGAGTTCAGTCAGTGGTGCTCGGATGAGGATGCCCGATACGTCGAGGTGCTGGATATCGATGTGTCGACCCTCGTTCCACAGGTGACCTACGGTTACAAGCCTGACTGTGTTAAGCCGGTGAGCGAAATGGCCGGGACCCCGGTTGACCAGGTTTATATCGGCACCTGTACCAATGGGCGGATTGAAGATTTGCGGCAGGCCGCCGAGGTATTGCGTGGCCGTCAGATAGCAAAGACGGTGCGCGGAATCGTATCGCCTGCGACCCCGAAAATATTCAATGATGCATTGGCTGAAGGGATTATCCAGGTGTTCATGGATGCCGGTTTCTGCGTAACCAACCCGACCTGTGGCGCCTGTCTGGGCATGAGTAACGGCGTGCTGGCCGAAGGAGAGGTTTGTGCTTCCACCAGCAACCGTAATTTTAACGGTCGCATGGGGAAAGGTGGCATGGTTCATCTGATGAGTCCGGCCACCGCCGCCGCGACAGCCCTGACCGGTGTCATTACTGATGCCAGAACCCTTTAGCTCGGCAGGAGATTGTCTGATGCAGAAAGAATTTGGCGGTCGCGCTATTGTGCTTGACCGTTCTGATATTAATACCGATGAGATTATTCCGGCTAAGTACCTGACCGAAGTGACCAAGGAAGCGCTCAAGCCATACCTGTTGGAGGATCTCAAGCTGGAAGGTTTTGACCCCAATGGCGAGGCGTTGGCTAATGCCAGGGTGGTGATCTCGCGGGAGAATTTCGGCTGCGGATCGTCGCGTGAGCATGCTCCCTGGGTGTTCGAAGTGAATGGTATTTATACCATCATTGCCCAAAGTTATGCGCGCATCTTCCGCCAGAACATGTTTAATTGTGGCATGCTGGCGATTGAGCTGCCCCGGGCAGCGATTGATGCCCTGATCGCGCTGGCGACAACAGCACCACTGGAAGTAACTGTTGATCTGAAAGGGCAAAAAATGACGGCTGCGGCTGCCGGCCAGACCTTAAACTACGACTTTGATATCAGCCCCTTTGATCAGGCCCTGGTCCTTGCCGGCGGCTGGGTTGAGTTTGCCGACGCCCGCTATTAGGAGCAGTTGATTCAATCCACTGACACCCAAAAAAGCCGACACCCCATCAGCAGGTGCCGGCTTTTTTTGAACAGGTTTGGAGGACTCGCGTTACCGGTTGATCAATAGGCCGCCGAAGCTGAATTCTCTTTAATCAGTTTGAGCAGGTCATCAACAGGACGATACCCGGCATGGATCTGACCATTCGGCAGGATCAGGGTCGGGGTCCCGGTAATCTGCAGCGATTGAGCAATTTCCTGGTTTTTGCGCAGGACGTCTGTATCGCAGTTTGGTTCGGGCAGGGCTGTGCCGGCAAAGGCTTGCTCTAACTGCTCCATCGACTTGTTACAGATAATGGTTTGCGAAATGCGCTGTGAGTTCGGTTGCATGGGCAACAGGACGATCTGGAACAGCAGATCAGGCTCTTTTTCAAGGGCCTGGTAGAGGACCTTATGCAACTGGCTGCAGTAGGGGCAAAGGGGATCGGTGAAAACAATCACCTGCTGTTGTGCCTGCGGGTTGCCAAGAGCCAGGGCGTCATCGAGGGGGATCGCTGACACATCAACCGGGTTGAGGCGGCGGAACAGGTCCTCCGTGAGGTTACGGCGTTGTTTGAGGTCAATGACGTTGCCGGAGAACATGTAGGTGCCGGTAGCATCAAGATAAAGAGGAATATTCCTACCCTGCATTTTTACGCTGACCAGATAGAGGCCGGGGATGTCGGAAGGAGAGACCGCCAGGACCTCACCTTGAATCTCTTTAAGGGCTTCGATAGCGGCTTCTTTCGTCAGGGTGGGCGTTGTTGCGGCAGCCAGTGTCGTCATCCCGGTCAATAACAACAGTGTCAACACTGTTAAAAATGGTTTGTGCACGGTTATGCTCCTGTCATAGGTAGGGGGTTGTTTCGATCATTTTGCTGCCCACTTTAACATGAATTCCCTGCATTTGTCAGGCACTCTGGTGTCGTTTGGGATCAGGAGAATTAATTTGACAAATCTTCTCCCCCTTTTTATAGTCCCAGCGACTTCGATGCCCTTAATTCTGAGGGCTTTTTTATTGATGCAGAAAAAATCAGGAGACATGAACAATGACCAAACATTTTAAGGTTGCAGTGTTGCCGGGTGATGGAATCGGCCCTGAAGTGATGGCAGAGGCATTGAAGGTGCTTGATGCGGTTGAGCGGCGATACGATGTTCGTTTTGAGCGCACCCCGGCCAATGTCGGTGGTGCCGCTATTGATTTGGAAGGGAAAGCCCTACCTGAGACTACAGTTGCCATCTGCCAGGCTGCCGATGCCATTCTGTTTGGTAGCGTCGGTGGTCCCAAGTGGGAATCATTGCCACCGAACGAGCAACCCGAGCGGGCAGCACTGCTGCCGTTGCGTAAAACTTTCGATCTTTTCTGCAACCTGCGTCCGGCAATCATTTTTCCGGCTCTGACCGGAGCATCGAGTCTGAAGCAGGAAATTATTGAGGGTGGTTTCGATCTTCTTGTCGTGCGTGAGCTGACCGGTGGTATCTATTTCGCTGAGCCCAAAGGGATTGAAGGGGAGGGTCCTGCGCGCACCGGTTTTGATACCATGAAGTATTCTGAAGCTGAGGTTGAACGTATCTCCCACGTCGCCTTCGCTGCGGCACGCAAGCGTAACAAGAAACTCTGCTCCATCGACAAGGCCAACGTTTTGTCTACCTCGGTGGTCTGGCGCGAAGTGGTTGAACGAATCGGCAAGGAATATCCGGATGTCGAGCTGAGTCATATGTATGTTGATAATGCGGCGATGCAGCTGGTGCGCTGGCCGAAACAGTTTGATGTGATGCTGTGTGGCAATATGTTTGGTGATATCATTTCCGATGAAGCGGCCATGCTGACCGGTTCGTTGGGGATGCTTCCATCTGCTTCCCTGTCTGAGGGGACTTTCGGCATGTACGAACCTTCCGGTGGCAGTGCCCCGGATATTGCCGGTAAAGGAATTGCCAATCCAATTGCGCAGATTCTGTCGGCGTCGATGATGTTGCGTTATTCCTTTGCTATGATTGATGCGGCAGATGCCATTGACGCAGCAGTAGAAAAGGTTTTAAACGACGGGTACCGTACTGCCGATATTTATCAGGGGCATCCGGGCGAAAAGAAAGTCGACACCGTAACCATCGGAGACGCCATCGTCGCCGCCATCGGCTAAGGTTAGAAGGGCCCTGGTTGATGACCGAAAGAATCAAGCTGACTGTTGCCTATGACGGCAGCGCTTACGTCGGCTGGCAGTTGCAGCCCAACGGCATATCGATTCAACACTGCCTGGAGCAGGCATTGTTACAGCTCTCCGGTCAACAGCTGCGGGTCCATTCATCCGGGCGTACTGATGCCGGGGTTCATGCCCGAGGCATGGTTTGTCATTTTGATAGTGAACGGGTGCTGCCCCTGACCGCCTGGCGCGATGGGTTGAATCGATTTCTGCCGGCAGATATAGCGGTGCGGGCGGCAGAAAAAGTAACTGATGACTTCCACGCACGCTATTGTGCTACCGGCAAACATTACCGCTATACTTTGTTGCGTGACCCGGTACGATCACCACTGGAGCGGCGGACCTGTTGGCGGGTAAAGGCTTCTCTCGATCTTGACCTGATGACGCAGGCCTGCAAAATCCTGACGGGCGTTCATGATTTTGTGGCGTTTCGCAGTGCCGGTTGCAGTTCCACAGTGACGCAAAAAGAGATCTACGCAATCAACCTGACCGAAGCGGATGCGCTGTTGTACGTCGATGTCTATGGTAGCGGTTTTTTGCGCCACATGGTGCGCATGATGGTAGGAACCCTGGTCGAAGTCGGGCGTGGTCGTCGGCCGGTTGAATGCCTGAAGTTGATGCTGGAGGATCCTGCCCGCGCCCCTGCGGCCATCACCGCCCCACCCCAGGGACTGTGCCTGATGTCTGTCGATTATGCTATGTGTCAGTCAGTTTGACAAAGGATAGGCGAAAATTACCTTGACAGGGGTGATTTACTCGGATAAATTTACCGCTTTGTGAGCCCCAAAACCCTTTTAATACGTCAGATGTTCAGAGAGGAACGCGATGAGTACTGCAATCGCAAAAGAGCAGGATATCAATAGAGCCTGGTATGTCGTTGATCTGGAAGATGTTGTTCTGGGTCGCGCTGCTACAGAAATAGCCCGTATTTTGCGCGGCAAACACAAGCCGATCTACACGCCCAGTGTCGACACCGGCGATTTTGTCGTTGTTCTCAACGCCGACAAGATCAAGTTGACCGGTAATAAGCTGGCCGATAAGAAGTATTATCGGCACACGGGGTACCCGGGTGGTATCAGAGAAATCAATGCCGAAAAACTGCTTGCCAAAAAGCCGGAGATGCTGGTTCAGGCCGCGGTTAAAGGGATGTTGCCGAAAAACAAACTCGGACGCAAGATGTTCACTAAGATGAAGGTCTATGCCGGCAGCGAACATCCCCACATGGCGCAGCAACCCAAAGAATTGAAGATCGCATCAAGGGAGAATAGCTAACATGGCAGAGCAGAAGTATTATGCAACCGGTAAAAGAAAAACCTCTATTGCCCGGGTCTGGCTGACTCCAGGTAGTGGTGTTATCACTGTCAACAAGCGCCCGCTGGATGTATTTTTTGGTCGCGAAACATCCAAAATGGTTATTCGTCAACCGTTGGAGCTGACCGATAACCTCGGTAAATTCGATGTTTCTGTCAATGTTGTTGGCGGCGGTATTTCCGGTCAGGCTGGTGCCATCAAGCATGGTATTACCAAGGCCTTGCTTGAAGTTGATCCGGCCCTGCGCGGACTGTTGAAAAAAGCCGGTTTTATTACCCGTGACAGTCGCATCAAGGAGCGGAAAAAATACGGTCGTGCTGCTGCCCGCCGGAGCTTCCAGTTCTCCAAACGTTAATCAAGATTTTTGCTTTTATTTTTATTGCCGACAAAAAGGGAAGCCCGTTTATGGGTTTCCCTTTTTTTGCTGAGGCTGGCAGTTTGCTCCTTAGATAGCGTAAGATGGTCCAAGTTTAAGTGATTCGGGTTGTCGTTGTGCTGGCTTAACAGGGAAAGAACGGTTATGCCATGCTGACTTTGTCGTAATTTTTCATCCTTCCCCTGTCGATGGAGTGTGACATGGTAAAAGTTGCTGTTGCCGGTGCCAGCGGTTATACCGGGGTTGAGTTGCTGCGCTTGCTGGTCGGGCATCCCCAGGTCGAAATTTGTGCAGTTACTTCGCGTCAGCACGAAGGGGTCCAAGTCAATAAGGTCTTCCCATCGCTGAACGGTTTTTGTGATCTGGTATGTGAGCCGCTGGATGTTGCTGCGATTGCGAAAAAGGCTGATCTGGTTTTTACCGCGCTCCCTCATCAATCAGCCATGGCTGTGGTGCCTGGATTCCTTGCAGCTGGTTGTCGGGTTGTCGATCTGTCTGCCGACTACCGTCTTAACGATCAAGCCGTCTATGAGCACTGGTATCAACCCCATACCAGCCCGGAACTTTTTTCAGAGGCGATTTATGGTTTGCCTGAACGCTACCGTGAATCGATTAAAACGGCTCGGTTGGTCGCCAATCCGGGTTGTTATCCCACCAGTGTCATTCTCGCCCTGGCACCATTATTGGAACAACAATTGGTTGATGCCCGCAGTTTGATCATCGACAGTAAATCCGGTGCCAGCGGTGCCGGGCGTGGTCTTAAGGAAGGTTCGTTGTTTTGCGAGGTCAATGATGGTTTCAAGGCGTATGGTGTCGGCAATCACCGCCATACCCCGGAAATAGAGCAGGAGTTGAGTCAGGTGGCAGGTTTCGAGGTGTGCATCAATTTTACTCCACACCTGTTGCCGGTGAACCGCGGCATTCTCTCGACCTGCTATGCGACCTTGCTTAAGGGGCAGTCAGCAGCTGAGTTGCTGGCTTTTTACCAGCAGCGTTATGCTGATGAACCTTTTGTCCGGGTTCTGCCGGAAGGCGAATTGCCTAATATTGCCTATGTGCGCGGTACCAATTTTTGCGACATCGGTCTGGTTGTTGATGCACGCACCGGGCGGGTGATTGTCGTTTCTGTCATTGATAACCTGGTCAAAGGGGCCGCGGGGCAGGCACTGCATAATATGAATCTGATGTATGGGTTTAACGAGACCCATGGATTGGGAATCGTACCGACCTTTCCCTGAGATGTGACTTTTGCTATTTGTGACGTTTTAGCTGTAATTCATGGCGCAGCGTCGGTGATCCTGTGACCAAGATGAAACGAAAGAATTCAGTTCTTTAAGCAGGTGATATCATGTTGGATCAGGGACAAACAATTGCTGATTGCACGGTGATCCGTCTGTTGGCGCAGTTCGATTCGCATCTGGAGTATCTGGTTGCGACCGGGTCGGTTGAACAGAAGCTGGTCCAGTTCACCACTGCCCCTGACTGGAGTCGTGCGCAGCGTCAGGCCTTTCATCATCAGATGGAAACCCTGTGCGGGTTAAAAATTCCTGCCGTGGGTGTGCCGGTCAGGGCCGTCGAATATGAAAGCGCACTGTTTTGCCTGTACCCGCTGCCGCCAGGAGAGCCGCTGCAGAAGACCTTGAGCGCCGAACATTCGGTACGGTCGTCACTGGAGCTGATCCACACTCTCACCACGTTGCTCGAACCGGCTCACCGGCAGCAACTTTTTCATGGGGCCCTGTCGCCCCATAGCCTTTATCTGGACAACGGTCAGCCCTACCTAGCCGATTTTTCTCTGGCTTCCCTGGTAGTGTTTGATTATCGCACGGCGGTTGAAGCAGAGTATGCCAGTCCTGAACAGATACGTGGTGAGCCTCCTGGAACAGCATCAGATATTTATAGCCTCGGCTGTTTGTTTTATGCATTGTTGACCGGGCGCCCACCTTTTTTGGGCAGTGATGCCTTTACGGTCGGGATGCAGCATCTGAATGACGGCTTTCCTGAGTTGCCCGCCCCCCTGGTATTTTGTGCCGAACTGTTAAAGGGGATGACGGTAAAGCCGGCGTCAGAACGCTTGTCTCTTGCCCAGGTCAGGTCACAATGTGAGGAACTGCTCAGCCTTGAGGCGCTGGATCAGATTCCCGCTCGTATTGATGCCTTGCCACCTGCGTCTGATGAAGAAACCAGGATTCAGCTGGACGAGCAGGATGCGATGGCAATGGTGGCCCGCATTGAGGATCAGTTGCGCGCTATCGAAGCCAAAACGACTGATGATGCTGCAACGACACAAAGCCAGGCAGAAGAAGAGCTCTCTCTGTCCTTCTCTGCGTCACCGCCATCGAAGATATCGTCACCGCGTCGGTTTTTTTTCATGTTGGTTGGCCTGGTTGTCGGTTTCTGTCTGGGTGCCCTGTTTTTTGACTTTTTTCTTGCTCGGTCCAGTGACGCGCCGCCTCCACCTGTGTTTGCGGTTGAAGCCGTGCCCCCTGACTATACGAACAGTACCCGGTTGTGGCTTGAGGGTGATCTGGAGGGAGCCCAGCGTGACCTGAAGCGTTTGCTGGAAAATTTTCCTGATCATCCCCAGATTCATAATAACCTGGCAGCTGTCGCTGCCGCCCGGGGTGATATAGAATCCGCTCGAGAATGGCTGGAACAGGCGATTGTCCTCGATGCCCAAACGGCAACAATTTATCGCAATCTGGGGTCGGTTTATGCTGAGATCGCTCGGGGTTCTTACGGACGTGCCTTGCAGTTTGATTATGAGCAGCATATGCCATTACAGTTGAATTTTTTCACCAACCAGGGGGTTGCTTCCATGCCATCAGGAGTTGATCCTGACAGCGTCCCGGTCATAGCGGCCTCTAATGAAGGGGGTGCCACCCAGACAGAGGCTGAATCTGTTGTCCCCCTGTCTGCGAAGTCCCGGCCCGAAGAATCGATGGATAGAACTTCTGTCCCCGCCGGCGTTCCTGCTGGCGCTGATCAAGTCGACACGGCTATGGCAGAATCAACCGTTATTCTAAGTCAAAAGGCCGCAGATAGTCCCATTCCTGTCGTTGAACCACAACCAGGTCCAGCCGGCGAGGAAGTTGTCCCTGGTGATGTTGCCGCCGCTGCGGTCGTTTCTTTGCCGGAAGACCCTGTCCGCTTTCTTCAGCGCTGGGCTGCCACCTGGTCAGCGCAGGATATCGAGGGATATCTGGCATTTTACAGTGACGAGTTTGAGCCCGCAGGTGGTCTCGACTATGAAGAATGGATCAGACAACGACGTCAGCGGTTAGGGCAGCCCGAAGAAATTCTGGTGACGCTGGGAGAGGTCGATTTGCGCCGTGAAACTGAGAGCTTTGTCCAGCTCGAGGTCATTCAGGATTATCATAGTGAACGCTATTCTGATCGTACCCGCAAGCTGTTTGAGCTGCGGCGGCAGGGTAGCAGCTGGGCAATTGAGCGCGAGCGTGCCCTGGAGCTGATGTATCGATGATCAGAATCGCTGTTACTGCTCTGTTTTTTGTCCTGCTGATTGTCGCTACTGTGGTACGGGTTGTTGCCCTGTGGCCACAACCCTCTTCTGAGGTTGTTCAGCCACTGCCGCTCGCGGGTGTTGCTGCTACCACACCCGGGTCCTTATCTGTTGCGCCGCCGGCAGGACTGTTTGAACGGCTGCAGGGGCGTTTTGACGACTCAGACAATCACTATGAATCCTTGCTGTTGCAAGGACTACTGCTGTTTCACCATGGTCATATTGACCAGTCGATCTCCCGGATCGAGCTGCTGACCCGCCAGGCCCCCCGCTTTGAACTTGCCCACCTGGTCCTTGGCGACTTGTTGCTGGCACGCTTTACCCCGCTTAAGACCATCGGTGGGGCGGTACCACAGTTCGAGGGTCAAGATTATCATCAGCGCCTGGATGAATTACGCAGTGAAGCGCGGGCCCGTCTGCACGGCTACTTGTCGCGAATGGATGACCATCAGAGCCCTCGTGCATTGGTATCGCTGGGAGAGAAAACTCCCTATGCCCTGGTGATTGATAAAAGTAAAAACCGCCTTTATGTGTTCCGTAATCAGGGAGAGGGGGTGCCGCCACGGCTTGTCGATGATTTCTATATTGTTCTCGGACAACAGGTGGGAGACAAAATGATCGAAGGGGACCTTAAAACCCCCACTGGAACCTATTTTGTGACCAGCTATATCGACCCGGAAAAACTCCCCCCCATGTATGGTAGTGGTGCCTTTCCCATTAATTATCCCAACGAATACGACCGTCGCCGTAATAAAAGCGGATTTGGTATCTGGCTGCACGGAACCGATCGCTCACTCTTCAGCCGTCCTCCGCTGGATAGTGAGGGCTGTGTCGTGTTAACCAACGAAGAGTTTGAACACATTCGTGAATATGTTCAGATTGGCCGGACTCCGGTGGTCATCACTGAAGGGCTGGAGTGGCTACCCCCTGGCGACTGGCAAAGACAGAATCAGGACGTTAAGGATTTTATCGAAGAGTGGCGCCACCAGTGGGAAGAGGGCGATCTGCAGGGGTATCTTAACCTGTATGCAGATGATTTCTGGTCAGCCGGGCACGATTATCATAGCTGGAGCCGTTATAAGCAGCAGGTGTTTTCATCAAAAACCTATCAGCAGATCGCCGTAAGTGACCTGTCGCTGTACGAGTATCCCCGTCAGGACAACGAGCCGGCGATGATTGTTGCCAATTTTGTTCAGCACTATCGTTCCAATAATTTTAACGGCGATATGCGAAAACGTCTGTACCTGGTAAAGCAACAGAATCAATGGCAGGTGTTATACGAAGGAGGGCAATAGCACAGAACCATCATGGCAGAACCGTCGGTTGCCCCTGACTATGGTTTGACACTTAAATGTCGCAGAGAGTTATGTTTCATGTCTTTACTGCTGCAGCAAAAAACAGCGCTCGGAAGTCGTGTCGACTCGGCGAAAGCAATTGACAACAGGGATCAACTATGATTTTCTTAGCCGCTATTTGAACGATTCTGGATTGGTTTGATGTGGTTATCTGATTTTGATTTTACCCTGCCGGAGGAGTTGATCGCCCAGGCACCCGCTGCCCGCCGCGATGCTTCCCGGCTGTTATCTGTCGAGCGCCGGACCGGTTCCATTACTTCTCGACAATTTATTGATATTGTTGATAGTTTTTGCCCCGGAGATGTGCTGGTTGTTAATGATACCCAGGTTATTCCGGCGCGTTTGTTCGCAAACAAAATAAGTGGCGGCCAGGTTGAGGTGCTGCTGGTACGCAAGTGTCCGGAGCCGGCTGGCGGGGAAGACTGGTTATGCATGACCAGAAGCTCCAAGCCGCTGGCTGCCGGTACCCGGCTGATCTTTGATAAACGGCTGTCAGCCGAGGTGTTACAGGCCGGCGATGACTCCCTGCGGCACATCCGTTTTGATGGTCAGGGAGATTTCTGGCAGATCATTGATGAGATTGGGCATCTGCCTCTGCCTCCTTATATCAAGCGGGCTGATACCTTGACCGACCGTTCAAGATATCAGACTGTTTTCGCTCGGGAAAAAGGCGCCGTTGCCGCTCCGACTGCAGGGCTGCATTTTACGTCGGAGATTCTCGAGCAGATACGTGCCAAAGGGGTAGAGATCTGTCATCTCACCCTGCATGTCGGTCCGGGAACCTTTTTGCCGGTCAGGGTTGAGGATGTTCGCCACCATAAGATGCACGCGGAATATTATTCCATTCCGGTGGCAACGGCGCAAACCATCAATCAGGCACGTGCCTGCGGTGGACGAGTTTTTGCGGTAGGAACCACCGTTACCAGGGCGCTTGAAACGGCAGCCGGTGAAGAAGGGTTGCTCAAGGCCGGGGATGGGGACAGCGACATTTTTATTATTCCCGGCTATAGGTTCAAGATTGTCGATGCCCTGATCACCAATTTTCATCTGCCCAAATCAACGCTGTTGATGCTGGTCAGTGCTTTTGCCGGACGGGAACTGATGCTGCGTGCCTATGATCAAGCTGTTGGTGAAAAATACCGCTTTTTCAGTTACGGCGATTGTATGCTGATCTTATGATGGTGGCGACAGCAAGATGACAGCTGATTTTCGTTTTGACCTGCTGGCACAGGATCAGGCAACCCAGGCCCGACGCGGGCGGATTCAGACTGCGCGTGGTACCATCGAGACTCCGATCTTCATGCCCGTCGGCACGCAAGGAACGGTCAAAGGGATGTTGCCGGAGACGCTCAAAGAGATAGGTGCGCAGATTATTCTGGCCAACACCTATCATCTTTATCTGCGCCCCGGTCATCATCTGGTGGAACAACTCGGCGGCTTGCATCGTTTTATGAACTGGGATCGGCCGATCCTCACGGATAGCGGCGGCTTTCAGGTGTTCAGCCTTGGTGATCTGCGTAAAATCACCGAAGAAGGGGTTCAGTTTCAGTCCCATCTGGATGGCAGTCGTCACCAGTTGACGCCGGAATTGTCGATGGAAATTCAGCTGGCCCTGGGTTCCGATATCATCATGGTGTTTGATGAATGTATCCCGCATCCGGCTGAGCGCTCATATGTCCTGGCTTCCACCGAACGTTCGGCGCGCTGGGCGAAACGTTGCCGTGACGTAGTTCCTCCTGGGTCTGCCGCCGCACTTTTCGGCATCGTTCAGGGTGGAATGGACAAGGAACTGCGGCAACGCAGTGCCGCGCAGTTACGTGATATTGGTTTTGAGGGTTACGCTTTAGGGGGCCTGTCGGTTGGCGAAGAAACAGCGTTGATGTATGACATGATGGAGTTCAGCCTGCCCTTGCTGCCGGCTGACGCACCCCGCTATGTGATGGGGGTCGGTACCCCGGAAAACCTGATTGAAGGGGTGGCGCGGGGCTGTGATCTGTTTGACTGTGTCATGCCGACCCGCAACGCCCGCAATGGGTTTCTTTTTACCCGCTTTGGCAAGATTATCATTAAGCAGGCGCGTTACCGTGACGATGCCGGGCCGCTGGACCCTGATTGTGACTGTTACGTCTGCCGGAACTACAGCCGGGCCTATTTGAGTCATCTCTATCGCAGTAACGAGGTGCTCGCAGCGGTACTTAATACCCATCATAATCTGCATTATTACCTGCAACTGATGGGTGAGATACGTGATGCCGTCGCTGCCGGGTGTTTTGCCGATTACCGGCGTTCATTTTATGCCCGACGGGATCTTTCCTGATGACTGATCCCGCATCTGTATTTTAAACAAAGATTGCTATCTGTCCAACAAAAAACAAGGAGAACAACATGATTTCAAATGCTTACGCAATGGCTGAAGGCGCCTCCCAGCAAGGCAACCCATACTCCGGCATCATTATGCTGGTGGCTATGTTTGCCATCTTTTATTTTCTGCTCATTCGTCCGCAGCAAAAACGCGCCAAGCAGCACCGTGAACTGATCTCCAATTTGAAATCTGGAGAATCTGTGGTCACTGCCGGTGGTATCCATGGCAAGATTACTGCCGTAGAAGACGCGGTCGTTACCCTTGAAGTTGCTAATGGGGTGAAAATCAAACTGAATCGTGGCTCTATTACTGAGGTACGGCAGTAACTCGGTGCCGCAACTAAAAAACGAGTTGCGTATCCATTGTGACATTCAGATGGATAAGATGGAAAGTATTCACGTTGTCATTGCTCAAGGGAGATACGACACAGATGTCTAATAGTCTTAAGACCCGCGGCCTGGTGGTTTTGTTCTGCCTGCTTCTGTCGCTGTTCGCACTTGTCCCGACGCTGCTGCGCGGTAATGTGCCGTCATGGTGGCCGGAAACTTTCGGGCCGATACAGCTTGGACTGGATCTGCAGGGAGGGATGCATCTGGTGCTTGGCGTCGATGTCGACAAGGCCGTTGAGAGCCGCGTTGATACGATCATCGACCAGACTGATATCCGTTTGAAAGAAGAGGATATCATCTACAAACGGATAGAGCGCAGACAGGGTGATCGACTGGTTGTCCAGGTCTACGATGAAGATGAAGGGCGTAAGGTTGAGGCTCTGATGAAGAGCGAATTTCCTGCCCTTGAGCCGGCGACTATTACCGGCGCAGGCGGTTACATCGAAAAGCATTTTCGTTTGAGTGATGATGAGATTGAAAACATCAGGGACTATGCGGTTCGTCAGGCGCTGGAAACTATGCGTAATCGAGTTGACCAGTTTGGCGTCAGCGAGCCGACTTTGCAGCGTCAGACCGGCAATCGGATTCTGATCCAGCTGCCGGGGGTCGCGGATCCGGATCGCGCTATCTCCCTACTGGGCAAAACCGCGCGGCTCGAATTCAAAATGGTCGATGAAACCGCCAATATTCAAGAGGCACTGGCTGGACGAGTGCCGGAAGGCAGTGAACTACTGTACGAGCGAAGCACTAATCGTGCTACCGGAGTGGAGACGGAAATTCCCCTGGTCGTGTCTAGACAGACGGTTCTTACCGGCGATTTGCTGGCCGATGCCAATGTCCGTATTGATTCTCGTTTTAACGAACCCTACGTCTCGATCGATTTTAACGCTGTCGGAGCACGTCGTTTTGATCAGATCACCGCTGCCAACGTAGGCCGCCGCATGGCCATTGTCCTTGATGACACGGTTTACTCCGCGCCGGTGATCCGTGAGCGGATTGCCGGGGGCAGTGCCCAGATTTCGGGCTCTTTTACCTCGCAGCAGGCGACCGATCTGGCCATTGTTTTGCGGGCCGGCTCCTTGCCGGCACCGGTTGAAATACTTGAAAATCGTACCGTCGGGCCCTCTTTGGGACAGGATTCGATTGATAGCGGAATCCAGTCGATCTGGGTCGGCGCCCTGATGGTTCTGGTGGTTATTGTCGTCTATTACCAGCTGTCCGGTTTAGTTGCCATCAGTGCCCTGCTGATGAACCTGTTTTTCATCGCCGGCATGTTGTCGATGTTCGGTGCGACCCTGACCCTGCCCGGCTTAGCCGGGATTGTCCTGACGGTTGGTATGGCGGTTGATGCCAATGTCCTTATTTTTGAGCGCATCCGCGAAGAATTGGCGCTGGGGCGAGCGCCCAAACTGGCCATAGAGTCAGGTTATAGCAAAGCCTTTTCAACCATTATTGACGCCAACCTGACGACTCTGCTGGCCGCTCTTGTATTATTCCAGTTTGGTACCGGGCCAGTGCGTGGATTTGCCGTTACTCTCTCGATCGGGATTATTGCTTCGTTGTTTACCGCGATCTTTGTCTCCCGTTTCATCTTTGATTTTTACTTGAAAAACCGCAATGTTAAGCGGTTGAGTATATAAGGAGAAAGACGGCATGCAACTCATTAAGCCGGGTATTAATATTGATTTTATCGGCAAACGCAAGTTTGCGCTCATTATATCGCTGGTGCTTATCCTGGCCGGTTTTGCTTCGTTGGTTCGCCACGGCGGCCCTCATTACGGGATCGATTTTGCCGGAGGGACCCTGGTTCAGGTCCAGTTTGAACGCCAGACCCATGCTGCAGAAATCAACGCTGCTCTTGCCGATGTTGATCTGGGAGTTCCTGTTGTCCAGCGTTTTGGCGAAGACACTAATGAATTTTTGATTCGTGTTGAGCGTTCTACTGGCGAATTACAGGGCATTTCGATGCTGATTACAGAAAGCCTCGAACAATCATACGGAGCCGGACAGGTTGAGGTGCGCCGGGTGGAAATGGTTGGTCCCCAGGTCGGCAAGGATTTACGTAACAAGGGGATGTGGGCTATTTTTTATGCCATGCTGGGGATTCTGGCCTACATCTCATGGCGTTTTGAGTTTCGTTTTGCGGTTGGTGCTATTATTGCTCTGGTTCACGATGTGGTGATTACCCTGGGGATGTTCAGTCTCTTTGCCAAGGAAATTGATCTGCCCATTATTGCGGCTTTTCTTGCCATTATCGGCTATTCCCTGAATGATACGATCATTGTCTATGACCGGATTCGTGAAAACCTCGGTAAACATAACAAGGAAAGTTTCACCTTCATTCTCAATCGCAGCATCAATGAAACCCTTTCCCGTACCATTATCACCTCAGGCACAACCTTGTTGGTTGTTCTGTCGTTGTTTGTTCTGGGCGGCGGGGTCATTCATAACTTTGCCTTCGCCATGCTTGTCGGGGTTCTGGTAGGTACTTACTCCTCTATTTTTGTTGCCAGTCCGCTGCTGCTGTTGTGGCAGAAAAAAACGGCTAAGGCAGCCTGATTATACCATCGTCACCAGCAAATGGAGTAACAATGAAAAAAGAAACCATCGTGTTTGCCGTTGTGGCCCTGATCATTGGAGTGCTGGGCGGGATCATCTACTCGAACTGGCAACGTGACACGGCACAACCTGCCGCCGGCGGTGGCGCCCCTCCTTCAGCAGCAGGGGTTCCTCTGGTTAATTATCAGCAGCAGATTAACACCCTCGAAGGGATCCTCGCGCGTGAGCCTGAAAACCGCAATGCCTGGGTGCAACTGGGGAACAATTACTACGGCTCTGATCAGGCGATTAAAGCGATTGAAGCTTATGACAAGGCGCTTGAGCTCGGTCCTGATGACCCCAATGTGTTAACCGATCAGGGTACCATGTTTCGTCGGGTCGGCTGGTATGATCGCGCCGTCAATAACTTTCAGCGCGCCGCTGAGCTCGACCCTAATCACGTACAGAGCCGTTACAATATGGGTGTTGTGTATCGCTATGATCTCCAGGACTTCCCCAAAGCGATCGCGGCATGGGAGAGTTTTCTGGCGTTGAATCCCGGTGGCAATGTGGAACAAATTCGCACTGAAGTCGATTTCATGAAGAATCATCCACCCATGCCGCAGGCACCTCGTCCCTAGTTTTTCTCAGTTCTATTTAAGTCCCCGATCCTTTTTTATGCATCGGGGACTGTCTTTTCCAGGGTTCTTATGCAGCCTGTCCACCAACGCCGTTGGCTATCACGGGCCACTCCCCCCGAACCACAGATGGTACAGCAACTGGCTGAATCGTTAGAGATCAGCACTCTGCTCGCGACAATCCTCTGCCGGCGAGGTTATCCCACCGCTGAAGAGGCTCAATTGTTTTTGCATTCGGTGCTGACAACGCTGCCTGATCCTTATCTGTTGCCGGACATGGACAAGGCCTGTCGACGCCTGCAAAAAGCCTTGAACTGTGGGGAAAAAATCAGTATTCATGGCGATTACGATGTCGACGGCATCAGTGGTTGCGCAGTGTTGGTAGAGGGTCTGCGCGCATTTGGCGGTCAGATCGATTACCATATCCCCTTACGTTTAAAGGATGGCTATGGCTTGTCTGCCGATGCCATCCGTCAGGTTGCCGAAGATGGCTGCCGACTGATGATATCCGTCGATTGTGGTATCAGTGCCCACATTGAAGCGCAGTTGGCTCAGGATCTGGGTATTGATCTGATTATTACCGACCACCATCAACCGGGCGATTCCCTGCCCCCGGCAATTGCCTTGATCAACCCGCAACTGTCAGCAAATCGTTTCCCCTATACCTCACTGGCCGGGGTTGGCGTGGCCTTTATGTTGCTCGTGGCCCTGCGTAAACGTCTGCGCGACGCAGGATCTTTTCAGTACGCTAAAGAGCCGGATCTGCGCCATACCCTCGACCTGGTAGCGCTGGGAACCATTTCCGATATCGCACCCTTGACCGGGGTCAATCGGACCCTGGTGAAAACCGGATTGCGTCTTCTCGATAAAGAGAGCCGCCCCGGTGTCGCCGCATTGAAAAAGGTAGCCGGTGTTTCTGCTGTGACCAGTGGCAGTGTCGGCTTTCAACTGGCGCCGAGACTCAACGCCGCAGGGCGCCTGGAAGATGCTGCCTTAGGGGTCAAGTTATTACTTGGCGAGACTGAAATCGATGTGCAAGCGGTAGCGCAACAGCTAGACCAATTGAATCAGCAGCGTCAAGCCTTGGAAAAGAAGGTGCTGGCAGACGCCGTTTCCCGTGTTGAGAGAGACCCTCAAGATCGTCGCTCGATCGTTCTGGCCAGTGCTGACTGGCATTCGGGAGTGATCGGGATTGTCGCCAGTCGTCTGGTCGAACGCTATCATCGTCCAACGTTTCTGATTGCTTTGGACCATGGCGTGGGGAAGGGGTCAGGCCGCTCGATCAAGGGGTTTGATCTCTATCAGGCGCTCAAGGAATGTGGTCCCTTGCTCGAAGGCTATGGTGGCCATACCATGGCGGCGGGCTTGAGCATCGCGGAAGCTCAGCTGGAGGCCTTTTCCCAGCGCTTTGAGGAGGCGGCAGGTGCGCGCCTGACCGATGAACTCTGTACCCCCGCCATTGAACATGATGGTGAATGTCTCCTGAGTTTTTGGTCCATCGCTGCGGTAGAGGAACTCAGCGTGCTGGAACCCTACGGCGTCGGCAATCCCCAGCCGCTTTTTTTAGGCCGCCGCTGTACGGTAAAAAGTTGTTCCCTGGTTGCCGAAAAACATCTCAAATTTGACCTCGAACAGCAGGGAACCCGATTAAGTGCTATTGCTTTTGGTTGCGGTGAGCGCTTAAGCGAGTGCTCAGGCGAGGTGGATGTTCTCTATCGGCCACAAATCAACCATTGGCGGGGCACAACCAAGGTGCAACTTCAGGTGGTCGATTTTTGTCGGGTGGGAGAGCCGGAATAATGTCAGCCGGGATGCTCAGGAACTTTCAAGAATTGTTGGCAGACAAGGTAGCTCGGGTAGCTATCAACGAACCCCTTGGTCATCACAACAGCTGGCAGATCGGTGGTCCGGCAGATCTGTTAGTCGAGCCGGAAAACCAGACCCAGGTCGTTGAAGTTATGCGTTTTATCCAGGATCAGCAACTGCCGTTGGTGGTGATCGGACAGGGGACGAATCTGCTGTTTGATGACGCCGGGGTACGTGGAGTGGTGATAAAAATCGGCGCCCGGATGGGCTCCATTGACATTGCTGATACCCGGATTGTGGCCGGAGGTGGCGCCTGGGTGCCGCAGTTGGCTCGCCTTGCCATGCGCGCCGGCTTGAGCGGTCTGGAACATTGTATCGGCATTCCCGGCACCCTGGGAGGGCTGGTGATGATGAATGGCGGCAGCCACCGGCACGGCATCGGTGAGCATGTCGTTCGTGTCACCATCGTTGATCTGGACGCCACCATTCATCAGTTAAGTGCGGCAGAGTGCCGGTTTGATTATCGCTACAGTGCCCTGCAGGAACGCGGCGCGGTGGTTGTCGAGGTAGAACTGGAATGCCCTGCGGGACATCGTGCGGAAATCCGTCGGGAGATGCTGCGTGACCTGCGCGAACGCCGCCGCAAGTTTCCGCGCAAACAGCCCAACTGCGGTTCGGTGTTCTTAAGCACCAGTGCCATGCATGCCAGCGTTGGCCCGCCCGGGAAAATTATCGAAGAGGCCGGCCTGAAGGGGTTGCGCTGCGGAAGGGCAGAGGTGTCACAGCAGCATGCCAACTTCATTGTCAATCGTGGTGGTGCCACGTCTGCCGACGTCCTGCAGGTGATTTCCCGGATTCGTTCCGCAGTGCGGCAGCAGCTAGATTTTGATCTGCGTTGTGAGGTGCGGTATGTCAGCCCCACCGGGAAGATCTGTCCGGTGGATCAGGTGGCGGATCGGATGTTTCCAGCAGGGTAGGGGCGACGCACGCGGCGCCGATAGTTTAAGATCAACATCAACACCGCGGGGTTGCTGCCCCGCCCGCTGCGTCACAATGGGAGGAAGATCAAGTGCAAAGGTAGGGGCGCAATTCATTGCGCCCTGGTTTTCCTCAGCTGAATATCAAACGCCACCGTGTCGGCATTATGCCGGTCGGTGGCGTTTTTTGTTGAAGCGCCAAAACGACAATGATTTACATGTAAGTATTAAACCGTGACCCCGCAGCTGTGCGCAGCCCGATGGACGGACTGTAAGGGTGCTATATCAGGATCCGTATAAAAAAACCAAGCTAGGTACAGTGAAATCCCATAGGTGTCTGTAGCTATGATGATTTCATGGGTAACTGAGCCGAGACAGTTGAATATCAGGCACGACAGGTAATCCGGTTGTTTTCTCCTGTCCGGTAATAGGGGGATGAAGATCGCTGACATCTTGAGTAGTACCGTTTATGAGGGGTGTGCTTTCACTCAGTTTGTTTTTCCCGGTAAATTATACGAACCCCTTTTCGCATTGCTCAGAAAGATGAACATCAACAGCAAAAGCATATATGGACACCTACAGGGACTGGCCCATTCATTGCGGATGGAGATATCAATATATTCAGCTCTAACAAGAGCATTGACCAGTACGTTTCATACCGCGCCGCTTCGCGTCCCGGCCTGAAACGACGGTCATGCTTATCGTTATGCGGTAACAATTTGAAGCCTTTTCTGTACCTTGACACAGACTAAATAGGGTATATACTAAATTTGATATGTGGAAAATATTCGAACATAAACGTGTTGATAAGGCCTTGGCTTCCGCGCCGGTTGAGGTTCTGCAACGTTATGAGAAGTGGAAGGATATTGTAAAGATCTCAGGTCCTCAAGGATTGAAGCTGATTCTGGGGTTTCACGACGAGGCATTGTCCGGCAATTGGAAAGGTTTTCGATCTTCCCGTTTGAATATTCAGTATCGGGTGATTTATAGGGTGCAAAAAGACCAGGTGTTGGTAGAGGTTGTACGAGTGACACCCCACGACTATCGGAGGTGATGAATGAGTGAATATCGTAAAGCGATCAAAAGAATTGATGTTTCGACTGGTGAATCGGTTCGTATCTTGCGGGAGTTGCAGGAAATGAGTCAGAACGATTTGGCAGCGCTGACCGGCGTTCCGCAATCAACAATATCAGCCATCGAAAATGGTCGTGTACGCCTTGGTGTTGATCGCGCCAAAGTATTAGCCAAAGCATTGCGCTGTCACCCAGCTGTGTTGGTTTTTCCTGGCTGGGATGTAGAGCAAGAATCTGCAGCATAACCATTAATGACATGTGACCAGCTACGCTGTCGCGTGAATATGGGCGTTAGACCAACCCGGCCGCAATACACGTAAGGCAATTATATCGGTCTGCTGTTGAGGAAAAAATCAAGGGGGACAGCTCCTCTACATCGGAAGAGCCGTCCCGATTCGTTTTAATGTTTATATCGTAGTTAACATCAACATCGAGACCGCGGGGCGTGGCCTCAGCTACCGCCTCAACCCGCAACCATCCCCAGCTCTGCTGCCAGCTTTTCCCAGGCCGGCAGGCTGCGTATGATCATCTCATCCTCAAAACAGTAGGCAATGCGAAAAAAGCCGGGAGCGCCGAAACCGCTGCCGGGCACCAGCAGAATCCCATGCTGTTGGGCGCGACGGACAAATTCGATTTCATCGGGCAGGGGCGAGCGCGGGAACAGATAAAAGCCGCCACCAGGTTTGACCACCTCAAAGCCCAGTTCGACCAGCTTGTTGTAGAGCAGATCGCGTTTGACCCGGTATTGCGCGACATCGACACTGACCCGCTGCAGGCGGGTGATCAGCCGTTGCATCAGCGCCGGAGCATTCACAAAGCCCAGAACCCGGTTGGCAAAGACGGCGCCCTGCATAAACAGGGTGACATTCTTCAGGGCGGGTGATGCGGCCAAATAGCCGATGCGATCCCCCGGCAGGGCCAGATCTTTGGAGTGAGAGGTAACGATAACGGCGTTGGTGATGGCGGTAAAGATGCAGGGAACCTCTTCACCGAAACTGATACGGGCATAGGGTTCATCGGAAATGGCGACGATGGTGGTGCCGTATTCCTGCTCTTTTTGCGCCAGCAAATCGCCGAGTTCCTTCAACGCCGCAAAGGGGTAAATCACCCCGGTCGGATTGTTGGGGGAGTTGATGATGATCGCTTTGGTGCGCGCGGTAATGGCTGCAGCGATGGCGTTCACATCCGGTTGAAAGTCGGGGAGGGTGGGGACCACAACCGGAACCCCGCCATGGTTGTCGATGTAAAAATTGTACTCAACAAAGTAGGGGCTTAAGATGATCACCTCATCGCCCGGGTTGAGCAGGGTTTTCATCACCACATTCAGCGCCGCTCCGGCGCCACAGGTCATGACGATGTGGGCCGCACTGACCGGCAGGGCACAATTCTCGGCAATCACCTCGGCCACCGCTGCGCGCGTTTCTTCGTAACCGGCATTGTTCATGTAACGATGCATGCCGGGAATCGGAGTGGCGGCGATTCTCTGCAACTCCTGCTGCAACTCCAGCGGTGGTTCCATGGTCGGGTTGCCAAGGGTGAAATCAAAGATATTTTCGGCGCCACGTTCTTTACGTAGTTTGTCCCCTTCTTCAAACATCTTGCGAATCCAGGAAGAACCTTCAAGGCATTTTTTTACTTTGGCGGCAACGGGCATGGTTGATATCCTTTGTTTGGTTGTAGCAAGGCTGTTGTTTCTATTTTTGTAGCTATTCTCGCGTCCCTTGACATCGGATCCGAAGATCCGGTGCTGAACAGATACCAATTTTTTAACTGCCGGAGTTTAGCTTCACGCCTCAACCGGGTCAAGGCAGATCCGTCTTCACTTTCTGCCGGCGGCAAATTGATTTCTGCCGGTCTTTAGGCTACATTGCTGCTCCCGCACCCAACTGTACTGACCACCGTCAATGGAGTAAATAATGACGACAGCCGATAAACTCCAAAAACTCAGGGAGCAGATTGACCGGATCGATGATCAGTTGCTCGATTTGCTCAATCAGCGGGCCGGAATTGTTCTTGATGTCGGACACCTCAAGGAGCGCGATGATGGCCTTTTTTATGTCCCGAGTCGGGAGAAGAAAATCTATGAGCGCCTGACCGGAAGCAATCCGGGGCCTTTCCCGAATGACGCGGTGCGCAAGGTTTTTCGCGAGATTATTTCTGCTTCGCTGAATATGGAAATGCCGCTGCAGGTGGCTTTTTTAGGCCCCCAGTCAACCTTTACCCACCAGGCGGCGATGCAGCAGTTCGGTTTGTCAGCATCCCTGGTGCCGCTCAAGAGTATACCGGCGGTATTTGAAGAGGTCGAGCGTGGGCGTGCCCACTACGGCGTCATCCCGGTGGAAAATTCCACCGAGGGGGTGGTCAACCATACCCTGGATATGTTCATCAATTCGGAGTTGAAGATCATCGCCGAAATCATGCTGGAAATATCCCACCATCTGCTGTCGAAGTCAGGACGTCTCGAGCAGATCACCAAGATCATTTCCCACCCTCAGCCTCTGGCTCAATGTCGTCACTGGCTGGAAACCAATCTGCCCGATATCCCCCTGGTTGACGTCTCAAGTACCGCCGCCGCTGCCCAGATGGTAGCTGAGGATGAGAGTGCCGCCGCTATTGCCAGCTCGGCTGCTGCGGTACAATATGGGCTGCAGGTGGTCAAGGCCAGGATTGAGGATAATCCGCATAATTTCACCCGTTTTCTGGTGGTCGGTAAAAAATCGCCAGGCAAGGGGGGGGATGACAAGACCTCGATCATGTTCAGCATCAAGGATGAACCGGGAATCCTCTACCGGATGCTTGAGCCCTTCAGCAAACGCCAGATCAACCTGACCAAGATTGAAAGTCGGCCGATGAAACAAAAGGCCTGGGAGTATGTGTTCTTCCTTGACCTGATGGGGCATTGTGATGATGAACAGATCGCCGCCGCGATTGAGGAATTGCGTCCCCACTGTCACTTTCTCAAGATTCTCGGGTCCTATCCGCAGGCTCATATTGGTGCCACGCAGACGGAGCTTGGCTGATGTCTGATCATCTGTTGATTAAACGCATGGCGATCATGGGGGTTGGTCTGATTGGTGGTTCATTGGCATTGGCGCTTAAAGAGGCCGGCGCTGTTGGTGAGGTGATTGGCTGCGGCCGCGGCAAACCGAATCTGGAAAAAGCAGTGGAGCTCGGCATTATTGATCGCTATACCCGTGATCCCCGTGAGGCGGTTGCAGATGCTGACCTGATTTTTCTCGCCACACCGGTAAAAACCCTGGGAGCGGTGGTCGAGCAGTGTCTGCCGGCGATCAAGGCGGGAGCGATCATTACCGATGGAGGCAGTGTCAAGGCAGAGGTGGTGCGCCACATCGAACCCCTATTGCCTGATGTGATCCATTTCGTGCCCGGCCATCCCATTGCCGGTACCGAACAGAGCGGTGCTGAGGCAGCATTTGCCGGCCTCTATCGGGGCAAGCGCTGTATTCTGACACCAACCGCAAAAACCGATCCGCAGGCCCTTGCTCTGATCGAACAGATGTGGCAGCTGGCCGGAAGTATCGTCGTTAAGATGCCGATGGACAAGCACGACCGGATCCTGGCAGCGATCAGCCATCTTCCCCATATGGTCGCCTACTCCCTGGTCAACGCGGTTGGTTCTTATGATCACTACGAGGAAAATATTCTTGAATATTCTGCGGGGGGATTTCGCGATTTTACCCGCATTGCCTCCTCTGACCCGACTATGTGGCGCGACATCGCTGAGACCAATCGAGAGGCTTTGCTGGAGATGATGGAACAGTTCGAGGTGTTTTTTGCTGAACTCAAAGCCGATGTTGCAGCGGGTGACGGCGACAAACTGTTTGAATTCTTTCTGCGCTCCAAGCAGATGCGCGACGCAATTCTGTAGTAGCCCGTTAGTGTTCTGTCGCCGCCCTGGTTTTTTTATAAAGGACAATTAGCTATGGAAAAATTAGAAAAAAGGACTCTTAAGGCCGGTACCAACTTGCGTGGCGAGGTTCGTGTGCCGGGGGATAAATCAATTTCGCACCGGGCGTTGATGTTCGCCTCCCTGGCGCGAGGTAAAAGCCAGATCAGCGGCCTGCTACAGGGGGAGGACTGCCACGCCACTTTGAACGCTTTTCGTGCCCTGGGGGTCCAGATTGACAGTCGGGACAACTCCCATCTCTGCGTTCATGGAGTCGGGCTTAGCGGACTGCAAGAGCCAGCTAATGTGATTGATTGCGGTAATTCCGGCACCACCATGCGCCTGATCAGCGGGATTCTTGCCGCCCAGCCGTTTTTTTCGGTGCTGACCGGCGATCAGTATCTGCGCAAGCGCCCGATGCGGCGCATCGTCGAACCTTTGACCCAAATGGGAGCCCGGATTTACGGGCGCGACCAGCATAGCCGTGCCCCGCTGGCAATTGTCGGCGGGGCCCTCAAGCCGATTGACTATTCTTCTGCCATCGCCAGTGCCCAGGTGAAATCGGCCGTGTTGCTGGCCGGCATGCAGACCCGGGGCACTACTACGGTTTTTGAGCCACATCTGTCGCGTGATCACAGTGAGCGCATGTTGCGTTATTTCGGGGTGCCCTTGGAGTCCTTCCCCGGTGGTGCGCGGGTAACAGGACCGGTTGAACTTGAAGGGCGCGACCTGGTGGTGCCTGGTGATATCTCCTCGGCGGCTTTCTTTCTGGTTGCCGGACTGATTGTTCCTGACGCCGAACTGTTGCTGAAAAATGTCGGGATCAACCCGACCCGCAGCGGTATTATCGATATTTTGCGGCTGATGGGTGGGTCGATTGAATTGCTTAACGAACGTGAGCAGTGTGGCGAACCGGTAGCTGATCTGCTGGTCAAAAGCAGTTCATTGACGGGGATTGACATCAATGGAGAGCTGGTGCCGCGGGCCATTGATGAGTTTCCGGTGATCAGCGTTGCCGCGACCTTTGCCACCGGGGTAACGGTTATTACCGATGCTGCCGAGTTGCGGGTCAAGGAAACCGATCGCATTGAGGCCGTCTGCAGCTGCCTGAATCAGCTTGGGGGGCGAGCGGAGCCGCTGGCTGACGGGATGATGATTACCGGGACCGGGCATCTATCTGGCGGGCAGGTGACTTCCTATGGCGACCATCGCATCGCCATGAGTATGGCGATTGCGGCGCTGGTTGCCGACGGCCAGGTGACTATTGAAGACACCAGCTGCACTGAAACCTCCTTTCCGGGCTTCTGGGATCTACTTAACCAGATCCGTCAGGACTGATATCATGACCCATGACAAACACCCCAAAGCGACCTCAGCCCGAGGGTTGGTCGTAGCGATTGATGGCCCGGCCGGTGCCGGCAAGAGCACGATCAGTACCCGTTTGGCCGAGAATTTAGGGTATCTTTATGTTGATACCGGAGCCATGTACCGTGCTGTCGCCTGCCTGGTAGCACAACGCAGGCTAAACCCTGACGATGAAGAATCATTAAAAAAATTATGTAGTGATGTGCGTATCGATCTGGTTGCAACGGCTGCGGGACTGAAAGTTTATGCCATGGGGGAAGATGTTACGCAGCAAATCCGGACACCGGAAATCAGTAAATTAACCCCCCTGGTTGCCGCGTCACCTGCCGTTCGCGCAGCCATGCTGCTGCTGCAGCGCCAATTGGGGGCATCCGGCGGGGTGGTCCTTGAGGGGCGCGATATCGGCACGGTGGTTTTTCCCGAGGCGCAGGTGAAATTCTTTCTCAGTGCTTCGGCCGAAGAACGTGGTCGCCGGCGCTACACCGAACTTCAACAAAAAGGAATAAACGTTGATCTGCACGAAACGATAGCTGCAGTGCGTGAGCGAGATCAGGCCGATATGAATCGCACCCAGGCTCCCCTGAAACAGGCGGCGGACGCGGTTGTTGTTGATTCAACCCGGATGACGATTGATGAGGTCCTGGTGCTGATGGAAGATCTGGTCAGGGCGCGTGAAAAAAACCAAAACAAATCAGGAATCCCTGAATAATAAGAATAACTGCTTGAAAAATATTGGTTTGTTTTTTTTTAAATGCTGTGCTAACTTGCGCATTCTCAAATTTTGAGTCCGCCGTCGCAAGGCGTCGGAAAATTCGCAAGGGGGTAACATCTCCAATGGTAGAAGACAAAGACATGTTTGACGAGAATGAAATGCAGGATCTGGAAGGTGAGGAAAATTTCGAAGAACTGCTTAAGGACTATGAGCAGGGTGGCTTCGAGCTGAAGCGTAACGACGTTGTTCAAGGAACGATTGTCCAGGTAACACCTGATGCGGTTGTTGTTGATGTCGGTTACAAATCGGAAGGGATGATTCCCTTGCGGGAATTTGCTGACGAAAAAGGGGAGATCAACGTCAAGGTAGGCGACGTCTACGATGTTCTCTTTGGCGGTGGCGAGAGCGACAGTGGTCTGATTGTCCTCTCCAAGGAAAAAGCCGATCGTCAGAAAATCTGGAACTCTCTTGAAGAAGGGGCTGTGGTCGAAGGCCGTATTGTCAGTCGCATCAAGGGTGGTCTGTCAGTTGACATCGGTGTTAATGCCTTTTTACCTGGTTCTCAGGTTGATTTGCGCCCGGTACGCAATCTTGACAAGGTGATCGGCCAGAATTTCGATTTCAAGATTATCAAGCTGAACAAGCGTCGCGGCAATATTGTCCTGTCACGTCGGGTTCTGCTCGAAAACGAGCGTGAATCACAGCGTGGCGAAACGCTCAAAACCCTTGAAGAAAACCAGGTTGTTGAGGGTATTGTTAAAAATCTTACCGACTATGGTGCCTTTATTGACCTGGGCGGTATTGACGGTTTGCTGCACATTACCGATATGTCCTGGGGACGCGTCAAGCATCCTTCGGATATCCTCGCGGTCGGCGACAAGATCAATGTCAAGGTGCTTAAATTCGATCGTGATAAAGAGCGTGTGTCTCTGGGGCTTAAGCAGATTGCGCCGGATCCATGGCTCGATGTTGCAGCAAAATACCCGATCGGATCCAGGGTAGTCGGCAAGGTAGTCAGTCTGACCGATTACGGTGCGTTTGTTGAACTGGAAGAGGGAGTTGAAGGGCTGATCCACGTCTCTGAAATGAGCTGGACCAAGCGGATCAAGCATCCGAACAAGGTATTAAACATTGGTGATGAAGTTGAGTCCGTAGTGCTTGCCCTTGATTCAGATAATCGTCGTATTTCTCTGGGACTGAAGCAGATTGAACCCAACCCCTGGGAAGTGATCGGCGAGAAATTCCCGATTGGTACGATTATCGAGGGTCAGGTCAAAAATATTACCGACTTTGGTGTGTTTGTCGGGGTTGATGAAGGGATTGACGGTCTGGTTCATATCTCAGATCTGTCCTGGACCAAGCGCATTAAACATCCTTCCGATGCCTTTAAAAAGGGTGATCTGGTCAAGGCGGTGGTTCTTAATATCGATCGCGAAAACGAGCGCTTTTCTCTGGGAATCAAACAGTTAAGCTCTGATCCATGGGAATCGGTACCGGTACGCTATGCCCGTGGCACGATTATCAAAGGGAAGGTTACCTCGGTTACGGATTTCGGCATCTTCATTGAACTCGAAGAAGGCATTGAGGGTCTGATCCACGTTTCCGAACTGAGCAAGGAAAAGATCGACAATCCGAAAGATTTTGCTGAAGTCGGAACCGTTCTTGAAGCGGCTGTCCTGCAGGTTGATACGGTTGATCGCAAGATTGCCCTGTCGGTTAAAAACATTGATGAACAGAAAGAAAAGGCTGAAGTCAATGAATTCATGGGTGCGCAGAAGCAGGCGACCTCAAGCCTTGGTGCGTTGCTTCAGGGAGCAATGGGCCGTAAAAACGACGACTGATTCTTGTTGAACTCTAAAAAAAAGGGCCCAGCCTGTACTGGGCCCTTTTTTGTGGGCAAGAAATGAAAAAACGTCCATTTTTTCTTGCAACCATGCTGATTGGCGGCATCTTTTTGTTTTTTCTGCTGGTATTCGTCGCCGCCGGTTTTTTTCGTAGTGGCACATTCCTGCCGACCTCATCCAGTCGCATTGGTGTCCTGGACATTTCCGGCATGGTCAGCAATGAGCGGTTGATCATCAAACAGATAGATACTTTCAGGGACGATAAGTCGGTTAAGGCGATTGTCCTGCGTATCGATTCTCCGGGGGGTGCGGTAGGTCCCTCGCAGGAGATTTATCACGAACTGAAGAAGCTGGCGCAGGAAAAGCCCCTCATTGTCTCGTTCGGCGCCGTTGCTGCTTCAGGCGGCTACTATCTGGCGATGGCGGGGGAGTGGATCTTTGCAAATCCCGGCACAATTACCGGCAGTATCGGCGTCGTGATGAGTTTTCCTGACTACCAGGAGTTGATGGGCAAGGTCGGGATCAAATCTGAGGTTATCAAGAGTGGTCCCTTTAAGGATATCGGTTCTGCATCCCGTAACATGACCGATGATGAGCGTTACCTGCTGCAGGGTATGATCGCTGACGTTCATCTTCAGTTTGTGGAAGCTGTCAGTGACGGTCGTCATATCCCGGTTGCAGAACTTGCGCCCTACGTTGATGGCCGAATTTTTACCGGACGTCAGGCTCTGAACTTTGGCTTGATTGACCAGCTTGGCAGTTTTAATGACGCTGTTGATCATGCTGCACTGCGTGTCGGCATCGTCGGCAAGCCTGACCTTGTTTATCCGCCACCGGAAAGACAGGAATTTTTACAACGCTATTTAAATATTCTACTGAAGCGTTTCGGCGGAGTCGACCTGGGGTTCAAGGATACCTTGGGGCCTAAGTATCTATGGACTGGGCCGTAAATCAGTGACCAGCACTTACCTATGTGGAAGGTTGATAATGACTAAAAGTGAATTGATTGAAAAGCTTTCGGAAGAGCATGAATTGTTGACAAAAAAAGAGGCAGAAGCAGTTATTAACGTCATTTTTGACGGGATTGGTTCGGCATTGGCTCAAGGTGATCGGGTTGAAATTCGCGGTTTTGGCTCTTTTTCTGTGCGCGAGCGCAGTGCCCGTGAGGCCAGAAACCCAAAGAGCGGTGAAGTGGTTGAAATTGCTTCACGCAAAACACCTTTCTTTAAAACCGGCAAAGAGTTGCGTGAGCGGGTGGATTCTCTTTAACGCATTTCTGTCGTCGTCCCACAAACGGGAAAAAGCCCTGAATCACTGATTCAGGGCTTTTTATCTGATGGTTTCCAGGATGACGGGTTGGTACCGGGCTATGACCTTCAGCAAGCTTTGTCTGTGGTGGCTACTTCAGGCTTCCGGCTTGAGAGTCGGCTTGCTCACCATAACCACACGAACAGATTAAGGTCATCAGAAAACGTTGGTCAAAGTCTCGGCACACTTCCCGCGCATCCCAGAAAACTTGATTGCGCTCTTTGTTGTCATACTACCATTCGCGCTTATTCTGTCAATAGATTTAATCTTTATTTGTAGATGCTAAATCACATGAATAACGTAACCAAAAAATGGGATATTTATCGTCTGACGGTTGATGCTGTCCATTCTGGAATGCGACTCGATCAGTTTTTGCCGCAGGGGGTGGCTGCGTTGTCACGCTCTCTGGTCCGCAAGGTCATTGACATCGGCGGAGTCCATGTCAATGGTCAGCGCATTCGGACAGCTTCAAGAATGCTCGCAAGTGGTGATCTGGTTGAACTGTACCTTGATCATCTACCTCTGGTGCCCTGGCGGATCAGCTCACAGGATGTGGTTTTTCAGGATAACTATCTGATTGTTATCAATAAACCGGCTACAATTGAAACCCAGCCGACCCATGCCCGTTACAAGGGGACCCTCTATGAAGCCCTGCAGGTGTATTTGCAGGACCCTTTTCGTCCCCATCAAAAACCAGAGATAGGTATGGTTCAGCGTCTTGATCGCTCGACCTCCGGGCTTATCGTCTTTTCCATTCACCCTAAGGCCCATAAAAAAATGACGGAGCTGTTTAAAGACGGTCATGTGGATAAAATCTATCTGGCACTGGTGTCTGGACAGCCCGCTTCTGCCCATGGCGAAATCCGTTCATTGTTGGCGCGCTCGCGGCGGGAAAATCGAGTCCATAGCGTCACCACAGGTGGTAAGCCGGCCATTACCCGGTACCGGATGAAATCCCGGCTCAACAGCTGTTCGTTACTGGAGGTGCAGATATTGACCGGGCGCTCTCACCAGATTCGGGCTCACATGGCAGAGTTGGGATGTCCCTTGCTTGGGGACCAGCGCTATGGCGGCCCCATGGTGCTCGATGGTATGATGATAAGCCGTCCCATGCTGCACGCGCAGCGGCTTAAGTTTTTACACCCGCTTTCCGCACAACCGCTTGAAGTGTCTGTGCCGATGCCGGCAGACATGGATCAGGCTCTGCAATTTTTAAAAGAGGTCAAGTAATGATAGCAGCTCAAATTGATCCGATTATTTTTACCATAGGCCCACTGGCTGTACGCTGGTATGGCATGATGTACCTGCTGAGCTTTGTCGGTGGTTATTTCATGATGGTGCATATCTGTAACCTGCGCCGCTATCCGCTCAATCGTGAGGCGGTAGCCGATCTGCTGTTTTATGCGGTTATCGGAGTAGTAGCCGGTGGTCGCCTGGGATACACACTCTTTTACCAGCCGGCATACTACCTTGAGCATCCCCTTGAAATATTTTATATCTGGCAAGGGGGGATGAGTTTTCATGGTGGCCTGATGGGGGTTTTTATTGTCCTGTTCTGGTTTGCCAGACGGCGCAATATACCGCTGCTGCAACTTGGTGATCTGACTGTTGCGGCTGTGCCCATTGGCTTAGGACTGGGACGCATAGGCAACTTTATCAACGGAGAATTATGGGGACGGCCTACCGAGTTGCCCTGGGGGATGGTTTTTCCTGCCGCCGACTTGCAAGCCCGCCACCCCAGTCAACTATATGAGGCGTTTCTCGAGGGATTTGTGCTGTTGCTGGTGATTTATGGTCTCCATCGCTTCGGCGTTAAGCGTGGTGTCCCGGTGGCCGTTTTTTTGCTGGGTTATGGTCTTGCCCGTTTCATCGTTGAATTTGTTCGTGAACCCGATATCCACCTGGGTTTTTTATGGGGCGGTGCAACTATGGGGCAGCTGTTATCCCTGCCGATGATGGTCGTTGGTGGGTTCTTGTTGTTATGGCTATTAAAAGGGCAGAACGATGAAAGAAATTGAAGCCATTATCTACGATTGCGACGGGGTCCTGTTTGAAAGCCACGCTGCCAATCTGGCCTATTATAATCAAATTTTTTCAGCTTTTGGCTATCCTCCGATCACCGTAGACCAACAGGAAAAGGCCTATCTGTGCCATACCGCCAGTTCGCCCGTGGTATTAGCCGGTTTGATGCGAGCAACTGATGTGCCTGCTGCACTCAGCTTTGCGGCAGAGATCGATTATCGGGAATTTATTCCGTTGATGAAGCCGATGCCTCATCTGCATCAGGTCCTTGAGGTTGTCGCTAATCACTATCCCCTGGCGATTGCTACTAATCGTGGGGGCAGCGTTATGCCGATTTTAGAGCATTTTGGCCTCGATCAATTTTTTTCTGCGGTGGTGACCAGCCGTGATGTAAAAAAGCCCAAGCCGGCGCCGGATATGCTTCTGCTGGCGGCTCGCCAACTCGGTTACCAGCCATTCACCTGTCTTTTTATCGGTGATTCAGAGCTGGATCAGGCTGCAGCTGCGGCCGGGTCATTTCATTTTGCCGGCTATGGAGAGCGGTTTGTGCGGGAAAAAAGCGTTGCTAAGGTGTTGAGCCATCATCTGGATCTGCTCCAGCATTTGAACCTGTCGGATTCTATTAATCAATGAAACGTTTTTGTCATTTCCAGCACATTAGCCCCGTTTTCTTGTAAATACTTCACATTGTCCATCAGTTTCAGAATAATGTTGATACCTCGCCCACCCTCATCGCAGGGGTGGGCTTTTGTTTTTCTGCGGGCGCTGATATCAAAACCCGGACCCTGGTCATAAATTCTGATGACCAGGTCATCATCGGAGGCCGAGATGCTGATGTGGACATCCTTATCCGGGTCGGAGTTGTTGCCGTGGCAGATGGCATTGGTCAACCCTTCTGTCAAACAGAGGTTAAGATGATAGGCCAGTTCACGCCGGTTTCCCTGGTAGTTGTTCAAGGAGAAAGCCAGGCTTTCACCTATCTGACCTATCAGGGCGAGATAGCGAGTCTGGCTGGGTACCTTGATGTTGAGTTCTACCCGCTTAGGCATAAAAACCTTCTTTACAACAGGGTTGTGGCAGGGTTGTGGCGATAGCTCAGGACTGGCTGTCAAGCGCCTCTTGCAGGGTCGAAAAAATTTCAAAAACGCGATGCAGGCGAGTCAATTCAAACATGGATCGCACCTGTGGTTGCAGGCAGCAGAGTTTGAGACTGCCGTCACGGGCGCTGGCATTCTTGAAGCCGGAAACCAGGGCCCCAAGGCCGGAGGAGTCAATGAAGCGAACGGCGGTCAGGTCGATGACCAGCTGGTATTTCCCCTCATCAAAAAGCTGCAACATCCGTTCTTTTAGGTTGCCGCTGTTATGAGCGTCCATCCGTTCTTCTTCCACAGTGATAATGACGTTGTCTTCCTGTTCGTTGATTTTTAATTGCATTGCATAGACTCCTTTTTTGCCGGTTGCGAAAAAAACTCATGTTGATAGTGGTCACATTATACCTCAGTTTGTGAGATGGCTGGTGACCCCTGGTGTCATTTCAGGATTTTCATCGCCAACAATGTAACATCATCATTGAAGTGGCGATAGCCTGTGAAAAGCCTGACTTGAGTGAGAATCTGATCGATCAGTTCCTGTGGCGTTGACTGCTGCTCTTCGCTGAGCAATTTTTCCAGGCGTTCCTGGCCAAACAAGTTCTGATGGCTGTCTTCCGCTTCGACAATGCCATCGGTGTAAAGCAGCAGGATGTCGCCTGGCTCCAGCCGGGTATTTTTTTGTTCAAAATTGATTTTTTTATGGATGCCAAAAATCAGACCTTCTGCATCCAGTGGTTCAATCTGCTGCACCTTCTGGCGCCAGAGTAGTGGCGGATTGTGGCCGGCATTACTGTAAATCAGTTGATGGTCATCCAGATTGTACTGCAGATAAAACATGGTGACAAACAGATCAGAGCGATCAAGATCCTTAAGAAAATAATCGTTGAGGGCCTGGAGCATGGCTGCCGGATTGTTAATACCATCAACCCTGGAATGGATAAAGGTGCGGGTTTCTGCCATGATCAGTGCCGATCCGATATTGTGTCCGGAGACATCGGCGATGACAACATCATAGCGACCATCCTTGCGGATAATAAAGTCGTAATAGTCACCGCCGACCTGATGGGCTGGGACGCAGAGACCAGCGACCTGGATATCTTCCAGGGACGGCAAAGATGCAGGCAAAAGAGCCATCTGAATCTCTTTGGCAATCTGCATCTCCCGTTCCTGCTCACGTACCAGCACCAGTCGCCCGATCTGTTGTTCATTACGCCGGGCAATACCAATCTGTCCGGCAATGTTTTCCAGTAAGGCAATAAACTCGATGGTAAACAGCCCTTTGCCGGAACGTGAAAAAGCCGACAGAATGCCCACCGGTTCCCCTTCAAGGACAATCGGCAGATGCGCAAAGCAGGTAATGCCCTCGGCCTGAATAATGGCTGATGATGCCGGTTTTTCCAGCTCATCCGTGTCATTGACAACCATGGTGACATTCGAAAGGAAGGCCTGGCCGATATAGGTTTCGTTGGAGAGATTGCGCTCAGATTTGCCGAAATGATTGAAGGTTTCCCCAACCAGACTTTTGACCAGCAGGGTGCGGGTTTTAGGTTCTAAAAAGCGGATGACACAGAGATCAAATTTAAACTGTTCTGCCAGCAGTTCAAGGATGCGGTCGAGCTTTGATTGAAAACTGTCACCACTGGAAACCAGCTGAGATACATCATACAGGACGCTTAAGTGTTCACGACTGATTGCCCCATCGATGGTTACAGAGCCGAAGATATCAAAAATATTTTCCATCTCACTGCCGCGCGCCGCGAGGTAGTTTTCCAGGATTATGCGGGCCGAACCAGCCCCGACGTGACCGGCCAGAGTCCGTTCGGTAAAGGTTTTCAGACTGAAAATATCCTGGTCATTGAGACTGCCGCGATGATCGATTTCCTTGTCGGCCAGAAAGGCTGAAATGGCTGTTTGGGCCGGTTTTTCTCCGATAAATTTTGACATCAGATCGACAAATTCGACAATCGTTGGAGCCTTACTGATGCGGGTCAGGCGTTCGTCGGGTTGGTCCTGATCAACAAACACATCAACAAACATGATCGCCCGTTTTTTTTCTGCATCACTTTGTCGGGTCAGAATCGATACCATGCAATAAACGCCCAGATTGAACATCAGACTCCAGAACAGGGAGTGGGTATACATGTCAAAACCACTTAAGCCAAACAATTCAAGAGGCTTAAGTAGTGAGATGCCAAGGGGGCCATATTGGAGCAGGTCGGAGCTGATCCAGCCTGAGCGGGCAAAAGAGGGGATCAGCAAGGTATACACCCAGACCGCAAACCCCAGACTGATCGACCAGGTGGCGGCATATTTGTTGGCGCGTTTCCAATAGATAGCACCAATCATGGCGGGGGCAAACTGGGCCGCGGCCATAAACGAGATCAGGCCGATATTAACCAGAGCGTAGGAATCACCAATGACGATAAAGTAAAGGTAGCCCAACAGAACGACACCAACGATGCCAAGACGTTTGATGTTGATCAGGATGCCGGAAAGATCCTGTGCCCGCAGTTTTAATTTGAGAATCACCGGCATGACCAGGTGGTTGAGGATCATGGTAGCCAGAGTCACTGAAGAAACCATGACCATGCCGGCCGCAGCTGAAAGTCCACCAATAAAGACCAGCAAGGCCAGCCAGGGCTGGTTGGCGCCTAATGGCAGGGTCAGGACAAAATAATCGGCCTGGGTGGTGTCGCCATGATTAAGCAGCAAGCCCCCCATAGCGATAGGCAGGACGAAAAGGTTGATCAGAAACAGATAGGCAGGAAAGCGCCACATGGCTTTTTTGATATGTTCCTCGTTGGCGTTTTCCGTCACCATGATATGAAACTGACGCGGCAAAAACATGATCGCTGCCATGGAAATAATGATCAGAGTGAACCATTTGGTGTAGGGTACCTCGGCTGTGCCAACGGCAAAGAGATAGCTGCGATCAGGGAAGCGTTGATGAAATTGCTGGAACAGATCGATAAAACCGTCGAACAGCCCGTAGGTGACAAAGATGCCAACGGCCACAAAAGCTACCAGCTTGACCAGGGACTCCAGGGCCACGGCGACCACCAGTCCTTCATGCCGTTCTGAAGAGTCGAGATGACGGGCCCCAAAGAGGATACCGAACAATCCCAGCAGCAGAGTGATGATAAAGGCTGAGTCGATTTGTCCCGGCAGATAAGGGATCAGGCCGGAGGTTGGTTCCGGCAGGCTTTTCAATGGTAAAAAGAGAATATCCAGCGTTTGCGCGATGGCTTTGAGCTGCAGGGCAATGTAGGGCGTGATGCCGAAGACCGCAAACAGGGTCACAATGGCACCAAGGACGGCAGAGCGGTCATAGCGGCTGGCTAGAAAATCAGCAAGGCTGGTAATATTTTGTTCTTTGCTGACGCGCACCATTTTGCGTAACAGGAACCACCAGCCAAAGGCGATCAGGGTCGGCCCCAGGTAGATGGGCAGATAATCAAGTCCGGAAGTAGCGGCCTTGCCAACACTGCCGTAAAAGGTCCAGCTGGTGCAGTAAATAGCGATTGACAGGGTATATATGTGGGGGTTGGACAGCAGGCTGCGCCCCATCCTGCGGCGCCGGTCGGCATAATAGGCTACAAAAAAAATCAGGGCGAAGTAGCACAGGGAGACGATAATGATTTTTTCTGCTGAAATAACCGTCATGGTGTCCATCGCCTGGCCATTATGAATGTCAGCGGGTGATCAGATCATTATTGTTGTTGTTTTGTTGTGCCTGACTTTCCTGCTCAAGGCGCCGGACGAAGAGCCAGATAACAGCAATAGAAGCCGGCCAGCCGTACATGAAATAGACAACCAGTCTGGGAATGCCTAAGAGGGACATGTCGCCATTAAATATATGGATAAAGGGGAAATTAATCATAATCATTCCAAGGATCATAAACAGGATCCAGGCTTCGCGCAGGGTGTTGTCAGGACGATGCTGTTTCATGGTGATGCCTTCCCCCCGTCAGGGGTGCGAGCCTTACAATCTTCCTGGGTTGGGTTTAGCTCATGATTTTACAGACTAACTCCCCCCATCTATAATTACAACCGGCAATAAAAGTCGGCCGTTTTGGGGCTGCAGGGTTTCTGATCCTGATTGACGGTTTTCCCTTTGCGCCTTCTTTTGTAATCTCCAGGCATATGGTATGAGTAAGGGCAAGAACATCTTTGTCAGAAACAGTTATTTTAAGGATTGCCACTTGAACGATCGAAGCATTGCCCGACTTGTTTATTTTACCACAATGTTCCTTGTGTTTTTGCTGCCTTTGGCCGGTTGTGGCGCTGTTTTGTCGACATCCGGGGGACAAAGTCAGGCTGCTCTAGGGGCAACGGTTGATCACGACACAGACCATTCGTTACGAACTGCCGGTTCGCAAGCGCTTTTGGCTTTTGCCCAGTTTCGTCTTTATAGTGCCGATAATAACTGGGAGGCTGCTCTTGGTGCTCTGGAACGTGCTTTGGCCTTTGACCCGCAATCTACCTATTTACAACTGCTGCTGGCGCGCGTCTATCTGCATCTGGAGCGCCCTGATGCTGCCGAGATATTACTGACCCAACTGATTAACCAGCCCCCTTTTGTCCCTGAACCACATCTGTTGCTTGGCGATATTTACCTGATGCAGCAACGTGGACTTGATGCTGTCGATCACTTTAATCAGGCACTTGAGTTGGCTCCGGACAACGAATCTTTACACTTGCGCCTTGCCATGGCGTTTGTCCAGCTTGGACGGGTTGAAGAAGCCCTGGCTACCCTGGAAGAATTACTGCAGAAACGCCCGGATGCCGATCAGGCCATGCTGTCTCTGGCCCGCATTTATCGTGACAGCCGGCAACCGGATGCAGCTATCCGGGTGTATCGCCGCTATCTGGAGACATATCCGGTGCGTTTGCCGGTAGTGTTGGAGTTGGGACAGGTATTGCAGGAACATGACCCGGCCAGTGCTGTCAGTCTGTACCTGAAAACCCTTGACCAAGTGTCCTTTGCCCCATCAATTCGCCAACAGCTGGCGCAGCTTTATCTTGCCCGCCAGCAGCCACAGTTGGCTCTTGAACAGCTGTTAATCGTGCGTGAGCAGTTGCCGTCACTGCTGGGAGGTAATCAGATCGGTCTGCTCTATCTGCACTTGAATCAGTGGCAGCAAGCCAGTGAAGAGTTCCGCCGGCTGGTCGACAGAGGGGATGCGGCCGGTAACAATCGATACTTTCTTGCCCTTGCCCTGATCGGTCAGTCGCGCTATCCGGCGGCGATAGAGCAGCTGCAACAGGTGCCACCCGAAGCAACCATATATCGAGACGCCATGCTGCAATTGTCTTACCTGCAACTGCAGGAAGGAATGGTGGACGAGGGGACACGGTTATTGCAAGATCTGCTGGCACAGGGGATCGATGATAGCGAGGTTTATTACTATCTGGTTGCCTTTTATCAGGAGCAGCAGGATCTGACATCGGCACTGAACTTTGCCCGGGAAGGGATTTCTCTCCACCCCGAGGACGCGCGCCTGTTATACCAGCAGGGCCTGATATTCGAGGCCCGGAAGAATCATCAGGCGGCTCTGGAGGTCATGGAGAGGGTTTTGTTGATTGATGCTGAACATGCCGATGCCTTAAATTTTCTGGCCTATTCCCAGGCAGAAGCCGGCCTTAATCTCCCCTTGGCGCTAGAGCGCGCAAAACTGGCGCTGCAGTTGAAACCTGCCGGCTATATTGAAGACACTCTTGGCTGGGTCTATTTTAAACTTGGAGATTATTCCCGAAGTCGTATTCACCTAGAGCGCGCCACCGCTACGCAGCCGGATGATCAGGTCATCCTGGAGCATCTGGGAGATCTCTATCAAGTGATGGAGCTTTATGCTGAAGCCATCCAGGCTTATCGTGATGCTCTGGCGGTCGACCCCGAGGCGCAAGGGGTGCAGGAGAAACTCGACCAACTGCAGCGGGAGTTTAGACCATGAAGTGGCTGCTGTTGCTGGTGCCGTTGCTGTTTAATGCCTGCGCCCGTCCACCCGAGCCTCTCTGGACTGAGGTGCCTGCGGCAAGCGAACTGGTGGAGATTCTACAGGCTCGGGTCGGCAGCAACAGCCGACTTGACACTGCGGCTTCGGTCTCCATTACTGCCCAGGGGAAACATTTTTCCACCCAGCAGTTTATTCTGGCCGAGCAGCCCGACCGCGTTCGCGTAGACGCCTTGACCGGTTTCGGGCAACTGGTCATGCAATTGACCAGCGACGGTGAGATTCTGTCGGTTCTGTTGAACACGACCAGCCCGCCACGTTTCTATCGGGGCAGCGCCACGCAAGAAAACTTTTCGCACTTTGTCAGGTTGCCGCTGCCACCGCAGTTACTGGTGGCTTTGTTGCTCTATGAACCGCCGATTGTTGATTATCAACAGGCCCAGGTACAGCAGCGGGGTGACCTGCTGGAGTTGCTGCTGGTTGATGGCTTCTTCAGCCAGACCTTCTATTTTGATGGCCAGCTGCGATTGACCGGCAGTAAATATGTGCATCATCAACAAACCCGACTGGCCGTTAATTATTCGCGTTTTTCATCAACTGACGGTTTTCCCCGGCGCATCGCATTGCATATGCCCGAGGAAGATGTCAGTCTGGCGCTGAACATTAACGATCTGACCCTTAATGGCGATATCCCGGCTGAGCGATTTTCTTTGCAAGCGCCAGAGAACATCGCTATTGAGCCGATTCCCTGACAATAAACAGGAGGCTCGATATGTTGCATATGTTATTTAGATTGGGTGTCGTTGCAGCACTACTGCTATTGCTGGGAGCCTGTGAGCGCCAGTCGGAGGTGTCACTACCCGGGATGTCTGAGGCGCTGGCCCCGGAATATGGTGATACCTTCATTGAGGCGTCCATTGGTGATGCCAGCAATCTGCTGCCGGTACTTTCGTCAGATTCTGCTTCCAGTGCCATCAACAGTCTCGTCTACAATGGTCTGCTGCGCTACAACGGTCAACTCGAGCTGGAGGGTGAGTTGGCCGAACGCTGGGAGGTATCAGATGACAACCGGATTCTGACCTTTTATCTGCGTCGTGATGTTCGCTGGCACGACGGCAGCCCCTTTATCTCTGACGATGTCAAGTTTACTTACCAACTGTATATTGACCCCGAGATCCCGACCGCCTATGCCGAGTCGTTCAGTCAGGTGACCCGGGTCGAAACGCCCGATCCCTATACCTTTATTGCCTATTACGATACCCCTTATGCGCCGGCCCTCTTGAGTTGGGCGACGGCCATTCATCCCCGGCATCTGCTTGAAGATACAGATATTTTGCGCAGCCCCCTGTCACGCAGCCCGGTTGGCACTGGTCCCTATCGCTTTAGTGAATGGGTCAGTGGCGAGAAGATTGTGCTGGAGGCCAATCCGGACTATTTCGAGGGGTCACCCTATATCCGCCGGGTGGTTTATCGGATTATTCCCGATGTCTCGACTCAGTTTCTTGAATTGCAGACCGGTAGCCTGGATTTTATGGGCTTGACGCCGCTGCAGTTTGATCGTCAGACCGATACCCCGGCATTCCGCAGAAATTATAATAAATACCAATATTTAAGTTTTGGCTATACCTACCTTGGCTATAATTTACGGCGGCCGTTGTTTGCCGATAGGCGGGTGCGACAGGCCCTGGCTTACGCGATTGATAAACAGGAGTTGATTGATGGCGTCCTGCTCGGTTATGGTGTCGCTGCTACCGGTCCCTATAAACCTGATACCTGGGTGTATAATCCGGAGGTCATGCCGTATCATTATAACCCTGAAAAAGCGCGGCAACTGCTGGCAGAGGCCGGCTGGCATGATGCAAACGGCGACGGTATTCTCGAAAAAGATGGTAAGCCCCTGGCGTTTACCATTGTGACCAATCAGGGGAATGATCTGCGCATCAAAACCGGGGAAATTATCCAGCGGCGTTTTCGCGAAATAGGGGTGGATGTGCGTTTGCGGGTGATTGAATGGGCGACATTCCTTAAAGATTTTATCAACCCGGGCAATTTTGACGCGACCATCCTCGGGTGGAGCGGTGGACCGGAGCCGGATCAGTACAATATCTGGCATTCCAGCAAGACCGCCCCAGGGCAATTGAATTTTATCGGCTTTGAGCATCCTGAGATCGATGAACTGCTGGAGCGTGGGCGCCGGGTGTTCGACCAGGAGCAACGCAAGCTCTATTATGATCGTTTCCAGGAAATTCTCGCCGAGGAGCAACCCTACACTTTTTTGTATGTTTCCGAGGCACTACCGGCGGTGTCCCGACGCTTTCGCGGGATTGAGCCGGCACCGGCGGGAATTCGTTACAACTTTCAGCACTGGTTTGTCCCTGCGGCCGAACAGAAATACACTCGCTAGGATACGATGTTACCTTATCTCGCCAGACGTCTGTTGCTGTTAATCCCGCTGCTCTTGGGAATCACCCTGATCTCCTTTGTTGTGATCCATCTGGCCCCGGGGGAGCCGACCGATTTGCAGACCCAGATGAATCCCCAGGCCAGTGCGGAATTGCAGGAGCGGTTACGCCGTCAATACGGCCTGGACCAGCCGCTATATGTTCAATACGGACAATGGCTTGGTCGTCTGGCCGTGCTCGATTTCGGAGAGTCCTTTGCTGGCGATCGGCGTCCGGTGATTGATAAGATTCTTGAACGCCTGCCGGTGACCATTCTGATCAATCTATTGTCGATCGCTTTTATTCTGGCCGTTTCCGTTCCCCTGGGGATCCTCTCGGCCGTACGGCGCAACTCCCTGTTTGATCGTGCCACGACGATTCTGGTCTTTACCGGCTTTGCCATGCCGTCGTTCTGGCTGGCCCTGCTGTTGATGGACTGGTTTGGCGTGCGTCTGGGTGTGCTGCCGATCTCGGGGCTTAAATCCCTGGGATATGAGTACCTGAGTTTTTCCGGACAGATTCTGGACCGCATCAGTCACCTGATTCTGCCGGTTTTTGTTTCCGCCATCGGTGGGCTGGCCGGATTTTCCCGTTATATGCGTTCAAATATGCTCGAGGTGATCCGTCAGGATTATATTCTCACTGCGCGTGCCAAGGGGTTATCAGAACATACAGTGATTTATAAGCACGCCTTGCGCAATGCCCTGTTGCCGGTTATTACTATCCTCGGTTTGTCGGTACCGGGACTGATCGGCGGCAGTGTGATTTTTGAAACAATCTTTGCCATTCCCGGCATGGGGAAGCTGTTTTTTGATGGCGTGATGATGCGTGACTATCCCCTGATCATGGGAATTCTGGTCATGGGTGCGGTTTTGACTTTGCTGGGGAATTTGCTCGCTGATATCTGTTATGCCCTGGCTGATCCGCGCATCCGTCATGGCCAACAAACTACGGGAAAAGGTTAATGAAAGATCTTCGCACACGGGGGCGCTATGGATATTAAATCGAATATGCTGGGAGATTTGCTGCTGGAGGCAGGACTGATCGATCAATTTCAGCTCGATTCGGCCCTTTCTTATCAGCGCAATCTCGGAGGACAGATAGGTGCCGCGCTGGTTAAACTTGGCTACCTGCCACAAGAGACGATAGCCGAGTTTCTTGAAGCACAACAGCTTTATTCACGGGTCGGTCTCGATGAATTAACCATCGATCCGGCGTTGATGGAGTTGTTGCCGCTTAAACGAATGGAGCAATTAACGGTTTTTCCGGTTCAGTTGCGCTATCAGGAAAATGAAAAAATCCTGCGGGTGGCGATGACCGATCCGACCGATCTGCGGTTGATTGAAAACCTGCAATTTATTACCGGCTGTCGGGTTCTGCCGTTGGTGGCAACCGAGGATGACATTCTCCACGCCATTCGAATGAACACCGATGATGATCTGCAATTTCAGGAATCAGATCCAGGGTTGGAGGACCTTATGGATAATACCCTGCTTGACTTAACTCCGGACGTTGACGTTCGATTTGATCGGCTGTTGCAGATATTAAGAGAAAAAGGGTTGTTGACCAAGACAGATATTGAAAGGATCAATGGCGTCTGATGGGATCCTTGCCCCGTAGCAGTTTTTTGCGCGACGTTGTCTGGCGGCGCTTGCTGAATAATCGCATGGCGCTGGCGGGTGCTGCTATTGTGTTGTTCATGTTTATCATGGCGGTGGCGGCGAGTTTTACCAGCGTCGATCCGGCGGCCATCGATGTCAGTAAGAGCTTACAGCCTCCCAGCTGGGAACATCCCTTAGGAACGGACGACCTGGGGCGAGAAGTGCTGGTGCGGATGCTCTATGGCGCGCGCATCTCCCTGCTGGTTGGTTTTGTTGCGGTGGGGATATCGACCCTGATTGGCATCCTCTGCGGGGCTTTGGCCGGCTATTATGGCGGCTGGGTCGATGCCGTGGTGATGCGCTTTGTTGATATCATGCTGTGTTTTCCGACTTTTTTTCTCATTCTGGCGGTCATTGCTTTTCTTGATCCGTCAATCTGGAACATCATGATCGTGATCGGGCTGACCAGCTGGATGGGGGTCGCCCGTCTGGTTCGGGCGGAATTTTTGAGCCTGCGCCAGCGCGATTTCGTCCTTGCCGCCCAGGTTCTGGGAGCCTCTGATGTGCGCCTGATTTTTCGGCACATCCTGCCCAATGCCCTGTCACCGGTGCTGGTCTCGGCGACCCTGGGCGTTGCCGGCGCCATTCTTACCGAGAGTGCCCTGTCTTTTTTGGGGATCGGTGTCCAACCGCCCACTCCGTCCTGGGGGAATATGCTGATTATCGGTAAGCAGACCCTTGGCAGCGCCTGGTGGTTGTCGGTTTTTCCGGGGGTGGCGATACTGATTACCGTTCTTGGTTACAATCTGTTGGGGGAAGGGATTCGTGACGCCCTTGACCCACGAATTAAAGAATGACCTCTTTCATGACCCCGACAGCTTGTTTGCGCCGGCGCTTCGAGGCCCTTCGTCGCGGTGATTACGCTGCCATCTACGCGAGTTATCATCCCCAGGCACCCTTTCTCCAGCATTTTCCTGATCTGTCCAGCTATCTTGTTTTTGCCCTCGAACAGCTTACTGCCGTCACACTTGTTGCCTGGCAATGTACCCAAAAGCGCCGCCTTGATGGCGGTCAGGTCGAGTGTATTCAGGTCCTGGATTGTTCTCATGAAGGTACGATCAGCCGCATGGTTGAACTGGCCCTGCTGATAGAAACCAGCCAAGGGTGGCTTTATCACTCAGCCCAGAAGCTCGATGCCCGGGATGTGTCAGTGCCGGCCGTGCTGGTTGATTTCAGTCATTTTGCTGAGGCTTCTCATAAGGTGCGCTTCTAATTATGCCTGAACTGCCGGAAGTTGAAACCGTCTGTCGCGGCATCGCTCCCCACGTCATCGGCAAAGCCATCCAGGAATTGATCCTGCGTGCTCCCAAACTGCGCCTGCCGCTGGATCCCCAACTGTGTCGGATTCTTCCAGGGCAGACTATTGCCACGGTGTCGCGGCGAGCGAAATATCTATTGCTGGAAACCGATCAGGGTGGACTGTTGATCCATCTGGGGATGACCGGAGTGTTGCGTCTTCTTCCGGCAGGAACCACCGAGAACAAGCACGATCATGTCGACCTGATTTTTACCGATGGCACCTGTCTGCGCTTGACCGATCCGCGCCGTTTTGGCACCTTTGTTTATTCCCCTGACAAACTCCTGAACCATCCTCTGCTTAAAAACCTTGGCCCGGAACCTTTGAGCGACAGCTTTAGCGGGGAGATGTTGTATCATCTGTCACGCGGCAAAGCGCAGCCAATAAAGGTTTTTATCATGGATCAGAAGGTTGTTGTCGGGGTTGGTAATATCTACGCTAATGAGGCGTTGTTTCGTGCCGGTATTCATCCCGTGCGTGCGGCCGGACGGATTGGGCGGCAACGCTATCAACGCCTGGTGATAGCTATCCAGGAGGTATTAAGGGCGGCTATCGATGCTGGTGGTACCACCATCAGCGACTTTGCCGACAGCGAAGGACGCCCCGGTTATTTTCGCCAGGAGTTATTGGTGTATGGTCGACGTTCCGGCCCCTGTTGTTATTGTGGTCGTGCCATCCACTCCTGTCGCATCGGCCAGCGTTCAACCTTTTATTGCAGTCATTGTCAGAGGTAGCGGTTATGGAGCAGTTTTCTTATTCCTATCGGGTTGGCATCGGTGATATCAATGTTGGCGGACATGTCAGTAATGCCGCCGTTCTAACCATCTTTCAGGATGCCAGGCTGGCTTTTTTAGCACAGCTGGGCCCATTTTCCGAAACGGAGGTGGGTGGCTGTGGGCTGATCATGCCGGAAGCGCACATTTATTATCGGCAGGAGATGTTCCATGGCGATCAGTTGCAGATCGGCGTCCGGGTGGCCGGCCTCAAGCGTGCCGCCTTCACCCTGGAATATCAGATCACCCGCGCCGGTGAGGTGACTGCAGAAGGCACTACGGTGATGGTTTGTTTCGATTATCAGCAGCGCAAACCCTGCAGGATGCCGCCACAACTTCGCGCTGCCTTGGAAAGCCTCCCCCTGGTCGGTTAAATGCTTTTGGTTCGGCGTGGTTAGGGTTTTAGCTCCGGTTTCCTGCTTGACGCACCAGTGTACAAGCGCTATTGTTCCTCTCTTAATTTTTTTGATCAGTTAAGGATGAAACTCATGGAAGAACTAAACGATCTGCTGCAACAGCGCAGAGCGAAAATCGATACCTTTATCAGCGCCGGGGTTAATCCCTTTGCCAATGATTTCAAAGTACTGCATAACGCCGGCCAGATTAATGACAATCACCAGCAGGAATCGCGTGAGGACCTCGAAGGCTCCACTGTCGAATATCGTTTTGCCGGCCGGATTATGGCTCGACGTGATTTCGGCAAGGCTGCTTTTCTCCAACTGCAGGACGGCAGCGGCCGGATTCAGGTCTACGTTGCCAAAAAAGAAATTGGCGATGACGCCTTCGATTATTTCAAGAAATTGGATATCGGCGATATTGTCGGGGTTTGTGGTGTTCCCTTTCGCACCCAGACCGACGAGCTGTCGATCCGCGCCGGCGAAGTCAAGCTGCTGACCAAATCATTACTGCCCCTGCCGGAGAAATGGCACGGTCTGACCGATGTCGAAACCCGCTACCGCCAGCGTTATCTGGATCTGATGGTGAATCCCGAGGTGCGCGAGGTTTTTCGCAAGCGCAGCCGTATCGTTAATCTGATCCGTGACTTCATGCTTGAGCACGATTATCTTGAAGTCGAAACCCCGATGATGCATCAGATTGCCGGTGGTGCAACCGCCAAGCCCTTTGTCACCCGTCACAACACCTTGAAGATGGATCTGTTTCTGCGGATTGCTCCGGAACTGTATCTAAAACGACTGGTGGTTGGTGGTTTTGACCGGGTGTTTGAAATCAATCGCAACTTTCGCAATGAGGGGATATCGATTCAGCATAACCCCGAATTTACCATGATGGAATTTTACCAGGCCTATGCTACGTACGATGACCTGATGGATTTTTCCGAACAGCTGATTTGTCATGTGACTCAACAGGTGTGCGGTTCGCTGGTGATTCCTTATGGTGAAAAGACGGTTGACCTGACTCCACCATGGGAGCGGCTGACCCTTAAGGATGCTATCGTCAAGTATGGCGAGGTTGAGCTGGAATTACTCAATGATCGTGATCGTTCCCTGGCGTATGCCACCGATACCTTGGGGCTGGAACTTGACGGCCACATCGGCCATGGCAAACTGCTGGCAGAGATCTTCGATGAGGTGGTGGAGCCGAAGCTGTGGAATCCGGTGTTTATTACCCAATATCCCACTGAGATTTCACCCCTCTCGCGCAAAAACGATGAAAACCCGGATGTCGTTGATCGTTTTGAGCTGTTTATCGTCGGTCGTGAGCTGGCTAACGCCTTCTCCGAATTGAACAACCCCATCGATCAGAAACAGAGATTTCTTGATCAACTCAAAGAAAAGGCGGCCGGCGACGAAGAAGCACATGCCATGGACGAAGATTATATCCGTGCGCTGGAGTACGGTCTGCCGCCGGCGGCTGGTGAAGGGATTGGCATAGACCGTCTGGTGATGCTGCTGACCAACTCCGCCAGTATCCGCGATGTCATTCTCTTTCCGCAAATGCGCCCCGAGGCAGGATAAGGCTTAATATTTCATGTCCTATGAATGGTTTATCAGCCTGCGCTATCTGCGTGCCAAGCGCAAGCAGACCTTTATTTCGGTCATTTCGTTTATTTCAATTGCCGGGGTTACCCTGGGCGTTGCCGCGTTGATTCTGGTCCAGGCAGTGATGACCGGATTTACCGACGGCGTGCGCCAGCAAATTCTCGGTAATGTCCCTCATGTCCTGATCCAGCGCTATGGTGAAGGTATTGATAACCCGCGTGAACTGGTTAACGCGGCAAGGCAACTTCCCCATGTGATCTCGGCGACCCCGTTTGTTTCCCGTGAGGCTATGTTGCTGGCCGGCGGCAATGTTGCTGCCGTCAGTGTCAAAGGGGTGGACGAAGACCACAAAATCCTTGCTCAGTCGCTTAGAACCTGGGAAGGTAACCAGATCAACCAGCTGTTTTTTGACTCGGAGGACCGTCCCGGCATTATCATTGGAATGGATACGGCGACAACCCTTGGTGTTGATGTGGGCGGGTTGGTGAACGTTATTCCCCCATTATTTAACGTCACTCCTTTTGGGATGATGCCGAAAATGAAACCCTTTCGGGTGGTTGCTGTGTTTGACAAGCAGAGCAGCCTGATCGACAGTTTTTATGCCTATATCCCCTTGCCGGAAGCTCAGGTGTTTTTTGAGTCTGAAGGTGTCGTTAGCGGCATTGAAATTGAGGTTGATTTGTTTGAACGCGCCCCTGCTGTCGCTGATCAGCTTTCCGGGCAGTTTGCTTTCCCTACGGTTGTACGCCCCTGGCAGAGTCTCTACGGCTCTTTTTTGTCGGCACTCAAGCTGGAAAAACTCGGACTTTTTATTGTTCTGGCGATTATTGTCCTGGTCGCTGCCTTTAATATTGCTACGACTCTGATTATGGTTGTGATGGAAAAAACTCGTGATATTGCTATCTTGCGTGCCATGGGTGCTAATGCTCGCAGCATTATGAAAATCTTTTTGTTTGAAGGACTGATTATCGGCACCATGGGGACCCTGTTGGGCACAGGGTTGGGGGTGGCTCTGGCCCATTATGCCGACGCTCTGATCAAGGGGGTCGAGGGTATGTTTGGTATTCAGATCTTTGATCAATCGGTCTACGGCATGGAGCGCTTCCCTTCAGAGATCGTTGTGGTCGAGGTGATAGCAGTGGTGGTGATGGCTATGACCATCTCGTTGCTGGCCACCATTTATCCCGCCTGGCGCGCTTCACGTATGGATCCGGCAGAGGCCCTGCGTTATGACTGATGTTCACATGGTCGCAGTGCATCAACTGCACAAATCCTTTCAGACGCCGGGTGGGGTTATCGAGGTGCTCAGAGGGATTGATCTGCAGATTAAACGCAATGAACGGGTGGCGGTGGTCGGAACCTCCGGAGCAGGGAAAACCACGCTGATGCATATCCTCGGTGGGCTTGATGCACCAACGTCCGGAGACGTCAGGGTTGAAGGCGAAAGATTATTTGCCCTGCGCGGGCACGCCCTTGATGCTTTTCGCAATCGTACCGTCGGGTTTGTCTTTCAGTTTCACCAACTGCTGCCGGAATTCAGTGCCCTGGAAAATGTCATGATGCCGCGTCTGATTGCCGGTGAGACCCGCAAACTGGCCGGCGAAAAAGCTGCTGATATCCTTTCCGAGGTCGGTCTGGCTCATCGTTTGACCCATAAGCCCGGTGCCTTGTCCGGCGGGGAACAGCAACGGGTGGCTATCGCTCGTGCTCTGGTCAATGAACCCCAATTGTTGTTGGCCGATGAACCAACCGGTAACCTGGATACCGGCACCTCCGATGAGATTGTTGCCCTGTTAAATCGCATGCACGCCAGTAAAGGCCTTACCATGGTGATTGTGACCCACAACCTGCCTCTAGCCGCCGGTCTTGACCGTATTCTCAGGATCGAGGACGGGGTACTGGCGGGGGATGTTTTAAATTGCAGTTGATATCACACTCTTTTATAATCTACAGTTTGCTTATCCCCACTAGAGCTGAGGTTTTTTTTGATGTCTAGATCACTTATGGTTGCGCTTTTTCTGGTCTTTGTAGCGACTTTTTCGCTGGCGGCAGAAGAATTCAGGGTAGCGCAGGTGCAGATAGAGGGGAACCGTCGAGTGGCAACGGCAGCTATCCGTGGAGCGATTACAATCAATCCCGGTGATGTGGTCAGTTATGCTCAGGTCGATGAAAATTTGAAAAACATCTTTGCCCTGGGTGGTTTTCACGATGTGACGGCTCGGATCGCTGAGGTTCAGGGGAGCACTATTCTGGTTTTTGAACTGGAAGAGCAACCCCTGGTCAGAACTTTAGAGTTCCGTGACAATAAAAAACTGTCAGATCAGAAACTACGTGACAACACGACGCTAAAGCCGCCGTTTATTTTTGATCATAACCGCGTACGCAATAGTGTTCAGGAGTTGAAAAACGTTTACATCAAAGATGCTTACCATGCGGTGGACATCAATACCCAGTTGAACATTGACAATCGTGGTGAAGCAACTTTGGTCTACCTGATCGACGAAGGTCGCAAAATCCGCGTCAAGAATATTAATTTTATTGGGAATGAGGTGTTAAAAAAACGGGCGTTACTCAAAAGCATCGAAACCAAGGAACGCTGGTTTTTGTCCTGGCTGACGGGGCGAGGAGTTTATCTTGAAGAGGTCATAGAGATCGATATTGAACGCATCAAAATGGCTTATTACGATATCGGCTATCAGGACGTAATCGTTCAGCAACCCCAAGTGACCCTGATCGATAACAAATATCTGAATATTGACATCGAGATTGACGAAGGCCCGCAATATCGAGTTGGGGCTTTAAGGGTCAGTGGCGATCTGCTTTTTCCCGAAGATGAGCTGTTAAAACAGGTGCAGCTTAAAGAGGGGGAGGTGTTCAGCCGTCTGCAATTGCGTGACAGTATCCTTGCCCTGACTGACCTGTACGCCGATCGTGGTTATGCCTACGTTAATGTCGTGCCATTGACCGCCAGAAAAGCTGATGAGTTACTCTTTGATATCGAGTTGGAGATCGAGCAGGGGGTGCAGGTATCAATCGAGCGGGTTGATATCAGCGGTAATATTCGCACTCGAGACAAGGTGATTCGGCGTGAAATTCCGGTGATTGAGGGAGAGCTGTACAGTTCCAGTAAAATGAAGGAAGCTAACCGGCGGGTACGTAACCTCGGTTTTTTTGAAGAGGTTCAGATCACAGATAAACGCGGCTCAGCTGAAGATTTGAGTGTCGTTGAGGTAGCGGTTGAGGAGCGACTGACCGGAACCTTTTCCATCGGGCTAGGTTATTCTTCAGTCGACAAGTTGATGGCGCAAGGGTCGATCTCCCAGGAGAACTTTCTTGGTCGCGGGTTAACTCTCAATTTAAGCGGTTCCGTCGGTTCCAAAAGCAATACCTATTCACTGGCGGTCACTGATCCTTATTTTCTTGATACTGACTGGACTCTTGGCGGCGAAGTGTACCGTTCACAACGCGAATTTCGTGACTACGATGATGAACGTACCGGTGGTGCAATTCGCGCCGGTCATTCGGTCAGTCGTAATTCTCGCGTGTTTTTGACTTATCGCTATGAGCAAAAAGAAATTACTAACCTCAGTGCTGTTGCCCTGGCAAATCAGTTCATCGCAGATCAGGAAGGCCGATCAACCCTGTCATCAATTACTACCCAGTGGGTGCGTAACAGTACTGATTTTTTTGAGGATCCCAGTCGTGGCGGGGTTACCCGCATCAGCCTTGAGTATGCAGGCCTAGGTGGCACCGAGCATTTCTTGCGGCCAATTGCTTCGCACCGCCATTTCTTCCCATTGTTCTGGGGTACGGTTTTTTCCATTCATGGTGAAATCGGGTACATAACATCGACTCGTGGTGATGAGGTTTCACTGAGTGAGCGCTTTTTTCTCGGTGGTATAAGAACGATTCGTGGTTTTAAAACCCGTGAAGTTGGTCCGCGTGGCGACGACGGTATTTATATCGGCGGTGAAAAGATGGGTTATTTCAATATGGAATATCTCTTCCCCATCTATCGCTCTCTCGGGTTACAAGGTGTCCTTTTTTACGACACAGGAAATGCCTGGCGTGATAACGAAGAGTATTTTTCCGATATGCGTCACAGTGCCGGCGCCGGAATTCGCTGGCGCAGCCCCTTAGGTCCGTTACGTTTTGAGTGGGGATATAACCTCGATCCGCGTGATGATGAGAAACAAAGTGTTTTTGAATTTACCATTGGACGACCATTTTAAACCAATTATAAGGAGATATCATGAAAAAGATCAGTGTAATTGTACTCGCCTTACTGTTGTTTGCTCTGCCTGCCTTTGCCCAGAAAATCGGCTATGTTGACCTTCAACGTGCCCTGAATCTCTCCAAGGCCGGTGTTGCTGCCAAGCAGCAGATGACCGAAGAGGTCAAAAAATACGAAGGCGAATTCAAGGCAAAGCAGGATGAAGTGCTGAAGATGAAGGCTGACCTGGAAAAGCAGGCGGCCCTGTTGTCAGATAATGCACGGGCCGAGCGTGAGCGTGAATATCAGCGTCGAGTGACGGATCTGCAGCGTTTTCAGCAGGACATTCAGGAAGATCTGCAGCGCAAGGATGCTGAATTTACCGGACGGATTATCAATGAGTTGTTTGACGTTATGCAGACGGTGGGTTCCGAGAGAGGCTATGCCATGATCATTGAAAAAAACGAAGGGGCCATTGTATACGCTGATCCTGAATACGATCTTACCGATGCGCTGATCAACGCCTACGATGCGAAAAACTAACGACACCTAGTACCCTGTAACTCGTAGGATTTCGTAAGATTGCGCAGAGATTTTGTGTGCCAGCAAGGCATGATGTTCGCTGCCTAGCCATAGTTAATCAGCGGACATCACAACGCAGCCGGCGCGCAAAATAGCCAGCAAGATGAGAAAGATTATGGGTTACAGGGTACTAGATGGCAGGAGACCGAATGATGGCAACCTTGGCGGAATTAGCGACACTGGTTCAGGGTGAGGTACGGGGCGATCCGACTGTTCAGGTTGAACGGGTTGCCTCGATCGACCAGGCTACCGAGGGTGATATCACCTTTGTAGCGAACCCCAAGTATCTTGCGCGGTTAAAAGATTGTCGCGCCTCAGCGGTGATCGTTGCTCCGGGGGTGGCAGTCGGCGACCGTGATGTTCTTGTTGCGGCCAACCCGTATTTGGCCTTTGCCAGGGTTTTGGCCTTTTTGCATGGCAGCAGCGAGCAGAACCCAGGGGTAAGGCCGGGAGCGCAGGTTGCTGACAGTGCTACCATCGATTCAACGGCAACAATTTATCCTGGTTGCGTCATCGGTGAGCGAGTTGTGGTGGGGCCCAGATCCGTTGTCCATCCCGGCGTTTGTCTTTATGCGGATGTAGTTATCGGCTCTGATTGTCTTCTCCATGCTCAGGCGATAGTGCGCGAAGGTTGTCAACTGGGTGATCGGGTCATTCTTCAACCGGGTGCAGTAATTGGTTCCGATGGTTTTGGTTTTGCTCCTGATGGCTCAGGTTATTTCAAAATCCCCCAGATCGGGATTGTCGTCCTTGAAAACGATGTTGAAATCGGGTCTAACTCCTGTGTAGACCGTGCGACCCTGGGGGAAACCCGCGTACGACGCGGCACAAAAGTCGATAATCTGGTACAGATTGGTCATAATGTCGATCTGGGTGAAGATTGCATTATTGTTGCCCAGGTTGGACTTGCCGGCAGTTCGCGTATTGGCAACCATTGTACCTTCGGGGGGCAATCGGCTGTTGCTGGGCACTTGAAGGTGGGAGACCATATTACCATTGGTGCCCGAGGCGGTATCAGTGGCAATCTTGAAGCGCCTCACCAAGTGTTGTCAGGTGTTCCCTTGATGCCCCATAAGGAATGGTTGCGTTCTGCTATGACCCTGCCCAAGTTGCCGGAGATGCGTAAAAATTTACAACAATTGAAAAAACGCGTAACAGAGTTGGAAACCCTGCTGAAGGAGGATGGCTGTGCTTAAATTGAATATCCAGCAGATTATGGAAATTCTTCCTCACCGTTTTCCGTTTTTGCTGGTGGATCGGATTGAGGAAGTCGACCCGGGGAATAAGGTCAATGGCTACAAAAACGTGACCATCAATGAGCCTTTTTTTCAGGGGCATTTTCCAGGGCACCCGATCATGCCCGGTGTGCTGATCCTCGAAGCGATGGCACAGGTTGGCGGCGCATATGTTACGGTTGTCGATAAGATTGAAAAAGATCGTGTCACCTACTTTGTCGGTATCGACAAAGCCCGTTTCCGTAAACCGGTCATGCCTGGCGATGTCCTGCGTATGGAGATGGATCTGCTGTCGCGTCGACGTGGTATTTATCAGTTTCAGGGCAATGCCTATGTCGGTGATACCCTGGTTGCAGAGGCAGTACTGAAGGCAACCTTCGCTAAAAAATAATTTTGCAATGGAGTTATCCATGATCCATCCTACAGCCATCATCGCGTCGGGAGCCAAACTCCATCCAAGCGTTACCGTTGGCCCCTATTCCGTGATAGGTGAGCATGTCAGTATCGGTGCAGGGACAACCGTGGCCGCCCATGTGGTGCTTGAAGGACGAACAGAGATCGGGAGCTTTAACCAGATTTTTCAGTTTGCGTCGATTGGTGCTGTCCCGCAGGATCTGAAATTCAAAGGGGAAGAATCAACCCTGAAGATTGGTGACCGTAATCGCATCAGGGAGTTTACTACCATCCATCTGGGCACAGAGGATGGCGGCGGCGTGACGACTATTGGTAACGACTGTCTGTTGATGGCTTATTCCCATGTTGCGCATGATTGCATTGTTGGTAATCATGTGATTCTGGCCAACGCTGCGACCCTGGCCGGCCATGTCCAGGTCGATGATTATGCTATTCTCGGGGGCCTCTCTGCCGTTCATCAATTCACCCGGGTGGGCTGTCATGTTATGGCCAGTGGTGGCTCGATGATTGCCCAGGATGTTGCCCCATTCTCCATTGTTCAGGGGGATCGGGCAAAGACCGTAGGGCTTAATACCACCGGTCTCAAACGTCGTGGTTACAATGATGATGCCCTGGCAACCATCAAGAGGCTTTATAAGCTGGTTTTTCGCTCCAATCTTAAACTGGAAGAAGCAATTACGACCATCGAAACCGAATTTGACCTGAATGCTTCCGTGGTTGCAACGTATCTGAATTTCCTGAAATCAAGTGAGCGCGGGCTGGCCCGCTAAATCATCAACCTTTTAAAAAACAGAAGTAGTAAGGACCTGTTCCGGGGCCATGCCTTCTGTTTTTTTGTCGGATGCACATTTTGAGTATCTCTTCAGCCACATCGCGAGTCATGATTGTTGCCGGAGAATCGTCCGGCGACCTCCATGGCAGCAACTTGCTCAAAGCCGCAGCGGAGAAATACCCAAATATCCGTTTCTTTGGGGTTGGCGGCCGTCGCATGCAGGCAAATGGCTGTGATATCCTGATCCCTTCAGATGAGCTTTCAGTGATGGGGGTAACCGAGGTGTTGGGGCGATTGCCGGGTATTATCCTGCGCTTTCGTCGGTTAGCGGCGATTCTGAAATCGTCCCAGCCACCGGATCTGCTGGTGCTGGTGGATTTCCCTGATTTTAACCTGCGCCTGGCCAAGGTGGCAAAGCACGCCGGGGTGCCGGTTCTTTATTACATCAGCCCCAAGGTCTGGGCCTGGCGTTCCGGCCGGGCACGTACTATTGCCGAGCGTGTCGATCGTCTGGCATTGATCTTTCCTTTCGAACCCGAAATTTATGCGCCATTTAAGGTGCGCGCCGAGTATGTCGGAAATCCGCTGCTGGATGAATTTGCCGTACGTCCCCAAGGACTGAATATCCGAAAACAATTGCACTTATCTGCTGATGCGAAGGTTGTTGGCATTTTCCCTGGCAGCCGTCAGAGCGAATTGAACTATATTTTTGCCACCCTGGTGATGGCAGCAAAAAAACTGCACGAGGAAGATCCGCGCATTGTCTTTATCATGCCGGTGGCTCCTTCCTTGCAACGCAGTGAACTGGAAAACCGCATAAATGCTGTTGGTGTTACGTTGCCGATTTATCTGGTTGAAGAGGATATTTATGCGGTTGCTGATTCCTGTCAGGCGGTCTTGACCGTGTCGGGTACGGTGACCTTGCAACTGGCCCTGGTTGGTACGCCCATGGCGATTGTTTATAAGGTTGCGCCCTTGAGCTACGCCATTGGCCGACGACTGATCAAGATTCCCTTTGCCGGCCTGCCTAATATTATTGCCGGTCGCGACATTGTCCGCGAATTTATTCAGGATGATGCGCAGCCTGAGGCACTTAAAGATGAATTGTTACGGTTGCTGGATGATGTTGCTTATATTCAACAGATGCGTGACGATCTGGTCCTCGTACAAAAACGGCTGGGTGCTCCTGGATGCTCCATCAGGGTCGCCGATATGGTTGCCGAGATGGTTGGCCTCGAACTGAAAGAGGGCGCGTGACGGAATGAATAAAGAAAGAAACATCTATTTAAGGATTTTTTCCTACGCGGCCCCCTACAAGTGGATTATCGCCCTGTCGATGGGGGCGTCCCTCGGAGTGGCCGGTTCTGATGCCTTGATCGCCTACCTGGTGAAGCCATTTGTGGATGATCTGATCATCGCCGGAGACCTGGCTCTTGCTCAGTTGGTTCCCTTTCTGGTAGTTGGTATTGCTACGTTCAAAGGTGGCTCGCGTTATGTGCAGGAATATTATGTGCGTATAGCTGGGCAGCGTGCAATTCAAGATATTCGCAACGCACTTTTTGGACATACCATGCAGTTGTCCATGCGTAATTATGTGACCACATCATCGGGCAACTTGATGTCTCGCATCCTCAATGATGTAAATATGATGCAATCAGTACTCGCTGAGGTACTGATAACATTGCTGCGAGAACTGGTTACTCTTATCGTTTTGATCGGCTACGCTTTTTACCTTGATTGGCGGATGACGATATTCGCCTTTGTAGTGATTCCAGCGGCTGTTGTTCCTGCTGCGGCAATCGGCAGACAGATCAAAAAATACTCGCGCCGAGGACAGGCGGCAATGGGTGACCTGACTGCCGTGTTGGAACAAAGCTTTTCCGGTATCAAAGTGATCAAAGCTTTTGGAACAGAAAGTCAGGAAGTAAATAAGTTTGTCCGCGTCAATTCTAGATATTACTCTTTTATTCGCAGGACAATTCGTTATGCGGCGGCAACCTCACCCCTGATGGAAATTATGACATCTATCGGGGTGGCATTTGTTCTTTGGTATGGATTGAATCGGGTGATGGTAGGAGCCATTACCCCAGGTGAGATGTTCTCGTTGTTAACTGCGATTGTTTTGCTGTATACCCCCTTAAAACGTCTGACAAAAGTGAATAATACTATCCAACAGGCTCTGGGCGCTGCAGAAAGGGTATTTGAAGTGCTCGACAACGCCCCGGAAGTCGTTGATGCGCCGGATGCCGTTGAGTTGATCGAATGCCATGGCCAAGTAACCTTTGACAGGGTGACCTTTGCCTATGAAGAAGATCCGGTGCTGCGCGATTTTTCTGCGTCAGCCAGTCCTGGTGAGGTCATTGCTCTGGTCGGTCCCAGTGGCGCCGGCAAAAGTACCTTTATCGGTCTGCTCAACCGTTATTACGACCCGCAGCAGGGGAGCGTCCTGATCGATGGCATTGATCTGCGTAGCCTGACCCAGGAAAGTTTGCATCAGCATCTGGCCCTGGTGGATCAGGAAACCTTTCTGTTTAACGACACCCTGGCGAATAACATCCGTTATGGTAGCCCTGATGCTGATATGGCAGCGGTTAAAGAGGCGGCCAGACAGGCCTATGCCACCGACTTTATTGATGAGCTGCCTGATGGTTATGACACCATGATCGGCGATCGTGGAATACGTTTGTCTGGTGGCCAGCGTCAGCGCATCTGTATCGCCCGGGCGATTTTACGTGCAGCACCGATTCTGCTTCTTGACGAAGCAACCAGCGCCCTTGATACGGAAAGCGAGGCGATGGTCCAAAAAGCCTTAACCAACCTGATGAAGGATCGGACCACCTTTGTGATTGCCCATCGGCTTTCGACGATTATGTATGCCGACCGGATTCTGGTGCTGGAGCGCGGCTGCATTGTTGAAGAGGGGACGCATCAGGAGCTGCTGGGTCATAACGGCCTTTATTCCCGGCTCTACGAAGCACAATTCAGGAATTAAAACGGATGAAGCTTAAGGATAAATTGTTCATAGCCATTGTGCCCTGGTTGGGAGCCAAGCTGATCCGGTTCGTTGCGTTTACCCAACGGTCTGAGGTTTGTGGTGAGGATACTGTTCAGGAATTTTGGCAGCATGGAAAGCATGTCATCCTCTGTGCCTGGCATGATCAATTATTAATGATGGTTACTATTTACCAGGGGCCGGGAGCCAAAATACTGATCAGCCGTTCGCGCGATGGCGAGCTGATCGCACGTACCGTGTCATATTTTGGTCAGGGATCTGTGCGAGGTTCTTCTTCACGAGGGGGCCGTGAAGCTTTTCGTGAAATGTTGAAGTTCGCAGAACTTCCTGTCGATCTGGCCGTCACTCCAGATGGACCTAAGGGCCCACGTCGGCAGATAAAGGACGGAGTGCTCCAGTTGGCGCGGATCAGTGGTCGTCCAGTTGTTCCGCTGAATTATGTTTGCAGTCGCGGGCATCGTTTTCGTTCATGGGATCGTTTTCTTTTGCCTTCCCCTTTTGCGCGGTCGGTCTATTGCTACGGCTCACCGCAGTTTTTTTCACGTGATCAGCCGCTGGACGAATGTCGCCAACGATTGCAGCAGGCAATGGACGAAAACCAGCAACGGGCCGAGACCCATTTGGAGACTTACGGTGTATCTGCTGTATAACCTGGTTCTTTTTATTTCAGGTCTGGTTTTAATTCCTTATTATTGGCTTTATGGTTTTCGCCATGGTCGAAGCCACAGAAGCATAAGAGCACGTCTTGGATATTACACTGCTGATCAACTGAAGCATTTCGAACAAGCAATTATCTGGATTCATGCGGCCTCAGTTGGTGAGGCTCGGGCAGTGTTTCCGCTCCTGGAAAAGATTCGTCAGAAGCACCCGGAATATCAGATCTTGATGACCAATATGACGGAAAACGGGCACGCAATAGCTCAGAGTCATCCTGATATTGATATTTGTATTTTCCCACCCTTTGACCTAGCCTGGACTGTCGACAGGGCGCTTCGACAGATCAAGCCCGTAGCAATCTTGATTGCCGAAACAGAACTTTGGCCGAACTTTTGCCGTCAGGCCAGCCGATTTGATATCCCCTTGCTTTTGGTTAATGGCCGTATCTCGGACCGGTCTTATTCGCGCTACCGGTTAATCCGGTACTTTTTGAAATCATTATTTGATTCATTTTCTGTGCTTTGTATGCAATCGCAGGCAGATAAGGAAAGAATTGTAAGTCTCGGGGCGGATCCAGACAAAACTCTGAATACCGGCAATCTGAAATATGATCAAGAAATAATATCTGTTAATAGTGAACAGGTTTTTAATCTTAAACAACGCTACCGGGTACCTGAACAAGCCTTGTTGCTGGTTGCCGGGAGTACCCACGCCGGCGAAGAAAAACTTCTTATTCAGTCTTACTTGAATATTCGTTCAAGATTGGACAAAGATCTTTGTCTGATACTCATTCCCCGCCACCCTGAGCGACGACGAGAGGTCAGGAGTGTGATCAGGGACAGTGGGCTGGAATGTCGCTATCGGAACGATTTAACCGCAACAACTCCATTGCAATCTGCAAATGAGGTGCTGATTGTTGATACGGTGGGGGAAGTTCTTGATCTATATTCAATGGCTGACCTGGTTTTTATTGGCGGCAGTCTGGTTCCAGTGGGCGGTCACAATCTTTTGGAGGCGCCTCTGGTTGGAAAACCGGCGCTGTTTGGTTTGTACGTACAGAACTTTAAGGAGATAGCCAATAAGTTAATAAAATCAGGAGCTGGTATGCAGGCAACTTGCCCTGCTGAGCTCGAAAATATATGTATCAGACTGCTCAATGACCCGGTAACGCGTATGGCTATGGGTACCGCAGGGCAGGCGCTGATATTGGAAAATGCCGGAGCTGTTGAGCGTACACTGGAGCAGATAGACCGTACTGTGTCACTCACATGAGCCGATTGATTTCTTTTCATCAGAAGTTATTGTCTGATCCAACAGGCACTTTTCTGACGGGTCTGGTCTTTTCTTTCCTGATTCCGTTTTCTTTGCTCTATGGCGTTGGTAATTGGCTGCGTTTACTTTGTTATCACTATGGTTTATTGCCTTCGTTTGAATCGTCAATACCGGTCATTTCTGTTGGGAATTTAACCGCAGGGGGGACTGGCAAAACCCCGGTTGTTGATTGGTTGGTAAAACATTTAATGGAAAAAGGCTACCATCCTGCCATCGTCAGTCGTGGTTATGGTGGTCAATTTCGCGGTGAAGTGGGGTTTGTTTCAGACGGAAATCAAATTTTGATGAACCCGGTAGACTCCGGAGACGAGCCGGTTCTGTTAGCCCAGCGCAATCCACAGGTTCCGGTTTTGATTGCTCGCAAAAGAGTCAATGCGATAAAAGAGATAGAGCGAACGGCCTGTGCGGATATTATTGTTCTTGACGATGCGTTTCAGCATCTGGCGGTAAGGCGGGATGTCGATCTGGTTCTGGTGGATGCACTGCGTCCTTTTGGTAACGGATGGCCTTTGCCTGCTGGAAATCTCAGAGGATTTCGGCATGATCTTGAGCGTGCTGATATCATTTTGAGGACCAGATGTGCAGACGGGATGCTCGATCTTCATAGCAGGGTTCCCACTTTTCGATCTTTCCATTGCTTTGCCACGGAAGCTATTTCTCTAAACGGGGAAGTTGTTCCGATGGAAAAATTGAAGAGGTTTAAGCTAACTGCATTCGCTGGTATTGCTGATCCTGATGGATTTTTCTCAGCACTGGAAAAGTCCGGAATGCAGTTAATTGGAAAGAAATCACTCCCTGATCATGAAAATTATCCAGAGAAGATTATTGCCAAGATCAATAAGCTGAGTAAAACTTCAGATGCCCTTGCTACTACTGAAAAGGATGCAATAAAATTAAAGGCTAGTATGTTTCAGCTTCCCTGTTACAAGATATCTTTAAGTCTAAAAGTTTTAGATGTAAAAAACTTTTTGGCAGTAATCTTAGACAAAGTCAGGAGAAAAAAATGACAATTTCTTCAAACTTGTTAAAAATTTTGGTTTGTCCTGTGTGTAAAGACAAGCCTATCCATATTGAATCAGAGGACTTTCTTGTGTGCAGTATTTGTGGCCTGAAGTACGCGGTAATAAATGATATCCCTGTGATGTTTGTAGAAGATGAAAACATTTCTGCTTCTTAGTAATAAAATAGATCTATAAAATCGATATGGCTCTTCGTCACTTTGAGTGGGTAACGGAATTAGTGACTCACTATACCATTACCCACTCAAAGTGACGAAGAGCCTATATACATATGTGGTTGTTTTGGGTTAGGGGTGGTTTTAACTTATATAGGCGTAAAACACTTAAAAAAACACTTGAAAAAAGATTTATACACTTTTCAAGTGAAATTTTAAATAAGGATGATTCAAATTCAATGATTATGAAAACTTAAAATAAGAAATTGATCTATGAAAGTTTTATCTATAAATAATAGGCACATACCGGAACTTAAAAAAATTCTTGTTCGCGTAAATAATTGGATAGGCGATGCTGTCATGAATACACCCGCATTGGGTGCTATTCGTGAGAGTTATCCTGATGCAGAGATAGTCGTTGTTGCAAATCCATTGGTGTCTCCCCTTTTTTTGTCTCATCCCTATTGTGATCGTGTCATTATTTACGATAAAAAAAACGTAGATCGTGGAATCAGTGGTTTTGTACGTTTTGTTGTCAGGCTACGTAGAGAACGTTTTGATGCTGCTATTTTGTTTCAAAAAGCAATCGAAGCGGCATTGATGACCTTTCTAGCCGGTATTCGTGTGCGAATCGGGTACCTTACAGATCATCGTGGGTTTCTTTTATCTCATGGTGTTGAACTGACAGAAGATATAAAAAAACAACATCATACTCTCCATTTTATCTCTTTACTGCGATCCTGTGAAATTACGGGTGGCGATGGCCGCCAATTATTAAATGTAACAGACAACGAAAAGGCCTGGGCGCAACGTACTCTTAAAGAAGCAAGCTGGGTGGTCATTAATCCTGGTGCCGCTTATGGTTCTGCAAAAAGGTGGTTACCCCATCGTTTTGCTCAAGTAGCCGATGAATTGTCAAATCGTTTCGGTTTCCTAATTATGTTGATTGGTGGCCCAGGCGAAATAGAGATTGGTCAGGAAATTGAAGAGACCTGTCATGCCAAATTGACGAATTTTGTTGGTAAAACGACCGTACGTGAAATGATGGCCCTTATTTCTGCGTGCAGATTGATGGTTACCAATGATTCCGGTCCGATGCATGTAGCTGCGGCATTGGGTGTTCCTATTGTTGCAATTTTCGGATCAACTGACCATACAACGACATTTCCTGCAGGGGTTGCGCATAAAATTGTCAGAAAAGATTTTCCATGCGCACCCTGTCTGCTCAGGCAGTGCCCCATCGATCACCGCTGTATGATTGCAATAGAGGTTGAAGATGTTTTGTCTTCTGTCGATCAACTTATCAACGATGAAAACGTTGATTTTGGACGACAGGATTGAAAGTTTTTTATTTTTTCAATCAGTTATATTCTTCGTGCTTATCTCCCTGATTTTATTTGCTTTGTAGAAGGAAACATGAGTTTTTATGGCTCGAGAATGCGAAAAAAGCAAATTAAGAAAAATTTGTTTTTTTAATAGTCATCAAGAATGGGGGGGCGGTGAAAAGTGGCATTTTGATATGGCAAGTCGCCTTGCAGCTAAAAACTACTCTGTTGTCGTTGCAGCAAATCATAACAGTCGTCTTGCTGACAAAGTGAGAGGTGCCCAATTGCCTTTGTATGAGATTTCAATAAAAAATTTCAGTTTTCTCAATATAATTAAAATCATCAACCTCGCCTTGTGGATGAACCGAGAATCTTTTGACTGTATTATCATGAATCTTCCCTCGGATTTAAAAGCGGCAGGTTTAGCAGCACGCCTCGCTGGGATCCGTCGGATTGTTTATCGTAGGGGGAGCGCAATACCTGTACGTAATACCTTTTTCAATAGATTTCTTTTCAGGAAAGTTTTGACCGCAGTTATTGCTAATTCGAATGAAACCAAAAGAACCCTCTTGGCTCATAGTCCGAACATGCTGGAAAATGTCCGCGTGCAGGTTATTTATAACGGAATTGATTTAGCGCAATACGATAGTTCAGTGGATGGCTCCAATCTCTCCCGAGAACAATCAACTATTGTTCTCGGTCATGCAGGTCGTCTGTCTTCTCAAAAAAATCAGAAATTTCTTATTGATGCTGTCTCTCAATTAAAAAAGCAAGACACAAATTGTCATTTGAAAATTGCTGGTAGTGGTCCTCTGGAAGATGAGTTGCGCGCCTACGCTGACGCCAAGGGTGTTGCCGAGCAAATCGAGTTTCTTGGATTTCAGGATAATATTCGAGCCTTTATGGCGGGAATCGATATCTTTCTTCTAAGCTCTCACTGGGAGGGCTTTGGTTATGTATTAGTCGAAGCAATGGCGGCAGGTAGGCCTGTTGTAGCATTTAATTCCAGCAGTAATCCGGAAATAGTTATTGATGGATTAACCGGATATCTCGTTGATAATAAGTCTCTGGAACATTTTGTTGCAAAGATTATTGATCTCGCTGATGACCCAGCTAAAAGATATTTGTTTGGAAAGGCTGGTAGAAAGAGAGTTGAACAGGTATTTACCGAAGCCCGCTGCACGGAAAATCTAATTACCTTCCTGGAACAACTGAATTGAGTTCAACCTTGGACTATTTAAAGAAATTATTTTTGTCCGGAGCGTTGCTTTCTCTTGTCGCGTTTTTGTTTCCTATTGGCATGGGCACAATAAAGCATTGGACATCCGGACTTTATTACCTGGCTGTTGTTATTGCGCTGATAATTTTAGGCCGAGGTTGGGCTATGCCGGAGGGGAGGATTAAATGGTTTTTCGCTTTTATTCTGCTCCTCTTGGGAGTCGCTTTACTCAGTATGATCAACGCTGAAGATATGAGTTCCGGATTGCGGAGGCTTGAAAAAATGGTCGGCTTTTTATGCCTTGTTCCCCTGTGCCTTGCGATCGATAAAATCAAGCTTGATTTATCACGACCCTTTCTGTTTGGTCTGCTTGTGACTGGTCCGGTGATGGCTGCTATCGCCTATTATTCAGTCCATGTTCAGGGTCTGGCGCGGGCCAAGGGGCACTATTATTCTATCGCCCTGGGGGATTTATCGGTTCTTCTTGCGATACTTGTTTTCATCGCGCTGATGGTAGGTCGATTGTCGGGCTGGCATGCCTGTTTTGGTGTTTTTGCAATTCTATGTGGTCTTTATGCTTCTATGATGTCCGGAACTCGAGGTGCGTGGCTTGCATTGCCTATTGTTGTTGTATTTGTTCTGTGGTTGTTGCGACATCGACTTAATAAATTGAACCTCGCTATTTCTGTCGCTGGTATTGTCATTGTGTTGTTTGTTGGTCTAGCGGTCATGCCGAATCAGATTGTTGATAGATTGACTGATTCCCAGCAAAATATAGAAGCATTTCTTGATCTGAAGGAAACGGATACCTCAGAAGGCATCAGGCTGCTTTTGTGGCGTACAGCTATTGAAATCTGGCTGGATAATCCGCTGATCGGTACGGGATTGGGAGATTTTCGTCAAGAGACCATTGCAAGAATAGAGGAAGGCACCTTGTCTCTGAATAAGGACTGGGGGCATGCACATAATATTTTTCTTGATACGTTGGCGACGATGGGGACTTTAGGTTTGCTGGTTTTTATGATGACTTTATTTGTTTTGCCGGCCCAAATTCTTTTCAGGATCGGCGTCGCTAGGGAGAAAAAAACATCAGATTTTCCTGTTATTGCCGGTTTGGCATCACTGCTTTGTTTTGGCGTTTTTGGTTTAACCGAAGGGTGGGTAGCTCGTTCACCGATGCTGACAGTGTATCTGTTTTGTCTTGTCGTGTTTTTAACATCCGCCAAACTGGCCGGTAGGGGTAACTATGGCAACCTTGTCGATTGTCCTAATAACCAAGAATGAAGCGGACAAGCTTGATGCTTGTCTTGAGAGTGTTTCCTGGGCTGATGAAATTGTGGTATTTGATTCCGGCAGTACGGACAATACCCTTGAAATAGCCCGGCGTTTTACGGATCGTGTTTATGAAGAACAAATCTGGCCCGGTTTCGGTCCGCAGCGCCAAAGGGCACAGGAAAAGGCAACCTGTGACTGGATTATGATGATTGATGCCGATGAGGTTGTTACGCCGGATCTGCAAGAAGAAATACAACATGCCGTAGCGCTCAATGATCAATCAAAGGTCTATGCGGTGCCGCGTTTGACGTGGGCCTTTGGTGCCTATATCCGCCACAGTGGATGGTATCCTGATTATGTGGTACGGCTTTATCCTAAGCACCTAGCAACCTACGATGATGCTATGGTTCATGAGAAGGTTGTTTTTGGTGAAAACATGCAGGTTGTAAAATTACGCGGGAACCTGCTCCATTTTACATTCAGGGATTTAGAGCAATGGATCAACAAGACTGCGCGGTATTCTGCAGCGTGGGCAGAGGAAAAATATCGCCAGGGGAAGCATAGTACGATATTTGATGCTGTCAGTCATGCTGCTGTTTACTTTATAAAAGCATTTTTTATCCGTAAGGGGTTCCTTGATGGGCGTGCGGGCTTTGTTCTCGCAGTGCTTGGTGCTTATTCCAGATTTATCAAGTATACCGATCTTTGGCTTCGTCAAAGAGAAAAAAATACCCAGTAATTTTTTATATGATTATTTTAGGGCCTAGCACCTGGTCTATATTCCGAGCGACATCATCAAAAAAAATTAAATTCATGGCATCTGGATTCCTAACCCTTTTCCCCCAAGGAACTTCGTTGACGTCCTTTCCAAATTCCCTCTTTATGGCTTCGGGATATCGGTTTACCGTCAGGTGTCGATAGTTATATGGACCTGTCCTTTCCGGATTGGAAGAAGCATAAAGCCCGATGACAGGAGTATTTACCGCGTTTGCTATATGAGCTGGTCCGGTATCAGGTGAAACGACGAGAGACGCTTTTTGCAAAACAGCCATCAGTTCTTTTAAATTGGTTTTACCAACCAAATTTAATACGTTGATGTTGGTTTTATCTTCAATTGTTTCAGCAAATGTTTTTTCAGCGGCGGAAGGGCCACCAGTAAGGACTGTCGTTGCCCCATATTTGTTGGCAACATATTCTGTCAAACGTGCATAGTTTGTTGCATCCCAATTTCTCCAGTTTCGTGCACGAATACTTGATGAGGGGTTAATGACAATAAAAAAGTTGTTTTTCCCCAGCCATTGATCCGCTTTTTTGCATGCGTCATCCGGGACAGGAATATCCCAATTGATTAGTTCATCTGAAATTCCTAAGAATTTTGTGTATTCAAAAAATCCGTCAAGAACATGCTGTCGATTTGTTTTCGGGATGCGATAATTTGTGAAAAGCCACTGAAGATTCTTGCCTCTGCTTATATCAAAACCTAATTTAATGGGTGAAGGAATTAACAAGCAGGCAAAGCTGGCACGGATGGAGGCCTGCATGTGCAAAAGGACATCATACCTACGGTTTTTAACCTGCTGGTGCAATCTTAGATATTCCGATAGTCCTTTTGTTTTATCAAAAATAAGAAATTCAATGCCTGGAATGTCGCCCACAAGAGTATGTTCCGTTTTACCAACAATCCATGTTATTGCAGTTTGCGGCCAGAAGTTTTGAATAGACCTCACTACAGGGACAATATTAGTAACATCGCCGATCGCGGATAATCTCAATATACACAGGCTTTTTGGAGGAGTACTAAAATCTAATGCCATTGAATGTAATTTCCGAGAGAGTAATTTTAGGTAATAGTAACATCATCTTTGATCCTCAATTATTAGATAAACCATTTATTGAGCTGTTTTCAGCAGAATTTTTGCACCACCAGAAACTTTCTAGCGCCATTGCGTGTGGCCGGGGAGAGGTCGTCTTTTTCAACTTTCAAGGGCAAGAGTGGGTCCTCCGGCATTATCGACGTGGTGGGTTAATGGCACGATTTAGTTCGGATAGATTTATTGGTTTAAAGGCCGAAACTTCTCGTTCATGGAAAGAGTGGCAGTTACTATTATACATGAACAAGCTTGGACTGCCGGTACCACGCCCTGTAGCTGCGCATACCATGGTGAAATTGTATACATACACGGCTGATCTTATAACAGTCAGAATACCAGGGTCTTCCCCCCTCGCGGCAATTTTGCAAATTCGGCAGATAGAAAAAGAACTGTGGTTCGCAATAGGTGTGTGCCTTCGTCAATTCCATGATTGTGGGGTTTTTCATTCAGATTTAAATGCTAAAAACATCCTAATCGATCAAAATAATAAGGTTTATCTAATCGACTTTGATCGCTGTAGTATGAAAAAATCCGCTTGGTGGAAGAAATATAATTTGGCCCGGTTGAAGCGTTCCTTGGATAAGTTTCTTGCCGGCTCAGCACAATTCAACTTTCACTCGACGGACTGGGATGCTCTTTGTGAAGGTTATGATCAGCCTTAACCAGACATGAGGTCGTTATAAATCGCGAGTGTTTGGTCGACCGTAGTTTGATTTTTAAAATGATCAATAATCCTTTTTTTTGCGTTGTCACCGAGAGTTTTTCTCAGCATTGGGTTCTTCATTAAACTAATAAGTGCAGCATGTAGTGCCCTGGCATTTTTAGGTGGTATCACAATGCCACTTTCACCGTCTACCACTAACTCGGTATTTCCCCCGATTGCAGTAACAATAGGGACAACACCGTAAATCATAGATTCAATAACGACTTTAGACAGCCCCTCCTTTTTTATAGAGAGTAATACGGAAACATCGGATGCCGCCATAAGGGCAGGAGCATCTCGTCTAAATCCCGTAAGATGGAAGTTGTTTTTTAAGGGGCTCTGATTTATTTTTTTTATTAAGGCAGAGCTGTTCATGTTTCCAACAAGTAAAATATGCAAATTTGTATCTGCTGGAAATAATTTTGTAGCCTCTACGAGAAATTCAATTCCCTTGCCCGGTCGGTAGTTGGCTGCACAGCAAACCACGAAAGCGCTTTCGGGAATACTGAATTCTTTCTTTAAATCAGCAGGTTTTTCGTTATACCAGGATATATCGTGACCCTTGTAAACAGTAACGACCTTCTCAGGCTTGATTCGTAATGAAAGTAGCCTCATATTTAGAAAATATTTCCGAATAGCTTCGGATACACATATGATTTTATCCACACGGGGATGCAGATACGTGGTCCATGATGCCGGGTCAAAAAAACTCACATTTCCAACCGTTCCTCGATAGCAAATAATTTTAACCGGAAGTCCACGTGAAGCAATAATTCCATTTGAAGCAGCTTTGTTGTTAAACAAGTGCAAGATATCGATATGGTTTTTCTCGATAAAGCTTCTGATTTCTGATATCCCGGTAGGATCGAACCGCCCCTTTAAAGAAAGATTGGTTACCGGGACTCCGGCATCAATTAGCCGTTTTCTGTGCGGGGCTTCTGGGGGACACATGATTTCCATATGGAACCCTGATCGATGAAGACCGATAAACATTTCAGTTTCTGGAATGTCACTATGGGAGGTTATGCATAGTACATTGATACTCATCTTGTCACCTAAAGTGCCAGAAGTGAGATTGGTGCTCACGAAATAAAAGTAAAAAGCTTTGATGCAGACAGTTTTGTAGCTGGTGTGTTTTGTGGTAGAGATGTAATAATTTTTGTGGAGGATATTGTTTGCCATGCTTTAATGTCAAGGCTGGCGTTGTTTTGCTGATGTTCTGGTGGAGGTTTTTTTGAAAGATTTTATACATAATCACTTTAAACGACACGCTGAAGTGGTGGAAATGGCAGAAAAAAAATTGACCCCAGCCATCATTTCCACTGTTACAGTTATTGTTGCGGCCTTGAATGCCGGCAAAAAACTTTTGATCATGGGCAATGGTGGTTCCGCTGCCGATGCCCAGCATTTTGCCGCCGAGTTTGTCGGGCGCTTTCTGCGCGAACGCCGTGCCCTGCCGGCTATTGCCCTGACCACAGACACCTCGTTGTTAACAGCGGTCGGCAACGATTTCGGCTTTGATCAGATTTTTAAACGTCAGGTCGAGGCCTTGGCGCAACCTGGCGATGTCGTCATAGGTATTTCTACCAGCGGCAATTCCGCCAACGTGGCTCTGGCGATGACGGCAGCACAACAGCTCGGCTCTACAACCATCGGGCTGTTGGGACGTGATGGCGGCATCATTACCCCGCTGTCCGATATTCAGTTAACGGTTCCAGTGCAAGAAACCCCCCACATCCAGGAAGCCCACATCACCATTATTCATCTGATCTGCGATCTGGTTGAACAGGCGATTTGTTCCGAATAAGGCGCAGCAGGAGACAGCTCAATAATGAAACCTAATCAAGTTGAATCTTTTCTGGCTCGTCTGCCTGACTTGCGTGTTCTCGTCATTGGCGATCTGATGCTGGATGAATATATCTGGGGGCGCACCGAGCGGATCTCGCCGGAAGCACCGGTCCAGGTTGTTGATGTTGTTCGTGGTGACCTGCGTCTGGGGGGTGCCGGCAACGTGGTGAACAATCTGTTGACCCTCGGTTGTCAGGTTGATGTGATCTCGGTATTGGGGGAAGACGAGGACGGTATCAGTCTGCACCGGATGCTCGAGAAAAAAAAGATCGGTACTGGCGGAATAGTTTTCGAGCAGCAGCGCACGACCAGTCGCAAAACCAGGGTTTTGGCCGGCAACCAGCAGATGTTGCGGATCGACCGCGAGAGCCGTGAACCAATTGTTGAAACTACACAAGCGCTGTTGATCAAGCGTGTGCGTGAGATGATTCCCTCCTGTCAGGTGGTCCTGGTGTCTGACTATCTCAAAGGGTTGTTGACCGAGGGTTTTCTCAAAGAAATTATTGCTATAGGTATCGCTGCCGAGGTGCCTGTGGTCATTGATCCGAAAGGGGACAATTACGACAAGTACCAGGGTGCGACCTTGCTCACGCCGAATCGTAAAGAGGCGCAGATTGCTTCAGGCATTGTTATTACCGATGAACAGAGTTTGTTGCGCGCCGGGCGTTTATTGCTCACGAATCTACAGCTTGACGCCCTGGTGTTGACGCGCAGTGAAGAGGGGATGAGCCTGTTTTCGCGCGATGGTAGCGAAATCCACCTGCCCACTGAGGCGCGTGAGGTGTTTGATGTCTCAGGTGCCGGCGATACGGTGCTGGCGTTGTTGGGGTTGGGGCTCGGTGCCGGTCTGTCGCTAGCAGATACCGCACGCATTGCAAATCTTGCAGCAGGAATTGTGGTCGGCAAAGTCGGCACCTCCACCGTCAGCAGTGAAGAGCTTATCGATGTAGCCGGACGACTCACGGGTGACAGCGACGCTAAAATCAAACATCCCGATATTTTGTCTGTGTTGCTTAAGCGTGAACGCCAGTTGGGTAGAAAGATTGTTTTTACCAATGGTTGTTTTGATCTGCTCCATGTCGGCCATGTCAAATACCTGCAAAAAGCACGAAATCTCGGAGATCTGTTGATTCTAGGGCTCAATTCTGATGCTTCGATCAGGCGGCTTAAAGGATCAAAACGTCCGCTCATCAGTGAAGAAGAACGTGCCCATTTGCTCGCGGCGCTTAAATGTATCGATTATGTCGTTGTGTTCAATGACGATACGCCACTGGAACTGATTCACGTGTTACGCCCGGATATCCTGGTCAAAGGAGGAGATTACTCCCCTGATGACGTTGTTGGTAAGGAGCTTGTCGAAAGTTACGGTGGTCGGGTTGACATCATTCCTTTTGTCGATGGCAAATCAACAACCAACATCATTGAAAGAATTCTCGAGCAGTACCGTGATGAATGAGAGTAAAGGTCGCGCAGTCTTTCTTGATCGTGACGGTACTATCAATATTGAAAAAGAGTATCTTCATCGACCCGAAGACCTGGAATTTATACCCGGTGCCCCTGAAGCTATTGCAAGATTGAACAAGGCCGGTTTCCTGGTGATTGTTGTGACCAACCAGTCGGGAGTGGCCCGTGGTTATTTCAGTGTAGATGATGTCCACCGGATCCATCGGGTGATGCAGCAGCAATTGGTTGATCAGGGTGCCCATATTGATGCTTTTTATCTGTGTCCTCATCATCCGAAGGAGGGGCTGGACATCTATCGCGTTGACTGTGATTGTCGCAAGGGGAAACCGGGAATGCTGATTCAGGCCGCTGCCGAGTGGGATATTGACCTGTCTACTTCCTTTATGGTGGGAGACAAAGAAAGTGACCTGCTGGCAGGAATCGCCGCCGGTTGCCATCCGTGTCTGGTGACATCAGGATACGGAGAAAAATATCGCGCCTTTGCCCTGGCCAACAACATCGATGTGTGCAACGATCTTGGGCAGGCCGTTAGTCGTATTTTTGCTAAATCCAGATAATGTCATATCTGTTGATCTATCTGGTGCAATGAAAATTAACGATGAAAAAAAAAGGTAAAAATCGCCCGCTGGTCGGGTTTATGTTTCGGATGGTGATTCGCTGTCTTTCCTGCTTTTCTCTCAAGCAGGCACACCATTATGGCATCATCATCGGCTGGTGCCTGTGGTTGTTGCCCAATTCTCTCAAAGCTACCACCAGAGACAATATCCGCTATGCCTATCCGGATTATTTGCCTGGTCAGCGCCATCGCTTAATCAGGACCAGCCTCATCGAGCTGGGTAAAGGCTTCTGTGAGTTGGGCGACCTCTGGTGCTGGCCGCGGGAAAAGCTGCTCCCCCTAGTTCAAGATGATGGTGGGGTTGATACAATCAAGGAGGCATTGAAACGGGGTAGGGGCGTTATCGTTTTATCTCCGCACCTGGGCGCCTGGGAGTTGATGGGCTGGTATTGGTCGATCCATTTTCCCATCACCAGTCTTTATCGCCCACCACGGGTCAGATCGATGGCTGATTTCATGCGCCAGGTGCGCCAGCGTGAGGGAGCTAAGCTGGTGCCGACAGAGGTCAGCGGTATCAAGGCTCTATTTAAGGCATTGAAGAACAATGAAGTGGTAGGGATCCTGCCCGATCAGGATCCGGGTAAAAAAGGCGGGGTGTTGGCGCCATTTTTCAATCATCCGGCCAACACGATAACCCTGATATCCAAACTGATCCGGAAAGCCGGCGCACCGGTGTTTTTCACTTTTGCAGAACGACTGCCAAAAGGAGCGGGTTATAAAATTCATGTGATCGAAGCTGGTCGGGGACTCGACGCAAGCGATGAGCAGGAGGCCGCCAGAATATTGAACCGGCAGATTGAGCAATGTGTTCAGTTGGTGCCGGCACAGTATCTGTGGTCTTACGGGCGCTATCGCAAGGTAAAACAACACTTGAGACGGCAGCAACTGCAGTAAGCTGTTATCGGCAAAAAAAATATTCCATGTTTTAATCAAAAATGCTAACGTTCCACTGTTGCGGAGGGGGGCCTACCTGTAATGGCCAATCTTAATTCAATTCAGGAGAGCTATCATGGTCAACGTCAAAAGGTTTTTTGTTGCTTGTCTGGTTGTGTTCACTTTGTGTGTTGTTGGGCAGCCGGCGTTCAGTCTGGAAAAAATCAATATCAACACGGCGAGTGTTGAACAGCTAACTCAGTTAAATGGTGTCGGCCCAGCTACGGCACAAAAGATTGTTGATTATCGACAAGAGAAAAAATTCAGCAGCATTGATGAGCTGACGAACGTAAAAGGGGTTGGAGAGAAAACCCTGGCGAAGTTTCGTGATCAACTAACGGTTGAAGACAACTAAGTCCATCCAACCGATTATCCGGCCACTCACGCAACGCTGACGGGAGGGGGTGATACCCCTCCCGTTTTTTTTACGTGCGCCCGGCAGGGCGCGTGGTGCTCAAGCACCATCCATTTGGCTGTGGTGACCAAATGGTGACTTGGAGGTGAAAGTCCTCTGCGGACCCTGATGACGGGAACCGCTAGCCGAACGGCAAGG
>NZ_JACWUN010000011.1 GCF_014773365.1 Pelovirga terrestris
TCAAGGTCCATAACGCCGCAAGTGCCAAACCATTTAAATGGACGAAAAGTGCTGCCGTAATCATCGATTCGGTTCAAAGAGCAAAAGCAGCAAATTAATATAAAGGACTAACCAAACAGGACACTAGGGAATGGCCGGTTACACCGGGGGATTGATAATTGTCGTCGACAGTTTTACGTTTTACGTCATCATAGAACTGTTTGGCATTATGGTATTGATTGGGCACGTTCACGCCAAAAGCAATCTGAAGATCTGACGTGATATCTTGCGGTCCGTCCGTTCCCCTGTAAGAAACAACAACTTCGTCAGTTATTGAATTTTTAAACGCAACCCCGTAAAATCCATTGTCATAGCCTGTGGTTTCAGAAACTTCATACACAGTCCAGTTGTGACCATTTGCATCGGTATAAGCAACGGTAGAGTTCTCAATGTCCGATTGAGTCCAATTGGTGTAGGCTTTTTCACTGAGGTTGGCATTCAATAGCTGGTTGGAATAACTCATCATCCCCCTCCTTTAAGGTTATTTAACAGCCTGTTTTGGTTCACGCATTAAAATATCCATTGTTTCATTCGCCTTTCGTGCCCTAAGGCTTTGTTTCCTCACCTCTTTGAACACGCCATCGGGGATGGCAAACTTTAAAAAGTCATCCGTATCAATTTCGATACGGCTTCGATAGTCCACTTGACTCTCCACTTGTAACCAAATACCGACATTAATTATAGGTCTGTCGATCATGACAGAGGGCGGCGAACAGTCGAGTTTGATATAGGCTAAGCCAGGTAAAATATCCTTGTGAAACTCCCGGTAATAGAGACTTGTCGTCGCACCTTTTTTCCCTGGGATATAGTCCATTGTGGCTAGATTGGCCTTGCGATGGTAGCTACCCTGTCTTTCGTTGAAATGCAATCGGTCTTCTTCGGGCCAACTCATCCACATATCATGTGATCTACCAAAAAAATGGGTCCCTTTTATTAACATATATTTTTCGCCCGCAACCCCTTCCTCCGGATATTTGATGGGCAGAGAGCTGTCCACATACAGATAGATATTGAGATAGTAATATGGGGCGAACCGACCCTTTTCAATTGCAAATTCGATGGCCTCCAATCCACCGTCCGGCTCTGTACCCGGAGCAGGAGCAGGCAATCCGAAACGCTCGGCAAACGCCTTGGTATAGACAGAGATCCGCATTTCTTCTAATGGCAGCAGCGGGTAACCGGGATGATTTTCGACAGCAAAAACTGACGCTGCAATCATCAATTGCACCAGGCAAATCAGAAATAACGCGGTCAAATACCTGTTGACGGTCCTTCTATCTGTTCGAGACTTCATATGACTTTCCCTTTAACTTTACTTATCATGGCTATCATCAGAAAAATCTCATCCGCCGACACCCGATTTGGAGGGATTTATTGAAAAGGTTGTGCCACCATTCTTTTGATCAGGAGTGAACGTGATGCCAACCGTAGCCAGTTGGCCGCACATCCTGAAGGTCCAGTCTTCGCTCCAACCACCTGACACGCCCCTGTTTTCTTCAGTGACCGTATGGGGAGCCTTGGTGACCTGCATATCAAACACATCAATCTCACGACAGTCTTTTAAGTGCGGATCGGTTGCAGTTGCAACAACAAGAGCCGACAACATCGCATCCTTAATCAACAATGGGTCGGCACTGGTTGTGCCCGGGTAATAGATCCGAGGTGTCGGCGCTTCCCCGTTGTCAGTGGCGATAAATAGCGTATTGTAAATCTTCGCTTCCCCACAACGCTCAATCTGATAACGATAGTTCCAGATCCCCTCGGTCGGATGCGGGCGGTCATCTGGAAAGTTAATCGGGGAGAGAATAATGGTGCCGAGCGGCTTTACTTGGTATTGGGAATTACAATGAGGCTGCAGCCCAAACTTTTTATCCTGCTCCAGGGCCATGCGGTAGAGGATCTCGAACATCGGTTGTGCATTGATATAGGCTTCTGTTCTTCGGGCATAGCGGAAATCTTCGCCAGGATTGACTCTCTCGGCAAAAGAGCCGGCCGTGAAAACAAACACCACCCCAACAATCGCCACAGCTATCAAGCCACAGACTTTTTTCATTTTGAACTCCCCCTCCTTGTAAATTGTATATGTTTTTTCCGGGGACATAATGCCTATTTCCCCTCAATCCTCGGTCTACCCGGTGCCTTTATCTTAAGGGTCCGCCCGGTGAACTGTTCCAATTTTTCAATAAATGCAGATCCGCCTACCGGACGGCCGGTTTTGGTCTTTTGGAAGATCAAACGATCCTGCTTTTCATCCGTGGTCTGTAGAAAGTTCGACCAGTTATCTACCATTTCAGGCAATAGCGGGGTTTTGATCAGTGGATCCTGATCGTTGATGCCGCAATGATAGCGGGCGCTGGACCAGGAATAATCAACGGGAGAAGACGCCATACCGGCAGCAACCGGGTTACGCTCGACATAGCGTGCTGCTGCCAGCAGGTGCTGTTGATCAAGCACGCAGGAACCAAAGCGACCCTGGAACAGATAACCGCGCACCCCCTCGCGGAAATTCTTCATGCGGGTATAGCGGCGGTGGGTTTCTCCGATAGCTCGTGCCAGAGAGGTTTCATGTTCGGGGACGGCAATCAGGTGGACATGGTTGGCCATCAAACACCAGGCCAGAAAGGTGACGCCGGCGGCGGCTGACTCTTCAGCCAGGATCTGCAGGTAGGTAAGGCGGTCGTGATTGTCAGCGAAGACATCCATAGAACGGACGCCACGCTGGGTGATGTGGTGTGGGTATTCTGGGACAACCAGTCGGGCAAAACGTGCCATATCCCCCTCCGGATCAGCAACATAGGTGTCATTAATGAGGAAACAGATTAGCGGATTAATCCAGCCAAAACAAGTTTTTTAAATTGGCATTATGTCCCCGGAAAAAAGGGGAAAAAGGGGGAAGGGTTATCGCAATCCCAGACGGCTGAATAATTTTCCCAGGTACAGGTTTAAGGGATGATCGCGATCGAGCTTTTCAAAAACAGATTTTTTGCGCATTCCGATGCGTTTAATTTCAGCAATAATTTTTGGATTGGGTGCAACCTTTAACCCTGACTGGAACACCTTGATGGCATTTTTACGATCCCCCATCAACAAAAGAATCCGCCCCTGCAACAGGTAGTGGGTTGAGTTGCCGCTTTCGCGTTGCATCGAATCCTGGCAGAGTCTCAGAGCTTCCCTGAGTTTCCTGCGATCAGCAGTCAATCCTGCCGTACAATAAGCACGGTAACTTTGCAGCACCGGGTTATTACTGTATTGGCCAGCCTGGCTTAAATAGGTCAAAGCAAGCTGATACGAGCCATTCTCAGCCGACTCGGTCACCTGATGGAGGATGTCCTCAAAATTATTCGTGTCCATGGGCGCAGATGATATCATAGTTTGCCCGCAAGAGAACAAAAATCTATTCTAAGGTGACGCTTGCAGAAAACCTGGCCGGATTATGCGCCCGGGCGTTGCGGGGCAGGGTCTGGCATTCTGCGCCGAAAAAATATGCGACGCTGGGTTAAAAATCGTCCCACCCGTCGAGCACCGACGACTGATTGTAGGCAGATACCGTCGATTCAAAGAAGTTGCTCTTGACGCTCCCTTCCCCTTCCGTGTCGGCCAGTTTTTCCAGGTGGAGATAGGGGTTTTTATTGTACCCTTCATAGAGCTTGCCGGAAAATCCCAGTTTGTTCCAACGCTCGTTGGCGAGCCACTTGGTATACAGCTCCGTGGTCTCTTCGCTGATGCCGAGGATACCGTCGCCGATGATGTGGCTGGTCCAGCCGATCTCCTGCTCAACGGCGGTCCGGAACATGGTTTCGACCTCGGCGGCAGGAAAAAATTCCGGCTCCAGTTCGCGGATTTCACGCACAATCAGTTCAAACAATACACAATGGGTCAACTCATCACGATTGATGTAACGGATGATCTCCGAGGTGCCGAGCATCAGGTGGCGGCTGGCCAGGTTGTAGAAAAAATTGAAGCCGTTATAGAAGTAAAGCCCTTCCAGCAGATAATTAGCGATAATCGCCCGATAAAAATGCTCCTGTGACGGTTCATCGATAAAATCCTGATAGATCTGGGCAATATATTTGTTGCGCTCGAACAGCACCTTGTCGGAGCGCCATTTATCGTAGATCGAATTACGGCGATCGGCCGGAATGATCGACTCGACCGTGTACTGGTAACTCTGGCTGTGAATCGCTTCCTGGTACTGCTGGATAGCGATCAGCAGGTTAACCTCCGGGGCGGTGATAAAATCATTAATATTGGAGAGGTTGTTGGTCTGGATACTGTCGAGGAAGATCAGAAAGGAGAGAATGCCATCATAAGCCTGCCGCTCTTCAACAGTCAGGTGCTTGTAGGGTTCGAGATCACTTGACAGGTCGGTTTTTTCCGGAATCCAGAAATTGGCCATCATGTTGCGGTACATGCGATTGGCCCACTGGTAGCGAACATTGTTAAGATTGAATATATTGGTGCTATTACCGCCGACGATACGCCGGGTCTCCAGGGAATCATCCCCAGTTGGATTAAACAGTCGCTTCGCTTGCATCAATAGTTTCTCCTTTCACTCATCCCGAGCAGGAAACACACTCCTCTTTGTCTGTTATCAGATTACTGTTTTTCTGAATACTGCGGGTATAATATATCGCCTTGCACCCTTTCTTCCAGGCCAGCAGGTGAGTCTCATAAATATCTTTCGCGGTCAGATTGTTGTTGAGGTTGAACAGCAGTTCCATGGAAATGCCCGTGTCCACCCAGATTTGTAACTGGGCGACCAGATTGACGACATCACGCTGATCGATATTCTTTGATTCCTGATAGTGCCAGAGTTTGTCTTTGATGTAGGGAGGAACAATGGGCACGGTGCCGTTGCTGTTATTGTCGATATAAAATTTGCTGAAGATCGGCAACACGCTGGCGGTACAGCCCTGAACAATCGAACTGCTGGTATTGGGGGCAATAGCGGTGATATGGCTGTTACGGATGCCGTGCTCAGCAATCCGTTCGAACAGTGGGTTCCAGTCCAGCGTGCCATGGTCTTTAAACCACTGGCGCTCACGACAGAGAATCTTTCCTTGCGCCCATTCACTGCCGTCAAACAGCGGATAAGCGCCCCGCTCCTCGGCCAGCAGACAACTGGCCGCGGTGCAATGATAGGCAAAGGCCTCGCCGACTTCAGCCGCTTTTGCTGCCGCCCCGGAGTAAGGGATGTCGCGCCGGGCCAGATAATCGGCCAGCCCCATCATGCCGACACCGACAGTCCGTAACAGCTCGTTATGCCGCTGCCCTTCTGCGACAGGAACATCAGTAATATCGATACAATTATCCAGGATCCTTACGGATGTTTCGCAGATGGCCGGCAGTTCATCATCCTCGAGGTTGGCCATATTGATCGACACCAGGTTGCAGGTATGCACCAGCCCCGGCTCGACGTCGCGACACAGGGTTGTGCCGTCAAAACGCTGCGGCCCGATAAGCGACGGTTTGACCACCGAATAGGATTCGACGCACAGATTGGTACAGGGGATGATGCCGACATGCTTGTTGGGGTTGGCGCGGTTGATGGTGTCCTTAAAAGCGATATAGGGCATGCCGGTTTCGATCTGTACCTTCATGATCTGTTTATAGAGGGATTTGGCATTGACCTTTTCGAAGAGTTCGATGTGACCGGCCTTAACCTCAGCATACAAATGATCTAGAGCCTGCTCAAAGGTATCACCCCACAGATCGGCCAGCTCGTACCCGTATTTACTCCGAACTTCATGGGGATCGAACAGATACCAGTCTTGACCACCCTCTACCGCACGCATAAAACGATCGGTTACCACCACCTGAGGAAACACATCATAGGCCTTGCGCCGTTGATCACCGTTCTCGGTCTGGATTTCAAGAAAATCCTCCATATCCAGATGCCAGCTGTCCAACGCCACGGTGACCGCTCCGGCCCGTTTACCTCCCTGATTGAAATAGAGGGCGATATCATTGACCACACGGATATTAGGCACGACCCCGCCGGCCCGCCCCAGAGAATTACGGATCCGCGCCCCGTGGGAGCGGATCCGGCTGATACTGACGCCGACCCCGCCGCCACCGGAACTGATCTGGCCGACCTGTTCAAAGGTGTGAAAGATGCTGTTGGTGTCATCATCAAAAACAGTGATAAAGCAACTGGACAGATTACCGTTGGGACGGCGCAGATTGATGAGGATCGGGGTTGCCAGGGAAATCTTGCGGCGAGCGAGCATGGTGTAGGTATCACGCACGCGCTGCAACCGGACCGAAGAGGGCTGGTTCTGCTCAATCAGCAGGGCGATGGTCAGTAATGCCTCCTGCGGCATTTCAATGACCTGATTGTCATATTCGAGCATGTAGCGCTTGATCAGCAGGCTGATACCGGCATAGTCGTAATCGTAGTCGTATTCCTGCTTCAAAAATTGACCGGCCTTGTGCAGCTCCTTGTCGGAATATTTTTCCAGCAGCACCGGCGAATAGATCCCCTTGTCGACAAAGTTTTTTACCGTCGCGCAGTAGCTCGGATAGCGATATTCATAGGGGATACCGCGGGCAATATGGACCCGTTTATAGAAATCAACCAATTTGAGCCGGGCTGCCAGAATCCGCCAATCAGGTTCCTCAATCGAGGTCAGACGCAGGGACGTTTCAATGACGGTTTCATGGATTTCCCCGGTGGTCATGTTGTTGCGAAAATGCAGGCCAAGGCTCGATTCAAGCTTGATCGGGTTGATATCAAGCCCTTCGGCGGCCCACTGAATCACTTTGCGGATTTTGGCGATCTCGAGCGGGGCTGATTCCCCATTACGCTTGATCACCCGATAACGTTTTGCCATTTTTATATACCCTCCCACTGTTGCTTTGTCATCACTACATATTGTGTCACAAGGGAGAGATTATACACGATAGTGACCATAAATGAAGACTGGTTTTGTAATATTTCTGATCGAGAAAACTTTTATCTTCATCTCTTGCGGGAAAGACAACCTTGGCAAGAACAAACGCTATAAAACCGGTGCAGTAAGATACGCAGCCCTGGATGCCGTGTTCAGCCACCAGGGACGATCGATGATTTCAGCTAGAGTCATTTGCCTGGAGCGGGAAAAATCTTCTTCAAACATCTGTGTCATCTGTTGTCCAAAATCCTGATCAAAAACCCAGGCGGTAATTTCAAAATTCAAACGGAACGAGCGGTTATCCAGGTTGACCGTGCCGATAGCCGAGGCGGCATCATCAATTAACATGGTTTTGCCGTGTAAAAAGCCTGCTTCATAACGATAAATCTGCACCCCGGCGTCGAGCAGTGGGCCGATAAAAGCGTAGGCCGCAAGATGGGTCAATAAGTTATCAGGCCGTGAGGGGATCAGCACCCGCACATCGATGCCACGCAAGCCGGCCAATTTAAGGGCGTTAAGCACCGATTCATCCGGGACAAAATAGGGGCTGGCGATCCAGACGCGGTGCTGGGCTGAGGAAATGGCATGCTGCACCATCAGGCTGGCGGTTTCGAAGCGGTCCGCCGGGCCGCTGGGGAGAACCAGCACCGGCAAACCGTTTTCAGCGGCGACGGGTGCCTGCCAGTCACAATCGATAATTTCCCCGCTGGCCCAGTACCAGTCTTCCAGAAAAGACAGCTGCAATTTAAAAACCGCCGGTCCTTCTAGCTTCAGGTGGGTATCACGCCAGGCACCGATACGGCGATTGAGCCCCAGATACTCGTCTCCGACATTCAGCCCGCCCAACCAACCGGCATGTCCATCGGCAACGACAATCTTGCGATGGTTGCGAAAGTTCAACTGAAAACGGTTGCCGGTTCCGCGAGTGGAATGGAAGCGTCGGACATCGATGCCGGCAGCACGCATTTCATCAACAAAACGACCAGGCAGCCGATAACTGCCAATCTCGTCATAAAGAAAATAAACCTGCACCCCAGCTCTGGCGCGCTCCTCCAGACGCCGCTTGAGCTCACGGCCAAGGCCATCATCACGGACGATGTAAAACTGCACCAACAGGTACTCCCGGGCGGCGTCAATCCCTTCAAAAATGCTGGCAAAGGTCTGCTCACCATCAACCAGCAGTTCAGCGCTGTTGCCACCCATCACCGGCAACTTGGCAAGCCACTCTAGAACCTGAAGCTTGCTCTGGGATTCAGGAATTTCGGTGGCATAACGAGTGACCTGAGACATCTTCTGGGATAATTCCCGATACAGATGATGATCCCCCGACTTACGCCCGATCACGTAACCATTAAAGCGATTACTGCCGAACACCCAGTAACTGGGCACGGCAACGTAAGGGAACGTGTTCAAAGAGATGATCCAGGCCACAGCTCCCGGTGCGGTGCGGGTCGCCATCAGAGCATCGATCGATGACAAGGCCCCCAACACGTGAGCGAGGACAAAAATAACAACAACGATTCCTTTTCTTTTTTTGGCTGCAACCATCAGTCGGACACCGACTCAGGTGGGTTGGCGCTGTCAGCCCGGCGGACCTCGAGCACGCCGCTACGCAGGTGAATATCCCGCTGCGGGAAGGGAAAAGCGATACCTTCTTGATTGAAGCGCTCATATATCGCGAAGTTCAACTGACTGATCAATTTGCCCTTGCGATCAACCAGGCTCGACGACCAGGCCCGCAACTCAAACAGCAACCCATTATCACCGAATTCAAGGAACCTGACCGCAGGCGGTGGAAGCTTCAAGACATCATCTTCCTGGTCGGCGATTTCGAGTAACAATTTTTCCACCTGGCGGGCGTCACTGCCGTAGGCAACACTGACGGGTATGCGAAAACGCACTTCGTTGTTGTTGTATTTCCAGTTAACAATATCGTCGGTAATAAACTTGGAGTTGGGGACAATCACGGCGATGTTATCATTATCCAGCACGGTGGTACTGCGGGCACCGATATTGACGACATTCCCCTCGACCCCACCAACTACGATCCGATCACCCATTTTGACCGGTCGTTCAAACATGATGATCAACCCGGCGATAAAATTACTGACAATGTTCTGCAAACCAAAACCGACACCGATACCGATAGCACCGGCCAGAACATTAAACGTGGTCAGATCAATCCCCACAGTCTGGAGGATGATCAGCAGGCCAATCAACAGAATCAGGTAGCGCACCAAAGCCCCGATAGAATAACGTGCGCTCTCGCTCATGCGCACCCGCAGCAACGGCCCCTCTGCCAGCCAACGCTGCGTTTTGCGCGCAAACCACAGCAACCCGACCACCAGCACCACGAAGGACAGGATGGCCCAAGCGGTGATGCGTGTGTCCGCTGTTTCTATCATCGGCCACTGCAAAATATCCCACAACCACAACAGGATAATTTTAAGATTGTCCATTTCCGTTCCTCTCGGAGATGAAAGCCGGTCACAATCGACGCGAATTGGTCATCGTTTTTGTGAGGATGCGGTATCCGAATCTTTGCCCCGCCCTTTGAGCAACAGGGCGACGATAACCCCCATAGCAAAACCACCGACAGCCGTTAGGAACAGCAGCACAACGGTCGATATCTGACCGGAAAACCAGAGGAACTGGATCCTCACCGGAGCCGTGTTCTGCAGAATCACAACGGCCAGCAAGGCCCCGAGAACGATCAATAGAATCTGTTTGGCTGTTCGCATGCTTACCCCTTTCAAACTTATGAGTCTCACCTCCAAGAGTAACCTTCTTTGTTTTAAGTATAGCCTACCAGCACCCATTAGAAATAAAAACTTCAGCGGAGGGACCCTGCCCCACGGACCAGTTCTCGATAAAACAATGGTTGACCGAAAGTTGGGATATAATTGCTGATTTCCACTGATTGGAAGGCCTGAATCGTGTTATGGATTCTTTATAGGAAAACTGTCTGCCGTCACATCAGAAAGGAAGCAGCACCCCATGGTCGTCAATTTGATTAACGAACGCGACCGAAATCTGGCCAGAGCGCTGGTCGAAGAAAACGGCTTCAGCTTCGAAGAAGATTATGATCTCCTGGTCGGCAAGTTTGAAGACGGCGAACTGGTCGCGACAGCGGCCCGCAGTCACAATGTTTTCAAGATGATCTGTATTCGGCAAAGTCACCGCGGGGGGGGATGTCTCGGCGCGTTGGTTACTGCGCTGATCAATAGCTGTGCCTACAGCGACATTCGCAATTTTTTCATCTTTACTACTCTGGAAAACCGTGGTGCCTTTGAACATCTCAACTTTTTCCCCCTGGTGAGCCACGGCAATATCTGTCTGCTCGAATACGGACAGGGACTGTTGAGTTATCTGCAGCAGCACCGTGAGCTTAGACTGGCCGGCAGCAATGGCGCGGTCGTCGTTAACTGCAACCCCTTTACCCTGGGACACCGCTATCTGATCGAAACTGCTGCGGCACAGGTAGATCACCTCTATATCTTTGTTGTCCGTGAAGATCGTTCGCTCTTTCCCTTTGACGTACGTATGGCCCTGGTCAGAGCAGGCACTGCCGATCTGGACAACGTTTCGGTTCTGGATACCTCTGACTACGCCGTCAGCCAGGTGACCTTTCCAGGTTATTTTTTAAAGCAGGATGATGATCGGCTGCAACTGCAGATGGAGATCGATCTGTTGCTCTTTGCCCGAAAGATTGCACCTTTTTTTGGCATCACCCGGCGCTTTATTGGTACCGAACCTTACTGCCGAACCACCCGTAGCTACAGCGATACAATGCCCCGTATCCTTGGACCGGAAGGAATCCAGACCATCCAGCTGGAAAGAAAACTGAGCGCAGATACCCCAATCAGCGCTTTTCGCGTCCGCAAAGCCCTGAAAAATGAGAACTACGAAGCGTTGCGCAAGCTGGTCCCGGCAACAACTCTGGAGTTTCTACGCAGCGCTGAAGGGCGCAAGCTACTGACTGCCAGTAAAAACTATCGCAGGAGACACTAAGATGGAAATCGTTCGCAAAGCCCAGGCCGGAACCATGCAATCAAGCGATCTGATGGTCTTTCTCGAGCCCGCGCCGCAACTAAGGCTTGAAATCGACTCAACGGTAAAAAAACAATTCGAACACCTCATTCGCAAGCAGGCTGAAAGTGTTCTCCAGCGTTTTTCCATCACCAGCGGGGTCATTCGCATCAGCGATCGCGGTGCCCTCGATTACGCCATCGCCGCGCGCCTGGAAACAGGTCTGTTGCGCGCCTGCGCCGACCAAAGGACATCATCATGAACGGCCTCCACTATCGCCAGTGGCAACCGGGACGCAATTTCCTGATCAAGATTGAACCGGGAGAGAGCCTTCGGACCTGCCTTAACCAATTTGCCCTGGACGCGGGCATCCACCACGCGGTAATCGTTTCGGCGGTCGGTTCGGTATGCAAGGCCGAGTTTCGCGGCATTAAATCAGGGGCCAAACGCCCCATCTCCGAACCACGGATGAGCCGTCATCACCTCGAAGGCCCCCTGGAGCTGATCGGGCTTGAAGGTAACCTGATTGCCGAAAGTTCCGGCAGCGTAGATATCCATCTCCATATTCTGCTGGGGAAAAGTTCGGGTGAAGTCGCTGGTGGACACCTGTTTGATGCTGAAGTTTTTGCCGGCTGTGAAATTGCCCTCTGCGAAATGCAGGTGACCGGAGTCGCACGCTATGCTTCAAAATCTTCCGGTACACCAGCCATCTATATTGAAGAGGATTAACCATGGAAGATTCCTTTCGCTTGCGCCGTTCCCTCCTTTATGTGCCGGGCAATATGCCATCAATGCTGCAGAACATTCCGATCTTTGAAAGTGATGCGGTCATGATCGATCTTGAGGATGCCGTTCCATACAGTGAAAAAGACGCCGCCCGAACCCTGGTGCACAGTTTTTTAAGCACTTATCGGGAGCGCAACAAGGAGATTTTCGTTCGCATCAACGGTCTGAAAACCGACTGGTGGCAACAGGATCTGCTGGCGATCCTTCCGGCTCTGCCTGATGGCATCCGTCTGCCGGAAGCCGATTCCCCGGAGTTAGTTGAACAACTGGATACGGTGTTGACGGAGTTCGAGGAAGAACTGGGGATTGACATCGGCCATTTCAAGATTCTCCCTTCAATTGAAACGGCTGAAGGGGTCATCAACTGTATCAAGACCGCTCGCAGCTCCAATCGTTTGATCGGTCTGGCTTTTGGCGCCGAAGATTACACCGCCAGTCTGGAAATTGAACGCACCAAGACTGGAGAGGAACTGTTTGCTGCGCGCACCCGTGTAGTCTGGGCCTGTAAAGCTGCCGGAATTCAAGCGATTGATACTATTTTTTCCGATGTATCCGACATGGAAGCCCTGCGCCGCGAAACAACCCTGATCAAAACCCTCGGTTTCTCGGGAAAATCCCTGGTTAACCCCCGTCAGATCGAGATTGTGCATGAGGTGTTCGCCCCGAAGCAGGAAGAGGTTGATTATGCCTTGCAGGTCATTGAAGCGATCCAGAAAGCGCGGGAAATGGGGACCGGAGTCATCTCACTTGGCGGAAAAATGATCGATGCTCCGGTGGTGAAACGTGCCCTGAAAATCCTCAAAACCGCCCAGGCCCACGGTCTGATCGATATGCCACTGGATGAAGAGGTTATCTATGGTCACAAATAGTCTGGGCCGGCCACTGCCGGAACATTTTTTTGGCAAAACGGTTCATCCCTATCAGGATCCCTACAACCGCAAACCGGTCGGCAACCACGCGACCCGGCCACTGCGGCGGCATAACCCCGGTGATAAAAAATTGCTCGGCAACTTGCGCAAAGCGATCGAAGCTTCCGGGCTGAGAAGTGGAATGTGTATCGCCACCCACCATCACCTGCGCAACGGTGACGCCCTGCTTAACCTGGTCGTCCGTGAAATTGACAACCTGGGCCTGCGCGATATCCGCATCGCCTCCAGCTCGGTTCATCCGGTCCACGCCGAACTGATCCCTTTTATCAAAAAAGGGGTCATCAGCGGATTTGAATGTGGGGTCAATGGTCTGATCGGCGAAATGGTCTCCCGCGGCGAGCTTGACTGTCCGATTATCGTGCGCACCCACGGTGGCCGGGCCCGCTCCCTGATCACCGGCGAGGTGGTAGTCGATGTGGCTTTTATCGCCGCACCGTCCTGCGATTGTTACGGCAACATGAACGGCTTTTTCGGTCCGTCAGCCTGTGGGAGCCTCGGTTATGCCTTCACCGATGCCCAATATGCCCGCTGTGTGGTTGCGGTTACCGACAATCTGAGCGCTGCTCCGGTCACACCGGTGTCGATTCCCCAGTCGCTGGTTGATTATGTTGTTGAGGTTAACCGCCTCGGTGACCCGCGCAAAATCGTCTCGACGACTACCCAGATAACCCGTGACCCGGTCGGCCTGCAGATTGCCCGCTACGCCGCCCAGGTGATCGATGCGTCAGGCCTGCTGCGCGATGGCTTTTCCTTTCAGACCGGAGCCGGGGGGATTTCCCTGGCGGTGGCCGAACAGGTCCGGCGGATGATGAGTCAGGCCCAGATTAAAGGGAGCTTCGGTTGTGGCGGGATCACCGGCTATTTTGTCGATATGCTTGAAGAAGGGCTGTTCCGCACCCTGTTCGATGTTCAGTGTTTTGATCTCAAGGCAGTGGAGTCGATCGGCCGCAATCTGCACCATCAGGAAATGAGCGCCGACACCTACGCCAATCCCTTCAATGCCGGAGCGATGGTCAACCTGCTTGATTGTGTTATCCTCGGCGCCACCGAAATCGATGTCGATTTCAACGTCAACGTCAATACCGAATCCAATGGCTACCTGCTGCATAATACCGGCGGCCACAGTGACGCCGCAGCGGGAGCCAAATTATCGATCATCACCGCGCCCCTGCTGCGTGGTCGGCTACCGATCATCCGTGATACCGTGACCACGGTCACCACACCGGGACGCACCATTGATGTTATCGTCACTGAACGCGGCATCGCCGTTAATAATCATCAGCAGGAACTCAAGGAGGAACTGATCAGGCGCAAAGTACCGGTTCGCGATATTCACGAACTAAGAGAGGAAGCCTGTCGCATCACCGGTGAGCCGCACCCGATCGAGTTTACCGACGAAGTTGTGGCCCTGATCGAGTACCGGGATGGGACCATTATCGATGCTGTACGCAAAGTTAAGGAGTGACATCCTCGCCGCCCGCGACGAGCGCCAGCGCGCGCTTGAACAGCGGACGGCAGGCGATTCCCGGACCCTGGTGCTGTTGTCACTCAACCTCCCGGGGCGGGACAAGCAGGAAACCGGTTTCGATCCACTGATTACCTGGGGGGAGCAACAACTTAAGTATTATATTGAGGATCTTGAACCAATCACCCGGCACACCGATGTTCTGGGTCCCTGGGCCCTCTATGCCGGCAACCTGCCGGCGGTAGCAGCTAAACAGATCGGCTGTATGATCGAAGAAAGTTGCGCCGCCGCGCGCCTGCTTGATATTGATATTTATGACAATAATGCAGTGCCTTACCACCGACAGCAGCTCGGACATCCACCCCGCTCCTGTTTCCTTTGTCCGGCACCAGCGACCGAATGTATCCGCCTCGGCCGTCACTCTTCCCAGGAATTGCAACGCTACCTTGAACGCCTCCGTGACCACCTCCCGACTTGAAACCCTGGCCACCGCTCTGGCCAACGGCTTGCGGGCCGAGTTGTATCTGACCCCCAAGCCGGGACTGGTTGATTTGAGGGACAATGGTGCCCACCCGGATCTGAACCTGCTCCTTATGTGTCGTTCGATCCGGCTGGTTGATGGCTATCTGCAGGAACTGGCTGGAGCGCTGCTCAGGAACGCCGGACCGGACGAACTGATCGCTATCGGTCGGCAGGCGGAACATACTATGATAAAACAACTGGGCAGCAATACCCATCGTGGAGGGATATTCCTCTGCGGACTGATTCTGGTCGCCGCCGATCAAGCCAATCCCGACGATCCCCAGGCGTTGCAACAGTCCGTCATACAGATTGCTGCAGCTTTTTTTGCCAAGCGGGAAGAGCAAAGCAGCAACGGCGAGCAGGTCCGGCGCCAGCACCCTGCTGCCGGCATTGTCACTGAGGCGTTGGCTGGCCTGCCGAATCTTTTTGACACCATTCTTCCTATTCTCAATGACCCGCGTACCCTCGAAGAACCGCGGCGCGTTTATCTGGCCCTGGCCCGCCTGATGCAAAAGGTCCAGGACTCGACCAGCCTTCACCGCTGTGGCGAACAGGGATTGACCCTGCTCCGACAGGCAGGGGCGCGCCTCGAAGAGTGTATCCTTGGTGGTCACGACCCGACCCATCTGCTTACTCAGACCAACCGGGAATTCCGCCGCCACAACCTGACCATGGGGGGCGTTGCAGACCTGTTGGGGGTTGGACTCGGTTACGCTGGATACCTGCTGTCCAACCTCACGTACCATCAGGGTTACGAGGAAATTTCACCAGAGAGGAAAAAAGCAGGAATATGAACATCGCTACGCCAAACTAGTCGATGCGACAAGTGTCACTATGGCAATCGTCGCATCGACATAAGATGATGAATCAGATAACGACTAGAAATCGACGCTCAAAGCAACAGCCACTCGGGTTTCCTGGGGGATTTCTTCGCCGTCATAGGTATACTTGTCTTTTGAGAAGACGCCGGCAACATCAAGACGTGCCGCCCACAGGTTCAAACCAAGACCTGCGGTGTATACCAGGCCGACATCACTTTCAGCCATGTTCTTGTAAATCCCACCCCGCAAAGCCAAAAAGCGCAGGGCATCCCACTCAAGCCCCAGAGACAGGTTTTGGGTTTTGTAGTCACGAAATACGGTCTTGTTTTCGGTCAGATCGACATTGACCTCAACCGTGACCGTATCCCAGGGGAAATAAGCAACCCCGGCGGTAACCTGTGGGTCAATGCGCACGTCTTTGGCTATGACCGTGGACGTTTCGCCATTGCTTAACATGACATCCTTGCTGAAACCGTCAAACTTTGGGGCGTTCAGATTACGCCCGACCAAACCAAAGGCAAAGCGGTTGTAACGCGCCAGCACCCCGAGGTCGATGCCAAAATTGGTGGAGTCGTTATAATTTTCTGTAGTCTCAGACAGGAGTTCGCCCGATTCATCATCAAAAACCAGGACTTGGTTGCCGTAAACGCGCCCCTGCATGACCTTGAGATTGGCACCGACGGCAATATGGTTATTAATGGCATAACCATAGGTAAAGGGGATTTCGCCAACACCAAAGCCGGTCAAAACGACGGTGGTGGTATTATCATCCAGATTGCTGGTCGTCCCTGAACTTGTCGCTACGGTTTCAAGTAGATCTACGGCGGCCTGCAGATCGCCGGCACTGATACCATTGGTACGAATCAGATAGTCGAGTTTCTGGATAGCGTCGGAACTGAAACCGGCAACTGTGAGTTGCGCTTGCTGGCCAGCCGTCAAGGCCATGATTTCATTATCATTGCCAGAGACATTCACCAAAGCAATCTCTGAATTGATCTGCGTCAGATCAGCAGAAAAACCAAGGTTGGTAGAGTCCAGATCAGCAACCCAGGCGGCAGCCTGACCATAGCCCCGTACACCGACACCGAAATTGCCTACCCGCACACCAAAACCGGCATTGGCATCGGCCGTCAAGCCAGTGCTGGGCTTATCAATACCGGCCAGGGCCCCAACCAGTTTGACCAGATCCTGCAGATCTGACTCGCTATTAATGCCCGCTTCCAGCTGATCCAGATCGATATCGGCCAGGTCATCAATATAATCCCCAAATTCACCATGCAAACGGTAACCACCGGCGGCACTAATATCAACACCCCAACGTTTCTTGCCCATATCGCTATTGTCGGCGGCTAGGCGCTGACCCTCAGCATCGCGCTGGGCAAAAAAACCGAAGGCGGCGGGGTTGTAATATTGGGCACTGGTATCCCGCACCGACACAACATTGGCCCCCCCCATCCCCATGGCACGCGGCGACGCAAAAAAAGTATCAAGCGCCATTGCTGAGACCGGAATCAGCAAGACAAGACAACAACCTAAAACCACCAATCTGGACAATCTCATCAAAAACTCTCCTCTAGTAAGTGTGATCCAAAACGCACGAAGAATTTGATTTCTCTTATCTTAACGAAATCCGCGCAAGATTAGTTTATTTTATACCTATAGTAAAGTTAAAAAACCTCTAGACTCAATTACTACAGGTAATTGATACATGTCACATCGACATTTGGCCAAAAAATTCTCACCGCATGAAATCGTAGATGCCTGATTTTATGAATTTTCAACAAGACATCTGCCTACTTGATGACAGATATCTAATGAAATCCATCGACGCCAATGACAAACTTCAGTCAACCACAGACCACTAAGGTCAACACCTACTAAGGAGGAAATTGTCATGAAAAAACTTTTTACCCTGCTCATCGCCGTCAGTCTGGTTGCTGCCATCGCATCCCTGGTTGTTGCCGGCAACAACGCTCCCCCTGAAATCCAGTACCCCACAAAGCTGGGCACGGTCACTTTTAACCACTTAAACCATGAAAACCTGACGGATTGCGCAAGTTGCCACAGCGCCGTTCAGGGGATTGAAGCCAAACAAAGAAAAGACGCCTTTCACGATTTATGCCTTAGTTGCCACAAAGAGCAGCAACAAGGCCCAACCAGCTGCAAGGACTGTCACGTAAAATAAATGACAATTCAGTCCATTAATGAGCTGCTCAGTAATTTATCGGTAAAAGCACAATGGAGAACTAAACCATGAAAAAGTTCATCTGTCTGATAAGCTGCCTTACCCTGTTAACCCCGGCACTGGGTTTCTCGTTTGACATCGATGGTTGGGAAAGTGCCAACAAGGATCGTGGCCAATGGGCCTGGTTTACCGGACAGTCTCAAAAGTGTGATCAGCCGATCCCGGTGCCAGGGAGCCGTACCCGCGCTGAGTGGCAACAACTCTTAACCACTGACCAGGACAAGCTCCCCTGTGCCGGCGAAGGATTGAGTCAACGTACGATAAAGCATATCTTTCTGTTTCTGCACAGCCATGCCTCCGATTCAGAGGATCCGATGAATCAGAAACCGGAATCCTGCGGTTAGATCTATCCCACTATCAAGCTGGACAGCTAAAAAGGGTGCTACTTGCGATAAGTGGCACCCTTTTTTAGTTAAATCAACAGTGTTCACTGTAACCGCTAGCGCAGTGGCACAAAAAACCTCTGGACCATTTTTGCCGCGTCTCCCGGCATCTGGTAAAAATCCGGGTAGCGTAAATAATCGCCGTATACACCGAGCATAAAGCTGTACAGCCCAAGCGCTAAAAGACGCGGTTCTTCGGCGGGATCTATATATCCATGTTGCTGCAAGCGGGTAAAAAAACGCTCCAGATTATGGGTCATCTCGAGTTTTGATTCGCGTAACCGCTCATTGAGCAGCCGGGTTTCTTCAGAAAGTTCACATTTAAGCAGCACAATACTATAGACCCGCCTGATATGTTCATCGGTATACAGTTGGAGCAATGAATCGGTACAGTATTTTTCCAGTCGGTCAAGGGCATCAGAGGTGTCATCGGCAAGAATCCGTTTGAGAATTTCTTCAGCCGGCAGCTGGATTTCCGCGTGAACGGCATTGATCAGGTCAACCTTGTTAGCAAAATTCCAGTAAATAGCCCCACGTGTCACTCCGGCAGCACGGGCGATCTGCTCCAAGGTCGTACGCGCAATCCCCTGGTGGAAAAAAACCTCTTCAGCGGCGGCAACAATCTTCTTTCGCGTTTGTTGTGCATCTTCTTTCGAGCGCCTCAATAGCCTTCTCCCTGAAAGCAAACCACAAAGCTGGACCAAAGAAAAAAACGGCTTTTCCCCTTACAAACATACATGCATGTATGCTAACATTGAAGAGTTTTTCGAGCAACGATTCTTTTCTTTCCGGATTTCCACACCGCCGGAATACCACCCTTTAGTTTTTTGATTTGGAGATTGAGCATGACCACTTTTAATTTTCAGCGCTTGCTTTCCTTAAGTGCTGTCCTGCTGGCCCTGATGTTTATATTGAGTGCATGTGAAGCCAGGCAGAATCAGGAGGGAGGGCAACGTCCGCCATCTCCCGTCACCGTCAGCAGGATTCAACCAACTGATGCCGAGCAGGTTCGCGCATATGCCGGTCGTGTTTATGGTGCCCGCGAAGTAGAGGTACGGGCGCGCGTCCAGGGGATATTGCAACAACGTCTGTTTAATGAGGGGGAAGAAGTCAAACAGGGGGCCATCCTTTTTCAGATCGACCCTGAGCCCTTTCAGGTGGCACTGGATGCCGCAAAGGCCAACCATCGTACCGCCACCGCCACCTTGAATCAGGCTGAACGCGAGTGGCGACGCACATCACGCCTGTATGAACAGAATGCCGTCAGTCAACGCGAATATGACAACACGCGCTCAGCATATGAACTGGCTCAAGCCAATCAATCCCTGGCCCAATCCCAGGTAGAAAAAGCCCAATTGGAATTGAGCTATACCCGGGTCGAAGCACCGGTCAGCGGGGTAACCGGTCTTGAAACGGTTTCTGAAGGCAATCTGGTTGAACGCGGCACCCTGCTCACCAGCCTGATTCAACTTAACCCGGTACATGTACGCTTTTCCCTGCCGGAAGCCGACGCTACCCTGCGCCGTAACACGAACCGAGGCACAAACGGTGGTATCAGCAGTCACCCAGTCACCCTGCAGACGGTAGAAGGAAACACCTACCCTCTAGCCGGTGAAATCGACTTCACTGCCAGCAATGTTGATCAGTTGACCGGGACAGTGGCAGCGCGCGCGATATTCCCTAATCCGGACAAACTACTGGTTCCCGGACAGTTTGTGCGGGTGCAGGTGCTCCTGCAATCTTTTAAGGACACCTTTGTCATCCCTGAAACCGCCGTCGTGCAAGGGCCACAGGGTCCCAGCGTTTTCGTCATTGAGGGGAACAGTGCCCTGTTTCGTCCTGTCATCCTGGGACCGGTAACCGGCGCGGGGCAGGTGGTGCTTGATGGCCTGACTGCCGGCGATCTGATTGTTATTAACGGTCAGGTCAGCCTCTACCCCGGTGCCCAGGTCAATATTGTCGCCGGCCTGGAGGAGTAACAACTGATGCTCAGATTTTTTATTGATCGGCCGATCTTCAGTTCGGTTATTTCCATTATTATCGTGATCATCGGCCTGGCTGCCCTCCGGATACTCCCGGTTGAACAGTACCCCGATGTCGTTCCGCCCCAGGTCGTGGTCAGTGCCCAATATGTCGGTGCCAGCGCTGACGTGGTTGCCGCTTCGGTTGCTGCGCCTCTGGAGCAGGAAATCAACGGCGTCGATAACATGATCTATCTGGAATCAACCGCCACCGATGCCGGCAGTTTGCAGATTACCGTATCCTTTGAACTGGGCACCGACCCTGATCAGAATGCCATCAACGTCAACAATCGCGTCCAGGCGGCACTGGCACGCTTGCCACAGCAGGTGCGGGATACCGGCGTGCGTGTGCAGTCACGCTCCACCAACCTGTTGCTGGTCGCCGTCCTCAATTCCCCCGAAGGCCGCTACGACACCCTGTTCATCAGCAACTACGCCCTGCTCAATGTGCTGGACGAACTGGTACGGATTCCCGGGGTTGGGGGCGCTTCCCTGTTCGGCGCCCAGGATTACTCCATGCGCATCTGGCTGCGACCGGACAAACTTGCCCAGTATCAGTTGACTCCCACCGATGTTGCTCAAGCGATCCGCGAGCAGAATGCCCAATTTGCTGCCGGACGCCTCGGCGATCAACCGGCACCCGATGATCAGGCCTTTACCTTCACCGTCACCACCAAGGGACAACTGGTGTCACCCGCAGAATTTGAACAGATCATTCTGCGCTCCAACAGCGATGGCAGCACCTTACGTCTGCGCGATGTTGCCCGGATCGAACTGGGGTCCCAGAACTACGGCTTCCACGCCATCTACAACGGCCAACCGGCGGTTCCCCTGGGGGTCTATCTGCAACCGGGCGCCAATGCCCTGGAAACCGCCCAACTGGTACATCAGGCGTTTCGTGACCTGGCCGCACGCTTCCCCGCCGGACTTGAATACCGGATCCCCTATGACACCACAGAATTCGTTGAAATTTCCATCCGCGAGGTCTTTATTACCCTGATCATCGCCGTTATTCTCGTGGTTCTGGTCACCTTTGCTTTTCTCCAACACCTGCGCGCGGCACTGATCCCCATTGCCGCCATTCCGGTCTCCCTGATCGGCACCTTTGCCGGGATGCAGGCCCTGGGCTTTTCCGTCAATTTATTGACCCTGTTTGGACTGGTACTGGCGATTGGTATCGTTGTTGATAACGCGATTATCGTCATGGAAAATGTTGAACGACTGATGAAGGAAAAACAGCTCAGTGCCCGCGATGCATCAGTGGAAACCATGCAACAGGTTTCCGGTGCGGTGATTTCGTCAACCCTGGTGCTGGTTGCGGTCTTTGCACCGGTGGCGTTCCTGGGGGGCTTGAGTGGTGAACTCTACCGCCAGTTTGCTGTCACCATCGCCGTTTCGGTGGTGATCTCCGGGATCGTTGCCGTGACTCTAACCCCGGCCATGTGTGCCCTGCTCCTTGATCGCCAACCGCAGAAAGTGGCGGCGCCGTTTCGCCTTTTTAACCGCGCCTTTGAGGCAGTCACTACGGTATTTGTTGGTGGTGTTTCCTTTTTGTTGCGCCATGCGATTATCGGGGTTATCGCCTTTGTGGTGGTTATTGGCAGCACTTTCTGGTTGCTTGAGCAGTTGCCTACAGGCCTGGTTCCCCAGGAAGACCAGGGGGTTGCCCTGGTCGTTGCACAGCTGCCGCCAACTGCAGCATTGGGGCGTAGCGCGGACACCCTGGCTGGTCTCTCGGCTCAGGTTGTCAATCTCCCCGAGGTCGATCAGTTCACCAGTTTTGCCGGCTTTGATATTTTCTCGTCCTCGCTAAAGTCCAACAGTACCGTCGGTTTTGCCAAACTCATCGACTGGAATGAGCGTCGCGGACCTGGCCAGGACGCTGCATCAATTACCGGCAAGATCATGGGAATCGGCATGGGTATTCAGGAAGCTAATGTCTTTGCTTTCACCCCGCCACCGATCATGGGGATGTCCCTGACCGGTGGGGTTGAAGGCTACCTGCAGGTGCGGGGCGATGTCAGCGTCCAGGAAATTGACGAAATCGCCCGCGATCTGGTGGCTCAAGCGAACCAGCGCCCGGAACTGACCAACGTCAGGTCGTTACTCAACACCACTATTCCCCGTTACAACGCCGTTCTTGATCGGGAAAAGGCGCGCGCCGCCGGGGTGCCCATCAACCAGATCTACGACGCCATGCAGAGTACCTTTGGTGGATTATACGTTAATGATTTTACCTATTTTGGTCGCTTGTGGCAGGTCCGCCTGCAGTCAGAAGGGGAATTCCGCAGCCGCGCTGAAGACTTAAATCAGGTTTTTGTCCGCTCACAACGAGGGGAAATGCTGCCGCTAAGCTCTTTGATCAACATGGAACGGATCAGCGGTGCCGATGTTGTCAATCGCTACAACCTTTATACTTCAGCCAAACTCCTGGCCGATCCGGCACCGGGCTTCACCAGTGGGCAAGCTAAAGTTGCCATGGAAGAGGTTGCTAACAGTCTCGGCCGCGACAATACGGTGCTGGGCTGGATCGGCGAAGCCTATCAACTCGATGCCGCCGCCGGCACCGGAGCGGCGGCCTTTGGTTTAGGGCTGCTCATGGTGTTTCTGATTCTCGCTGCCCAATATGAGCGCTGGACCCTGCCCATGGCTGTCGCCTCGGCCATCCCGTTTGGCGTTCTGGGTGCTGCCCTGGCCGCCTGGACCCGGGGTTTTCCCAGTGACATCTATTTTCAGGTCGGACTGCTGGTGCTGATTGGCCTGGCGGCGAAAAATGCGATTTTGATTGTTGAGTTTGCCGCCCAGAATCGCCGCGCCGGCATGAGTTCCCTGGAAGCCGCTACCGAAGCAGCCAGACAACGTTTCCGGGCGATCATGATGACCGCCTTGACCTTCATCATCGGTACCCTCCCCCTGGTCTTTGCTACCGGTGCCGGTGCTGCCAGTCGCCAGGAAATCGGCACGGTGGTGGTCGGTGGCATGGTCGCTGCCAGCTCACTGGCGCTGTTTTTTGTTCCCTTGTTTTACAAACTGCTTGAAGATATTGCGACCCGGCGGCGGGACCGCCTGACTAAACGAAAGGCCGCCAATCCATGAAAACTCTGATCCTGTCTGTTACCCTTTGTGCCCTGCTGCTCGGTGGTTGCAGCATCGGGCCGGAATATCAACGCCCGAACCTTGATCTGCCTGAACAATGGCAGCAGACCAAGAGCAGTGCTGATCATCATCCCCTGGCGATTGAAAACCACTGGTGGAGCTACTACCAGGACCCGCTGCTGAGCCAACTGATCGAGCGTGCGTTGAGCGACAACCTCACCTTGCGCCTGCAACTGGAGCGCATTAGCGAAAACCGTGCCCGTCTGGGATTCGCCTCGGCGCAGCGGATGCCGAGCCTCGACGGCCAGGCCGAAGCAGCACGCAGTCAGCAGTCTGCCGCCGTGTCTGCCGGTGGCATCAACAACAGCTTCAGCCTGACCGGTCTGCTGAGCTACGAGCTCGACATCTGGGGACGGCTGGCGCGGAGCCGTGACAGTGCGCTGGCACAATTTGAAGCTTCCCACTACAGTCACGCTGCCGTCCGCCTGCAACTGATCGGTGATCTGATCAGCACCTACACCAACCTGCGTGCCGCCCAGGAACAGCTGCGTATCACCGAACACACCCTCGGCCTGCGCCGAGACAGCCTGGAATTACAGCAAATCCGCTATGATGGCGGAATCATTGACCAACTCGGACTGCAGCAGGCCCGCTCGGAATGGCAAGCGGTACGGGCGTTGATCCCCCTGCGTCAGGAGCAGGTAACCCGCCTGGAGAGTGCTCTGGCAGTATTAACCGGCATGAGTCCGGCAGAACTGATGGGAACCCTCGACTTTGGCGATGGCCGGCTTGATCAGTTAACCCCGCAACCAGCCCTCCCGGACTTTCTCCCTTCAGAACTGCTTGAACGCCGCCCCGATATCCGTGCGACCGAGGCCACCCTGATGGCGGCCAATGCCCAATTGGGAGTAACCATGGCTGAGCGCCTGCCACGGTTTAATCTGGCCCTGTTTCTTGGCAGTGTCGCCGGTGATATTGACGATCTGCTCAAGAGCTCGACTGAAACCTGGGGGATCAGCGGAGCGATTCTCGGACCTCTGGTCGATTTCGGCCGCAACCGTGCCCGCGTCGAAACGGTCAAATCCTTGCGCGATCAGGCTGAGACCAGCTATCGGATCACCGTCCAGACCGCCTTTCGCGAAGTACGCGATGCGCTGCTATTAACAAGCACTATTGCTGAGCGCGAGACCGCCCTGCGCCGCCAGCAGGAAGCGGCGCAAAAGACCCTGGAACTGGTTGAATTGCGCTATCAGGAAGGATACAGCAGTTTTATCGAGGTTCTTGATGCCCAACGCCAGCTGCTGGGTGCCGAACTGGCCTTGACGGAAGCGACCCGTGACCGCCTCAATGCCGCCACCGCCCTGTTCAAAACCCTGGGCGGCGGCTGGCAAACGGATGAGGAGCCTTTGTAGGGGCGATTCATGAATCGCCCCTACGACAGCATCCTTGCCGCGTCATAGAGGGTTTCCGACAGGGTCGGGTGGGGGTGAATGGTCTTGCGCAGGTCTTCAGACAGGGCCGCCATCTCCATCGCCAGCACCCCTTCAGCGATCAACTCTCCAGCCCCTGGTCCAGCAACGGCAATCCCTAGAATGCGATCCGTTTCAGGATCGACAATCAGCTTGGTGATGCCGTCATCACGCCCCAGGGTCAGACAACGGCCACTGCCGCGCCACGGCAACTTGGCGGTCTTGACCTTGATCTTCTGTTCGCGCGCCTGGGTTTCGGTCAAGCCACACCAGGCGATCTCCGGATCAGTAAACACCACTGCCGGAATCGCCCGCGGCTCGTAGACGGCCTTGCCCCCAGCGGCAACCTCGGCGGCAACCTCGGCTTCAGCATAGGCCTTGTGGGCCAACATCGGCTCACCGGCAATATCACCGATAGCAAAGATATGGGGTTCAGCGGTGCGTTGCTGGCCATCGACCTCAATAAACCCCTTGTCATTCTTTTCAATCCGGGTCTTGTCCAGCCCCAGTTGTTCGCTGTTGGGCTTTCGTCCGATGGCAATCAGAACCTTATCAAAGCGCCGGTTGGTCAACTCCCCTTTTTTACCTTCCAGAGTCACCGCGACCCCGTTTTTCTGCTCTTTCAGTTCAACAACCTTGGTTTTCAGCAGAATATCCTCGAATATGTTATCCAGCCGTCGTTTCAGCAGGGACACCAGATCGCGATCGCAACCGGGAAGCAGGCCATCGGTCATCTCGACGACACTGACCTTGCTGCCCAAGGCCGCATAAGCGCTGCCAAGCTCAAGACCAATATAGCCGCCACCGACCACCAGCAAGGAAGAAGGGACATCGGTCAGATTGAGGGCACCGGTCGAATCAATAATCCGCTGACTCCCGGTTTCAACACCGGGAAGCATGATCGGTCGCGAACCGGTCGCCACGATCGCCTGCGAAAATCCCAGTTCTCTGGTTTTACCATCGGTATCAGTCACTTCGAGGTGATGGGCATCCTTGAACCGGGCCATCCCTCTGAGATAGGTCAGCTTCTGCTGAGCAACCTTTGCACCCAGACCACCGGTGAGTTTTTCAACAACCTCATTTTTCCAGGCGCGAACCCGGTCGACATCAATCTTCGGCCGGGAAAATGTGATGCCGATAGCTGTTGATTCCTGCGCTTCGCTAATCAGCTTAGCGACATGCAACAGTGCTTTTGACGGGATGCAGCCGCGATGCAGACAAACCCCACCGGGATTCTCCTCAGGATCAATCAGGGTCACCGACAGCCCCAATTCCGCCGCCTTAAAGGCCGCATGATAACCACCGGGACCGGCACCAATCACGACCAGATCTTTGCCCGACACCTTTGCTTGTTCAGCAGGTTTGCTGCCAGACTTTTTGGCGGCTGATTTCTTTTCTGCCTCGTCAGTTGACGTCTCTTGGACTTTTTCCTGTGCAGCAGGCTCGTGCGATTCATCGGCCTCAGCGGCAGAATTGCCCGTTTCCGACCCCTCCAGCACGGCAATCACCCCCCCCACATCCACCGTATCCCCTTCAGTGACCTTCAGTTCACTAACACGGCCTGCAGAGGGTGAAGGAATCGCCACCACCGCCTTGTCTGTTTCCAGCTCAATCAAGGTCTGATCTGCTTCAACCTGATCACCTACGCTGACCGCCACGGAAATCACCTTGCCTGAGGTCACACCATCCGAAACCTGCGGAACAACTACATCAATACTCATAAAAAACTCTCTATCTTTCCAGGAATGCTAGCTTAATGGATCTTCCACCACTTTACCTCGGTGTGGTGTCGGGGCTCCCGTGACAAGGGTGTCTGTCGCCATGGACGGCGACAGTCAAGCGGTCATGGACGACGAAAAGCGTCCCTTGGCATGGGAGTCCCGATGCCACACCCGCCCACCAACCATTTCCTCACATCACCAGGTTAAGCGGCTGCTCCAGCGCCTCGCAAATCCAACGCAGGAACCGCGCACCATCAGCACCGTCGATCACGCGATGATCGTAGCTCAAGCTCAACGGCATCACCTGCTGCGGCACAAATTCCTGACCGTTCCAGACCGGCCGGGTTTCAGTGCGGGACACGCCGAGGATCGCCACTTGGGGGGCATAAACGATCGGGGTAAAGGCATTGCCACCAATGCCGCCGAGGTTACTGATGGTAAAGGTCCCACCGTCCATCTCGTCCGGGCTCAGTTTGCGTGCCCGTGCCTTTTCGGCCAGGGCGTTGAGATCTGCCGCCAGCTGACGAATCCCCTTGCGGTCGGCATCGCGCACCACCGGCACCAGCAGACCATTGTCGGTATCAACCGCGACCCCGACGTGAACAAACTGTTTGTAAATCAGCTCCTGCCCGGCGAGATCAAGACTGGTATTAACCTGGGGAAACGCGTTCAGGGCCATGGCACTGACTTTTAACAGAATTGCCGTCATGGTCAGTTTGACCTCCGGCGATCTGCGATTATAGTCCTGACGGAAGCGTTCCAGCCCATCGACCGCGGCTCCATCATACTGGGTCACCATCGGAATCGTCGACCAGGCGTAGCCCATGGCATCAGCCGTTACCTGCCGTATCCTGGATAAAGGTTGACGCTCCACCTCCCCCCATTTACTGAAATCGGGCAATGGCCGCTGGGCGTGCAGCCCGCGAAACTCGCCGGTGCTGACCGTCGTGCCGCCACTCAACTGTTCCATGGTTGAACGGACAAATTCGCGCACATCCGTTTCGCTGATCCGGCCACCCGGACCGGAACCCTGAACCTGATAGATATCAACCCCCAGTTCGCGCGCGATCCGTCGCACCGAAGGTGCCGCCGGCGCCACCAGGTCGGCGCTACGGCGCCTGGTCAGATCGAGTGGAGGCTGATCAGCCGATGATTTTTGTTTATCGGTAGAAGCGGACGATTCCTGGCGGGGCTCCTGTGGAGCCGGTTCCGGCTGCGGTTGCTGTTGTGCGGCTGCTGGTTGCTCAGCGGCGCCGGCTGGTAACTCTTGCTGATCCTGATCAGCATCAGCCGAATCACGTTCTTCTGCCTCGGCAGCTTCGAGCAGCATAATCACCGAACCGACCTCGGCCTGATCACCCTCAGCCACCCGGATCTCGCTGATTTTCCCGGCCTGTGGTGACGGAATTGCAACTACCGCTTTATCGGTTTCCAGTTCCAGCAGGGTCTGATCTTCCGTCACCTCATCTCCAACCGCCACCGCCAGGGAGGTGACGGTTCCGGAAGTGACACCATCGGAGACTTGCGGAACAACTATTTCAATCGCCATAATCCATCCTTTGATGCGTTCGCAAAAAGTAGCAATCTAGTCCTGATGCGGGTTCAATTTGTCGGGATCAATGTCAAAATCCTTGAGCGCCTGCTGCACCACTTTCATCGAGCCGCCATCCCGGTCTGCCCACTGATAGAGCGCGGCCAGAGCAATATAGCGCTGATCGACCTCAAAAAAATCACGCAGGCGCTCACGGCTGTCACTGCGGCCAAACCCGTCGGTCCCCAGACAATGAATGGGGCCGGGCAGCCATTTGGCCAGGGCGGCCGGCAACACCTTCATATAGTCGGAGGCGGCAACAAAGATCCCCTCCTCTTGGTCCAGCACCTGGGCCAGGTAGGGCTTGCGCGGCTTTTTCCCGGGATTCAGCAGGTTCCAGCGATCGACCTCGATGGCATCCTGATACAGCTCCTTGTAGCTGGTCACACTCCAGACATCGGCAGCCACAGCGTAGTCTTCCTCCAGCAGCTTCTGGGCCTTGATCACCTCGTTCAGAATAGCGCCACTGCCGAACAGGTGGATGCGCGCCTGCTTTCCTTTGAGACCGGTTTTACGGAACCGGTAGAGACCCTTGAGAATTCCTTCACGCACCCCTTTTTCCTTGGGCATGGCGGGCATCAGATAGGTTTCATTGGTAACCGTCAGGTAGTAAATCAGATCTTCCTGATGGCAGTACATCCGATTCAGACCGTCCTGAACAATCAGGGCCAGCTCATAAGCAAAAGCCGGATCATAGGCTTTCACTTTGGTCGGCGTCAGGGCCAGCACATGGCTGTGGCCATCCTGGTGTTGCAGTCCTTCGCCCGCCAGGGTCGTACGTCCGGCCGTTGCCCCGATCAGAAAGCCGCGCGCCCGACTGTCACACGCCTGCCAGATCAGATCGCCGACGCGCTGAAAACCGAACATGGAATAAAAAGTGTAAAAGGGTATGGTCTGCACCTGATTGGTGGAATAGGAACTGCCGGCGGCAATGAAACTGGCCATGGAGCCGGCCTCACTCAAGCCTTCTTCAAGAATAGCTCCGGTCTTTTTTTCGTTGTAGAAGAGCAAGCTCCCCTTGTCAATCGGCTCATACAGCTGGCCTGCGTGGCTGTAGATCCCCGCCTGGCGGAACAGCGCTTCCATACCGAAGGTCCGTGCCTCATCCGGCACAATCGGCACAATCAGCTTGCCGACCTCATCATCCCGCAGCAGCTTGGCGAGCAGATGGACAAAAGCCATGGTGGTAGCCAACTCGCGCTCACCCGAACCGCCGAGATACTCCTGTACCAGCCAATCGGTCTGACAGGCCATCGGCTCGCTGCCGGAAAAACGCTTCGGCAGAGAACCGCCAAGTTCGTTGCGCCGTTGTTTCAGATACTGCATCTCCGGGCTATCATCCGCCGGCTTGTAAAAGGGCGCTGCGGCAATCTGATCATCGCTGATCGGGATATTGAAGCGGGTACGGAACTCCTTGAGTTCATCCTCATTCAATTTTTTCTGTGAATGGGTGATGTTCTTTCCTTCGCCCGCTTCCCCCAGACCATACCCCTTGATCGTCTGGGCCAGAATCACCGTTGGCGACCCTTTGTGCTCTACCGCAGCCTTGTAGGCAGCGTAAACCTTGACCGGATCATGACCGCCGCGTTTGAATCCACCAAGTTGTTCATCGCTGTACCCCTTGACCAGCTCCAGCAGCTCCGGATAACGACCGAAAAAATCCTTGCGCACAAAATCGCCGCTCGATGCGGTATAACGCTGCATTTGGCCATCAAGAACCTCATCCATCCGCTTGACCAGTTTGCCGGAATCGTCCGCTTCCAGCAGGGGATCCCAGTCGCCACTCCAGATCACCTTGATGACATTCCAGCCGGCACCACGGAACGCCGCTTCCAGTTCCTGAATGATTTTGCCGTTGCCGCGGACCGGACCGTCAAGCCGTTGCAGGTTGCAGTTGATGACAAAAATCAGGTTATCGAGGTGCTCCCGCGACGCCAGGGTAATGGCTCCCAGGGATTCCGGTTCATCCATTTCACCGTCACCAAGCATCGCCCAGACCTTGCGCCCACTTGACTTGCGTAGGCCACGATCGACCAGATAATGGTTAAAACGCGCCTGATAGATGGCGCTTAATGCCGTCAGCCCCATGGAGACCGTCGGGAACTCCCAGAAATCTTTCATCAGATAAGGGTGAGGATAAGAGGAGAGCCCGCCTTTGGGGTCCAGCTCGCGGCGGAAGTTTTCCAGATCCTGCTCCGTCAGACGCCCTTCGAGAAATGCCCGCGCATAGACACCCGGCGCCGCATGACCCTGAAAATACACCATATCCCCGATAAAATCATCGGTCCGCCCGCGCCAGAAATGGTTGAAGCCGACTTCCCACAAGGTTGCAGCCGAAGCATAGGTCGAAATATGACCGCCGATACCGGCTGACTCACGGTTGGCACGCACCACCATCGCCATGGCGTTCCAGCGCACAATCGACTTCACCCGTCGCTCGATCTCCCGATTACCCGGCAGCACAGGCTGCTGAGCGCGCGGAATGGTATTGATATAGGGGGTGTTGGCAGTAAAGGGGATGCTCACCCCCTGCTCCTGGGCCCGGATCTGCAATTGCCGCAGAATCTGCTGAACCCGCTCTGCGCCCTGCTCTTTCAGAACATAATCGAGGGACTCACGCCATTCCTGATTTTCTATTTCCTGCAACTGTTGCGAGGTCTTTTGCTTTTCGTTACTCATAACCTGCTGACTCCTTTCGCTAACCCGTCAGGTGAAGCGATCATTAAAGCTCCAATCAGTTTTTTAGCATACACGATTTTTCGTATCTATTCAGCACCGGATCGGGAATCCTGTATCAAGGGACGCTTTTCGTCATCCATGACCGCTTGTTGTCGCCATCCATGGCGACAAACACCCCTGTAACAGGACCCCCGACCCTGCGCCAGGACAGTGCTGAATAGTTACGATGTTTCTTTGCTTGGCAGCATTGCCTCGAAGATCAGGTGATCTCTGTCGGCCATCAGGTGTCATCACGTGTGGTTGTCAGACCGGCCACAAAAAGGATAATCTGTCAGGACTGACATACACAACATGGCCAACCAGCAGCGAAAAAACACATGGCAATTACATGAAGAAAACACCCATTATCGGGGTAACCGGCGCGGCACGCTACTGGGCCCCGGCCTGGTGGTGTACGCGCATTGCCCTGCGTCTGGCCGGTGCCTCGGCACGGCGCATCAGTGTCAGGCACACGCTAGATCAGACCCGGCTGGATGCGCTGGTCATTGGTGGCGGCAACGATATCAGTCCGGAACACTACAACGGAGATATCAGTGCGCCGGTCAAATCCGACCCCGAACGAGACAAATTAGAGATCCGCTGGATCGAATATGCCCTCAACCACCAGATTCCTCTGCTTGGAATTTGTCGGGGCGCGCAACTGATCAATGTGGTGCTGGGCGGGACCCTGCACCAGGATATTCGCTCGCTACGCAAGCTCACCTACAATCGCCCCGGCCTGTTACCAACCAAGCAGGTGAAGCTGACCACCGACTCCCAGATAGCGCAAGTCTGCAAAACGACAACACTGCGCGTCAACAGTCTCCACCACCAGGCTGTGCGGCAAGCGGGTAAAGATTTGTCAGAGGTCGGAAGGGATCTGGATCAGATCGTCCAGGCGATTGAGGCCAGTGACGGCAGAAATATTATCGGAGTCCAATGGCACCCTGAGTATCTGTTTTATCTGCCGGCCCAGCTGGCGCTGTTCAGGTGGCTCGTTCGCACCCACGAAACCAGTGTCGATAATGACCGTGCCACAACCTAGCCGGCAGCAATAAAGCCAAACATCAAGGAGGTTAAGAAGGTACTAATCGCTGAAATCAAACGCAACAAGGTACGCATTAATCTGAAGGATCTGCAGGACAAATCCAAACGACTGGTAGAACACTTCCCGGGCTATGATGTGGAATATCGTACTTTGGGGTTGGAGGATGCAGCAGAATTTTTGTACTAAAGGTTGCCGTCATGTGACGGTTCAGGCTTCAGCTTAGAACCCGATATGGCCCCGTCGCATAGCTATGTAATTTCAAGGCTCCGTCAAACGCCAACACGGATGCCATCCGATCACGGTTGACCGGATGGGTCACCAGTCGCTTGGCCTCGATATCGCTGCACCAGCTAACCTCCGGGGTCTCGTCGCTCGGCTGCAGGGCACCGGAAGCATAGCGGGCGATAAAACAGAAAATGACAGCGGCGGGGTGACTCACCTTTGACCAGATGACTGCCAGCCGCGCGTGGTTCACGGTCACGCCGGTTTCTTCGAGAATTTCCCGACTCAAGGCAAAAACCAGACCCTCCCCCTCCTCTACCCGCCCCTGAGGCAACTCCCAGCCACGCAGCCGATGCTTGACCAACAACAACTGCCCGGGATCGTTGCGCACCAGGCCACAGGCTACCAGCACATGTTTGGGTTGGTCCGTCATCAATCGACTCCCGTAGGGGCGCGGTTTCCGCACCCAGGGTGGAAAACGCGCCCCTACAATTCTATGTTTAAGCGCCGCAGCAACAAAAGGTCACTTGCCTTGATAATTTTCCAGCGTTCGCGGTAACAGGACCCAGAGCTCACCGGGATGGCGCATGCGTCCGGCAAATTCTCCGGCTTCGTTTCCCATCCCCCAGAAAAAATCGCCACGCACCCGTCCTTTGATGGCACCACCGGTGTCCTGAGCAACCATCAGTTGCCGCAGGGGCTGATTTTCAGTGCCTGGAAAGGTGGTTGAGAGAAACACCGGTGCCCCCAGCGGAATAGTGCGCGGGTCGACCGCCAGACTGCGCAGCGGGGTCAGGGGCACCCCCATGGCTCCCGGTGGTGAAACAGTCCCGGGCGGCAGTTCACGGAAAAATACATAGCTGGGGTTTTCCGCCAGCAGTTTCTGCCCGGACCCAGGATTATTGGCAACCCAACGTCTGATATTCTGCATCGACATCTGGTCACGGGTCATTTCATTGCGATCAAGCAGTAACCGACCAATGGAGCGATAGGGATGACCGTTCTGGTTGGCATAATTGACTATCGCCTGTTCACCATTGGGCAGGCGAACGCTGCCGGACCCCTGGATGTGCAGAAAGAACAGGTCGACAGGATCCTTGACCCAGAACAGTTCATGGCCAGCCAAGGGCTGGTTGTCGCCAAAGTCAATCTGCTCACGGTCAAAATAGGGCACCACCCGATTTCCTTCCACCCGGCCGCGCAAGCGATAATTGCCCAACTCCGGATAAACCGAATCGAGGTCAATGATCAGCATATCATCGGGTTGCTGATAAAGGGGGTAGCGATATTCCTCCGTCGGTTCCCGGCTGCCTTCCAACTCGGGGCCGTAATAGCCGGTCATCAGGCCGCTGGTGCTGCCATCGGCATTACGCACCTGATGGGGAGTAAAATATTGCTCAAAGAAGTTGCGCACCGTCAAAACATCAACCACATCGAGCTGCTGTGCCGACGAACAGACGTCGCGCCACTGCTCACGCCAGCGCAGGGATACACAGCTGTTGCGGAATGCTTCCAAGGCCGGCAGCAGAGAATCGTCCTCCCAACCATCAAGATGTTCCCAGGTGACCGGGGTCAATGCCGGGACCTCGACAACGGGAGGCTCAATGATTGGTGGTTCGATCTCCACCGGTGGTTTCTTGGCACACCCAGCCAACACAACGAGGAACAAGACGGTAATCATCAACCCACGAAAAGACATACCTTAGACCCTTAGGCACCGTAACAGAGAAAAGATGCACCTTTTAAGTGCATGCTGCTATCAGAACATATCCAGGGGATCAATATCAATATGGATCGCCACCTGGCGCGGCAATTCAGCAGCAGCGTTGTCCACCGCGAACAACAAACGGCGCAGTGGGGGGCGTGAGGGGGACTTGAGCAGAATTTGATAGCGATACTTGCCACGCAAACGGGTCAGGGGGCAGGGGCTCGGTCCGAGGATCTCAACGTCACCGGCGACAGCCTGAAGGCGGCGCGCCAACTGGGTTGCGCTGTTGTTAACCTGATCGCCATTGTTGCCGGAAAAGATCAGATTGACCAGATGACCACAAGGCGGGTACCCCAGCTCTCGCCGGAAGGGAAGTTCCTGCTGGTAGAAACCCTCAACATCATGAGTAGCAGCGCAGGTGAGGGAAAAATGCTCAGGGTGATAGGTCTGAATAAACACCTTTCCGCCACCGAGAGAGCGTCCAGCGCGCCCGGCCACCTGGGTCAGCAACGCAAAACTGCGTTCGGCACAACGAAAATCGGGCAGATTCAGCAAACTGTCAGCCCCAAGAACACCGACCAGCGCGACATTGGGGAAATCGTGTCCCTTGGCGATCATCTGGGTACCCACCAGGATATCGACCTCTTCGGCCATCATCCCGTTGACGATGCGCTGGTGGCTCCCCTTGGTACGGGTCGTGTCCCGATCCATGCGGGCGATCCGTGCCGCAGGGAACAACCCGGCCAGATCCTCTTCGAGACGTTCGGTACCGGCTCCCTGGGGGGTGATGCTCTCGCCCCGACAGGCCGGACAGATGTCCGGCACCTGATCCTGGTAGTCGCAGTAATGGCAGATCATCCGACGCCGGCGTTGATGGTAGGTCAGGGTGATTTCGCAGTTGGGGCAGTGAAAACTGGTGCCGCAATCGGTACAGAGCAAGAACGGGGCAAAACCACGACGGTTGAGCAGCAGCAACACCTGTTGACGTTGTTCCAGGGCGGTGGTGATAGCGGTAATCAGGGACTCAGCCAGAACCCCGCGCAGCGCCTCAGTGCGCAGATCAACCAGCTCGACCGCGGGCAGGGCACCGGCATGGACCCGCTCGGGCAGGAGCAACAGGGTACAGCTCCCCTGCTCGCAGCGATAAGAGCTGGCCAATGATGGCGTCGCACTGCCCAGAACCACCGCGCAGGGCTGCTGCTGGCCGCGCACCAGCGCCAGGTCTCGAGCGTGATAGCGAAAACCTTCCCCCTGCTTGTAACTGCCATCGTGCTCCTCATCGACAATAATCAGACCGAGTTGCGGCAAAGGGGCAAAAATCGCAGACCGGGCACCGATGACAATATTCACCTGTCCACGGCTAATGGCGCGCCAGGCATCGTAGCGTTCACCGCCGGACAGACCACTGTGCAGGGTGGCAATCTGCTCCCCAAGGGGTTCAAAGCGGGCCCGAAAACGTGACACCAGTTGCGGGGTCAAGGAAATCTCGGGCACCAGAATCAGGGCTTGCCGTCCCTGCTGCAGGCAGTCGGCCACCGCCCGCAGATAAACTTCAGTCTTGCCGCTGCCGGTTACGCCATGCAGCAGAAAGGATTGGAACCGCCGGGCGCTCAACGCGTCGATCATCTGTTCGAGGGCCTGTTGCTGGGCATCGTTCAGGGTCAGCTGTTTATCTGATGGGACCGGCTCAAGCAGAAATGGATCGCGCAAACGCTCCCCTTCGCTCTGCTCAAGGCAACCGAGCTCCACCAGGCGTTTCAACACGGTAGTGGGGGAGGGAAATTCAGCGCGGATCTGACCGGCAGCGGCACCACCTTGCTGTTCAATCCAGGAGAGAATCTGCTGCTGGCGCCGCCCCGCGGGACAGATATCCCTGTTGATGCGCCGGTAAAGGTATTCCGTGGCAATCCCGGTCTGGCCGCTGCTCCTCATCAGACCGCCGGGCAGGGCGTTTTTAATCACCTGGCCAAAGGGATGGTGATAGTAGTCAGCGGCCCAGCGTAACAGGCGCAGCAGCTGGTCATCGAGCAGTGGGGCCTCGTCCAGACAATCCCGCAGCTCCTTGAGCTCGCTGCCGTCGCCCTGGTAGAGTCGCACCGCCACGCCGACGATGGAGCGGCGCCCGAAGGGGGCCTGGACGCGTGCTCCGACCCTGAGCTTTTCTGCCAGTGCTGCCGGCACCCGATAGCTGAACAGATTGCGTACCGGCGCATTGACCGCGATATCAGCCAGCAGACTTGTCATCGCTTCACCTGGCCTCTAGCGGCGAGGAATCCAGACAAATGAACGGCACCTCAGTTGTTCGCAAAACCGAGAAACCCGAGCAGCTTCCGGACGCTGTCCATCAGCTCACTGAATTCCGGGCCGGACAGACTCTGGGCCCCATCACACAGGGCGCGGGCCGGATCGGGATGGACCTCGACCATGATACCGTCGGCGCCGGCAACCAGAGCGGCGCGCGTCATCACCGGTACCAGGGAACGTTTACCGGTTGCATGGCTGGGATCGACAACAATCGGCAGATGGCTGAGTTCCTTGATCATGGGAACCACCGACAGATCGAGGGTATTACGGGTAGCCCGTTCAAAGGTGCGGATACCGCGCTCACACAACACCACCTTGGGGTTTCCTTCCGCCAGAATATACTCCGCCGCTGCCAGAAACTCCTCGAGGGTCGCGCTCATTCCGCGTTTGAGCAGGACCGGGTGGCCACACTTGCCAACCTCTTTAAGCAGATCGAAATTCTGCATATTGCGCGCACCGATCTGGATCATGTCGGCATGACGCATCACCGCGTCGAGCTGCTCAATCCGCATCACCTCGGTCACCACCGGCAACCCATGTGCCTGCCCGGCACGCTGCAACAATGCCAGACCATCCACCCCCAGCCCCTGAAACGAATGGGGGCCGGTGCGGGGCTTGAAAGCCCCCCCACGCAACATCTGGCCGCCGCCGGCCTTTACTGCTGCAGCGCCGGCCTGCATCTGCTCTTCACTTTCAATCGAACAGGGGCCGGCGATCATCACCGGCGGCAGGCCATTGCCAAAGCGCACCCCGGCGACATCGACAATGGTCGCCTGCGGATGAAAATCGCGCGAGGCCAGCTTGTAGGGCTTGCTGACATGAATGGTCTCACGCACTCCGGGCAGATTGCGGATCGTGGAATCATCCACATAGCCCTGATTGCCCAGCACCCCAATGGCTGTGCGTATGCTCCCGGGGATGGGCTCGGCTATCAACCCCATGGTCTTAACGGCGGCAACCACCGCATCAATCTGTTCGGATGTCGCATGGTGGTGCATGACAATCAGCATGACAGCTGTCCTTTCGGGTTCAGTCAGGTCGGCAGGCAACCCCGCCGCTGCAGGTACAATGCAATCCGCTCCAGTGCCTGATCAAGGTCCTCTTGCGGTCGGGTATAGGAAAAGCGCAGATATCCTTCGGCACCAGCACCGAAGTCGATTCCCGGGGTCACCGCGACACCGGTCTGTTCAAGGATATCCAATGCCAGTCGCTGTGAATCCGGATCAATATGACGTCCATCCGCCAACACGTAAAAGGCTCCCTGCGGCTCGACATGCACGCCGAAACCCAGATCGCGCAAGCCCTGAATCAATCGCAACCGGCGTTGATTGTAGACCACGCGCATCCGGGCGACATCAGCGCTGCAGTCGCGCAAGGCAACAATCCCGGCACGCTGGACAAAGTGATTGGCACAGATCAAAAAGTTCTGATGCAGGGTCTGCAATTGCCGCATGATCTTCAATGGTGCAATGAGATAGCCCAAACGCCAACCGGTCATGGCGTAAGCCTTGGAAAAACCACCCAGGACAAAGGCATCGCGGGTATGCTGGAGAATCGTCTGTTCTTCTCCGACATAGGTTAAGCCGTGATAGATCTCATCGGAGATAATCGGGATCGACAGCTGCGCAAGTGCTGCCAGATCATCAGGAGTCAGAATCGAACCGGTTGGATTTGCAGGAGAGTTAATCAGCAACCCGCGGGTACGCTCGGACAAGACTGTTTTAACATCCTTGACCCGCGGCTGAAAACCGTTCACCGCCGTAGTCGGAACCGTCACCGGCACGCCGCCGGCAAACCGGACAAAACTTGGATAGCAGGCATAACCCGGATCAGTCAGGACAATTTCATCCCCCGTTTCCAGCAACGCAGAAAAAAGCAACAACATCAGCGGGCTGGTCCCCGAAGACACCATGATCTGCTCCGGCACCAGATCAACACCATAGGTATCCAGATAGTGGTGACAGATCTGCTCCCGCAGCTCAAGCAAACCAAGAGAATGGGTATAGGAGGTCGCCTTTTCCGCCAGGGCCGTACCAGCGGCTGCGACCACAGCTGCCGGGGTGGGAAAGTCGGGCTCGCCGAGACACAGATAAATCACATCACGTCCCTGAGCCTGGAGCACCTTGGCCCGTTCCATCAGTTCCATGGCGAGAAAGGGCTTGATCTGGGCAGTGCGTCGGGATAAAGGAATTTCCATCATAACCTCAAACAGGCTAACCGTCTCAATGGCGGACTTCGCGCTCAAGATTAATCTTCGCCTGCGGTGAATGCAACCCCTTTACTATCACTGCCTGCCAAAACAAAAAGGTGCAATTACCGGTGCAATTACCGTTGCAATGCACTCAGCCTGCGGGTAAAGTTAATCTCACAATTTTTCTGGAACAATGCCCGATGAGATACCCATCGATATTTTTTATCCTCCTGCTGGCAGGTGGCATACTGATTCTTGCTACCCGGGTCAGTGCTGACCCACCGCCGCCGGCTGATGGTTCAGCAAGCCAACTGGTCGAATCTCTGGGTTGCCGCGGTTGCCATCGGATTCAGGACTTTGGTGGCAACCTGGCACCGGACTTGACCGCAATCGGCACGCGCCTGACCACCGCAGAAATCGCCGAACAGCTGACAAGCCATTCACGCCCCGGCGAACATCAGCTGATGCCGTCCTACACCTCCTTGACCACTGAAGAGATCAACAAACTCAGCAGCTATCTCTATCAACTGAACTAACAAAGAATCGATCCCATGTCTCAACGAATGATCCTGATCAACTCACCGGTATTTGTCCCCGAAACCAGCTTAAAAAAACGGGGGAACTGTTCCTCACTTTTTCCCCACCAGCGCCCGCTGGAACTTGAAATCGGCTGTGGCATCGGCGATTTTATCGTCCAGATCGCCGCCCGGCGCCCGGAACATAATTTTCTTGCTATCGACATTTTCAATCAGGGGTGCCGCTCGACCTGCTCCCGGGTTGAAGAATCCGGTCTTGATAATATCCGCGTCATGCGCATGGAGGCTCGCTATTTGATGCACCAGTATCTCGATGGCAATAGCCTGCGGGCGCTTTACATCAATTGCCCCGATCCCTGGCCGAAGAAACGCCACCGTAAACGGCGCCTGGTGAATCCCGAATTTATCCATCTCGCCCTTTACTGTCTGGAGGACAACGGCATCCTGAACTTTTCTACCGATTTCACCGATTATGGCGAAGAGGTAGCGGATCTGCTCACCTGCGATCCGCGGCTGGAAAACCTGAACAAGGCCCCCTACACCAACGACCTCGGAGAGTACCCGGTCTCAAAATACATGCGCCGCTTCCTTGATCTGCAGCAACCCATTTATCTCTGTTGCTATCGTAAAAAACCGGGACTGACCATCACACCACCAGCCATCAGTAAAGGATTTCGCATCCCCTGGCCACAGGAGGAAGCATGACATTTGTTACCGCCGACCTGCCCGGCATTGGCGGCAGCTACAAAGAAACTCCGACCGATTTTGAGGTCGAAGAAATCCCCCTCTACCCGTGCTGCGGCAGCGGCGAGCATCTGTACCTGTGGATCGAAAAAAGTGGAATCAGCACCTCTGAGCTGATCAGTCGTCTTGCGCGGAGGCTCCACCTGAAGGAAAACGATATCGGCTATGCCGGTTTGAAGGACAGTCGGGCGTTGACCCGCCAGTGGCTCAGCATTCCGGCAGCTAAGCATTCACACCTGGACCATCTCCACCTGGACAATGTCCGCATCCTCGATACTCAGCGTCACACCAACAAACTGCGCCTCGGCCATCTGGCCGGCAACCGTTTTTCCATCTGTTTACGTCAGCTGAATCCCGGAGTCGCTCCTCAGGCTGACGCCATTCTGGCGGAGCTTCATCGCTGCGGAGTACCCAATCGCTTTGGTGAACAACGCTACGGCATACTGGGTAACTCTGCGCTATTGGGCCATTTGCTGCTGACTGGTGACCATCAGGAGTTTTGCCGCGAACTGCTCGGTGATCCGCAAAAGATCGGCCATCCCGGATGGAAAAAAGCAGCACTGGCCTACCGCCAACAAAGGTTAGAAGACGCTCTCAACGCGCTGCCCGGAGCCATGCGTCTCGAACAACGACTGATTCGCGACCTGCTGCAAGGGAAAAACCATCAACAGGCCGTTTACCGGCTACCTAAACAGCGCCTGCGCTTTTTTCTCTCAGCGCTGCAGTCGCGTTATTTTGATCAATTGCTCGAGACACGGATCGGGGCTCTGGGGGAACTCAAAGACGGAGACATCGCCTACAAGCATATCAACGGTGCCTGCTTCCTGGTCGAAACGGCAGAGCAGGAACAGGCGCGCGCCGACAGTTTTGAGATCAGTCCCACCGCACCCTTATTCGGCCACAAGGTCATGCTGGCACAAGGTGAACCGGGAACCGCTGAGGCAGCGCTGCTGAACCGCTCAAACCTGACCCTTGACAGTTGGAAACCGGCGCCCGGCCTGGCCATGCCGGGAGAACGCCGGCCGTTACGAGTGCCGCTGGAACTGCCAAAAATCGCCGGCGCGACAGATGACAGCCTGACCATCGAATTTGCCCTTCCCAAGGGAAGCTATGCGACCAGTGTGCTGGCAGAACTGATGAAAACGCCATAAGTTTCACCTGCAGCCATCTTCCTTATAGACAAAAGTAAAACACCATTCTATACTTTCGGATCACAGTGATGGTATTTTTATAAACAATCCGATAGTCGTTGACAGTTTTTTATCACAGGTCTAGAATCTTCGAGCCATTTTAGGTAGTGATAACAGAAAAAACAGAGGTGTTAATACCATGGTCAAAAAGGACAAATCAGAATATATCATCCAGGCCGTCTCCCATGCGCTGGATCTGCTTGAGCAGTTTCATGAGGACGTCGACGAACTCGGCGTAACAGAACTGAGCAAGCGTCTGAAACTCCATAAAAACAACGTCTTTCGCCTGCTCGCCACCCTTGAGTCACGGGGCTACATTGAGCAGAACAAGGCGACGGAAAATTATCGTCTCGGTCTAAAGGCCCTTGAGCTGGGACAGACCTTCATCCGCCAGATGGGGTTGTTGCGCCAGGCCAAACCGATTCTCGAACAAATGGTTGAGCAAAGCAACGAGACCTCCTATGTTGTCATCTACAAAGACCGTCACGTTGTCTACCTTGATGTGGTCGAAACCAACCTGACCGTTCGCGTGGTATCGCGGGTTGGTTCACGTCTACCGGCCTACTGTACCGCTGCCGGCAAAGTCCACCTGGCCTTTATGACCGACGAGGAGCTTGACGAGCTGTTGCCGCAGATTAATTATGTTCAACATACATCCACCACCATCAGCAGTCCCGAAGCCATGCGCAAAGAGCTCCAGCAGGTCCGTGAACAAGGCTATGCCTTCGACGATGAGGAGCTCGATCAAAGCGTTCGCTGTCTGGCCGCGCCGATTCGTGACTATACCCGACGTATTGTTGGTGCGATCAGCGTCTCCGGGCCAACCATGAGGGTTTCCAACGAGCGCATCCAGAGCGAACTGACCCCGCTGGTACTTGAATCGGCCAGAGAGCTGTCGACCCGCCTCGGCTTCCCGGGCTGATGGATCTCGACCACAATTAACCGAAGGCCCCTTAACGACAGGGGCCTTTTTTTATGAGGGACCCCCCCATGAGCTGGATTGCAGAAGAAAGGGAACGGGCCCGTAAGGACGGCGTCCATCACCGTGAGAATTTTCCTTTTCTGCTGACTCCGGAGCAGCCCAACGGCCAGGCGGTAGTCTTGGTCCACGGCTTTGGTGCTACCCCCAGGTCGATTTTTCCGGTGGCCAGGGCCCTTTACCAGGAACGCTACACTGTTGCCGGGGTGCGACTCCCCGGCCATGGCACCAGTCCTGCCGACCTGAAGCGGCGCAAGGCAACTGAATGGATCACGGTGGCTCGCTCTGCCTATGATGCCCTTGCGGCTGACGGCCTCAAGATCAGTGGTGGTGGCTTGAGTACCGGTGCCCTGGTTGCACTAACCCTGGCCTCCCAACGGCCACTGCACAAACTGCTGCTATTTTCCCCTTTTCTGCGACTGCGGCATCACCTTGCCCCCTTTGCCGGTTTTTTAAGCTTTTTTGTGCCTTACCAAAAGAGCGCTGTCGGTCAGGCCGAGAGTGATTTTTATTACAGCCGGCGGCCGTTAAAGGCTATTGGCGAGATTAATCGTCTGCTGCGAGACATGCCCCACATTCTGCCGCAGATCAAGGCACCGACACTGGTGCTGACCTCCACGGGCGATGCGACCATTGCTCCCGGCACCGCCCTCAAGCTCTATGAGCGCCTCGGCTCTCCCGATAAAATACTTCACACTTACGGCAACAATGTCCCTCATGTGCTCACAACCACTGAAAACCCCGAACTCAACGATGTACTGCAACGCTGCCTTGACTTCATGAATCAGGAGTTCAGCAATTCCCCCATCAACAATGGCCAGAGTTCTTCAATCTGAGCAATGGTTTCTGCGCGACTGGCGGAATTGTCGACCAGGTAATCAGCGCGGGCAATCTTCTGGTCCTGCGGCATTTGGGCTGCGATTCGTTGCCGCGCACTCTGTTCATCAAGTCCATCTCGCTCCATCAAGCGGGCCAGTTGCACCGCAGGGTCGATGGTCACCAACAGCACCTTATCGACCCGCGTTTCGGCACCCACCTCATAGAGCAGTGGCGCTTCATAAATCACCAGTGGGGCGGTATCACGCAACTGCTGCAGGCGCTGCACTGATAATGCGGCAATCGCCGGATGAATAATGGCGTTTAAGCGTTCGCGCGCTGACGGATCAGAAAAAACCAGGGCACCAAGATATTCTCGATCCAGACTGCCGTCAGCCTTGAGTATCTTCTCACCAAAGGCAGCAACCAGTTGCTCCAGCACCGGACTGTCGGGCGCCACCACCTCACGCGCCAGCTGATCGGCATCCACCACCGGCGCACCGCGCCGCGCCAGTTCACGGCAGACCGAACTTTTACCTGAAGCGATATTGCCGGTTACACCAAGAATCACAACACCTCCCCTGATTCAATTTTACCAATTGACACAAATACAAATTTTATGATCAATCATATCTATGCCAACCTACCAGGATCCCTTCAGCCGTTGTAAACTGTGTGGCCAGGACGGCAGCACCCCGACCTATCGCCTTGACAAAGGGGAGATCTACCGCTGCCCCCACTGTGATTTTCATTTCCTGAACCAGCTTGACGGTAACGTCGACGCGGAAGATGCCGGGTTGAGTTCCGCCGGACGCCGTTATATTGAATCCCGCGTTGCAGAGGGGGAACATCTCCACCCTTTGCGCCTGCGCCTGGTGCAACAACATTGCTCGATTGACAAGGCCATGACCCTTGATATCGGTGCCGGCCTCGGCCAGTTTGTCCGGTTGATGCAGCAGCAAGGAGCAACGGCGCTGGGGATCGAGCCAAGTACCTTGCGACGCGCCTATGCCCTTGAAGCGTACGGACTGGAGCTGGATCACCGGCTAGCAGATGGTGGCTACTGGCAGAACGGACATTCCCAGTCCTTTGACCTGATCACCCTGTGGGATGTGATTGAACACGTCGATGACCCACGCTCAACCCTGGCTGCAGCGGCAACCTTACTCAAACCCGGCGGCCTGATCTGTCTTGATACCCCCGATCGCGAAGTGTTCAGTTACCGGCTCAGCCAGATCGTCAATCGCTTGAGCAGTGGCACCCTCCCTTTGTTTTTCAGTCAGTTTTACTCGACCGTCCGCTATGGACATAAACAGATTTTCACCCGCCGACAGATCACCGAACTGCTGCAGGACTGCGGCCTGGTTCCAGCCCCTGTCCACCTTGATGGCCCGGCCAAACGCGCCTTCTCCGGCAAAATTGTCCTCACCGCCCGTAAGCCCACTCCCCACTCCCCACTCCCCACTCCCCACTCCCCACTCCCCACTCCCCACTCCCCACTCCCCACTCCCCACTCCCTAAGCCCTCTCACTAGCAACGCGAGATACCGCGGCCTGCCAGCCTCGCAACAATTCTGTGCGATCATTTTCTTTAATCTCTGAGCTAAAACGAGCAGCACATCGCCAGTTCTTTGCGGCAGCGCTCAGGGACGGCAACAGCCCCAACTGCACTGCCGCTAGCCAGGCCGCCCCCAGGGCGGTGGTTTCGGTGTTGTCCGGACGCTCCACCGGCATATCGAGCAGATCGGCAAGAAACTGCAGAAACCAGTCATTGGCGGCCATGCCGCCATCAACCCGTAAGGTCCAGGAGCCGGTAGCAACATCTTTTTTCATCGCCGTCATCAGATCGACAGTCTGATAACCCACCGATTCGAGGGTTGCCCGGGCGATCTCAGCGATCCCGGTGTCACGGGTCAGACCGAAAATCGCGCCCCGCGCATGAGGATCCCAGTGAGGGGCACCGAGCCCGGTAAAAGCCGGCACCATATAGACCCCGCGGTTGGACGGCAGAGCAGCTACCAGCTCTTCGATGTCTTTGGTTTTGCGGATCAGCTTAAGCTCATCGCGCAACCACTGAATCGCCGCTCCGGCGACAAAGATTGATCCTTCCAGGGCGTAACGGGTGTCGCCATTAATGCGATAGGCGATGGTGGTCAGCAGACGATGCTGTGAACTGCACGCCTCCTTGCCGGTATTCAGCAGCATAAAGCAGCCGGTTCCATAGGTACTCTTGATCATTCCCGCATCAATGCAGCCCTGACCAATCGCCGCTGCCTGTTGATCTCCGGCAACGCCACCAATCCTTAGCGCCGTTCCAAACAATTCCGGATCGGTTGTGCCGAAATCATCAGCACAGTCTTTGACCTGGGGCAGTACCGCAACCGGAATCTGAAGCAATGCCAGCAACGCCGCATCCCATTGCAACTGATGAATATTGTAAAGCATGGTGCGCGAGGCATTGGTGACATCGGTAGCGTGCACGCGTCCGCCGGTCAGCCGCCACAACAAGAAAGAGTCGATCGTTCCGAAAGCCAGCTCACCGGCCTCGGCGCGCGCCTGTGCACCCGGCACCTGATCGAGAATCCAGCGTAATTTGGTGGCGGAGAAATAGGGGTCGAGCAACAGTCCGGTCGCCCTGGTTACCTGCTCCTCATGGCCGGCGCGGCGCAAGTCATGACAGAAGTCAGCGGTGCGTCGATCCTGCCAGACGATGGCATGATAAACCGGCTCTGAGGTGGTACGATCCCAGACCACCGTGGTTTCACGCTGATTGGTGATACCGATTCCGGTCACCTGAATTCCTTTTTGCGCCGCCTGCGCCAGCACCTGACGACAGACATTGACCACCGCCTGCCAGATTTCTTCCGGGTCGTGTTCAACCCAGCCATCAGCGGGATAATGCTGCTGCAGCTCCTGCTGGGCAACAATATCACAGTGCCCGGTTACCGAAAAAAGCATCGCCCGGGTACTGGTTGTCCCCTGATCAATAGCCAGGATATGGCCTGCACTCATGGTCACCTCCGTTATCTGCTCGCCATCGGCAAAGATGATGGCGTCGCAAAAACTCACCAACTGCTGCGTTGCCGCCATCGTTTCACTGCTTCGACGTACATAAGTACGCCTCATTGTTCAACAATGGCGCGCCTTGCATTTGGCGCTTTTTGCATAGCCATCCAAGTAAGATGCTGTTTGCGAAAGCATCTAAGATAATTTGATCGATGAAAATTGTTCTGGTTCCATGTAGTGTATAACATTGATTGCCGTTGTGCATCACTCTTATGGCGATCAACCGGCAAGAGCCAGAAGCGGCCAGACGACTCGAGAGGAGACCATGAAAAGAGAAGAAATCCTTTCCCGACTGCAGCAACAGTCCCGTTACGATCTGCTCGTCGTCGGCGGCGGCGCCAGCGGTTGTGGCGTGGCCCTCGATGCAGCCAGCCGCGGCCTGAAGGTTGCGCTGGTTGAAAAAAATGATTTTGCTGAAGGAACCAGCGGGCGCAGCACCAAGCTGATTCATGGTGGCGTCCGCTATCTGGAAAAAGCGATCAAAAGACTCGATCGCAGGCAGTACAATCTGGTCAGGGATGGCTTACGCGAGCGTGCCCTGCTGCTACAAAATGCCCGCCATCTGTCCAATCGCCTGACTCTGGTTACCCCTATCTACAACTGGTTGGAGGTGCCTTATGTGTTTGCCGGACTCAAGCTCTACGATCTGCTGTCCGGCAAACACCATATCGGTCACAGCCGTCTGCTCAGTCGAACTGAAACCCTCAGACGCTTTCCCATGCTCAAGGCCCATGGTCTCAAAGCAGGGGTCCGATACCATGATGGCCAGTTTCACGATGCCCGCATGGCCCTTGCCATCGCCCTGACCGCCCAACAGCAAGGAGCAACGATCATCAATCATATGGCTCTGACCGGCTTGGTCAAATCAGCCGGCGCCATTAACGGAGCAACCCTGACCGATCAATTAACCGGTGACACCTTGTCGTTAAACTGCACTGGCGTCATCAACGCCGGTGGTCCCTTTGTCGATGACATCCGCAGGCTGGATGACCCGCAGGGGTCCCCGCTGCTTACCACCAGCAGCGGGGTTCACATTGTCCTCGATCAGCGCTTTGCCCCCCCGGATACCGGCCTGATGATTCCTGAAACCGAGGATGGCCGGGTGCTGTTCATCCTCCCCTGGGAAGGACATGCTCTGATTGGCACCACCGATGAACCCGCGACCTTAAGTGAACACCCGCGACCTCTTGATACGGAAATCGATTACCTGCTGCGCCATGCCCGCAGCTATTTTGACCTGCAGATTGAGCCCAGCGACATCAAAGCTACCTGGTCAGGGCTACGCCCACTGGTGGCCAACCCGACAGCCGTCGACACCGCCGCTCTGGCACGTGACCACATCCTGCAAACCAGCCCGTCCGGGCTGGTGACCCTGGCCGGTGGCAAATGGACGACCTACCGTAAAATGGCCCAGGACACCGTCGATTATGCCATCAACTATTTTTCTCTTGATCCGGCAATAAAAGGCTGTCAGACCGCTCATCTGCCCCTGATTGGCAGCAGCGATTTCGAGCTGCTTGGCGGCACCGAACTGGTCGAACGCTTTGCCCTGAATGAAGCAACCGCCAGCTACCTTAACCGCTGCTATGGTGACCAGGCTGATCAGCTGCTGGAAGTGGGGCGCAGCACCGATACCCTGCGCCCGCTGGTTGCCGGCCATCCCTTTCTGGAGGCGGAAGTAATCTATGCGGTACGGTTTGAACTGGCGCAGCGGGTCATCGATATCCTGGCACGGCGCACCCATCTGGCCATGGTAGATACCCGCGCGGCACGGCAGGCGACACCACGGATCCTTGAGCTGATGGCAGCAGAGCTGGGCTGGGATCTGAAGCGTTGTGACGAGGAGGCAGAGCGCACAAACCGACGGCTGAATGAAGGGATTTGAACTCGGTCAGTGCAGCTATCGAAGCGGAAGGGTTTGAGGATCACCGGCCTTTTGATATTCTTAAGCAAAGACGAGCTATGACTCCGAGGGTTGATGCGTTTTTATCCTGAACAGAGCAAGGAGCCTTCATGGAACGGCGTAATATCTACATCCAGAATCAACATATCGCGTATTTTTCCATGGAAATCGGTCTGAATGCCGACATCCCCACCTACAGTGGCGGTCTTGGTGTTCTCGCCGGTGATACCATCAAAAGTGCTGCAGATCTCAATATCCCGCTGGTAGCCGTAACCCTGTTATACCGCAAAGGCTATTTCCGCCAGGAGTTTGACCCGACCGGCTGGCAGCATGAGCACGACATCGACTGGAAACCGGAGCGCTACCTGCAACTTCTCCCCCACAAGGCATTGATCAGCATGGAGCAGCGCGATATCAAGATCCAGGCTTGGCTCTACCGGGTTAAGAGCCCCGCCGGTGGTGAAATTCCGGTGCTGTTTCTTGATACCGACATTCCCGGCAACGACGATCAGGATCGCCACCTCACCGATCACCTGTATGGCGGTGATCAAACGCTACGGCTCAAGCAGGAAATTATTCTGGGGATCGGCGGCGCCCGCATTCTGCAGGCGATGAACTTCTCGATCAAAAAGTACCACATGAACGAAGGACATGCGAGCTTGCTGACCCTGGAACTGCTTAACCAGACCCGTCAGAATCTGGGTGACAATTCCGATGATTTCAGCAGCACCAATATCCGTGAAGTCGCTGAGAAATGTGTGTTTACCACCCACACCCCGGTTCCGGCGGGCCACGACCGTTTCCCCTACGATCTGGTGGAAAAGATTATGCCGAGAGATATCCCCCTGGCTACCCTTAAAAAGTTTGCCGGCGAGGAGGACCTCAACATGACCATGCTGGGGATGAACCTGAGCCGTTTTATCAATGGCGTTGCCAAACGTCACGGACAAATCTCCCAGGACATGTTCCCCGGCTTTCAGATTCATGCGATCACCAACGGTATCCATCCCTACACCTGGTGTTCCCCCTTCATGGTCAGGTTGTTCAACCGTTATCTGCCGGGCTGGGCCAATGAACCGGAACTGCTGGTACGAGTCGATACCATCTCGGACGATGAGATCTGGGACGCACACTGTGGTGCCAAAGCCTTGTTTTTTCAATATATCCATGAGCAGACCGGGACCCAGCTCGACCCCGAACTACTGACTATCGGTTTTGCCCGGCGCGCTGCCACCTATAAACGGGGCGATCTGATCTTCAGCAATATAGAGCGACTGCTCGATATGGGCGCCGGCAAGCTCCAGTTTGTCTTCGGCGGCAAGGCCCACCCTCAGGATAACGAAGGGAAAAAGGTCATTCAGCGAATTATCCAACAGGCGGAAAAGATGCGTGGCAAGATCGCCCTGGTGTATCTCGAAAACTACAACATGGACACCGCCGCCCAGTTTATTCCAGGCGTCGACTTATGGCTCAACAACCCCATGCGTCCCCTTGAAGCCTCGGGCACCAGTGGAATGAAAGCCGCCCTCAATGGCGTTCCCAACTTCAGTGTCCTCGATGGCTGGTGGATTGAAGGACATATTGAAGGAGTCACCGGTTGGGCCATCGGACCGGCTCCGCACGACGTTAAGGATGACAGCAGCCATGCGGATAGAGATCTTGAAGATATGTATGATAAACTCGAACGGGTGATTATCCCATTGTACTACGATAATCATCCCGGTTGGGTTCGGGTCATGAAAAACGCCATCGGCAAGAACGCCTATTACTTCAATACCCACGTGATGATGAGGCGCTATGTCACCGAGGCCTATATCCACTAGCCATCATGACTGAGAAAAATACAATGTCATAATAATCGAAATCGGGATCGAAATCGGGATCGAAATCGGGATCGAAATCGGGATCGAAATCGGGATCGAAATCGGGATCGAAATCGGGATCGAAATCGGGATCGGCATTTTTTTGCCTTTGCTTTCGGTAATGTTCAGCGGTATTGGCTGCCTCCCTCGTAACCAATTGTTTCGTGCCGCCCGATGGATGTAACAGGGTATCCCGGTTTCTCGTATCAAAGTGGTACTTTTATCGATTTCGATTTCGATTTCGATTTCGATTTCGATCCCGATTTCGATTTCGATTTCGATTTCGATTTCGATTTCGATTTGGATTTGGATTTGGATTTGGATAAAGAAACTGCCACAACCGGGCGTTCAATATATAGTTACAGGACATCCCTTTAAGCAGGAGTATCTGATGTTGCTCTACCGAATCTTGCTGCTGCTGGCAGTTGCCAGTTTCTCCGTCGCCTGTGTTCCCAAAGCGCAGATCCCTGTGCCCGTTCTTGAGTACGGTCAGATAGAGGACTCAGGCAATACTGATCTGCTGATTTTTCTGCGCGGCATCGGCGGTTCCCACACCGACTTTGAACGTTTTGGTCTGATCGACCAGGTCAGAGACCGAGGCCTGCCAATCGATATCGTCGTTCCCAATGCCCACTATGGCTACTACAAAAGTGAATCTGTGGTCGATCGGATCAAGGAAGATATTATCGATCCGGCCCGCCGGCAGGGCTATCAGCGCTTCTGGCTGGCGGGATTTTCCATGGGCGGACTGGGCAGTCTTTTTTATATCAGGGAGCATCCGGAGGATATCGAAGCCGTCATGCTGGTCAGTCCATTTATGGGCTGGGGAACAATCCGCCGTGAAATCGACACAGCCGGCGGCATCAGAAACTGGGATGCTGACAGCAGCGCCATCGATAACTGGCAGATCCTCATCTGGACGTTCATCCAGGACTACATCGCTGCGCCCGAAAACTACCCCCCGGTGTACCTGGGCTACGGCATCACCGACGGGGTGACCAAAAACGGTCCGTCACTACTGGCCGATGCCCTGCTTGAGCAACGCGTCTTCTCCATGCCGGGAGGACATAATTACACAACTTTTCAGGCGCTGTGGAGCAAGCACCTCGACCGGATGGAGGCGAAGTTCAATGCCGTACCCCTCGCAACCGCTGTACCAATAGCCACAGCAGATAATAGAGAACCACTATCAGCACAATCAGAGGTAAAGCCGGAATAAAAATCTCTCCGGCGTGGGCCAGCAAGATCGCCAGAAACAGGGCAACAACAGATACCGGCAGATAGCGACCATGATTTTTCTGCTCCGGCTCGCCGGCCGGCCCGATGAGGTTGTCATTGATCCGGTAACGCCGTGCCACAGCGGCAAAAAAGACAACGATGATCCAGTCGGAAATGCCAAAGACCGGCACCAACCCGCTCGCCCCCGGATAGGTAAGTTTCACCAGCACCATATCGATCAGGGGACGTGGTCCTTCCGGAGCCCGATAATAGGCTTCGATCTGGCGGGCAAAGTCCGCTGTCGGTCCAACTGCCCAACTTGAAAAATCGGCCAAGATCATAACCAGGGCAAGGGGCAGGACCTCCCATAAACGCTTGACGTAGCGCGCCAGAATAATCCCGACCAGGGTTCCGCTGAAAAGCAGCAATCCGGTCTTGAACGCGTCTATCAACGGCTCCCAAAAGCCGCCAACCGGCAACTGATGAGCCAGCCGGATCAGCGAAGCCAGGCCGACCAACCAGAACAGATAAAAACCACGGGTGCGTTGTTCAGGTTCCAGCAGCAACGCCGGCAGCAGCATTTGCACCGCTAGATACAGCTGCACAAAAATAAAAGCCGCCGACCACCAGTAAGATGGCGACGACAGCTGACGACTGAGGAGCCAGAGTCCTGCCACGGCACCACTCCACAGGAACCAACCGCCGATCAGCAGTATCAGCAAACGACGGTTCGTGATGCTGAAGCTGAAAAACCGACGTGACATCATGTGCGGCCCGATCCTTTTTACCAAAGCAACGATTGAGTTCCCACTTTTCACAGGGTCGATGGGTGGCCCCTTGCTGAGCACCAGGGCCCAATGCAATAATGATAATGGATCGTCTACTACCCGCCAGGGGATTGGTCACAGCATGCACAAGCAGCGTGTCATATGCAAATAAATACCGGCCCTTCTTCGCCTTTTGCGATCCGCAATATCCGCCTTTTTATCCTTTTTCGGGTATTGTTCAATGCCCGTTTCTACTATCCAGTCTTTTCCATTCTGTTTCTCGATTTCGGCCTCAGCTTGTCACAGTTTGCCATCCTCAACGCGGTCTGGGCAGCAACCATCGTGCTCTGCGAAATTCCATCGGGAGCCCTGGCAGACAGTATCGGTCGCCGCAACCTGCTGGTTTTTGCTGCCTGCCTGATGGTGCTCGAGATCGCTCTGTGGGCTTTTGTTCCCCGCGGCAATATGACCTTGTTATTCTGGGTTTTTGTCCTCAACCGGATTCTTAGCGGCATGGCCGAAGCGGCGGCCAGCGGTGCTGACGAGGCGCTGGCCTACGATAGTTTGCAGCTGCAGGGGAACAGTGAGGACTGGGGACGTGTTCTGGAACGGCAGATTCAGTTCCAATCGGCCGGCTTTGTGATCGCCATGACCCTTGGCGGCATCCTTTACGACCCCAACCTGCTGCAACGATTGTTCGACTGGGCCGGCCTGGCGATCATCATCACCAGTGAAACCACTTTGCGCCTGCCGATCTATCTGACCCTGATCAGCGCCGTTCTGGTATTACTGACAACCCTGGGGATGCGCGAAGTAGAAGCAACGCAGGAGGTTGCGACAGAAGACAACCAAACCCGCCTGCGCAGTACCTTTTCGTTGATCTGGCAGGCCGGTCGGTGGATTTTCAGCACCCCTTTTGTTCTTGCCGTTATGCTGTTCGGCTTGCTGGGAGACAGCGTGGTCAGGATGCTGCTGACCATGTCGAGTCAGTATTATCGCATTATTGATATCCCTGCCGCCCTGTTTGGCGTGATCGGATCGTCGGTTGCCTTGCTCGGATTTGTCGTCCCCGGTCTGGCGCGGCGTTTAAGTGAGCACCACCGCCCGGGTTTTAATCTCATGGTCACCGCGGGACTGATCCTGATCGGATTAACCGGGCTCTGCTTTGTCTGGCCCTGGTATGGCCTGATCCCCGCCGTGCTGTTGTTCAGTTGTATGTACCTGATCAGCTTTTTTCTGAGCTATTACCTCAACAAGGCCACCAGTTCCAGCCGGCGGGCCACCGTCTTGAGCTTCAAGGGGCTTTTTCTTAATCTTGGCTATGGCGGGATCGGCCTGCTCTATGCCCTGCTGCTGAAATTCCTGAACCAGCGGGTCGCATCCCAACATCCTGAAATCACTGAAGAGGGTCTTAAGAATCTGGTCTTTGCTGCATCCCTCCCCTGGTTTGTCGGCTACTTCCTCTGTTTGCTCCTCATTCTTGTGCTGCTGTTTGCCCGGACAGGAGCGATAAAATCATCGTAACTATTTAGCTGCTATCCTTCGCGCAGGGCCCTTGGATCATGTGGCAAGGGAGTTTGTCGCCATTCTGCTGGCCGGCACGACCAACACCCTGGTCAAAGGGATCCTCTTTGCCGTTATTGCGGGATTCAGACAGCACCTTGTTCTTCTTTTATGGATGGGGGCAGCTATCATTGCAGGACTACTGATGGCGGCCCTGATGCTCTAACCCTCAACCGATAACAGCCACCCCGCCCCTAGATTGAACACTTTCAGCACAATCCTGATGCCACAGGAGTGACTTTAGATCAACTTGTCGGTTAGTATCAAATCATGACCACTCTATCCCGAATCACAAACCAGCTGCTGGCGCGCGCACTGAAACACTTGTATGCCATCGATATTCCCGGCACCATTGTCGACCTGTCCTATGTCTGGCGGCGGCATAATTTTAACGACCCACCGCTGCACAACAGCAAGGAATAGATGTCGTGCGTGTTGTCTGCCTGCAACTTAATTCTCAGGACGATGTTGACAGCAACCTTGAGACGGTCGCCTGCCTGCTGGAAGAGGCCGCCGGGCAGAATGTGAAGCTGGCAGTTCTGCCGGAAATGTTCGCCTTCATGGTGGTCGCGCAGGCCCAAAATGATTCACTGGATGGGGAATTAATCATGGCCGACCTCAGCCGGGAGCGTCTTGACAGCATCAGACAACAGCTTCCAGCGTTACAGCATCGGCGTGCGGATCTTTTTCTGCCAGACCACCAATCTTGCCTATCCCCGCAATAACCATCTCCAACCATTGGCAATAATATATTTTTTTGCTACCCTGCGGCAGTCTCCCACTCGTTAAGGATATGCCATGATCTCAATCGAAAAATTTCAGCTCTACGCCCTGATGCTGTTCAGCGTTCTAAGCTCATTTTTATTTGTTTTTTACACCGTCAATGTCTATTTCAGCGACAGCGCCACCACCTGGCTCAAAGGCTTTGCCTACGTCACCGGCGGTTACGGGCTGCTCAACATCTACGTACTCAGCTGGGCCTGGAACAGCCGCAGTGACTGGTCGGTCAAAGCCAACATGCTGCTGGCCGGCTGCTTTCTCGGTGTGTTTATCATGAATGCCCTGCGCGACAGTTTTTACGGTGGATTGACCGGCGTCGCTGCAGTGATCGTGCTGGCGGTGGTGCTGTACATGAATGTGCAGGCGGTGAAGCAAGTCTGCAGGCGGGATTAACTGACACGGTGGGACATAAAAGCTAGTGAAAGACATTCCTCCCAAAAACCGATGTGACAACTTCCAGACCCGGAGCATAGTATCCGGCGATTTACCTACTCATTCCGTCATAATAGCTTCTCGCAGGTTGTCATGACTCAACACAGGAGAAAACTGATGAAAAGTTGGCTTGGCGTCATGTTCGTGCTGCTGTTCGTCGGTCTGTTTTCATCGTCGCTCCACGCGCAATCGTTTGGCGAACCACTATCACTTAAAGAAACAACATCCATCTCCGCGATACTTGAAAATCCCGATAGCTTCGTTGGCAAGACCCTGCAGGTCAGAGGATTGGTGGTTAATGTCTGCACTTCGCGTGGTTGCTGGATGTCGATGGCCGGGTCATTCAATTCCACCTGTCGACCGGGGTCGTAGAGTACGAACGTGCGCAAAGGCGCCCGGTCTGGCACGCCCTTAATTACATCCACCTTAACCATGCAAAAAAAGCCTGGACGTGGATCGCTGATGTTTATGCGGTTGGCTTGATCCTGTTGAGCCTGACCGGTCTCGCTCTCCTGCCCAAAGGTCAATTCAGGGTGCGCTGTCTTGTCCTCTCCATCATCGGCGTCTTGATCCCGATCATTCCGCTGCTGCTGTATTATTGACCCTGGATCACACCCCAAAAAAGATCAATAGGCGGCTCTACCATTGATTAACGCGATACCGCGACGCCCCAGAAGTTGTAGCTGACCGGCCGCCACCCAGATATGTACATGCTGTCCAGGTTTGTGATCCGGAAACCACCGGCCTCGATTTCGGCAGGGATAGCACGATTCAAATGACAGCCGCCACCTATCCTCTTCCAGAGGGGATTAATCCGTTCCTGCCAGCGACGCACAGAAGCATCGGGCGCCTCGCCGTGCTCACAAAACAGAAGTTCACCCCCTGGTCGCAGCACCCTGCGCATCTGCAAAAGGGCAGGGAGAATGTCGGCAATGGAGCACAGGGTGTAGGTCACGACCACGGTATCAACGCTGTCATCCTCCAGCGGGATTTCAGCGCCCGATAAGCCGATAAAATCTACCTCAAACGGAACTGAACCTGCAACCCGGCGGGCCATGCGAATCATCGCCGGTTCAGGATCCAGACCCCAAACCTTGCTGACCCTCGTCGTGTCATAGTACGGCAGATTCAAGCCGGTACCGATGCCAATCTCAAGCACCCGGCCACGGGCATGAGGTATCACCTTTTCACGCTGACGCCTTACCTGCCCCATATTACAGGCACAATGAACGGCTTTGGGGAGGATAAATCTGCTATAAAATCCCATGCTTTTCCCTGCGTTAAAAAAATGCAGCGATCCAACAAAACCCGCTTTGCTGGAGTTGCCTAATCCTGGAGCTGATTGATCTGGACCAGGGATTTTCGGGTAATGATGAGGCCGGACCTGAGCAGGTACAGGAACAGAATCCCACCGAGCAGCATGTCAGGAACCCAAGAGTGGAAATACCAGACCAGCCCGGAGGCAACAATAACCGAGGAGTTGGTAACAATATCATTACGCGAACAATGCCAGACCGATTCCATATTCAGGTCATCATTGCGATGCCGCCACAACAACCCCAGACAGACGAGGTTGGCAACCAGAGCCGCAACCGCAAAGCTACCCATCACCTGATAGACCGGAATCTCCAGGGTGTACCACTTCACCCCCAGGCTGACAATAACAGCGACAGCCCCAAGCAGGATCAACAGCCCCTTAAACAGTGACACCTTTGCTTTTTGCAGCGAGCTTTTGCTCACGGCCCAGATACTGACCCCATAGGTGATTGCATCGCCGAGGTTATCAAAGCTGTCGGCAAAGAGTGCTACCGTACTCCCCCAGATTGACCCGCCAACCAGGACAAAAAACATGACAAAATTGATGCACAGAACGATCCACAGCGTTCTTCTCTGAGCCGCAGAATCAACCTGAATCTCGCATCCCGAATCACAACAACCGGCCATAAGTCTCCCCGATAACTGTTATTATGTCTCACCTGAGCACGCGCAAAGCCCTAACAGAGGCCAGAACTGAATGAAGATTTCCGACTATTTTTATCACCTTTATTTTTTACCATAGAGCCGACCAAGGCACAATCGGCACCTTATCCTTCATTATAGTATTGAAATGTCATAACGCATAAAGGATACCGATCGTAGGTAAAAAAGCCGACCAGAGGACAGGTCTTTAGTTATTTATGGATATTTTATTCATATATGAATTTTTATCTTATCATCCCTTCCTGCCAAAAACCGCTTCACACCACTTAACCACCTGTTTTTTCAGTAGCCTATAAATTCGGTTTACCTTGGCACCCTCCTTGCTCATCCACTTTGGACCATGAATTTGCTATAGTGAGATGAGCCTGACATCGGGTTCGACCATTAATAGACTACGGGAGAACATCATGACCCTTTCCAGCACCCATACCGTACCCCCCGGCATGAATCCACGCATTCAGCGCCTGCGCAAACTGAGCGTTGATACCGAGCCGAGTCTGTCGATTGAACGGGCCCTGCACGAGACGGCTTTTTACCGGGAAAACTACGGAAAATGCTCGATTCCGGTGCTGCGGGCGCTGAACTTTTACGATCACTGCAGCAAGAAAAGCATTTACATCGGCGACGACGAACTGATTGTCGGTGAACGGGGGCCAAGGCCGAAGGCGGTGCCGACCTTCCCTGAACTGACCTGTCACAGCGTCGAGGATTTCCACGTCCTTAACACCCGCGACCAACAGCGCTATACCATCAGCCAGGAGGATATCGATACCTATGCCCGTGAGGTGATCCCCTACTGGCAGGGGAAGACCATCCGTGAACGGATCTTCGGTCATGTGCCCGGGCACTGGCGCGACATGTACGAAGCCGGTCTGTTCACCGAGTTCATGGAACAGCGGGCACCGGGTCATACCGCGCTGGACGGACAAATTTATCGTAAAGGGATGCTTGATTTCAAAAACCAGATCAACTCTGAAATTGAACGTTTGGATTTTCTGAACGACCCCGAAGCCACTGATAAGCTTGAAGAACTCAAAGCCATGGAGATTTCCTGTGACGCGGTGATCCTGTTTGCCAAGCGGCACGCCGATCTGGCCGAACAGCTGGCCGCCACGGAAAAGGACCTCCAGCGTGTCGCCGAGCTGAAAACCATCGCTGCTGTCTGTCGCCGGGTACCGGCCCATGCGCCCCAAAGCTTCCATGAAGCCATCCAGATGTACTGGTTTGTCCATCTGGGCACCATCACTGAACTGAACGGCTGGGACGCCATGAACCCGGGGCACTTTGACCAGCATCTGGCCCCCTTCTACACCGCCGGACTCAAAGAGGGCGGCCTTAGCCGCGAGCAGGCCAAGGAACTGTTGTGCTGTTTCTGGATCAAGGTCAACAATCAGCCGGCACCCCCCAAGGTCGGCATCACCGCGCGGGAAAGCGGGACCTACAACGACTTCACCAATATCAATATCGGTGGCATCACCGGTGACGGACGCGACGGCGTGAGTGAAGTCTCCTACATCATGCTCGAAGTGATTGAAGAGCTCCACATCCTCCAACCGGGAAGCTCGGTTCATATCAGTGCCAAAACCCCCGACCGCTTCCTCGATGCCGCCTGTCGAGTCATCCGCCAGGGGCACGGTTATCCGTCGATCTTCAACCCTGATGTCTATGTGGTCGAGCTGATGCGTCAGGGGAAATCCCTGCAGGATGCCCGCGAAGGGGGGTGCAGCGGCTGCATCGAGGTTGGCGCCTTCGGCAAGGAAGCCTTTGTTTTGACCGGCTACCTCAATGTGCCGAAAATCCTCGAAATTACCCTGAACAGCGGCGTCGATCCTTTAACCGGCAAACAGGTTGGACTGACCAGCGGTGACCCGCGCAAATTCACTGACTACAACGAGCTTTATGCGGCCTTTGTCAAACAGCTTGAGTACGTTGTCGATACCAAGATCCGCGTCAGTAACTACATCGACCGCATGTTTGCCAAATACGCGCCGGCACCGTTTTTGTCGGTGGTCATTGAGGACTGCATCAGCAAGGGGCGCGACTACTACGACAGCGGCCCGCGCTACAACACCAACTACATCCAGTGCACCGGCCTGGGTACCGTCACCGACAGTCTCGTCGCCCTCAAAAAGCATGTGTTTGAAGATGGCACCTTCACCATGGAACGGGTACTTTCCGCCGTGGCAAACAACTTTAAAGGGGAAGAATTCCTGCGGCAAACCATCATCAACCGCACCCCCTTCTTCGGCAATGACGATGACTACGCCGATGCTATCGCCGTCCAGGTGTACCATGACCTGCTCGCTGCCATCGACGGCAAACCCAACAGCAAGGGGGAGAGCTTCCATCTCAACATGCTCTCGACCACCTGCCATATCTACTTCGGCAAAATGCTGGGTGCCACCCCCAACGGGCGCTTTGCCTTCAAGTCCATCTCCGACGGCACCTCGCCGTCTCACGGCGCCGACACCCACGGCCCTTCGGCGGTCATTCGCTCCCTGACCAAGTTCGACCACACCCTCTCCGGCGGCACCTTGCTCAACCAGCGCTTTCTACCCAGCCTGCTCACGCGCGATGAGGATATCAAAAAGCTCGGCCAACTGGTCCGCAGCTACTTCACCCTCGGCGGTCACCACATCCAGTTCAATATCGTCGATACCGATACCCTCAAGGCGGCACAGGAACATCCGGAAGAATACAAAGACCTGCTCGTGCGTATGGCCGGCTACAGCGATTACTTCAACGATATGAATGCCGATTTGCAGCAGGAAGTGATTGAGCGCACGGAGAATGAGAGTTTTTAAGACCTTTGTGCCACCAAGACGCCTAGAGCACCAAGAGGGACAACACCTGAAAACATCTCAATTGGCGGATCAGGTATGGCCTTAACCCCAAAAAGCCTGAAAACGACTTTCTGGGTGTCCTTGGAGCCTTGGTGGCTGATTTTTTTTGAGTATAAACAATATGCCGAAACCCCTAATTTTCGACATCAAACGTTACGCCATCAATGACGGCCCCGGTATTCGTCTGGCCATTTATTTCAAGGGCTGTTCATTGCGCTGCGTCTGGTGCCACAACCCGGAGAGCATTGCGCCGCAGGCACAAAAACTCTATACCCCCGAGCGGTGCATTAGCTGCGGGGAGTGCGTCAAGATCTGCCCACAGCAGGCTCTGGAGATAACAGCACAGGGAATTCGCACCGACAGCAAGCGTTGCACCCTCTGTGGCAACTGCACACGCGTCTGCCCGACCAGGGCGATGGAAATATCGGGCGAAGAGAGGTCCGTTGATGAACTGATGAGAATTATTGAACGCGAACAGCATCTGTTTGACCAGTCCGGTGGCGGAGTGACGGTGTCCGGCGGGGAACCTCTGCTCTATCCTGATTATCTGTTTGAACTCTTTGATCGCTGTGGGGAACGAATGATCCACCGCGCCATTGATACCGCCGGGCACGTCCCTGAAAAAATCCTGCTTGCAGCTGCAGAGCGCACCGACCTGTTTTTATTTGACCTCAAACTGATCGATAGCCAACGTCACCAGCGTTACACCGGCGTTGACAACCGCCTGATCCTCTCCAACCTGCGCCTACTTGCCGCAACCGGAGCACCGATTCAGATCCGCATCCCCCTGATCAAGGGGATCAATGCCAGCGACCAGGATCTTCAGGCTTTTGCCGCAACGATCTTAAGTTTACCGGGCGAAAAAAAGTCTGTTGCCTTACTGCCCTACCATGCTATAGCCGTCCACAAATACCGCAAGCTGGGATCACCCTACCAGGAGGATGCGTTGCAACCGCCTGAGCAGAAAGATCTGGACCGCGCCATTGACTGCTTTTCCCAACACGGACTAAGTGCCTCGGTTGGTGGGTAATATTTTCATCTAGCCATCGAACCCTGTCGGTTTAGAATCCCGACCCCGTGACCCAGACAAGCTGAACGCATCTAAACATGACCCAAACCCCGCAAATCGCAACCTATCCCCAAATCTTCCGTTTCTGGCTGCCGCTGGCCGCCACCTGGCTGATGATGGCGGTCGAAGGTCCTTTTATTGCCGCCATCATTGCGCGCATGGGGGCCGAAGCCGTTAATCTCGCCGCCTATGGTGTTGCCTTCGCTTTTGCCCTGGTTGCCGAAGCGCCGGTGATCATGCTGCTCAGTTCCGCCACCGCCCTGTGTAATGATCGCATCAGTTACCGACGTCTGCGCCATTTTTCGATTGCCTTAAGTCTCGCGGTGACCCTGGCCCTGGCCCTGTTTCTGCTCCCCCCGGTCTATGATCTGGTGGTGCGTTCCCTCATCGGTCTGCCGGCGGAGGTTGCCGATCTGACCCGCACCGCCCTGTTTTTTCTGCTCCCCTGGCCCGGCGCCATCGGCCTGCGGCGTTTTTATCAGGGGGTACTGATTGCCGATCACAACACCCGACGGATCGCCCTGGCCACCATGTTTCGCATCAGCTTCATGGGCGCAACCGCCATCTTCTGCTACCTGACCACATCCATCAGTGGGGCGATCATCGGTGCCTTGGCCCTGTCGAGCGGCGTTGTCGCCGAGGCCCTGATGACCCGGGTTCTGGCCCACCAGGCGGTTGCTGCGTTACTGGCAAAAGAGCCGTCACCGGGCGCTCATATCCCCAGCTATCGTGACATCGCGAATCATTACCTGCCCCTGGCCCTGACCCCCTTGATCGGTTTGTCCGTTCACCCGATGGTGACCCTTTTCTTAAGCCGTGCCCCCAATCCGGTGGAATCCCTGGCAGTCATGCCGGTAATCTATGGGCTGACCTTCGTCTTTCGCGCGGTTGGTCTTTCCTATCAGGAGATCGCCATCGCCCTGCTTGGTGAGAATAAAGACAACTATCCCAAGGTTCGCAATTTTGCCGTCATGCTCGCGGTCGCCACCGGTGGTTGTCTGACCCTGATTGCTTTTACCCCCCTTAATCGTATCTGGTTTGAAGAAGTTTCCGGACTCACCCCGACCCTCGCTGCTTTTGCCGCGACCCCACTGCAAATCATGGCCCTGTTTCCGGCGTTAACGGTGTTCATCTGTTTCCAACGCTCCATCCTGATTGTGACGCGCCTGACCCGACCGGTCTCCCTTGCCACCGCGGTTGAAGCAGCGGTTATCTTCTTGCTGATGTTTGTCGCGCTGCTATACTTGCCCCTGGCTGGAGCCACGGCAGCAGCCGGCGCTTATGTGATTGGCCGACTGGTTGCTGTTGTGCTGCTACAGCGCCCCGTCGGCAGACAAATTGTTAAGGAATATCATGGCTGATCCAAACTCCACCCGACCCTCTTCCTACTCCCCGGCAGCCGGCCCCTGGTTGGTTCTGGGCGCAGCCATGCTGTGGGGCACCACCGGCACCGCCCAAGCTTTTGCCCCAGCCGGCTATGATTCCGCAGCCATCGGCGCCCTGCGCCTGCTGGTGGGTGGCATTGCCCTGCTGCTGCTCACCATCTACCGTGGGGAATTAGGCTCTTTTCGTGATTGGCAGCTGCGCCCCCTGCTGCTGGCAGCCCTTTTCACCGCTACCTACCAGCTGACCTTTTTCAGCGCTGTCGCCAAAACCGGGGTTGCCGTAGGTACCGTTGTCGGTATCGGCAGCGCCCCTATCGCCGGTGGCTTGCTGGCGCTGATCTTTCGTGGCGAAAAACCGGGAAGACGCTGGTACGCTGCCACCCTGCTGGCAATCTTCGGCTGTATGCTCTTAGGCTTCAGCGGCGGCGATGTTACCGTCGACCCCTTAGGCGTGGCCCTGGCTATCTGTGCCGGCGCGGCCTATGCCGGCTACACCCTGATGATTAAAGGACTGCTGGAACATCAAAGCCCCAATGCCGTGATGGCGATTGTCGTCTGTCTCGGTGCACTGATATTATCGCCGGCATTATTCAGAATTGACCCGGAATGGATGGTGCAGCCCGGCTCAATCCTGGTGATCCTGCACCTGGGACTGGCGACCATGGCCCTGTCTTACTGGCTGTTTGCCCGCGGCCTGCAGACCGTCGCCGTCGGCAGTGCCGTTACCCTTTCCCTGGCCGAGCCGATGACTGCGGCATTACTGGGCATTTTTGTTCTTGGCGAGATTCTCAATCTGCAGGCGGGTCTCGGCATTGGCCTGATATTTTCGGGATTGGCCGTTCTGGTAATCCGCCGCCGCTCAGCCAAGCCGGGAATACCTCATGAATCAGCAGCGTAAAGCATTGCTGTTCGGTCTGGCGGCGGTCCTGCTGTGGTCAACCGTAGCCACCGCGTTCAAGCTCTCCCTGCGCCATTTCACCCCGATTGAGCTGCTGCTCTACTCGGGGGTATTTTCAACTGCACTGTTGGGTATGATCCTTCTGTATCAGGGCAAAATTCGCCTGGTCTTCCAATGCAGCCGCCAGGAATACCTGCTCTCGATTTTTCTGGGATTTTTAAGTCCCTTCCTTTATTACCTGATCCTGTTCAAAGCCTACGAGCTGCTCCCGGCCCAGCAGGCCCAACCATTGAATTATACTTGGGCCATCGTCCTGTCCCTGCTGGCGGTCCCCCTGCTCAAACAACAGATCCGCTGGCAACAATGGTTGGCCCTGGTCGTCAGTTACTGCGGCGTGGTGATCATCTCGACCGAAGGCAATATCCTCAGCCTGAAATTCACCAGCCCGTTAGGCGTGACCCTGGCGCTACTCAGCACCGTTGTCTGGGCTCTGTACTGGATTTACAATACCCGCGACCAGCGTGACCCGGTGGTTGCCCTGTTTGTCAACTTTCTGTTCAGCTTCCCCTTTGTTCTGGGCTACTATCTGCTGACCAGCGATCTGCGCCGGCCGCCACTGGAAGGGCTGATGGGCGCGGCCTATGTCGGCACCTTTGAGATGGGGGCCTGTTTTGTCCTGTGGCTGATGGCGATGAAACTCACCGACAACACCGCCCGCATCAGCAACCTGATTTTTTTGTCCCCCTTTCTCTCGCTGATTTTTATTTATTTTCTCCTCGGTGAGCAGATTCTTGCCGCCACCTTCATTGGCCTGGCCCTGATTATTGCCGGTTTGCTCTGTCAACGACTGCGCTAACAATCATTCGCCATTTCCCCAGTTTTTTTTGGTATGCCATGGAGCAATCTGGTGATTTCACCAGCCTCCCATTTGACGCCTTTTGCTCAACACTCCGATTTATCCTTACTTTTCCACAACACTCCGGATGGTCTGTTTATTGCAATAATGCGACTGCTGTTCAACTGCTATTTTTAATGTTGTCATTTTTTTATGTGCACAAGGGAGGTTTTCATGTTCATTACGCGTATATCCTGTCAGCTCCTGCTGCTGTTTCTGTTGATGCTGACACTGCTGGTCGCTGCCGGTTCCCCACTGCTTGCCGCAACCCTTGAGGTGGATGATTGCATCAAGTGTCACAGCCTCGAACCACAGCAGATTGCAAAAGATGGTGCTGCCCACCAGTTTGCTATCAATTGCCTCGACTGCCACGCCCGACATCGCCCGGTCAACGCCAACAACATTCCTTCCTGCGCTGACTGTCATGCCGGCAGCCCCCACTATGAACTGATCAGCTGCAGCGGCTGTCATAACCCGCATAAACCATTGAAAGTCACCTTGACCGGCGAACTGACTACCGAGTGCCTGACCTGTCATGATCAGCAGGGCACCGAGATGACCGCCAATCCGAGCATGCATGCTGACGTCTCCTGTAACTTCTGCCATGCCGATACCCATGGCTACACCCCGGACTGTACTTCCTGCCACCAGCCCCACTCGGCCACCATGGCAGAGACTGACTGCGCGGTCTGTCACGCAGCCCATGAGCCGACGGTGCTGGCCTACCCGGACACCACCGCAGATATGCTCTGTGCTTCCTGTCATACGGCAGCCCTGAACGAATTGCGCTCGAGCCCGAGCAAACACCGCGATATCAGCTGCGCCACCTGTCACAGCGACAACCACCCGGCTGTCGCCTCTTGTACTGATTGTCACGGCAAACCCCATGCCAGCGGCATCCATGATCGTTTCCCGCTCTGTATGGATTGTCACAATACCGCTCATGATTTGGACAACCTGCGATAAAATGGCGTTTATTCTGCTCATATAACGCTGTAATCGGGGTGGTCTTACGACCACCCCATTTTTTTGCGTGATCAAAGGATAACCGACGCACCATGCCCAATACGCTCAAACGTCTCTGGCGTTTTTTTGCATCTGTACCCTTTGCCCTGCTCATTCTCCTTGTGCTGGCGGTCACTTCCATCATCGGCACGCTGATCAAACAGGATCAGGAGCCGAACTACTACCTTGAGACCTTTGGCGAAACGATCGCCGGGCTCCTTGACACCCTGCAATTCACCAGCATGTACAGTTCCTGGTGGTACCTGCTGTTGCTAATGATCTTTGCCCTTAATCTGCTGATCTGCAGTATCGATCGCTTTCCGACCACCTGGCGGCTGATAACAGCTCCGCCGGCGCCGCCTGATACCCGACAGCGGAATACTGCCGGCCCTGAGCGAACCATCACCAGCCCCCTGACCGCGATCCACTGTACAGAACAGCTACAAGAAACCCTGATGCGGCATCGTTGGCGCGACCTAGTGGAACAACAAAGCGCAGAGGGTCAGCTGATAACCGGCCAGCGCGGCAAGTGGAGCCGCTTAAGCGTCTATGGAGTTCACTTAAGTATTCTGATCATTCTGGCGGGAGCTGTTATAGGTGGTGTGACCGGTTTTAAGGCCTACGTATTTCTGCCGGAGGGGCGATCAACCGAGGCGATTTTTCTGCAGGGCAATCGTCAACCAATTGCCCTTGGGTTTACTCTGGCCTGTGACCAGGCCCAGGTGAAGCGTTATGCTGATGGCAGTGTCAGTGAATACCGCGCCGACTTACGCATCGTCGATGCGCGCAACAGCACCAGCTATGAGCAATCGGTTATCGTTAACCACCCGTTAAGCTATGACGGCATCAACTTCTATCTGGCCGAATTTTATCCGCTGGACGAATACTACGTTGTCATCAGCAACCTGCAGACGGGCGCACAGCAGGCCTTTCGCGCGCCTCCCCATGAGGTGTTCAGCTGGCCGGAGACACAGGTCAATATTGAACTGGCAGAATTTACCCGCAACCCTGAAGGCTATGTCCAACTGGCTCGGATCCGCTTTGCCGCCGGTGAAAACACCCCGGCAGAAGACTTCTGGGTCCGCAACCATCAGAGCATAACCTTTGCCGGGAATAATCAGGAATATCAGGTGAGTGTCAGCCAGCTCAGCTCGGTGCTGCTGCTGGCCAACAAGGATCCGGGGGTGATGATTGTTTACAGCGGTTTTATCCTGATGCTGATCGGACTACCCTGGTGTTTTCTAACCTCTCATCAGCGCATCAGGATCACTATTACCAAGCAAAAGACCGGCTGCCGGATCGGCGTTGACGGCAGCAGCAACAAACACCACCAACGCCTGGAAAATCAGCTGGATGACCTGACCAGCGAGCTGAGGGCAACAGCGCAAAGGGGGGAATAATCGTATCTGTTCAGCACCGGATCGGGGTTCCTATGTCAAGGGATGCATTTTCGTCATCCCTGACCGCTTTTTGTCGCCGTCCATGGAGACAAACACCCTTGCCACAGAAACCCCGACCCTGCGCAAGGACAGTGGTGAATAGTTACAAACAATCTTGCTTAAAAACGCGAAAAATCTAAACATCGGTTAAATTCAGGCGCGTCCGAAGGTGCGCCAGCAACTCCCCCTGCCGCTGGGTCAAGGCTGCCGCCTCGCGGTGCTCCAAAGTGTTCAGCAAGGTGTCCAGTTCCTGCTGCAACTCCTTGATTTCGTTTATCCGTACCTTCAGGTTCGAGGTTGCCCGGTTGGTTGAGTCAGCCAGGTCCCGAAACGCATCCCCTTTGCGCAAGGCAATATGATCGGTCAGATCGCCGGTGGCCAGCTGATCCAGCCCTTTTTGCACCCGGTAAACCGGGCCGGCCACTTTCTGCGGCAGAAACAGTGCCAGGGCAATACCGCTTAAGACACTGATAGCAGCACCCGCCGCCATCACCGGAAAGAGCAGATCACTGATCCGGCGGATCTTGATATGGGCCGTATAAAAGTTGGCGGCGATCTCCTGGCGCGAATACAGATAGAGGATAGCTACTGCCACCAGTGAACTTAACACCACCACACCGAGGATACGCACCAACAACCACAGTTGAAATTCGCGTTTCACCCCCAGATTAAGAATCTTGCGTTTGTACGGGCGTTTTTGCATTTTTTGCATATATCTATCTCCAAATCAAAGCATGTCGAGATGACAGCCGACACACAATTCGCGTTTACTGCGTTGACGCGTCATATATTCCTGATCCGAGCCGTGAATGGCATGACACGAAGCACAGGTCATGCGCCCATCAGCCAGGGTTGGGTATTCCGGTGGAATAATCATCCCCGACGGAGGCAACACATTTACCGGATGACTGGCCGCCACATTTTTTTCGTGGCACTGACGGCAGGATTCCATGGAGCTCCAGCCTTCATCACTGAGACCAGCATGCGGGCGGTTTCGGTTTCGGTTCATGGCATTATCAGCCTCACGTGGACGTTCAATCGGCCCCCCTTTGCTGCCGATACTGACAACCCGCGGCTGATCAAGGTGCACCTCAAGCAGATAATCATCCCCGCGCCGACGCAAGTCGACCATCACTGCCGGTGCGCTGAAAGCCCCGATTGCCGGCGAATTATCCTGACGGCGTGCAATCTCCCGGGCGGTAGAGAAGGTCAGCACTTCAGATACCGCTTCACGGCCGGACAGATCACGGGATATCACCTGATAGCGGTAGGTCTTGTTCGGCTCAAGCTGGTTAAGTATCAGCTGATGCTCAAACCCCAGACGACCGACGCTGTCGTTACGCCGGTTCAACTCGGCGGTGCCGTAGCGCACCTCGGCGGTGGCCAGGACATCGGTCTGCCAGGCGATGGCCACACTGAGAAAGACCCCACGCTTCACCTCCACTACCCGTACATTGGTAAGGTGCGGGGTCCTGCCGTCATCCGGCGCGGCAGCCAGTTGCTCCAGCGGGGGCAGGGGGATATCTTCACGATGCATCTGCCCCAGGTGATCACGCAGACTGACCACCAGGGTCTCGCGCAACCCTTCAGCGGCCAGCAGAAAATAGTGACTGGTACCCGGCAACACACTGTCAGTCATCCAGCTGATGCGCTGTTGCTGCGCCGGCGGGGGTGCAGCTGCCGGTCGGTCAAGCGTCGATGTTTCCGGCGCACGCACATGACAGGAGGCGCAGTCATTGGTGACAAAGGCCTGATGCTGGTAATAGCGGCCACGGTCAGCCTCAAGGCGCTCAAAATGACAATCCTCGCAAATGCGGAAATCAGCGGCAAACAGAGGGTCACCCACCATTAATAGGGCTAAAATAACCGTTATGGCTGTGCGTTTGAACATTTTCACGATCCCTGTCTTCCTCTCAAGCCTTAACAGCGGCAATACCATCACGATTAAAAGGTTTTACGTCGGTCAGGGTACCTGTTCATATCATCCCACTGTTCTACCCACACATCTGTCATGCTATGCCCATGGCAGACTTTACAATCAAAAGGTTGAGGATTTTGAATGCCTCCTGAATGGCACTTTCCACACGAACCTGGACTTCCATAGGGTGCACCTTCAGCATAGTGATGCGCGTAACGCCAGCCGTTTTTTTTCGCCTCAACATTGATACTGACACCAAGCTCTCGGATTTTATGATCGTCCATATGACACTGGCGGCAGGCCCACCCCATCTGACTGAAGTCGGTGATGGTCTGTTCAACCGGTTCCCCGTTAATACGCGTTCGCAATAAAGCAACATTGGTGGAGCCGTGGGGTTCGTGGCAATTGACACAGGCCAGCACCATATTGGACTTGGAGGCAAAAGCAGATTCGAAAGGCTGACGGAATACCATCGCTCCGTCACGAGGTGCCTTGCCGTGCTTGTCACCAGTTGTTGCCCAGTTGATCTGAGTCAGGTTCCGACCAAGAGCGGTACTGTAAATGGTCGTTGAGGTATTATGGCAAGTAGTGCAGAAGCTGACATAATCCGGGGTCGTCGTGCCGTCCAGATCCTCTTCCACATCCTTGGGCTCGCGTTTACCACCAACGTATGCGTAGGGCGCCTCATAGTTTCCACCGGAATAAGCGAACATGGTCTCATCACCTCCCAGCCCCCAGACCAGCCCGGTACCGGGACGGGTAATAGCACTGCCGGGATTCACTCCGCGGTTGCGCTGTACCCGGTGGGGATCGTGGCAGGCACTGCAGGGGTTGCCGAGCCCCGCGTACCAGTTACTTAAGACCGGATAGCTGCTGAGAAAATTATCGATATCCTTGAGATTATGATACGAGGTCAGGTTAAACGCCGCCATGATCGATTGTGGTCCGGTGCCGGTAGTTGCACCCCCAAAGGTAACACTGTAACTTTCATTAACCACTGCCGACCCCGTACTGCCATGGCAATAGAAACAAAACACATCACTTTCCACATAGGTGTTACTCACCTTGGAATGATTAAAACCCGGAGAGAACAGGGTATAGGGAGCGGCACCTCCGGCCGGCAAGGGGTCTGTCCCCCCCATACTGGCGTGCATTTCATGACAGTGCGCGCAGTTGCCGGTGGCGTAATTTGCGAGTCTGGCATCAATCGCCGAGCGATCAACCCCATAGGTAGCATTGCCATGAGCCGAATCGCGATAGGGACCGGCGGCGGCGCTGACGGCCAACCCCAGGCAACCGATCAACGCCAACCACAGCCAGCCGGCGAAAAAACAACGTCTCAACCTCATCATGCCCCTGCCTTTCTCGAACGACCTGTCAGCACTTAATCACCAAGCACCTCGACCGACCGCTCGCGAAAAATCTTCCAGCCGTCATCCTCATACTGCAGCTCGAAGATTTTTCTCGTCCGGTCGCTATAGCTATCACTGCGGTAATCCTGCACCACCTCAACCCGCACCTGATCCCCGTCATCGCGCACAATACGAATCTGATCCAGGGTCACAGCGATGGCAGCGGAGCGGTTCAAACGTTCGCGGCGTTGAATCTCCCACTCGTCACGACTGACCTCCCCCATGGGAACAAAATCTGCGGCGTAACATCCCAGATACAGCTCAACCTCCTGCTCTGACCAGGCGTTGGCCCAGCGCTTGAGAAATATGGCCACCGGTTCCTGCTCAATTTCCGCCGACAGTGCCCCCGCAACAACGTCCTCTTCAATCAATGATTCACCGGCAATCACCGACCAGATATCCTCCGCTGTCGGCTCCAATGGCTGACCTTCATCAGTTTCGAACAGGGTAACGCTTGCCGGTACTGCCGGTAGCGTACCGGTCACCGTGATCTCCTGCTGATCCGGCATGACCAGCGCTTTAAGGCTTGGGGGGAACTCCTCGTAGAGCACTTCCAGCACCTGGACGCGGCGGTTAAACAGATCGGCAATCACCAGTTGCCCCTGATTGTTGATGGTCATATCCTCGGGAAAATTGAACCAGCCGGGCCCCACCCCACGCCCGCCAAACTCGAACAGGTAGCGACCTTCGAGGCTGTAGGCGAGAATCGAATGGCGCATATAGTCGGCGATGTAAATCAGTTCACGCTGATCGTCGATCACCAGGGAGCGCGGCTGGCTTAAGTTCCGCGGGGTCCCCCCCTTTGAGCCGAAGGAAAACAGAAAACGCTCGGCCGCATCGTAGACATAGACCTTGCTGGTTTCGGCACTTAAGAGATAAATACGTCCACGGCCGTCGATTTTGACGTCATTGACCCGTACCGGATTAAGGAGGTCGGCAGCAGGATCAGGACGGGAACGTCCCGGACGCGCCGGACGGGGGCGAAACTGTTCGGGGATATCCGCAGCTGCCGAGGGTTGGCCGGGCACAGAAACAATCGCGCTGGTCTGTGCTTCAACCTCAGCTGCAGCTGCTTCATCATCCCCACCGCCCCTCTCTTCCCCGGCAACCTTGTCGAGGGGACGCAAGTGACGCAGGTAGTTGCCCTGGGCATCGAGCACCAGCGCGCCACGGGTGGTTGTGCTGGCGACATAGATCAACCCGTCCTTGCTGATGGCGATACTGCGGGGAGAGAAATCCGGCTCGTCGGCAATGGTGTCGAGAAAGAACTCCTGCTTGATAAAAAAAGCACCACTGAGCACGGTAATCCGTGGTCGTTCACTGCGAACGTTGCGCACCTGCAGCAGATAGACATCGCCATTCTTCTGCACTGCGCCACGGCGCGGCGCCTCCACCCCGCGACCGACGCCGATCGAGACCGCTGGGAAAAAATCGGCGCCATAAACCACCACCCGACTGGTACCACCGTTGACCAGATAGATTTCATCTTCCTGGGAATCGTAAAAAACAATCGATGGATAATTGAGGGCACGCCCTTCATCATCCACTGTCAACTGCGCTACCGAACGCAAGGGAATCTGGGCAACGGCAGTCCCTGCCAGGGCAACAAGGAGCCCGCAGCACAGCATAACGACAACACCAGCAGAGAGAATACGCCTTATCCCCCTGGACAAAACCGCCGCTGTTCGGGTTGTCTTAATCGATTCACACATCATTTCACTGCTCATGACATTCACGGCACAGCCGCCCGCCTTGAGTGGTTTGAATCAACAAATGACGATAGTGAGATCCATGCGCTTCATGACAACTGGTGCAGCTCAACTCTCGCCCCGGACGCAACAGCTCTTTGGGGCCGTGCAGCGGGTGGCGTTCTACCGGATGCGCTCCAGACTGGGCTGGACCGGGATGGCAACTGCTGCAAAGGTCATTGATCGAGCTGTGCAAAACAAAAAGATGATCGGAAGCATGGGGATCATGGCAACCAATACAGCCGGGACCAGTAATCAGACCGTGAACGTATGGGATACTGCGCCGGTGACGATCCTTGGTCAACTCCAGCATGTTACTGTGACAACTGATGCAGAGGTCGGCATCACCATCAGCCCATAGCCGGCGCGGGTTGGTGCCGCCGTGGGGGTCGTGGCACAGGGTACAACTGCCGAGGTTGATCGGACCATGGACATGTTTCTTATTCAACCACGACTGTTTGCCGGTATGACACTCCAGACACAAATCGCGAATACGTAATTGTGGCATGCCGATGCGCCAGGGATCCAGAGACTGCTGATGGCAGGCCAGACACTGCTGATTATAACTGGCGCTATGCCTCCACGTACTGCGTTCAATCATGTCGCGATGACAGGTCAAACAGGATTCCTGGCGGGGCAGACCCAGCTTGGTAGTTTTTCCCGGATCGGCCAGGGTATGGCAGTCGTTACAGCTTGGCGGCAGCTCGCCCTCGGCATGGAAAAAATAAAAATCCCGGCCACGGGTGCGCAGATGAATTTCTGATTGGATCGGCTGAAAATTAATGTTGATCTTGTTCCCTCCGGGCACCAGGGTAAAGTTGTTACTCCCTGCCACCAAAGGCAGACGATAATGCTGATAGATTCCTTTGCCGGCGGCAGCTTTACGCGTTACCACCGGATCAATCAGCTGCGCACTGTTACCCAGCTGGATGCGCACCATCCGCTCCGAACCGGTCTGCCGTACCACCAGATGGGTCACAGCATGACGCGCCATCACGCTGGAACCGGAAGGAGGCGTCAGCACCTCAAGCTCCAAAGCAGCGACCTGCAACGGCAGCAGCAGCATCACTATCAGCAGCACCTTGACGTCGATTCTCATGGCGTTACCACCAGATCGGCAGGAATCGCCCCCAGGGGGATACGGGTACTGAGCAGATCAGCATTGGTGTCGATCACCGTCACCCCGCCACGCAGCGCATCAAGCACATAGAGCTGCCGATAGCGCGGGCCATAGGCCATCTCCGCAGGAGTTCCCAGCTCGCGTATTTCCCGCGCAATGCTCAATTGTCCGGGCACCAGTACGGCCAGGGTGCCGTCAGCCGGATGGGCAACATAGAGCTGATGATCCGTCGCAATAATTTGTGTGGGTTCGATACCGACCAGCAAGCGCTCAAGCGGGGCGCGGCGCTGCAGGTCGAACACCGCAACCGCGCTGCTCCCCTGTTCAGCCACATACAACCGCTGCTCCAGCATTGCCAGGCCGGCAGGGCCGGCACCCGTCGACAAAGTTCCCTGTACCCGCAGGCTGGTCGGATCAAGCAACAGCACCCGTTGCGCCAGACCCAGGGAGACCGCGAGGAGGTTCTGCTCCTCGAGATAAATCAGGTCAGCAGGCTGGTAGCCCAGGGATACTCGTGCCACCAGACTGCCCGAAACCAGGTCAACGCGGCTTAGGTAACCACTCCGATGGTCAAGCAGATAGGCCGTGCGCCCGAGGCGGTCGAGCACCATCACCCCGGGCTCATCATTCAGGGGGAAGGGAAAGCGGTCGATCACCCGATAGGATGACAGCTCAATCATCAGCAGTTCACGCTGACGGCTCGCCAGCACATACAGACGATCCCCATCCAGGGCCAACCGGGTTGGTCCACCGGCGATGCCAAAGGAATCAATTACGCGATTATTGTCGGTCCGCACGACGAATACCGTATTGATGTCAGGACAACTGACGTAAAGCACATCGACCGGCAGTTCACCCTGTGCCGGTGCTGCAGAAAAATCGCCGGCATCCGTTTTCAGGGCTAAGGTTGCCGCTGCGTCCCAGGTAACAAACAGGCTTTTACTATCGTTGTGGTCCAGCATCAGCGCCGCGGTCAGAGGGATTTCAATCTCCATCTGCTGGTTCAGGCGCGGTTGCCAGGCCCCAACGCCATCGGGGGTCCAGATCTGATCAATCTGCAGGCGCAGCAGACTGTAGCGCCCGGCCGGCAGCGAACTGCCACCCAGATGAACCTGTCCGCCTGCAATCTGCTGAGCATCCAGCAGCACTGGCTCGTTCAGTAACGGCAGCCAGACCCCGTCGGCAAGGATTTCCAGATCACTCAAGTCAACCCGGATTTGCGGTGAAAACTCATGTCGCAGAGCCAGGAAAACACTGGTACGTGGCAAATCCTGCGGGCTGAACACGGATCCTGACAGCACCTTTGCCCCTGGTGCCGACGGCAAGGCACAACCGCTTGATAACAACCCCAGAAGTAGGATGAGAATGATACAGAGGGGTCTGAAAAGCCGGATTGGTACGATGTTCAAGGGCATGTCATTAGTCCTTGTAGGTATGGCAAACTGCGCAACCGTTCCACGCCGGTTGATTGGTGTGGGTGTCGGTTCCCGGCCAGTCGCGGTACCCCCAGCGCAACATGGACGGATAGGGGGAACCATGGGGACGATGGCAGGAGATACAGGTCACCATATCGGAGCCACGGCTGATCTGGGAAAAATTCTCATCCCCTGACCCCACCGTCAACCGTGCGACCGGCACCATCGGATCATAGTCAATAAAGTCAACAAATTCACCTTTGTTAGGGATGGCAACATCAATCGGATGACGAATCCAGGGGGAACCTTCGCCGACATTGCTGTGAAAATTTCCATGGCAACCGGCACATTTCTGGCCGATGGATCCCGTATCAAGGTAGTCGTTATATAAACCGGGCTTGCCCTGATAGACATTATGGCGATCGGAAGCCGGATTCTGCTCCCAGTTGGGATCTTCAATCCCGATAACGCCCTGGGTCGGGACAGCGGCACCTTCACGTACCTCCATCACCGAACCAAGAAAACGGTACCAGCCGTGATCCTGACCCGCGACCACGCCGGAACCAGCAGCATGGTGCATGGGGACATGACAACCGGCGCAACCACTTTGCGCGTCTGCCAGGGTACCGTGACAGCTGACACACTCACCGCTGCGTGCTTGCCACCCCGGCGCATGGTTTAAGGTTCCATCAGCAGCAGCAATACCGGTGACATTGTGGCCATGGCGATCGCCCTTGGTGAGCATCCAATGGAAATTTCCTCCGGCCAGGGTTGAAGTCGCTGACCCGTTCGGAGGATAAGTCGGTTCCATCAGATTGAAAACGATCGGCACCCGTGTACCCTCCTCACTGCGAATGGTATCGGCAGTACCGTGGGTATGACAACCGACGCAGTCGGTGCGCAGCAGATTGGCCAGGGGTTGGGTACTCTGGTTGATCTCACCGGCGCTGGTACGGGTATAAGCAACCGGTTTTCCTTCCTCACTATTATGCATGGTGTGGCAGTTGGAGCAATTGCCACTCACGGCGGCCATCGCTGTCAGCGGGAGGGCAAACAGCAGCACACCACTGGTCGCCAGTGCGGTGATCCATCTGCTGATCTTCATAAATACCTCCCGGAGCCCATCATCGTACCTCGTTAGCGCGAGAAGATCTCTACCCGGCCATTCCCCTCATCCACCACGCACAGGTTCCCCCAGGGGTCAAAACGCACCTGGCGGGCAAAATAGAGCCGCCCGGTGGAGTGGCCGGTGGTCAGGAAACGATAGCGAAAGCGGCCTGCCTCGTCATACACCAGGACACTGTTCTGATGACGGTCGAGCACATAAATAAAACCGCTGGGGCCGATCGCCACCGACACAGCAAAATCAACCTCGGGACCCAGTTCCATGGTCCGCTGCAGGGACCCATCTGCGGCAAAGCGCAACAACTTACGGTCACGTCCGGCCAGCGCCAACAGACCATCTTCAGCAAGCACAAAATCGCTGATGCCGCCGTTGCAGCTATTGCAGCTGAAACGCTGAACCACCTTCAGATCGGCGCCCAGACGCAACACTTCGCCACCGGCGCGATCGAGGACGAACAGCTGCTGTCCTTGCACGGCAATCCGATCAGGAAAAACCCGGCGCGAGCCGTCCAGCAGCTGATGGGTCTCGAGCAGTCGTGCTGCCGGGTCAATCAGGGTCAGGCTGTTGCCCCCCTTCTCCACCACCCACAACTGCCCACTCGTCAGGCGCACCATGTCAAAGGGCGAACGCAACTGATCATCAGCAGTAAAAGCCCGAATGATGCGCCCCTCCCGATCAAAGGACACCAGGCGATTACGACCGGTATCGACCACATAGTATCGTTCGCCGGCGGCATCAAAGGCCACCGCTGAGGGCATATACATGCTGTCTCCGACCTGCTCAACCTTGAGGCTCTGTTGCCATTGCCAGGGGGATTGGGCCGATGCCGCGACCGGCAGTAACAATACCAGCGCGACGAGCGCTATGCCGATTGATGTCAACCTCTGTTTCATTCAACAACCTCCCGTCGGGGCGCAGTCACTGCGCCCCGCGTTAATAATTCGCATGACACTGAACACAGAGTGCGCGCTTGCCACTGAAAGGGGTGTGATACTCGTAATCGCTCCCCTTGGTGGCATGACAACTGCCACAGGTCATCATCTGCCCGGTGCGGGGATCGAATACATCGGCGCCGATCGGGTGACTGAAGGTTGCATGGTTACCATGACAGTCACCACAGACCTCATTGATTGGCCCACGCATCATCGCCGGATGGTTGGAGCCGTGGGAGGCATGGCAATCGCTGCAACGGTCGGTACGTTCATGGCTGAAGGCGGCGTTTTCATGACGGACAAAGGTCGCCTCATGGCATTCCCCGCAGACATGACGCTCCGTGCCTTTGAGCAAACGCTCATCATCACCGGCATGGGGAGAATGGCAGGCGGTGCAGCCATTGGCTCCGTAACGCACCAGATGGTTGTGGGACGAGGCCATCTCCTGCGCCACCTGCGGGTGACAGCCGAGGCAGGCATCCATACCCACCGGGCGACTACCCACATGGCAATCGGCGCAGCCCTTGGCATAAGCGGTATGGAGCTGGTTGCGTATCAACCCCTTGCGCTCACTGCCGTGGGGGTGATGGCACGAACTGCAGTTGGCCGGTGGCGTCGGAAAGCCGGGGTGTTTATTCACCACCTCAGCCGGTCGATGACAGGTCAGGCATAGCTCATCGGCCGCCTTGACCAGCAGGTACGCGTGGTCTGACTGATGGGGCTGATGGCAGGCCTGACAGTTGCCGCTGCGGTAGGGCTCATGGGTGTTGGGGTAGCTGTGCGGCAGTTCCTTATGACAGCCCAGGCAGGTGTTTACCGGTTGTTCCTTGAGCAAACCGGCATAATCGGCAGCATGGGGGCTGTGACACGCCAGACAGTCACCACTGCGCACCGGCTGGTGGATCCGTTGCCGGTCGCCGCCGACGGCGGTATCGACATGGCAGGTCAGGCACAGATCCTTGACCGACTGTTGCAGCAAGCCGGAGTAGCGGGCAACATGGGGGCTATGGCAGGACAGGCAATCCCCCTGCGCCGCCGGCTGGTGATTAACCTTCTTGCGGTAGTCGCTGCCGTCGTGGCACTGGAAACAATCCACCGCCAGGACCATGGAACAACTCAGCAACACGAGCAAAGCAGCAACAGCGGCAGCCCTCACTGTTCTTGACAGATGTCTCATCAGTTCCCCCTTCCTTCATGACACGCCCCACAGTTGTTGGGGGTAAAGGGCTGATGGCGAACCGGGTAGAGCAGGTTCTGCTCCGGGCCGCCATGGGGATCATGACAGGAGACACAGGAATCAGCACCCGGCCTGATCCCCTCATGGGCCACCATAAATTGAGATGTGTCCAGGTCATGACAACCGGCGCACAAAGCCCCCACCCGGGCCACGGTCAGGGCAGCAAAATCGGAACCGTGGGCCTGATGGCAGGTGCTGCAATTCTCTGCCGCCGGTTGATGGATAAATCCGTCGCGCCAGTGCTCGGCGACCCCGGCATGGCAATCGAGGCACAAAGCCGGCTGCCCCAGCTTGAGATAACCACTATGGACCGAGCCATGCCCATTGTGACAGGCGGCACACTCTCCTGCTTGTACCGGCTGATGAGCTACGGTAACGTCCTCTACCGCGGTGGCGACATCAGCATGACAGCCAAAACAGACTGCGCCCGGGGTTCCTTTTATTAAGTAGGGCTGATCACTGCCATGGGGGGCGTGACAGAGCTGACAGTCACCACCGGCAAAGGGGGTATGGGCGGAGCCCTGATCCTTGACCGCTGCCAAATCTTCGTGGCAGCCAAAACACAGAGCGCCGTCCTGCATACTGGTATTCAGCAGTCCTTTATAGCCACCACCGTGGGGAGCATGGCAGCTGGAACAGCTACCGGCCGCAAAGGGACGATGCTGACTGTAAAGCCCAAGATCCCCGCGCGTACGCCGATGGCAGGAAAGACACAGATCCTGCTCTTTGTTTTTGAGCAAACTTAGCTGGGACGACTGATGTGCCAGGTGACAGTCGCTGCAGCGCCCCGCTGCCACCGGCGCGTGGGGTTGCAGGGTCGCAGCGTAATGGCCGGCATCATGACAGTCAAAACACAGACGGTTCGGCTCCTGTTTGAGTAACGGCGCCACCGGTCCGGCGTGCCCCTGATGACAGGCCATGCAGTCACCACCGGCAGCTGGTTTATGGACACTCAAGATGCCTGACGGCTTTTCGTGCTGATCGTGACAATCAAGACATATGCTGGTCGGCGCCTGATTCAGCAGCCCAGCGTATTCACTGGCATGAACCCCATGGCAGGCCTGACAGTCACCGCCCTGCACCGGCGCATGCCGGGCCGCTGTTGCGACCCCCCCATGGCAGCTAAAGCACAGATCGCTATCAGCGCGGAGGGTGAGGATTTGATCAGCACTGCGCTGATGGCAGCTGTTACAGCTGTCCCGCAGGGGAGCATGAACCACCTCGCGCAGCAGCCCGGCATCGGGAGAGCTGTGCTGGGCATGGCAATCGGTGCAGCGACTGGTTACCGGATATTGGTCGTGGGCAGCGATAAAACTGCCCGCCGTCAGGGTATGACAGGAAGCACAGAGCTCGTCAGCGGGCATGGTCAACAGCCCGGATTGCTCGGACATATGGGCGCTGTGGCAGTTGCGGCAGCCGTCGGCCAGCGGCGCATGGACGGTGTCACGCTGAAAAGGTTCCGCCGCATGGCACTCAAAACAGATCCGCTCATAGGCGACATTCAATAAGTTTTCATGTTCCCCATGATGGGGCTGATGACAGGCAGCACAACGCCCCTGACCAACCGGCTCATGCACCGCCTTGCTCTGACTGATGCGACTGAAGTCAGCATGGCAGCCGACACATACCAGTGGTACTGGTTGGCGCATCAGCACCCGTGGTACCACGCCGTGAGAGATGTGGCAGGCCTCACAGCGCTTTTCCGTTACCGGCTCATGGACAATGCCGCTGCTGTACTGCTCCACCATTTGAGGATGACACTGGGCACAGGTGCGGCGCATGTCCCCGCGCCGTTCTGCCGGACCGGTGGGACCACAGGCGGCCAGCAGCGCCAACAGCGCAGCGGCCAAGGCAAACGCAACAACCGCAGAATATCCCCGTACACTCTTCATCAAGCTCCTCCCAGTTCTTGTTGCAAGGTGCGCCACTGCCGATTTTTAACATTGATCCGCGCATGGGCCCGCAGTTGATCAAGATAGGCCTGTCGCGCCAGTTCCAGTTGCTGTTGCTGCAATTCATCGCGGATACTGCGACGGACCTGTTCCAGGGGCAACGGACGCGCCGGCGAGCGGTGCTCCAGATGCACCATCAGGCGCACTCCCTGGGCGTGAAAGATGCGACTGGTCTCACCGTGGGTCAATCCTTCAACCACTTCACGCACCTTCGGATCGAGATGATTTAAGGGGAACTCCTGGGCGCTGAGCTGTTGCTCAAAGTGCTCGCGTAACACCTGACGGAATCCCTTGCCGGTCATCACGTCGGTCCAGAAGCGGTCGATGGGAGCCTGGGTTTCGTCGATCATCAGCATCTTTACCATCTCCGGTTGGGTATAACGTTGCTGGTTCTGTTGATAGTAGGCTTCAATCTGTTCATCGCTGACCTGCACATCCGGCTGCACCATCCGCTGTTCAACACTCACCGTCAGGCGGTGCTGATAATTGAACTGATATTCCCATTTAAAGGGTTCACGTTCTTCAAACCCGCGATCAAGGCTTTCCCAGTTGGTCAGGCTCTGGGCGATGATATTGTCGGCGGTTTCAACTTTCAGTTCCTGTGCCTGCTGTGGATCAACCACGGCATGGGCCGCTGCCGGGCGCGACCCCTGCAGGCGCCGGATTACTGCAATAAATTGTTTTTCCGAGACATTATCGCGGGCGGTAGTAATCACCGGATCATCACTGAAGCTGCTGTCGTCAGCGGTCAGGTCAAGCGCTGCCAGCCGCTCCTCATTGATCTTGACTTCATACTTTTCGCGCAGCCGCTGCAACAGCTCCTGAGTGAGTTTCCGCTCCTGCTCACGGCGCAGATCTCGACGTAGCCGCTCCTTCTGGCGCTCAAGGTCATCAACATCACCGCCGAGCTGCTGTTTGAGGTAATAAAGAGCAGACCCACCCTGGTGACGTTCGGGGTCAATCAGGGCACCCGGCTCGGTGGCACGAAAAATAGTGGTCCAGCCACTGTCAATGGCGCTGGGGCGCACCTGGTTTTCGCTGCTGGTCATGGGACCCCCGGCGGTCATATCCAGTTCAGCCAGTTCCGCTGCACTGATTTCACCTTCTGTCACCCGGGCGTAAGCCGCGGCGGCCGCGACATCGTCGCTAAAGACCAGACGCTGCACGGTCCAGCGCGGTATTTCGTCGCGTCGATAGCGCTCTTCGATCTGCTCATCGGTCACCTCAATGCGGCTGTCCACCTCTTCATATTTCAACATCAACAGGCCGCGCGACTGCAGATAAATACGGGTCTGGCGCTTAAAGCCCGGATCCTCATCAAGCCCCATGCGGGCGCCCTCTCGGGCCAGCAGCAACCAGTCAATATAGATATCAGGGGTTGCCGGCAACGATTCATTGTCGGTATTCCACAATTGCCACCAGCGGCGAAAATCTTCATTGCTGTAGCTGGTATCATCAATGGTGACCAGGGTGTCGCCACCGAACAACCAGGCCGCCGCGGGCTGGGCCGGAAGCAGGACAAAACAGGTTAAAAAGATGATCAGGCTTGTTGCTAAAGATTGCATGGAACCAGTCCTTTTCTGAACCACAGGGTGATGATTTCGTCTGCCATCTGCCGGCTCAAACCGGTGACGGTATGGATACTGCCAAAGTGCATAGTCTTTTTATATTCGGATCCCTGACGCCGGTGAAAGGTCGTCCACAGCACCTCGCCGCTGGAGCCATCGCGGATCGCAAGTTCAAGCACCATAAAGGGATTGATGCTGCCGTGATCGCCCCGATCCTCGCGCATCTCCAGCACGCTGCCGGTGATCAGCAAGCGGGTATTTAGCCGCCCGCCGATAATCTGCAGCTGGTTCAGATCCGGGCTGCTGCCGGGCATGATAGCGAGCTGGCGATAGGCGCGTTGAATGTCGCCGGCCTGGGTCAGCAGATAATGACCGGCATCCTGCAGCCGTGACGCGAAGACCTTGGAGGCAATCGCGTCGGCCATCAGATAATCACTGTCGTTGGCAAAGGGAAGCACCGCGATACTGCAGATCGGCTGCGGCGGCAGCGGCGCCATCTGGCGTTGCAGGGGTAACTGGTTACGCCCGGCGCAACCGGCCAGCACCAGCACCACCAGCATGATCAAGAGGTAAAGGACCGAACTGCGCGGCATTCCCAATGTATCAGAATTCATCGACCCACCGTTCCGATAACACCCGCTGTTCCTCTTCTTCTGCCTCAGCCGCTACCGGCTGGACCAGCGCCGGCAGCAACTCACGCACATCCTGACGAAGCTGATTTCCCAGCACATCCCGGGCAAAGACAAAACCCTGCAAGTCATCGAGATCAGCTCCCCCCAGGGCGACGGAAACCGGCAGTTCCTGTCCCTCCCGGCGGACAATCAGTTTACCCTCACGCGTCCACAATTCCATCCGCCAGAAATCAAGGGGAACCTTGCCCTCATGGCTTAAATCAACCTGAAAAGCGTCTTGATGGCTCTCCAGGGTGGCGGCAACCTTCGGCAGACTGCGATTAAGCCCCAACCAGTGTTCGGCCCGCGCCGGATTTCCGGCAAGATCCCAGACATTCAGGACAATGCGATAGCGGCCATCATCTGCGCGCCCGTAACTGCTGCGCCCCTCCCAGACAAACTGTTCGGGCAGGGAACCTTCCCCTTCCATATCACCAATCAGGTTGCCGCTTTCAGCGTAAAACGCCAACCGCCAGCGACTGAGCGGCTTACGCACCAGCAGCCGCGGAATAATCGCGACCTGACGATTAAACACCGCCTCACCGTCGATCTGCTGCACACCACGCAGTTCCATGGCGACCACCGGTGCGGAACCGTCGACACGGTAATCACCAAGGGGAACCTTCTCGCTGCGCTGGTAGTCCGGCCATTCAATCAGCAGATTGACCGGGTAACTGCCATCATCTTCCTGGGCCGGCCAGTTACCGCTATAGGTGCGGCCATCGTCATCCAGCTTGGCTGGATACGTCCGGCCGTCGACCTCGAAAGAAACCTGCGGTTGATAATTTCCGGTCCACAGTTCACGCAACCGTGCCTGGCTGCGCAGCTCCTCGCCGGGGCGCAACTGGCGCGGCTCGACCCGTGCCATATCGAGCAGCACGCTGGAACCTCCGGCCTGTACCGTTCTGAGTAGATGATGTGGCCATTCCTGCTTGAACTCCGCCAGCAGAATACGCTGCAGCCCCGCGATCGTGCGCGGTTCGCCGATCCCCAGCAAACGCCGTTCCTCGCTCGTGCTGACACAGCCGACATGGGTCCAGACGGTGCGTGCGTCACTGGTACGGATCAGATTCAGGGTCAGGCCAAGGGAGGGTTCGGGCCGTTCGCGCCGCTGACTGACCGTACCCACCAGCACATAAGCCGCTCCCAGATCAGTGCGTGCCCGGGAAATATGGTAACTTTCGAGATGGCCGAGGGTGCGAATGCGGTTATGGGCCATAAAGGCCAGCACCGTATCCACCGCCACCACCGGATGGTCCCCGCGGGTCAGCTCACGTGCCAGCTCACGCGTCAGTTCAAGGTTGGCGTCATTGCGCCCCTCGCCCAGCTCCTGCAGGGGGAAAACCGCCACCGAAGCCGCTTGAGCCACCGCCACCCACAACCAGCAGCACAGCATGATCAGATATTTAGCCAATCAACAACCCCTTATTCACAATCGTCCCAACCGCCCTTATTTTGGTGGTAAAACCGGGGACATAAAACCAATAGTGAACCTTATTGGTATTATGTCCCCGGTTTTACCCGGTTTTACCCCATGGTCGCCAGCAGGCGCGCCAGCAGATCCATGGTCACCTGAAAATGATCTTTCGGGGCCAGCCCGAACAGGCGATCGGCCAGGGAATAGCCGCTGCCGCGACCGCTGGCCTGCCACAACAGCACCCCGGTTTCAGCATCAATCAACCGCAGGGTCATGCTGATTTCCGGATAGACTGCGCTGCCGCGGGCATCACTACCCTGCTCTACCGAACCCAGCATAAAGGCCTGGACGTTAATAATCTGCCCCAGGCGTCGCAGGGTTGGCGCATCAAGCGGGGTTCCCGGTGCAATCGCCTCCTGGGCGAGAAAACTGTCGACCCGGCCTTTGTCGATGACATCGAACAGCCCTTGCGCCAGCACTTGGGTCATGGCAAATTCCCGCACCCGCGGGGCCGTATCACTCCCCTCAAAGGGGAGCACCGCCACCGCCTGAATGTGGGCAAGGCTGGCATCAGTGCGGCTGAAGGACTGCACCGACGGGCGCGATGCGCAGCCGGCCAGGAGCAACACCAGAGCAACCAGAATCATAGCGTTGATTGTTTTTTTCATCATAAATTCCCCATTCATTCGCTTATCCAAGGGGCAACGCAGGTGTTGCCCGATTTTCCCTCGCCCCTACAGGCGTAGGTTCAAGGATACCTGCACATCATAAAAATCGGTCTGCGCCAGGGTATAACCGCCGCGCGATTGCAAGGCCAGGGCCCGGCTGATATCCCAACTGCCGTTGAGGCTAAAACGGTTGGTCAGGGTTTCGGCATAGGTGACGTTATAGCTGAAATTCAGCCGCGCCTTATCGGTGCGTAACAGAGCCAGATTTGCGCTGCCGCCCACCACATCCTCCTGCTCACTGTCGAGCAGATAGGCGGTGTAAAAGGCGCGCAGCGCCAGCAGACTGGAGGGACGATACTGGACGCTCAAGGTCGCGTCAGCCACTTCGGTGCTGCCGCTCTCACGCTCGCTGCTGCGGTAGCTGGTGGTCAAATCGGCACTCAAGTTACGATCGAGGCGCGCGTTAAGATTGAAGCGGCCGCTGAAGCTTTGATCGCTGGTCCGGCTGACACCCTCGTTAGTGCGTGTCCAGTTGTCATTTTCCCGCCAACTCAGAAACAGGGCGGTGTTCAGGTCGGGGTAGAGGCGCGCCGTGGTTGAGATACTATAAATCCATCCTGCACCGGTCTTATCACCGTTGCGATAGCGATCATTGCGGGTAACCCCGAACCCCAGGTTCATGGTCGGCAGCGGCACCGTTGCCAGGTTAAAGGAATAACTGCGGCTGAGCTGATCAACCTCGTCCCCATCCTGATCTTCGGTATCTGATCGGCTTTCACTGTAGCTAAGCGATGGCGTAATCCAGGGGCGCGGCGTCCAGCGCAGACGGGCACTTAAGGTGCTGCGGTCATCATCGCTGCCGCTATCACGGCGCAGGCGCTCCAGGGTCGAATTAACCGCAAGTTGCAAGCTGTTGGTCAGGCGCACCTGCAGGCCGGCGTTGGTCAGATGACGCTGATCGGTATCATCAGTATCTCTTCTGACATAAGCACCAACAGCGCTCAACCTCACAGGGGCCAGAGGGGTATTTCGCGCCATCAGCAAAAAACTTGCTCCGGCCACCCCCGTTGACAGTTCAAGGTAGCCATCAATCAGCACCCCCTGCAAAGCCGTAGCCACCGGTGACCAGTCACCACTGATAAAATCACGACGGTAAATATTCCATTCCAGCAGGGCTGCCGTGGTCAGATCATCAAAAACCAAGCGCAGATGATCGACCTGACGCCCGGCATCCGCATCGATTTGAATCTGCAGATACTCAGAGGGCAATACCTCCAGCGGGGGAGAAAAACCATCTGCCGGCTGATTGTATAAGGGATCCGTAGGATCCTCAACAATCGATGTGACCTTGGTAGTGACGGTAGCCGGGACAATAAAGTCAAAAACCCCGCCGACTCCGGGGCGATCCTTAACCTGGGTACGATCGTCCTCAAACTGGTGACTGAAGGTATAACTGATACGGTTATCCCAGAAGCGGCCACCGGTAGCAGCGCGGACAAAGTGATTGCGGCGCTCGCTGTCAGTACCTTCGGAGATATCCTCATCCCAGCTGGTGTTGTAGCGGTAATCCAGCTGCAGCAGGCGCAAGTCCCAGTCGAGATCAGCGCTAGCGAACCTCTGAACCTGCTCCGAATGATAGTTCGATTCAATTGGCAACAGGCGTAAATCGCCATCGCGAATATCTTTATACACGTCATCTGGCTTCATGATTTTGGGATCAGCCTTACCAGAATCACGCTCACCATAATTAAAGCGCAGATTCGGCCACCAGGCCTGCTGCCAGCGGCTGGACAGGGTCGCATCCCAGGATCTGCTGGTACCAAGATGAATATCAGAGTCCTTGGGTTTGGTCCTGTAATGAGTAGCCGAGCCGGCAAGCTGGGCAGCGAACAGATCGTTGATAATACCGAAATTGACCGACGGAGTGATCTCTTCCACCTTGACCTTGTCATCGCCATTATCACGCTGGGTGCGGGTATAGCCGATCGTCGCTGTGGCGCTCAGAGCGTGGGTCGGTTGCCAGGAAAGTTGCGGGCCGACCCCAAGGGTATAGCGCTGCTGAAACTCGTCGCTGGTATCACGCTCCTCGCCACCGCTGGTGCGGTAGAGCCAATAGGCATTGAAGTCAAGGGCCGTGACCGGAACCGGTACAGCGCATAACAACACTAGGAGGAAAAAAACGACACGATGCATCAGTAACCCGGTGCCCGATGAAAAAAGAGGTTTCAGGAAAAACGCAGCACTGTTGAGCGCTAAGAATAAATTCGATCAGCACTGATCTCAGAAACAGAACAACCGGCCCCGCTTTGGGCGGGGCCGGTATCACATACATCATGTCATCACACACTGCGAGAAACCGCAGAATTACAATCAGACAAAGGAACTACTGCCACCCTTACTTGTTGGTATGGCAGGCCAGGCAACCGTCAGTACCACTAGAATTCGCAGTCATAAGGGTATAATCAAAACGCAGCATGGCGTCATACTCAGAAGCATGCGCCTTGTGACAGGAGAGACACATGACCATGTCCTGGCCAGGGGTAACTACAGCACTCGGACTGCTCAACTCATTAAAGGTGACAGCATTGCGGGCGACCGGTGCCGTTACGTTGTACTCCGTATAGAGTTCATAACCCCGCTCATCAGGTATCACATAATCGGAAGGGTGACGCAGGAAAGCACCAGAAGTACCGTTAAATGCAGTACCAGTTTCTAATCCGGTAGAGTGAAAATTGCCATGGCAGGTGGAGCAGAAACCGCTCATACTTTGATTTGGCACCCTTATTTGCGTTGCTACCTCTTTATCAGTACCACCAACATGGCAAGTACCACAGGTTTGACCAACAACGGCGGCAACACCATAATATTCATTATGATTTTCCTCATCTGTATTTTGCCAATCAGCAGCCCCCAGGCCTTTAAGCCCTGGGATAAAGCGGTAACCCTGGGCAACAGCTAAACCGCTGTGGGATACTCCAGAAACCTGACCAAAGTCCTTTTTTGCATCGACGTTCTGGTGGTGTGCACCGCTGATGGCGGCCATGCCGGTACGTTGAATCCCTCCTGGTCCGACACCTGAGATGTTCTGGTTACGCGTACCATGACAACCGGCGGCACCGGCACAGGTGAATTTTGCAAAATCATTTGTTCCAAAAGCGTCGTCATGATCAGAAACAACTCTAAACCCTGGAGGGCGGGTATAGGTACCACTGGTATTATCACCACCCGGGAACAGATCGATGACATTGTGCCCTTTGCGGTTGGCATTTGGATCACCAGCGGTTTTGGCGTCAGCAATATGCCTGAAATTACCACCGGCTAGGTCACCGCTAGCGTCATCGTGATACACCTGTGGAATATCGCTACCATTAATATTCACTACTTTATTCGTATTCTGCGCATGGCAGGCAATACAATCAAACCTGAGCAGGTTGGCAATTGGGGTAGGAGCTTCTGTGGCACCACCAATCCCCATTTTAGCAACTGGCGCATTTTCCTCACTATTGTGCATGGTGTGACAGCCAGCGCAGTCCCCGGTAATAGCCGCCGCCGCCGCCATTGGCAACCCCAGCAGGGCAATCAGAACAAACAATAAACTTTTTTTCATTTTTACCTCCTGTATTTGTGGTTGTTACGACGATCATCCGTTGATCGCCGTGGTGTTCATGCAGTCGGCAACCTTGATTGACAGATCCCTGCTGACCGACTGGTGGCAGTGAACATCCACCTTTTTTGCAGACTCCATACCGAGACTTAAGAAAAAAAGAAAATTTGCTGGTTAATATTCTTATTATTGTTGTTTTTAAACTACTTACAACGCAAAGAATATTCTTTGAAGGGATTGGAGATCGGGTTCTCAGGGCAAATAAGGGTGTAACCAGGGGAGCGGTTCGGGAATTTCACCTGATCGATCCGGTAAAATCCCCGAATCGGGGGAAATTGGCTAAAACTGATTTTCCGTCCACATCTCGGGGGTAAAACGCACCGCCTGGTTGCGGCCGGTATCCTTGGCGCGGTAGAGGGCGACATCGGCAAACTTGATGCACTGCCAGAAGCCTTCGGCATCGGTGGGGAACTCGCTGACCCCAAGACTTAGGGTTTTCTGGATGGTGCCGCCCGGCACCTTAAAGAGGTGGCCATCGAAGACCTTGCGGATTTTTTCAGCGACCTCGATGGCATCACCAGGGTTGATATCCATCAGCATCACGAAAAATTCCTCACCACCGAAGCGAATGGCAATATCCTCGCTACGCAGTGAATTCTTGATCAATTCGCTGGTTTCTTTGAGAATCTGATCGCCGACATCATGACCGTAATTATCGTTAACTTCCTTGAAATAATCGAGATCACACATCACCAGTCCGAGGCTCTTTTTACGCCGCAACACCCCGGAAAGGATAAAATTGGCGTGATCCTGTAAAAAGCGGCGGTTATACAGCCCGGTCAGGGGATCCTTAAGGGACGACTCGCGCAGCACCGCCATCAGGCGCTTGGCTTCGATCACCGACAGGGACTGCTTGATATAGGTTTCGGCCTTGAAAATACGTCGCTGGATATCTGCGCTTTCAACCTCCGGTTCAAACATGAACTGCACCACCCCACCGGTCCGGCCGCCAATGATCAGGGGCAGACACACATGTTTTTTTCCGGTTTCCATTTTGAACATCTTGCAGATATTGGGATAGGCCACGGACGAAATTTCGTGACCAGTTTTTTTGGCGCGACACAGATCGCAGTTGATAAGAATTTCGTTATCGCAGGCCATCTCCTTGCCGGAGAGGGTAGCGGGATAGACCGGGAACATCTCGCGTTGATTATCCTTGACCTCGTAGATGACAAAATCGTCGATCTGGGCTTCGCGCTGGAACACTTCAGCAATGCGGGTATACACATCAACCAGGTCGGTGTCTTCCTCAATCACCCGCTTGAACATGCTCATGGAGTAGACGGTATCAAGCAGCTTGTTAAATTCCTGGGAGAGCACGCCGATTTCGTCCTGGGAATTGATTTCGATTTTATTGGTCAGGTCGACGTCACCGGTGCCGACACTGTAAATCTGGTTGATGATGCGACTGATGGGGCGAGCCAGGGCAGCGGAAATCCAGCGGGTAAACACCAGCAGCAACATAATAGCGAGGAACAACACCACCAGAATGGCAATGACGGTCAGACGGACGATCTCGTAAATCTTTTCGGCTGAGATATGATACAGTTGGCCCAGGCGGGCGGAAAAATCAACGGAAAGCTGGCTGGCTTCATGAATCTGTCCGGCCACGCGAGTGAAACACTGGTCAAGATTGCTGCCGTTGCTGCGCTCCCCCTGAATAACCATCAACTTGCTGGCATAAAATTCGCTGTAGGACTTGTCGATGACATCGACCAGGATGGTCAATTCCTTGAGAAACATCACCCCCGCCGGATCGTTGCTTAAGGAAGTGGTCTGCAGGGTTTCGAGCAGGCGCGCGGAGTCGTGAGAATAGTCGTTAACCTCGCCACCTAACGCCAGCACCGAGATAAAATCGCGGATATCGCGCAGGCGCTTGAAGGAGAGATCCTGCAGGCGGTTGATGGTCTGGACTTCCTCAGCCTTGAGAATATTGGAGGCGTCGATGGTCATGGCCTGGAGATTACGAATGACCTTTTGCACCACCTTGTCCTGCGGCACGGCATTGTTGACAATGCGATCATAGTGCATACTGATGCCGATCATGCCGACAATGGTAAGCCCCCCCATGGTCAGAAACCAGAACAATACCCCAACCGAAAAAAGCCGGAATTTTTTACGAATGGGCAGGTCGATAAAGGTCAGCATGCGCATCAAACGGCAGCCGAGATGATATTTTCCACACTCATCCATGGGTGTTTTCTCCCTCATTTTTCAATTGAAAATTGACCAAATTGAGCATTTGCTAATTTGATTGTCAACATTTTTCCTCCCCCATGAAAAAGTTTTTTTGTCGACTTTGCTTGCATCCTGATCACTTTTGGCTATCATCGGATCATTGACGATCCCTGCGATAACCCTGCTGTCACGGTCACCAGATTGCCCCCTGGGACCGCCAACAATTTTGTTATGTTCCTAACTTTAATGAATTTTTGCCACTATTGCGGCACTTGAATGAAATGGTAATTTTATCGAAAGGGAGAGCACATGATGAAATGGACGTTTAACTTGCGCTGGTTTTTGTTACTGCTGGTTGCTGTTGTCACATTATTTGCCGGTGGTTGCAGCACCCCCCGTACCACCACCGAGACACCCCCTCAAGCCGTCACCCCGGAACCTGCGATCACCGAACCGGTGGTCGACGCAACCGCTGCCGAAGTTACAAAACAAGATCCGCCGCCACCACCGCCACAGATTCCTCTCGATCCGGAACAAACGATCAACTACCGTTGCAGCAATGGCGTGATTTTTCAGGTACAAGCTGACGAAGATCGGGCGCGGCTGGTCGCCGGTGGCCACGAAATTGTTCTGCCACGGGTCCCTTCAGCTTCGGGAGTCAAATATCAGGAGGGGCGTAACCTCTACTGGAACAAGGGTGAAACCGCCGAAGTCGAGGTGATCGGCAAACGTTTCTCTGACTGCGCCATCGCCTGGACCCACTCCCGGCGCGAAGAGGCCCGTAACCGTGGGATCTGGGTCTGGGCCAGCGGTAACGAACCGGACTGGATCATCGAAATCGGTGACACAACCTTCGTCCTGATCACTGACCTGGGTCAAAATCGACAAGAATTCCGCACCCCGATTCCGGTGCGGGTTGCCGGTAGCGGTTCCATCCGTTATCAGATCAGCAATCGTCATGAGATCGATCTGGTACTAACGGAAAAGCTGTGTCGTGACAGCATGAGTGGCGAATATTTCTTTGCCGAAGCCACCCTGACCCTTGATGGGGTCACCATGCCCGGCTGTGGTGATTTTCTCTATCGCTGAAAACCGCCGGCATTCAAAAAATACTCCTGCCAATTCACCGCAGACACCGTGACAACGGGTCCGTGGTGAATTGGCATATCCCCAACAGTTTCTGGTGAAATCACCAGTTTTTGCCCCGACCAGACCACCCCACCTTGATAACCCACTGAATTTCAACTCATTTGATACTGGCACAAGATTTGCTTAAGAATGGAGCGCAGGTGAGCCATCGGTACGTGGCAGGCCGATCAGTAACTTATAATGGATCGTCAACTGATGCTGTAATTTAATGAAAAGGCATGCCATTATGAACAAAAATACCCGTCAGGTTCAGCTGATAACCGGCGAACAGGTGTTGTTGAAAGCCCTGATGCGCGCATATCGGGACTCCGCTATCGACATTGTTGCCGCATCCAGTCATCTGCAGGCCATCGCCCAACTCGACACCTTTGGTTTTGATCTGATTATTTTCGACCTGGATACCGATCGCAGCAACGGCTTCGAATTGCTGCAGATGATCTCGGCCCGCTGTGCCGGCACCCCGATTATCCTCCTGACGACCATGGACACGCAGGCCCCGGAGCTTCAAAAACAGATCAAAAAGGCCCGCCCCTTTGGTTGCTGGCATATCCTCGAAAAACCTTTCAGTATCAGCAAACTGAACAGCTATATCGGGCTTAGCCTGGTAACCCGGACCTTTGAGCAGACCGCTGACGTCCTCAACCAGTTGCCGGAACAGGCCGACCGCCGCGCCTGCAAACGGGTACCCCGTAACGAAAAGATCACCCTGCGTCTTGCCGGAGGGGACCACCACCCGTTTTTTTCAGCGACCTTGAGTGACATTTCCATCAGTGGCATGGGGCTTACCACGGACGTTCCCCTGGCACGGGATCAGCGTGTCACCTTTGAGGAAAAATTCATGCATGCCAGTGGTGTGGTGGTCTGGAGTTATGGGAAAGATTCCCGCTGTATGGTCGGCGTCCGCTTTACCTGAGCCGCCGCCCTGGTGACATCCTTCCCACATTGATATTGCGGGCAACACTACTCCACTGTTTTTTTTGCTTTTTATTGTCAGATGGGTCCTGCCTTGCTCAATGTCAACAATGGTGGTTTCAGTTCATCGGTATTCACTAACGCGGCACCTTGTGTTATTACAGGCACTGGATCTCCACCAATCTGGAACAGCACGCCACTTATCATTCCAAGGGGGCACCATCTTGCGCAGTCATCGGCGGCTTAACGATACCAAGCGCATCAGCGTCAATCCGGGCACTTCCATGGTCACCGATGGCGACCGCAGCGACACCTGCCGCCGCCCGGATGATGACCCATCAACAACCGAACCCTGCGACCGGAGCAACAAGTGAAAAAGCAGATTTTAGCTGGTCTGGTCGTCCTGTTTTCGGTTTTGTTGCTGGGCGGATTTTTCATCCTCTACTCCACCAACAGTGTCACGACAAAACTCGAAAGCCTGATGCTGCTGCAGCAAGCAGAGCATCTGAGCACCACCCTAACCCATGAAATCCAGGTTAGCCAGGCCACCCTCCAGCTGGTGATTGAGGGCGCATTAATCGTCAACAAAACTGATCTTTTTAACGATATCAGCGTTATCGATAGCGAAATTGCGCGCTGTATCGGCTGCCATCAAACGGACCCCCACTTCCTTGCCCTGGCTGACCTGGGCAAGGATTATCTGACATCGTTGAATCACACCCACACCCTTTACGACAACCCGGCCCGAATGGCTGAAGCAAGCGAGCTGACCTTCGCTAAAGGGGAAAAACTTTTTAATACCCTCAACTGGTTAACCGAATCCGCATCCGCTCACCTGACCCGGCGCACCATGGAGGCCAATGATAAAATAGGTCAAAGCCGCCAGGTCATCGCTACCCTGGTCATTGTTGGCCCGATCGGCCTGCTGCTGGCGACGATATTGTTTCTGCGGCGCGTCAATCTTTCCGTAGCAGCACTGGTTGCCGCAGCACGGCAACTGGGTCGTGGCAATCTGGATTTTCGTATCAATCAGCCACTGAAAAACGAGTTTCTGGAAGTGGCCACCGCCTTCAATTCCATGGCCATCGCCATCAGTGATGAAAAGAAAAACAGCGCGGCCGTACAGCGACTCTATCAAGCCCTATTTGAAAGTGCCAAAGACGCCATCCTGATCATGTCGACCGAGCCGACCAACCCGGGCAAAGTTATTTCTGCCAACAAGGCCGCCATCGATCTGTTTGGCTACACTTTTGAAGAGCTGAAAGATATGTGCTGCGGCGAACTATGTGCTGAAAATGCCGACAACAGCTGTCGTGAACGGATCAACCGGATCCTGGGCGGAGAGTGGGTAGAACGCATTTCCGAACGCCGCCGCAAAGATGGTTCCATTTTCAAAGCGGAAGTTTCAGCCGGGCCGATGGTCATCGACAACGTCAACTATATGCTCACCTTTACCCGCGATATCACCGAACGCGAGCAGGCCAAACAAGAACTGCTACGCGCCAACCAGATGTCTGTTGTCGGGCAGATGGCGGTTGGCCTTGCCCATGAGATTAAAAACCCCCTGGCCGGCATTAAAGCCACCATCGAAGTCCTAATCAGCGATCTGAACCTGGAAGATGATGACCGGGAACTGATGTTGCGGCTGATTTCTGAAATCGATCGGATGGAACGCCTGCTGAAAAACCTGCTGCGCTATGCCCGGCCGCCACAACCCCATCCTGAAGTCACCAACATCAACCGGCTGCTCGAATATACCCTGCGCAATGTTGAAGTCACCTCGGCCACAACCACCACCGACAAAATACACTTCACTAAAGAGTTTTCAACCCAGCCATTACAGATCGAAATCGACCCGGAGCAGCTCCAGCAAGTCCTGCTTAACCTCTATCTGAACGCGGTCGAGGCGATCAAGGGCCCCGGCCGGATCACTACCCGCAGCCGTTTAAGTCAAGACGGAAGCCGGATTTTGATCGATATTAGTGATACTGGTGCGGGAATGTCTGAAGCCGTGCGAAAAAATCTGTTTAAACCCTTTTTCACCACCAAGAGCAAGGGAACCGGACTGGGGCTGGCCATATGCTTACGCCTGATCGAACAACACAAAGGATCGATCCTGGTTAACAGCCAACCGGGCAAGGGTTCTACCTTCACCATTGTGCTGCCTACTCACCCTAAAGATTAAGAAAGAATAGAGGATCATGGTTAAAAAAGGACGAATCATGCTGCTGGACGATGACGACCTCATCATCTCCATGCTGGCTCGCGCCCTTAACAAAGAGGGATATTCCACCCAACTGCTGCACAGCCCTGATGAGGCGGTTGAAAAGATTCTCGCCTGGCAACCGGATGTACTGTTGCTTGACATCGATCTGCGCCATGAAATTAGCGGCCTTGATATCCTTGAATCCTTGCAGAATGAAAATATTGACTTTCCCGTGGTGATGCTGACGGGTGATGATTCCAGCGAATCGGCCATTACAGCTTTGCGTTTTGGGGCCGCCGACTACCAGCACAAGCCCTTTAATGTGGAAGAAATCAAGATCGTTATCGATCAGCTGTTACAGAATGCCCGCTTACGCGATGAAGTCAGTTACCTCAAACAAAGCAACGCCAATGCCCTCGATCAGATTCTTATCGGCAAATCACCTGCTATTGCAAAAATCATGGATGATGCCCGTAAAATCGCTAAAGCCGGTGTGACCTCAGTACTGATCACCGGCAAATCAGGGACCGGTAAGGAGGTCCTCGCCCGCCGCATGCATCATTGGCATTTTGAAGGCAAGAGGGACCTTAACAGTATCCCTTATATCGCCATCAACTGCACCGCTCTGCCGGAAAATCTCATCGAAGGGGAACTGTTCGGTCACATGAAGGGGGCTTTTACTGATGCCAAAAGCGACAAAAAAGGGGTGTTTGAATTAGCCGACGGGGGCACCCTGCTGCTGGATGAAATTGGCGATATGCGCCCTGAGCTGCAGGGCAAACTGTTACGCGTGCTTGAGGAACGCCAGGTACGGCGCATTGGCGGCAAGGTCGATCTGCCCATCGATGTCAATATCATTGCCTGCACCAATCACGACCTGAAAAAGCGCGTCCAGGATGGCCACTTTCGCGAAGACCTTTATTATCGGCTGTGTTCCTTTGCCATCGAACTGCCCCCCTTGAAGGATCGCGGCACCGATATTCTCCTGCTGGCACAACACTTTCTCGACAGTTTTGCCCGCCGCTACCTGAAAAACCCTATCACCCATATCAGCGATGAAGCACAACAACTGCTCATGACCTACAGCTGGCCGGGCAACGTGCGCGAAATGCGCAACATCATAGAACGTTGCGTGGTCATGGAAGAAACCGACACCCTGACGATCGATCATCTGCCGTTGGCCGTCGGCGGCCAGGACCGCACCTTCCCGGAACGCCGCAAAAACCTGCACATTGTGTTGCCTGAAGAGGGGATCTCCCTTGAGTTTGTCGAACGCGAGTTGTTACGCCAGGCCCTTGAGCGCACCGGCGGCAATATGACCAAAGCCGCCAAGCTGTTGGATCTGACCTATGACGCCTTTCGTTATCAGGCAAAGAAGTACGAAATTTAAGAGGCTGCGAGTGGCATAGTCGCCGTTACCCCTTGAGCAGATATTTCCCCACCCAATTTTTGGAGAACTGAAAAGCGGTGCGGCCGCAGCGCTTGGTTTTGTCGTGGCTCCATTTGATCGCGGCGCGTTCAGCGTCTTCGCTCCAGGGGATCGGCTTGCCGAGTTTATCGCTCCATTGCTGAAAACAGAGCTGCACCGCTTGAAGATAGCGATCCTGGGTAAAAACATGGAACGCTACCCACAGACCGAAACGGTCGGAAAGCGAGCTTTTTTCATCCTGGACTTCGCTCTGTTGCAGCTCTCCTTTAACATACTTGCCACCAATGTGGTCACTGCTGTACTCCGGCAGCAGATAACGGCGATTGGAAGTGACGTAAATCAGCACATTTTCCGGCGCCGAATAAACCGAACCATCGAGGGCACTTTTAAGCATTTTGTAAGAAAGTTCGCCAAATTCGAAGGTCAGATCGTCACAGAGCATGATAAAACGATAGGGCAGGTCCTCAACAGCAGCAAAGATCTCGGCGATATAGACCAGGTCTTCCTTTTCCACCTGGATAACCCGTAACCCTTCCGAGGCAAATTCATTCAGCAAGGCTTTGACGATCGACGACTTGCCGGTTCCACGCGATCCCCAGAGCAGGGCATTGTTGGCCGGATAGCCGTTAAGAAACTGGCGGGTATTGTTGACCATGATGGCTTTTTGTTCATCGACACCCAACAGTTGATCAAGGCGGATGGTGTCGGTCACCCTGACCGGCTCAAGATAGCCGGAAAAAGAGCGGCGACGCCAGTTGGCGGCATAACAGGTTTTCCAGTCGACCGCTTTTGCCACTTTAGGTAGCAGCATTTCAACAGAACTTAAGACACGCTCGATCTGGGCAACAACTTCCGGCTTAAGATTGATCATCGGTCGCACTCGCTAGGGATGAGAGGAACATTGCAATAAAACCAGCTTACGGCAAGCTGATATGGGCAGTCAAAGAGTCGCCTGTATACGTCAAACAAGTTGTTGCTGTCAAACCCTGAACCGCCGTTGAAACTCTCACTCCGGGCATCTTTTCCGTCGGACGTGAGTTTTTTAAATATGCTATATTGCTCTTTTTCAAGGAGTCATTTGATGAGACTGGTGATTGTTACCCTTGTCGGTTTGATGCTGATGGCTTGTTCGCCACTAACACCGCCACCGGCGGCAGAGCTGACGATACCCGCTACCTATTCCATCCCTGTGGCCGCTCACGGAGAGAGGGTCATTGAAGACTGGTGGCTTGATGTTGCTGATCCGCAACTAAAAGAACTGCAGGCGCAACTGGTGCGCGACAATCTCAATCTGCGTCAGGCATTTTTGCGCCTTGATCAACTGGAAGCGCGACAACGAACCGCCCAAGCTGGACTCTTTCCCACCCTGACCCTGAATGGCGGCGGGCGCCGCGAGCAGACGGTGGGCCAGAACGGGGAAAACCAGACCAGCACGGGACGCCTGACCCTGGCTGCGGCCTATGAAATTGATCTGTGGCAGCGTTTGCGCCACCGCACCGACGCTGCAGAATTACGCTTGCTGGTCGGCGAGGAGGAGGTTCGCACCCTGCTGCTGAGCTTAAGTGCGCGCCTTGCTGAACTCTACTTTATCGGGGTCGAGCAACGGGCCCAGCTTGATCTGCTCAAACAGCGACTGGACCACAATCAGGAACTGGTACGGATCATCGCCGAGCGCTATCAAGCAGGCCTGGCAGCAGCAGCTGAACTCTATCAGGCACAACAGAATCTGGCCCAGATGGAAGCGCAAATCCCGCTGTTTGAAATCACCTTAAACCAGACCAGCAACGCGATGGCGTTACTCCTGGGCCAGCCTCCCGGCCATATCCGGATTGAACGCACTGACCTGCCGACTCTGTCAAACATCATCGATATCGGCTTGCCGGCCTCCCTGCTGCGCCGCCGCCCCGATGTTTCCGCCGCGCTGCTGGAACTGGATGCAGCAGATCGGGAGCTGGCTGCCGCCCTGGCGGATCGCTTGCCGCGTCTCGACCTGAGCGCGAATATCGGTCGTTCGGTCACCCGCCTGTCGGGTGGCGATGTCACCGGCACCTTCTGGAGCCTGGCTCTGGGATTGACTCAACCCCTGCTTGACGGTGGCCGGCTTAAGGCCGCAAGCGATCTGCAACTAGCCATCCGCGACGAAAAACAGCTTGCCGGCCAGCTGACCATCCTGACTGCGATTGAAGAGGTTGAATCGGCTTTGCTGGCTGAGCAGGGGAGCTTCCGGCGCGAACAACTACTTGAACAACAGCAGGAAATGAATAATCAGGTCCTAAAAATAAGGACGGAAAACTATCTTCTTGGGCTGACAGACAGCCTGGAACTGCTGCGGAGCGAAATGGCCCAACTTGACGTCCGCAGCCAGCAATTGAGCAACCGCCGCCAATTGATTGGCCATCGCATCAGCCTGATCCGCGCCCTTGGCGGCCACTGGCTGGACGACGAGTTACCACCGCGTACAGCTCATCACAAAACACGATAAAAGGCAGACCATGAACCAAAGCGAACCGATCATCATCTCGCCGGAGCAGCCGGGTTCTTCAGGAAAGGATTCGTTGCGACCACTAAAAACCATGACCACGGTTATTTATGCCCTACAGGCGGCATCTTTTTTTGTCGGTGTCACCCTGTTTGTAGCGATTGTATTCAATTACCTCAAGCGTGATGAGGTTCGGGGTACCTGGCTGGAGTCGCACTTTCGCTGGCAAATCCGCACCTTCTGGTACGGCATGCTGTGGACCGGGATAGGAATTATCACCTATCTGCTGTTAATCGGCTACCTGATCCTGTTTGCCAACTATATCTGGATGATCTATCGCGTTGCCAAGGGCTGGCTCAACCTGGCTGAGGGCAAGCCGATGGATTTTCGCCCTTATCGCCAACGTGGCTAGTTAAACGCTGGTTGAGCTTTGCAGCAACTGCTTGACCTTGGCGAGATAATTACGGGTTTCGGTCGGCATCTTTTCCAGACCGTGGCGATCGACATTGCCCTGACCCCAGTTGTAAGCGGCCAGGGCGTGATCCAGATCGCCGGCGTATTTATCCAGCAGTTGACTTAAGTAACGGCTACCTCCGGCGATATTTTCAGCCGGATCAAAGCTGTCCCTTACTCCCAGATCGGCGGCCGTGGCCGGCATCAGCTGCATCAGCCCTTGCGCACCGACCGGTGACACGGCGGTTGGATTGTAGGAGCTTTCAACCGCGACCACGGCGCGGATCAGTTCCGGCGCCAACTGAACCTTGCGGGCGACACGGTCGATAATCCCTTCAATCTGGTCACGGCCAACCGGTTCAGGCGGGTGGTAAAGCGGCTCCACGTTCCGGCGATATTTGTCAATAAATTGACCCTTGCGGCTGTCGAGCAGACCAAAGGGCGTACTCGCAGCAAAATCAAACAGGGGCTGACGCTCCTGTTCATCATCGTCGCTATCGGAAAACAGACCCTGCATCATCTGTAACTGGGTGACTTTGAGCTGGATCAACGCCTGTTCAGCGGTCGCCGGCGTCCCGGCCTCACTCCGGGTCGCCTGTTCCAGTAGCGCGGCAAATTCGTTACCGGGGGCATGAGTGTTCCTCCCGGAGACCGATGCCGGCAAAGACCCGGGAGCAAACAAGGCATTGGAATGGAGGGATTCAATACTCATAACGACCTCCTGGTCGGCACAAACGGGTGTCAAGTCTCTGTCTTATCGACAACTTCACACTGATACATAAGCAAAATCCGAACCAAGATTTTCAGATTTCCGCTACTACTCCATGGATTTCAGCGATGGACAAAACCACAGAGAAACTTCACAACCGCATCAAACGCTGTTGCGGCAAGGCGATTGGTGATTTTAACCTGATTGAGGATGGCGATCGAATTGCCGTGGCGGTTTCCGGTGGCAAGGATTCGTGGACCCTGCTGCATATTCTCGATGACCTGCGCAGGCGGGCACCGGTCAACTTCGAGTTGATTGCGGTGAATTTCGACCCGGGCTTTCGCGGTTACCGCAGCGATCTTATTGCCGACTACCTGCAACGCCACAACCTTCCCTGGCATCTGGAGAAAACCGCAAGCGCTGCGGTGATCGATGACAAGCTTCGTCCCGGCTCATCCTACTGTGCCTTCTGCGCTCGCTTGCGGCGTGGTTTTCTCTACAGCGTTGCCCAGCGCCTTGGCTGCAATAAGGTGGCACTGGGTCACCATCTCGATGATTTCATCGAAACCCTGCTGCTCAATCAATTTTTTGCGGGAAAACTGGCGGCCATGAGTCCAAAAATGCCGGCGGAGAACGGTCAGCAGACGGTGATCAGGCCGCTAGTGTACGTGGAGGAAGCGCTGATCAGCGACTACAGTGGCCGCTGTGATTTTCCGATTATTTCCTGCGCCTGCCCGCTGGCGGGAGAGCAGGAGCAACGTCAGCAGCGGCAACGGATGAAACGCCTGATAAAAGAGTTGAGCAGCGAGATCCCACAGATTCGCCACAGTCTGCTGCGCGCTATGGGGAATATTCATCACCGCCATCTGCTCGGCTGAGCTATTTATCTTTCTTGCCGAAACCTGAGAACAACCCCTTATGCTGGGCGGTCTGCTCGCGCCGCAGGTTGATCAGGCGCAATTCTCTTAGTGCTTCAGTACAATCGGGATTAGCCTGTACCGCAACCTCAAAGGATTTCTCGGCCTGGCGTTCCTTGCCCTGGGCCTGATAAACATGACCAAGATACAGATGGGTCAGATATGAGCCGGGGTTAAGCTCGCGCGACGCCAGCAGAATCTCCATGGCCTGGTTACGGGTCTCGGTTTTTTCCGGGGCGGACTTAAACAGCGCCCAGGCAAAATTGGTCATGTACTCCGGTTCTTCGGGGCTGAACTCGACGGCTTTTTTCAGTGCCTTGGCGGCCGTAGCAAAACGGCGCACCTTGAGCAAGGCCAGCCCTTCCTGATAAGCGGCTTCGGCTTCGATCACCTGGTTGATGTCGATCTTCTTTTTGGGACCGTTGATCAACTCGTCCAGATAGTCCGTACGGGTTGTCGGATCGCTGAGCACGGTATAAGCCTGGGTAATATATTGAAACATTTCGCTGACTTTGGCGCTCATTTCGCGTGAGAGGCTGCTGCCGAGGAAGCGGTCAGGGTGATATTCCTTGGCCATCTTATAGTAGGCCCGGCGAATCGCTCCCGAATCGCTCTTGCGTTCGATCCCCAGGGCCTCAAAATAATCGGCGTCCATGATCCGTTGGTAATCGCCAAGAATCTTGCGCCGTAACTTTTCATCAATCAGAGCAATTTCGCTTTCAGCGTGATCATCAACCACCCCTTGCTGCGGCGTCGCGTGGCGCTCAATCATCTCCGAAATCAGCATAGCCGCAATCAGCTTTTGCACTTCGCGCCGGGCCAGAGGGTGCTGCTCGAGGATATCCCGCAACCGCTTCTGCCCCTGACAGCTTTTTAGCACCGCCAGCCCACGCTTACCCAGATCAATATCCTGAAAACGATACTTGGGATTGGTCGCCTGACAGAGGTAGTCAGAAGCAAACGGATAAAGGAATTCGTCGACCTGCTTGATCGTCCAGTAACGGTTGATCCCCTGTAAAATCAATGAGGCGGGTGACAGGCGGATCTGGGTTACCCCTTTTTTAAAGTCCTTTCCCGGCTCAAAATGCAGGGTACCACTACGCCAGGCGAAGGTTGAAAGCAGCTTTTCCGTCACCTGCCGTTCCAGTACCGCTTTGAGATCCTGCGGAGTCAACAGACCCATCTGAATCAGCACGGTTCCCTGCAGACGCCCGCTTTGTTTACTTAACTCGACCGATTGATCGCAGTCGACCTGGGTGATAAGGCCCTCACGCACCAGCATCCGCCCGAGACACTCGCCAAGTACATTGGAGCGGGCAAATACCGGATAGCCATCTTTGATGTAGATCACCTTTTTGGCATTGCCATGATGCAGGTGCAACAATCCGGTCACCCGCTCGACATAAAGACGATGCAACTGGGTCGGTATGGTAAATTCAGATAGGGGCAGGACTTTGTTTTGCAGAGCACCGGCAGTTTTTTTCCCCGGTTTGAAGACCCGCTCCAGCAGGCGCTGCAGGTCCATACCGGTAAACGGCTTGAAGAGAAAATCATCAACGCCGTATTCCTGCTTAGCGGCTTTGATCTGTTCCGGACTGTGGAAGGTGGTGGTAATCATAACCACCGGCAAATCACGGGTCTTCTCATGCTTGCGCAATGCCTGACAGATATTCGGGCCGGAAATCTCCGGCATATTGATATCGATCAGGGTCAGATCAACATCCTCGCTGAGCAGCTTGCGCAACCCCAGGGCCCCACGATCAACCGTTTCAACATGGAAGCCCGCTGCCGTCAGGGCCTGTTGCAGAAAATCTCTTAAGTCGCGGTCATCGTCGATAATCAGAATGTTCTTACTCATAAATCAGCTTCCTTGCTTTTTTCCGATGTCCCCCGGGGGTTAAGATAAAGCTCCATCCGCTGCCGGATCGCTTCAGTAATCCGGCGATAATCATCCATGAAGGCCTGCTCCGGTTTCACCTCTGTTCCCCCATAGCCAAGACTTTTTGACACCTTGCGAAATTCCTTGCCACGCATCGACAGTTCGTTGATCGACTGGTCATACAATAACCGGAGCTTGTTTTCCAGTTGACGCAAGAAGGTGTAACCGGAAATCAGACCGTCCGCATCTACCTGCGGCAGCAGCCCTTCAGCCCCAAGAACCTCCAGTAATCTGATGGTATTCTGGGTCCTCAACGCCGCAACCTTGCCAGCATGCCGTAATTGAAGGAATTGTGCAATAAATTCAACATCCACCATGCCACCCCGGCCGGTTTTAATATTGAGCAGCTCGTCGCTTTCACGGGCAATCTCCTGCTCCATGCGGCGACGTAAACGATAGATCTCCGCCTGCAGGTTTTCCGGGAGCGGCCGGGTGAAAGCCAATTCATTAATGGTGGCCTGTACCGCTTGCATAAAATCAGCCGCTCCGGTCACGGCTCTGGCTTTGGTCATGGCCTGCCGTTCCCAGGGCTGAGCGGATTCCTGATGATAGCGTTTAAAAGCACTCAAGCTGGTCACCAGAGGCCCCTGATTACCGGAGGGGCGCAGACGCGTGTCAATCTTATAGACAAACCCCTCGCGCGTTACCAGGGTGAGGATAGTAATAATGCGCTGTGCCAGTTTAGCAAAATATTCATGATTGCTGATTGAGCGAAAGCGCTCCGGGTCGGTTTCGTTAACCGGGCGTGTTTGCCCTTCTTGCTGGTAGATAAAAATGATGTCGAGATCAGAATGATAATTCAGTTCATAGCCACCAAGCTTACCCATCCCGATAATAGCAAACTCGGTCTCCAGACCGGTCTGCGCCATGTCGCCACTGAACGGAGCGCCAAAACGGACGATCAGTTCCTGACGCGCCAGGCGCGCAGCATGTTCCAGACACACTTCAGCCAGCAGGGATAATTGCCGGGCAATATTTTCCTGTTCAATAAAACCATGAAGATCATTCAGAGCAATCCGTAAAAACTCCTCGTTGCGAAAACGCCGCAGGGTATCAAGACGCCATTCGAAATCTTCTGCCTGCGCCAACTGCTCGCCCAGCTCTGCTTCCATCTGCTCACGGCTTTTACGCTGGGTGCCGTAGGAGTCAAGGACCAGGGCATCGAGCAACTCAGGGCGCTGGATCAGGATGCGCGACAACAACTGACTGGAGCCGAACAGCGCGATCAGCAGTTTGACAATCGACGGATTTTCTACCAACAGTGAGAAAAAATAGCTGCGCGCGCGAATGCTGTCGAGAAAAGTATCCAGGTTATTCAGGGCCTGATCCGGATGAGCACAATCGATAATTTCCCCCAGCAACAGGGGCGCAAGTTTTTCCAGGCAGCGGCGCGAACGCCGCGTCATCCGGCGCGAGGAGCTGTCACCACGCAGCAGATTCAGGGTGTCATAAGCAGCATCGGGGTTGGCAAAGCCTTTTTCTTCGAGCAGATCCTTGACCAGGTCAGGGTCGGAATCGTTGGCCAGGAGCACTCCGACCTCCGGGCGCATCTCGACCATCTCGCCATCAGCTGAATGAAACAGCTCGCGGAAACTGCCGTGCACCGCCTGGCGATGGCGGTCCAGCTCGGCCTTGAAGGTGGTGGTGTCAGCACAGCCACAACGCCGTGCCAGAATGGTCATGGCACGCTCATCCTCGGGCAATGAATGGGTCTGCTGTTCCTGTACCATCTGAATCCGGTGTTCAACCGTGCGCAAAAACCGGTAGGCGTCCGTCAGGCTCTGCGCTTCAGCTGGGCTGATCATTTCCTCCTCGGCCAGCAGCTTGATCGTTTTGAGGGAGTTGCGCTGCTGCAGTTGCGGGCGCGAGCCGGCATTGACCAGCTGCAGGGCCTGAATGAAGAACTCAATTTCTCGAATCCCCCCCTGCCCGAGCTTGAGATTGAGCTGCTCGTGCTGCCGGCGATCAAGGCTGGCGTTGATCTTCTGTTTCATCACCTTGATGTCCTCGATCATGCCGAAATCAAGATGACGCCTGAAAATAAAGGGCTTGAGGCGCTTGAGCAACTCCTTGCCGAGCGGAACGGAACCGGCAACCGGACGCGCCTTGAGCATGGCCGCGCGCTCCCAACTCTGGCCCCAGGACTCATAGTAGATTTCGGCACCGTCAAGAGAAACGGCCAGGTCACCGCTGTTGCCTTCCGGACGCAGACGGGTATCGACCCGAAAGACAAAACCATCTTCGGTAACCTGATGCAGCGCGCGGGTGATCATTTCCGCCAGCTTGACAAAGTAGCGGTGCAGGCTGATCTGCTCGCCGCGCCGGCCGCCACTGGTTTCGCCACGGGTCGATGAATAGCAGTAGATCAGGTCGATATCAGAAGAGAAATTCAGCTCCCGTCCACCCAATTTACCCATCCCGAGGATCGTCATCCCCGCTTCGGTACCTTTACCGGCAGCATCCTGTTGCCACGGCTGTCCATACTCGACCTGCAGCTGCCGGCCACAGACGTCATAGGCCCGTTGCAATGATGCCGCCGCCAGATCGGACAGTTCGCCCATCACCTCTTCGAGGGTTGCCAGACCGCACAGATCGCGGGCCGCAATACGCAGCACCTGCCTGGCTTTGTAGCGTCGTAATCCGGCCTGGAGGTGAGAAAAATCAGCATCACCGGCAATCAGTTCATGCAAATCGGCGAGCATGTCGGCTTCACCATGGCTGGTATCGATGGCGCCGTCAGTAAAAAGGTAGGTGAAATACTGGTGATGACGGCAGAGAATGCCGGTAAGAAAAGGGGAACCGCCAAGCAGGGTCAATAACTGCCGACGCCGATGCGCATCCGTAATGACCTGATCCAGCGCCGGGCGCTCGATAATATCGACAAGCCGTTCGAGATTATTCAGGGCGGCGTCCGGATCGGCTACCTGCAAGGCATCGGCAAAGGTAGCGGCCAGCAGATCGCGATCGACGAGGTAATCATCGAGCAGACGCAGGTTGTTCGCCAGACGTTCCCCATCACACAGGGGCAGTCGAGCGCACCAGTCAATCAGCTCGGACCGGCTGCGATCCAGTCTGTGCAGACCGGTGGCGATGTCGTGCCGATCGGGGTTCATGCCTGCTGCTCCTTTGGTTCGAAGATTAAAACAGTTGGCGCAAGCCCGTCACATAATCGCCGCTGACGACCCCGCTTTCAGTAATGATGGCGGTGACCAGTCGTGCCGGGGTCAGGTCGAACGCCGGGTTGCGCACGGCTATCCCTTCGGGGGCCAGGGCTTTATCTCCGATATGGGTCACTTCACGGCCATCGCGCTCTTCAATCGGGATCTGACTACCGTCGGTCAGACGCAGATCAATGGTCGAGCGCGGCGCAGCCACATAAAAGGGGATATTGTGTTCGCGCGCCAGCACTGCCACGGTGTAGGTACCGATCTTGTTGGCGACATCACCGTTGGCGGCGATCCGGTCGGCACCAACGATCACACAGTCGATGTCTCCCTGTTGCATCAGATAACCGGCCATGTTGTCGCAGATCAGGGTTACAGGAATGCCGTCACGCTGCAACTCCCAGGCGGTCAAACGGGAACCCTGCAAAAAGGGGCGGGTTTCATCAGCAATCACCGAGACCTTGTTGCCCGCCGCCAGTGCCGCCCGAACCACTCCCAGGGCAGTACCGTAGCCGCCGGTAGCCAGAGCCCCGGCGTTGCAGTGGGTCAGAATCCGCGCCTGATCAGGAATCAGGGGCGCACCGTGACGGCCGATTTTGCGGTTGATCTGCTCATCTTCCTGGGTAATGGCGAGGGCTTCATACTCGAGACCGATTTTCAGCTCCATCACGCTGCGATCGAGGTTGGCTTCGGCAAAACGCTGCATCCGCTCCAGCGCCCACGACAGATTCACCGCGGTTGGTCGACTGGCGGCCAGCACCGCGCAGCGCTGCTGGAATTCGGCAAAAAACTCCCGACTCGACTCATTGTCGATATCGCGGGCGGCAAACCAGGCGCCGATGGCAGCAGCAATACCGATGGCCGGCGCCCCACGCACGACCATCGTGCGGATCGCCTCGGCGACGTCTTCATAACTGTCGTAGTCAAGCCATATTTCCTGCTCCGGCAACAGCCGCTGATCAAGCATCTGGCACTTGCCGGCAACAAAACGGATGGGGCGGATAATACTGGGGTCGATGGGGCAACTGGCCATGAGGGTTCCCTTTTCTTAATTCAAACTACCGATTAGATGGCTTTTACGGTTTTCACAATCTGTTCATTGATCAGGGGTCGTTCTATGTCCAAATCGAAATCGCTATCGGGATCGAAATCGTCCCTGCTGTCGCCATAGACCGACCGATCCTCTCGAATCTGGTAGCCCCGACCACCCAGACGGCTGAGCATCGCCGCCATGCGATCAAGTTCAGCTTTACGGCTCTGGCTCTCCGCCTCCCGCAAAGCCTTACCAACAACCAGCACATCCTGAATGGCGGCGCATTCCAGCGCTGAACCGCGCGCGATCTCAAAATAACGTCTGCGATCCGCTTCGGCTGTCTTGCCGTTGCCCTCGGCAATGTTGAGGGGTATCGACTGGCTCGCCCGCAACCACTGATCTCGGGCCGCTCGATGGACCCCGTTCAGTGTCCCGGCCTTCTCATACACCCAGGCGACGTAGTCGATCGAAAGGCGGTAAACGTCAAGCTTTTCGTGTCCAAGTGTCATTTCTTTATGATCCCGATTTCGATTTCGATTTCGATCCCGATTTCGATTTCGATTGTTCAACCCCCGCTCGCACGATCGCAGTTTTCGCCATGAGGTCAGGTTTTCTGTTGCAGACGTTCTTTCAATAATTTATTCACCAACCCCGGATTCGCCTTGCCCTTGCTCGCTTTCATCACCTGACCGACAAAAAAGCCCATCAATTTTTCCTTGCCACCGAGATATTCCGTCACCTCGGTCGGGTTGGCAGCGATCACCTCGTCAATAAGGGCATCAAGGGCACCGCTATCGCTGACCTGCTTCAGCCCTTTTTCGGCGATCACCTCGTCGGCACTTTTGCCGCTTTGCCAGATAGCGCTGAAGACGGTTTTGGCAATCTTGCCGGAGATGGTATTGTCCTCGATCCGCTTGAGAATGCCGGCCAGTAAGGCGGGCGTGACCGGACAGGAAGCAATGGTAACATCATGTTCTTTCACCGCCGCGAGCACCTCCCCCATCACCCAGTTGGAGCAGAGCTTCGGATGATTATGCTGCGCCACCAGGGCCTCGAAATACTCCGCGACCGGGCGCTCGGCAGCCAGCACTGCGGCATCATAGGCAGGCAGCCCCAGATCCTCTTCGTAGCGCTGCCGTTTCTGCCCCGGCAGTTCGGGCAAGGCGGCCCGCACCTCGTCAATCCAGTCCTGCGATACCTCAAGCGGAAGCAGATCGGGATCGGGAAAATAGCGATAATCGTGGGCCTGCTCCTTGCCGCGCATGGAACGGGTCACCCCCGCATCAGGATCAAACAGCCGGGTCTCCTGTACTACCTTGCCCCCCTCTTCGATCAGCTCGATCTGGCGTTCCACTTCGAAATCAATGGCCTGCTTGATAAAGCGGAAGGAGTTGAGGTTTTTTAATTCAGCGCGGGTACCCAGCTCGACCTGACCGACCGGTCGCACCGACACATTGGCGTCACAGCGGAAAGAACCTTCTTCCAGGTTGCCGTCACAGACCCCGAGGTACACGACGATCTGATGGAGCTGCTTTAAGTAGGCAATGGCCTCGGCGGCACTGCGCATATCCGGCTCCGATACCACTTCGAGCAGCGGCGTGCAGGCGCGGTTAAGATCAACCAGGGAACCGGCACTGGCGCCGTGGAGCAGCTTGCCGGCATCCTCTTCCATGTGGATGCGGGTAATGCCGACGCGCTTAGGATCGAACTCCTCACCACTGATATCAAGCCAGCCGTGCTCGCAGATCGGCAGCTCGAACTGGGAGATCTGATACCCTTTGGGCAGATCGGGATAAAAGTAGTTTTTGCGGGCAAAGATCGAATAAGGCGCAATCCGGCAGTTGGTGGCCAGACCGGTCTTGATGGCGGCATTGACCACCTCCCGATTAAGCACCGGCAACGCTCCCGGCAATCCCAGGCAGACCGGACAGGTCTGGCTGTTGGGCGATTGGCCAAAGGCGGTGGAGCAGCCACAGAAAATCTTGGTGGCGGTGGTCAGCTGGACATGAACTTCCAGGCCGATAACGGTTTCATAGCGAGTTTTCATCAGGTTCCCCTGTGGTTATTCATCCATTCACATACAACTAAAGTAACTATTCAGCACTGTCCTTGCGCAGGCTCGGGGTGCCTGTACTGCACAGATACCAACCAAAACTAAAGCAACAATCAACAGACTAAAGCGACGGTTGGCGGGTATGCCAGTCGGTAGCCTGCTCAAAAGCTCGGGCCGCCTGCAACATCTCCCCTTCGCCGAAAGGCTTGCCGATCAACTGCAGGCCAATGGGCAACCCGGCAGCGTCAAAACCGCAGGGGATACTCATGGCGCAGGTGCCGGCAAGGTTGGCCGGAATGGTGAAGATATCGGACAGATACATCTGCAGCGGATCGTCCGTTTTTTCGCCGATTTTAAAGGCGGCAGTTGGCGCCACCGGCGTCAGCAGCAGATCAACCTGAGCGAAAACCCTGGTAAAATCCTGACGGATCAGGGTACGAACTTTCTGTGCCTTGAGATAGTAAGCGTCGTAGTACCCCGAGGAAAGGGCATAGGTACCCAGCATGATCCGGCGCTTGACCTCGTCACCAAAACCGGCGCTGCGGGTCTGCTGGTACATATCGATCAGGCCACCGGCGCCGGCATGACGTACACCGAATCGCACCCCATCGTAACGGGCAAGATTACTCGAGGCCTCGGCCGTGGCAATCAGATAGTAACAGGCCACCGAATAGTCGGTATGGGGCAGGCTGACCGGTACCAGTTCAGCGCCCAGGCCACGATAGACCTCCATCGCTGCGTCAACCGCCCGTTTCACCTCAGGGTCCAGCCCGTCGATAAAATATTCACGCGGCAGACCGATTTTTTTACCGGCGACCCCCTCATTCAGACTCGCCTGATAATCGGGTACCGGGCGATCAACGGAGGTGGAGTCGCGGGGGTCGTAGCCGGCGATGGCGGCCAGCAGCAGGGCACAATCTTCAACATTGCGGGTAATGGGTCCGACCTGGTCGAGGGACGACGCGTAAGCAATCACCCCATAACGCGACACCCGACCGTAGGTCGGCTTCAGGCCAACGACGCCACAATGAGCAGCCGGCTGACGGATCGAACCGCCGGTATCGGTTCCCAAAGCAGCGGCGACCTGACCGGCCGCGACCGCGACGGCACTGCCGCCGGAGGAACCACCGGGGACATGATTTCTATCCCAGGGGTTACGGCATACCCCGGCGGAGCTGGTCTCATTCGAGCTCCCCATGGCAAATTCATCCATATTGAGCTTGCCGATAATAACGGCCCCCTGCTTACGCAGGCGCTCTACCACGGTGGCATCATAAACCGGTACGTAGTTGTCGAGGATCTTCGACCCGCAGGTCGTACGCACCCCCTTGGTACTGAAGATATCCTTCAAACCCAAGGGGATTCCGGTCAGGGGGCCGGCGCTGCCCGCACGCAGTTGCACATCCGCAGCTGCCGCCTCCTTAAAGGCCGCATCGTCACAGCGGGTGACAAAGGCATTGAGCTGCCCATCGGTACTGTTGATCCGCTCGATACTCTGCCGAGTTACGGCCATTGCCGTGGTTTTTTGTTCCTGCAGCTGTTTAGCCAAATCGCTGATGGTTAATTGTGGGACTGACATAAATCTCTGTTCTCCTTGGAACCTGACTGTTTATTCAATCACCCGTGGAACCTGGAAATAATCTTCCACCCCTAACGGCGCATTGGCCAGAGCAGCCGCAGCACCGATCGAAGCAACCACCTGGTCATCACGAAAGGCATTGGCCATGGGTACCGCGTGGGCGGTCGGGACAATACCATCGGTATTGAGCTGATTGAGTTTGTCGACATAACCCAACATCGCATCCATCTTCCCGGTCAAGTCTGTCAATTCGTCCGGACTCAGAGCCAGTCGCGCCAGACCGGCAACGTAGGCAACATCTTTTTCAGTGATCTTCATAAAACCTCTCTGATTGGGTTGATCATAAAAATTCTTACTCGGTTACCTATGTAGCTCCCGTAAACAAGAAAAGAAGACATAGATTCTGCGACTGCGCTTCGCTCCGCGCAGAATGACCACAGGTGTCTGGTCCAGCTGATTGTCATCCTGCGCGAAGTCGCAGGATCCAGATTGTTAGCGGGTCATAGCTGCGACGATTGCCTCACTATCATTACCGAAGCGAAGTGGATAACCAAAATTTACAACATTCCAACTGACATCCTCGCAAACTCAGCAAGATAGCACTCTGACCATGACGACATCAAGCCGCATCCGCCGTGAACTTAATGACCGCAGCAGCGACCGCGTCCAGGGCCTTACTCCCAATGGCATCGGGGTGGCTGATGATGTGCGGCTCACCGGCATCGCCGGCAACCACCACCGCGGGATCAAGGGGCACCTGGGCGAGCAGGGCAACCCCGGTTTTTTCCGCCAACCCGGCAGCCCCACCCTGTTTGAAGATGGGAGACGACTCTCCACAGTGGGGGCAGATAAAGCCACTCATGTTTTCCACCAGACCCACCACCGGCAGGTTCAGCTCACGACAAAAACTCAAGGATTTTTCCACATCGGATAGCGCCACATCCTGGGGGGTGGTCACCACCACGGCGGCGGTCTTGTTGCCCAGCAACTGTACCGCGCTTAGGGGCTCATCGCCGGTGCCGGGCGGGCAGTCAAGCAGCAGAAAGTCAAGGTCTCCCCAGACCACATCGGCCAATAACTGCATAATCGCACCATGCTTCATCGGCCCACGCATAATGGTGGCACTGCCGTCGCCGGGCAACAGCAGCCCTAACGACATCAACTTGACCCCGTGCACCTCAAGGGGATGGATTCCCTCTTCATCCATCACCGGTCGCTCCCCGCGCACCCCGAACATGGTTGGCAAGCTCGGCCCATGCAGATCGATATCCAGCAGTCCGACCCGCTTTCCCGCTTTGGCCAGGGCCAGGGCCAGATTCACTGCCGTGGTACTTTTTCCAACCCCACCCTTGCCCGACATAACGACAATTTTTTGCTTTACCGTGCACATCCGCAACGCCAGGGCTTTTTGCATTTGCTGTTGCTGATCCTGGGGGTTGCCCGGCTGCTTAACCGAACAACTGCTGTCCTGACAACTGTCACAATGACTCATTGTTTCCACTCTCCCTATGGTTGTTCATGTTGTTGCTGAGCCAATGAGCCCCAAAGACGTCAATCAGCTCGTCGATTTCCTCTGTCATATAGCCTTCGCGGATCAATGCCGCGCGGTAATCCTTGAGCAGCTGTTCTGCGGCCCGGGCGTCTGCCTGCCGGTGATAGATAGCGAGCAGCTGGCGAATCAGTTCATCGGCGGTGGGATCGAGCAACAGACCGGCACGCAAGAGCCCGGTTGCCTGCTGATATTCGTGGCGACGCACCAGCAGTCCGGCCAGGGCTTGGAGTTGCTCGAGACGGAGCTGATTGTACTGATCACGAAAACGCGGCAGCTCATCATTGAGCTCATAGCCGCTTAAGAACTCACCCTGCCACAGCCGTTCCATCCGCCACAACCGCTGTTCAGCCTGCCAGTATTGCTCACGCTGCAAATGAAATCGGGCACTTTCCATGTGATGCGCAAAGAGCTGAGCATCAAACGAGGCATGCTGCAGTGACACCATCCCTTTTTCCAGGACCAGATAATGGTAGCGGACATCTTTGCCAAAAACGGCTTCGAGGGCTTTACGCAGGCGTGAATGCGCCGCGTCAAAGTTATTGCGCGCCTTGCCCGGCGGACTGTCAGGCCACAACTGCCCCATCAGCACTTCAATGCTCAAGGTATGCTGGGGGGCCAGCAGTAACAGCGCCAACATCATGCGCGAGGCCTGACCAACCTGGTTGAGATTGAAATGCTGCAGCCCCTTTCGTACAGAAAAACCGCCCAATGTGGTGATGTCAATCCGTCCAATAACCTGCTGTTGCTGGTCAAAATCGAGCCGAAGATATTTCTCCAACAACGGCCGCAACAATTCACGCTGTTTTGCGCCGGCAAGCAGAGATAATAGTTCCTTTAACAGATCACTGCTTAGTCCCCAGAAAAAACGGCTACGCTGGCGCTGCAACAGATCATAAAAAGCATGCAGATGCTCTTGCGCCTCGGAAAGCTGCCCCAGGCGCCGACAGACCACCGCCAGCCAGGCATGAAGACCGGGCCGCAGGCGCTCCTCACAAAGCTGCCGTGACCCTGCCAGCGCCGTGTTGAGCAAGCTCTGGGCGCGGGTCAGTTGATTAAGGGCGACGCAGGTAGCACCCGCCAACAGCAGATTTTCCAGGCGCCAGAGCGCCCCCCCTGCCTGTTCACGCAGTTCCAGTCCCTTGCCCAGGTCTTCTTCGGCCGCGCCGGCGCTGGAACTCAGGGCGTTGATCCAGCCACGCAGTTGCAGCAGCAGACTGCGTAAATGGTCACTGTCCCCGCCGCAGGAGGAGTTCATGGCCGAATCGATAAACTGTGACGCCAGTTCGTGCTGATCGCGGGCAATCAGCAGACTGGCAGCATAATAGTCATGAAGAGGAGCAATCAGGGCACGGCGTTGCACTGGTAACGGACAATCGCGGGTGAAGATTGCCTGTTGCTGCTGCAATCCCGACAGCGTACCATCAACCAGGAGCAGGTTAAACGCGCTCTGATGAATCATCAGCAGTTCAAAAAAACTGTGTCGCTCAGTCAGAGCACTGTAAGCCTGTTCAAAAGTGGTGCGGGCCACCAGCAGGCGCCCCTGCTGCAGGGCCAGGCGAACCCTTAACAAGCGCAGGCGGGTAAGGGCTAAGGCTGACCCGGATTGGTGGGCCTGGGCAAGGGCACGCTCGAGGAGTTCCTGCGTTGATTCCAGCTCGCCGGCAAAACAGATCCGGCTCAGGCCAAAGGCAAAAGCAACAGCCAGCTTCTCTTCAACCATCAGGGTCGGCATCACCTGGTTAGCCAGTTGGGCAAAGGCGCTATACCGCCCGGGCCAATGGTTCTGGTTGCCATCTACATAAACAGCTTGCAGCGCCTGCCAGGACTGGGCGAGGGCCATCCCCCGGGCGTCATGTTCGCGGGAAAATAGCTGGAAAGCCAGCTCCAGCCAGACCGCAGCATCTTCAGCCAGATTGTTCAGGCGCATGATGCCACGCAGCAGTGACTGCCACCCACATTCTGCTACCCTGTCATCAGCAATTTGATCCAGCACCTGAATGGAGGTACAGGCGTTATTCAGATGCAACAGCTCAAGACCACGCTGTTTGAGCACCTGTGATACCTCTGTATACCGGCCGCCATTGATCAGGCAGGCCAGCAACGGCAGCCATTGTTCCCGTTCCCGGTACCAGTCGGCAGCAATACGATATACCTCGCTCCGCTCGGCATCACTGAGCACCTGCTGCGCCTTGCTGCGGAGCAGATCCTTGACCTGAGGATGAAACCTGAGACAATCTTCCTTGCCTTTGAGCTGAACCAGAGACACCTGGTGGCGCGTAAGGTAATCAAGCCCGGCAGCAATATCGATTATTTCACTCAACCTTCCGGCCAACACCAGGGGAATACATTCCAGCAATGACAGTTTGAACAGGGTGCGACGCCAGGGCAGAGGGAAATCATTTAACAGCTTTTGGTAAAAAAGACGATCATCTTCGCTATCCATCCGGGGCAGGTCGGCGGCCAGTTGCTGCAACCACTGTTCTTCGTCAGGGGCCAGGGGCCCGTCCCCGGAGATCAGCAGACCACTAAGCCAGCGGACCTGGGCCGAGTGCCCTTTGAGCTGCTGCTGCAGTTGTTTCGTACTGGTGGTCTGGGCGCGCTCTTTCTCACACAGCCGCAACATGACCTTGATGCGTGCCAGCATTTCGACGTTACTGATCGGCTTGCTGATGAAATCGTGAGCCCCAACCTCAAGGCCTTCGGCGCGCAATTGTGGTGAAGCGATGTGAGCGGTCATCAACACCAGTGGGATACGGGAGGTCCGGGGGTGCAACCGCAATTGCCGACACATCTCCAGGCCATCCATCCCCGGCATCTGCACGTCAATAAAGGCTCCGTCAACCTGATGTTCTGCCGTCAGGATCAGTCCTTCTGTGGCGTTGCCAGCGGTCAGGACCTGTACGGCAGGCAGATCGAGCTCGATAATCTGAGTGATCAACTGCAGATTGACCGGGTTGTCATCGACCAGCAGCAGGGTATAGGGGGAAGGACTTGCGAGCATCAACCCTCTTCTTCTCAACCCGGCATCAAACCGGCAAATTTGAGCAATAATTTTTTGGTGCCGACCGAATTGAAGTAAACGGTCACTTTCTGTTGATCGCCACTGCCCTCGAGCCGGCGGACAACACCGGGGCCGAATTTAAGATGGCGCACCCGCGCGCCCAGACGCAAACCACCTCCATCAGTGGGAGGATCTGCTGCAGTTGTTGCAGAAACGGATCTTGTCGGCGGTGGCGGAGCCTGAACTTCGGCTGACTGATCCATCTCGTCCGTTGCGACCAGATCAGCCAGACCGGCCAGGTTGTGGACCCCGGATTGAGGATTTGGCGCCGTCACCGTGGTCGTTGGTGGAACGATGGATGGTTCGCGGTAACCGCTCAGCAAAGCCGGTGGAATGTCGGCGAGAAAACGACTGGGGGCATTGAACTGCCAGGTGCCATAGACCCGCCGGCGCCGGGCATGGGACAGATAAAGTTTGCGCATCGCGCGGGTCATCCCGACATAACAAAGCCGGCGCTCCTCGTCGAGATCGGCACCACCGCTGCCGGAGCGGGAATGGGGGAACAGTCCCTCCTCCAGACCAGTGATAAAAACCAGGGGGTATTCCAGCCCTTTGGCGGAATGCAGGGTCATCAGGGTGACCCGTTCAATGGCTGGATCATGCTGGTCAAGGTCGGTCATCAGGGCCACCTGCTCCAGATAGTCCTGCACGCTGCGACCTTGCGAAGTGTGTTCTTCCATCCCCGTCAGCAGCTGCTCGAGGTTGTCGAGCCGCCCTTTAGCCTCCTGCCGACCATCAGCAGTCAGGGCCTGCTGTGCCTCTTCCTGCAGGAGGGGGGTGTAGCCGCTATCCTGCAGGATGTCGGCCATCAGCTGTGGTAATGGCAAACGCACCAGGCGCTGACCAAAATCCTCCATCAATTCAACAAAGCCCCTGACCCGCTGCGCCGCGGCGGTGCCGAGGTGCTTACGCTCCAGCACCAGGCGACAGGCTGCCATGAACCCACCCGCTTCACTTTCAAGCTGGACAATCCGCTCAATCGTGGCCGCGCCGATTCCGCGCGCCGGGGTATTAATGATCCGCCGCGCTGCCATAGCATCCGCCGGGTTAACCAGGGTTCGCAGGTAACACAGGGCATCCTTAATCTCCTGACGGGCATAGAATTTCACCCCGCCAAACATGGCGTAGGGGATCCGCCGGCCGCGCAGGGCTTCTTCAAGGACCCGCGACTGGGCATTGGTGCGGTAAAAAACGGCGATATCGCGTAACGCCTCTCCCTGGCGTTGCAGTCGGCCGATTTCGGTGGCGATAAAACGGGCCTCATCCAGATCATCAGCCAAGGTCTCGAGATGGATGACCTCTCCGGCGGGATTGTCGGTCCACAGTGTCTTGGCGCGGCGATCACTGTTCTTCTCCACCACCGCGGTCGCTGCCTCAAGGATTGTTCGGGTTGAGCGATAGTTCTGTTCCAGCCGAATAATCCGTGTACCGGCGTAATCCCGGTCAAAACCCAGAATATTTGTGACTTCGGCACCGCGCCAGCGATAGATCGACTGATCGTCATCACCCACCACACACAAATGCGTCTGGGGCCCGGTGAGCAACTGCATCAGCCGGTACTGAACCCGATTGGTGTCCTGAAACTCATCGATAAGCAGATGGGCAAAGCGTTCCTGCCAGCGACTGCGAACCGCGGCAACCTCTTCAAACAGCTGCACCGTCAACAACAGCAGATCACCGAAATCGAGGGCATTGCCCTGCTTCAAACGCTGTTGGTAAAGGCGATACAGTTCGATCAAAGCGGGATCATCAGCCCCCTGCTGGAGGCAGGCCCGGGGTGTCAACCCACGATTTTTGGCGTTATCGATAAAAGCGGCAAGGGCACGGGGTTTTAGCTCCTTCTCCGTTATCTTGCGCTCTTTGAGCAGATCGCGTAGCTGGCGTAACTGGTCCTGATCATCGTAAATGGTGAAATCACGGGTGTAACCTAAGTGCTCGATCTCCTGGCGCAGAATGCGGACGCAGGTGGCATGGAACGTTGCCACCCAGGGCAGCTTATCCCGCCCGAGGAGCAGTTCGAGGCGCTCACGCATTTCTGCTGCGGCTTTGTTGGTAAAGGTCACCGCCATAATCCGCCACGGCGGCACTGCGCGTTCGCGGATCAGATGGGCAACCCGATGGGTCAGGGCGCGAGTCTTTCCCGAGCCGGCGCCGGCAAGCAATAACAATGCGGGCCCCTCATAGAGGACCGCCTGCCGCTGTGGTTCATTAAGGGAGGTCAGTAAATCGCCGATCATGCTTTTTCTTCCCCGAGGCTGCTGTTCATCAGCGCCCGGTTGTAGGCGGAAATCATGTCACGCCGGGACACAATACCGTAGATCTTGCGGTGCGTTTTCCGATCAACCACCGGCAATTGTTCAATATTGCGATAACCGATCTTCCGCATGGCATCATCGAGACTTTCATCGGCATGAACGGTAATCACATCGGTGGTGGCCAGCTCCTTGACCACGACCAGATCCATCAGTTCCTTCTCAAAGACCACCCCCATAAAGTCCTGCACCGAGATGATGCCGGTTAATTCACCTTCATCATCCACCAGTGGGAAATTACTGTGGGAGGTCTGTTCAACAAAGCGGGCAAACTCGCCGAGGGTCATGCGTTCAGAGATGGTTTCAACCGGGTAACGCATGACCTCGCTGACCTCAATCGCCTTCATGATGTTGCGTTCTTTACCGGCTTCCAAGTCGATGCCGACTCGGGTGAGTTCAAAGGTTTCAAGGCTGTCTTTTTTGAAGCGCCGGGCAATAGAGGTACCAATGACGCAGGTCAGCATAATCGGCACGATAACCTCATAGCTGTCAGTAATCTCAAACAGCATGAAGATCGCCGTCATCGGTGCATGGGTGGCGGCCGCCAGAAAGGCCCCCATACCGACCAGGGCGTAGGCACCGGGGGACATATAGCTGGCGGGGAAGAGGACCTCGAGCAGGTGCCCGTAAGCACCTCCAAACACCGCACCTAAGAACAGACAAGGGGCAAACAGGCCGCCGGGCATCCCCGAACCCAGGGTAATCGAGGTGGCCACCATCTTGGCAATCACCAGCAAGCCGAGCAGGTACCAGTTGTGATGACCAACGAGGACTTCGCTGATAAATTCGTAGCCGTTACCGAATACCTGAGGCAGCCCGATACCGATAACACCGACCGCCAGACCGCCCAGAAACGGCTTGCTCAAGGGGGGCAGCTTGAGGGCCTCTATGCGATCCTTGATGCGGTAGTGCAGATCAATAAAACCGGCCGCCAGACCACCGATCAGAATACCGAGGAGCACATAAAAACCGAGCTCCCACAGGCTCCCCATGACATAGGGTGGAGCGACAATTTCGGAGATATCGCCAAGCAGCGCCCGTGAAACCACCGTCGCCATACCGCTGGCAATGACAATCGAGGTAAAGCTGGACAAACCATAAGACGACAACAGTACAATTTCCGTGGCAAAAAACACCCCGGCAATCGGAGCATTAAAGGTGGCCGCCACCCCGGCTGCCGCCCCGCAGGCTACCAACACCTTGATCCGGTCGTTGCTCATGCGGAATGATTTGCCGAACTGACTGCCGATGGTGCCGCCGATCACCGCGATCGGTCCTTCCTGCCCGGCACTGCCGCCGGTCCCCAAGGTGATGGCCGATGCCAGCCCCTTGGTAAACAAGGGGCGGAAGGGCAACTTGGCCCCTCGCAGGTTGACCTTGACCAGGAAGGAGGAAAACCCCCCTTTGAGATCCTTGGGAAACAGGATCCACAGGGGAATCAGCAGCAGCCCGCCGATGGCGGGCATGAACATCACCAGCACCCGTTGCAACGACCACTCATCGGTAGAAATATTGAACAACTCAAAGGTCTGCTCCACCACCAGCCAGTGCACCAGCTCGATGGTCATACGGAACACATAGTTGCCGAAACCGCCGAGCATACCGATGATCACCGCGAGGATAATCAAAAAGGTATTGTCGCTGACCTTCAGACGCTCGAGCAGCCAGAAAATAGCCGCGCGGATCTTGCCGGGAAAGGAAAAAGACAAAACGACCCCTTACTCCACCGTGACGGATTTCGCCAGATTTCTGGGTTGATCGACGTCGGTTCCCTTGAGCACAGCGATATAATAGGCGAGCAGCTGCATGGGAACTGAGGTAATAATGGGCAGCAGGTCTTCATCGACAGTGGGAACAGAGATCAGGGCGGCGACCTTGTCGAGCAGCTCCTCGTCATCACCACTGACGACAGCGATCACCTGTCCACCACGGGCACAAACCTCCTCCATATTGGAAACGACCTTGTCGTAGGTAGAATTTCGCGGCACCAGCACGACGACCGGCAGATCCTCATCAATCAGGGCGATCGGGCCGTGCTTCATCTCGCCGGCAGGATAGCCTTCGGCGTGGATGTAGGAGATCTCCTTGAGCTTGAGCGCTCCTTCCAGGGCGATCGGATAGAGATTGCCGCGCCCGAGATAAAGAAAATCTCGGGCGTTGACAAACTCACGGGCCAGTTCTTCGATCTCGGCATCAAGCTCGAGGGTTTCTTCGAGCTTGCGTGGCAGTTCCAGCAAATCAGCCAGACGCGCCTGACAATCGGCGGCGCTTAAACTGCGTCGGATCCGGCCAAGTTTAAGCGCCAACAGATACAGAGCGACAAGCTGGGTGGTAAAGGCCTTGGTGGAGGCCACGCCGATTTCCGGACCGGCGTGGGTATAGATGATACCGTCACTCTCACGGGCGATAGAGGAATCAACCACATTACAGATGCACAGGGTTTTCCCCCCTTTGCCATGGGCTTCACGCAAGGCCGCCAGGGTATCGGCGGTCTCGCCGCTCTGGCTGACGAGAATTGTCAGGCTGTTAGCCGGAATAATCGGATCGCGGTAGCGGAACTCACTGGCAATATCAATCTCCACCGGCACCCGGGCAATCTTTTCGAGGTAGAACTTTCCCACCAACCCGGCATGCCAGGAGGTGCCGCAGGCAATGATGAAGATTTTTTCCAGACCGGCTAACTGGGCATCATCAAGATCAAGATCTTCAAGGTACACATCCCCTTCTTCGACCAGGGCACGACCGGCAATGGTGTCGGCCAGGGCCCGTGGCTGCTCATAGATTTCCTTGAGCATAAAATGGCGGTAGCCCCCTTTTTCCGCCATGGTCGGGCTCCAGGTGATGGTTTTGCTCTGTTTGGTCAGAGGATTACCGGCCAGATCGCTAAAACGCATAGCCAGCGGGGTAAAGACAACCATTTCGCCATCTTCAAGAAATATCATTTCACGGGTATGGGAGAGCATCGCCGGAATATCGGAGGCGACAAAATATTCCCCTTTGCCCTGACCAACCACCAGCGGGGAACCAAGCTTGGCGGCAATCAACTTGTCCGGTTCGTCAATACAGAGGATCGCCACGGCATAGGCGCCTTTGACCTCGGCCAGGGCCTGCCGTACCGCCTGCTCAAAATCACCACTGTCACGATAATGGTCCTCCACCAGATGGGCGATAATCTCGGTATCGGTTTCCGAGCTGAACTGATGCCCGAGATCCTGCAGGCGCCCTTTCAAACTGATGTAATTCTCGATAATGCCGTTATGCACCAGAACGATGCTGCCGGCACGGTGGGGATGAGCGTTGATCTCTGAAGGCCGGCCGTGGGTGGCCCAGCGGGTATGGCCGACACCGCGGGTCCCGCGAGCCGGGTTATCGTAGAGCAGATTCTCCAGATTGAGCAACTTGCCCTGGGCGCGGCGGATCTGGGCCACCCCCTCGTCAAGGGTACAGATGCCGGCTGAATCATAACCGCGATATTCGAGCCGTCGCAATCCATCTAAAATAATCGGCGAGGCCTGCTGTAAACCGATATATCCAACAATTCCACACATGGGTATCCCCTTAGTTTTTCAAGATTTTTTCTGCTTGCGCAGACGCCAGCCAACAATGTTCTTCTGATCAACGCGCGACAGCGCCAAGGCATCGGCCGGCACGTCCTTGGTGATCGTTGAACCCGCTGCAATCAGACTATTGCGACCGATATGCACCGGGGCAATAAACTGGGTATCACTACCAATGAAGACATCATCCTCGATCGTGGTGTTATGTTTGTTAACGCCGTCGTAGTTACAGGTGATCGTGCCGCAACCGAAATTAACATTTCGGCCGACTTCGGCGTCACCGATATAAGTCAGGTGACTGGCCTGGGAGCCTTCGCCGAGGACGGCCTTCTTGGTTTCGACATAGTTGCCGATCTTGTTGCGGCCGGCCAGTTGGGTACCGGGACGCAGGTGGGCCATGGGGCCGATGACACAATCGGGACCGACTTGCGACCCTTCAATCACCGAGCCGGCTTTAAGATGACTACCTGCGGCGATCTGTGAATCCGTCACCACCACACCGGTCTCGATAATACAGTTGCGACCGATGGAGGTTTTGCCATGGAGATGGACGTTGGGATGAATCAGGGTATCAGTACCAAGCTCGACACCATCATCGATATAAACAGTGGTCGGGTCGATCATGGTCACCCCGGCATAGAGCAGATCCGCGTTGATCTTCCACCGCATCAGCACCTCGGCTTCGGCCAGCTGCCGACGGTCATTGATCCCCATCACTTCGGTCGCGTCGTCAACACACAGGGCGCGGGTTGTTTTGCCCGCGGCAGTCGCCGCCGCCACCACGTCGGTCAGGTAATATTCCCCCTGGGCATTGTTCTTGGTCAGCCCCTGCAAGGCAGAAACAACAAAGGCCGCATCAAACAGATAGGTGCCGGAATTAATTTCCGTCACCAGACGCTGATCCTCATCGGCATCCTTTTCTTCGACAATGCCCAGGATCTGTTCGCCGTCCCGAATGATCCTGCCGTAGCCGTATGGATCAGCCATGCGGGCACTGAGGATCGTCACTGCGGCTTCCTCGTGACGATGATACTCATAGAGCCGCTGCACTGTCTCGGGTTTGAGTAAAGGGACATCGCCACACAACAGCAACAGGGGCCCGGAGTAACCACGCAGCGACTCGACAGCACACATCAGGGCGTGACCGGTGCCGAGCTGACTGGTCTGTTCAACCCACTCAATCTGTTGCTCAGGAAAGGCTTCCCTGACCTGGTCAGCACCATGACCGACAACCACCTTGAGCTGGGGAAAGCCCGCTTGACGCGCCGATTCCAGCGGATAATAAAGCATTGGTCGCCCGCATAACGGATGCAACACCTTCGGCTTGGTCGAACGCATCCTCGTCCCCTTACCGGCGGCCAGGATAACTGCTGCTAGTCCACTACTCATAAAAATCCCCTTGGTCTATTGATGATAAACGCAATCTAACGCGTAATAACTCCATACTCACGTAGCAGAGGATCGGGGCTGCCGACACCTGCAGACATGAATAATCGCGCCTGAAATGATCCAGTATGGGGCACTTCATCGCCCAGCAAAAAATATAAACGTAACTATTCAGCTCTATCCTTGCCACAGGATTGCCGACCCGGTGCGTAACAGATACATATAAACAGTGAATTATCTCGAAAGGGTTTACCACAAGTCAAGCACCATCCGGCTGAAGCTATCAGAAAGATTTGTGCATTATTTACAATTGGTTGGTGCTGACGTATAGTCAGGCCCTATGGAGGGAAAACACCATGGATGATCGCCGTACAATAGCTCAGGAACTCGACGCGATGCAGCAGCAGCTGAAGGAGCTGGAAATTCGTTACGAGCAATATTTCGCCGGCATTGAGCGGCGTGAGCCGGTCGCTGATCGCAAGGTTCTGGCACGCAAGGTACGGCACTTTACCAACCGCCACATTGTCTGGACCGATCTGCAATTCCGCTACCAGGGACTGGCCTCGCGCTTCATGTCGTACTGCCAGTACTGGGATCGCATTCTGCGCCTGATGGACGAAGGCAAATACCACCGGCACCTCACCAAACGCCAACGTTCCCCGGCCGCCACGAAGCAATCGGACGATGCCCCCGTGTCACCCGGCGAAGCCGAACGACTGCATCAGCAGATGCTCCAGGCCCGTAAAAATTGCGGTCTTGCCGGAGACGGACCAACCCCGGAAAAGATTGCTTCTTTTCTTGACACTCAGCGCGAGCAGATTCGCAGTCGCTACGGCGACAAGCCGGTGGAATTCAGCGTTGACATCCATGAGGGGAAACCCCGGATCAGGGTGCGGTTCAAAAGTTAATCACCCCGTTCACCACCTTATCCGCGAAATGGCTCAAAGTTTATGCGCATCCTGATTGTCAGCCAGCATGTCCGTGAGTCGGACCAGGCCGTAGCACTGGCCGCCGGCTGTATCATGGCGGCCCTGTCGAGCGAACAGCAACAGCAAACAGAGATCATCACTCTCTATCCGCCCCTCGATATCGATCTGATCAGCCGGCACCTGCTGGATAAAGAGCCCGACCTGATCGCCTTTTCCTTAAGTCTGTGGAACCGCACCGCGCTGCTGGCTCTGGCCCGCCACCTGCGGGCCCAGCAGCCCCGGCTCTTTCTCCTGGCCGGTGGTCCGGAAACCGCCGGCAACTGCGCTGAGCTGATCAGCGCCGGTGGTCTTGACGGTGTCATTCGCGGGGAAGGGGAACTGGCCTTTGCGGCGCTGGTGGATTCTCTGGTTCGCGGCCGCTTAATAGCCGGAATAGATGGCTTTGTCAGTGCCGCGGCGGCATTGGCAGACCCGCCGGCTGCCACCTGCCCTGACCTGGCCGGCCTGCCCTCGCCATGGCTGACCGGGGTTCTGCCCTTAACGCCCGGCTGTGGGGTCCTGTGGGAAGTTGCCCGGGGCTGCCATTTTAATTGCTCCTTCTGTTACGATGCCAAAGGTCATCAGGGTGTGCGCCCGTTTCCTTTTGCCCGCTTACGCCGGGAGCTGAAGCTGTTCGCTAAGTCTTCGGTGAGCCAGATATGGATTCTCGATTCAACCTTCAATGCCCCGGCTCAGCGTGGGCACAAGCTCCTGCAATTGCTGATCGATGTCGCTCCGCAGATCCACTATCACATTGAGGCCAAAGCCGATTTGCTCGATAGCCATACCATTGATTTACTGACACAGCTCTCCTGCTCCGTACAGATTGGCTTGCAGTCAGCCCATCCGGAAATCCTCAAACCCCTGCAACGCCGTATCAATCCCCAACAGATGCGCCGGGTCCTGCACCAGCTCAACCTGGCTGGTATCGTTTTCGGGCTCGATCTGATTTACGGACTGCCCGGCGACAACCACCAGGGATTCTGCCGTAGCCTTGATTTCGCCCTGGAGCAACAGCCTAACCAGGTCGACATCTTCCCGCTGGCGGTATTGCCGGGGACAGACCTGCACCGGCGCCGCAGCGAATTTGGTCTGTGTGCCCGGAGCACGCCGCCGTACCTGGTTGAAACAACCACCAGCTACCCGACCGAGCAGATCGAACAGAGTCAACTACTTGCTGCCGCTGCCGACATTTTTTACAACCGCGGCCGGGCAGTAGGATTTTTTCTGCCGCTGTGCGACCTGTTCCATGCAACCCCTGCCACCCTGTTGCAGCAGTTTGCTGACTGGCTGACGGCGGAAAAAGCCTGCGCCAGAGCACAGCTTGTTGAGGTCGAAGCCTGGAGGCCGGAGCGAATCCTCCCGCTGCAACGTGACTTCTGCCGTGAACAATGTCGACGCCACAAGCAATACCAACTGATCCCCCTGATCGAGGATCTGCTGCACTTCCATTACCTGTGCGCAGAAATCCTGCTTGGTGACGACTGTCAACCGGCAGGGCAGCAGATCACCCCGGCGGTCTTTGCCGCAGCTCACTGGCAACTCAACCCAGCTGTCTTCCTGCATTTTTTCCACTATGATCCGGCCGACCTGGAAGTTATCGGAGGAGAATCACTGAATAAAATCGCCAAACAACTGCAACAGGATCCGGGGCAACGTTTGCTGCTGAAAGTGCACGGGGAAATGCTGATCGAAACGCTGGATGACTCCCTGGCCCGGATGCTGCAAATGGCAACCACAGGCCAAAGCGGTACAACCCTGCTGACGCAGCTTGACCCTCAACAAGCTGAAGAGCAGGCGCTGTTGGCTGCAGAGCAGGGGATTCTGCTGCCGATTACTTGATCAGCAGATCGACAAAGCCTTCATAGGTCTGGCGCTTGCGTTCCGAGCGGGCATAGAGGGAGGAAGAGAAAAGAGCCGTGGCGGCATGTTCGCCGAGCATGGAAAAAAGCTGGTAATCGATGGACTCGAGCTGATCCTTCTGGATGAACAAACGATAGACAGCCAGCACTCCGATCAGGTGCTGCTGGGTCTTCAGGGGAATAGCGACGATTGGAGCTAACAGGTCATCAGATCCGGCGGTCATCGAACCACTGCAGAAATAGTTTTCACCACTGGCGACCACCTCCCCGAAGACCCCGTCGGCGGCACTAATAACCGGAAGATTTTCCGCCTGTTCAAACCCCTCACCGGTTTCAAAAACCAGTTCCTTGCTGACCTTATTGTAAAGCAGTACCGCAAATTTTTCCGCGCCGACAAAATTAATCACAACCTCTTTAATGATATCCAGGGTCTCCCCGCGGTCGAGGGTGGAATGCAGCCGGGACGAGGCGAGGTAGAGGTTAGTCAGGTTATTGTTGACCTGTTCCACCCTGACCAGCTGATTGGCAAAATCAAGATTTTCCTCCTCCAATTCGCCGATGCGCTGCATGGCGTCATTCTGTTCACGCCGCAAGCGTGAGCATTCATCCTCAAGGGCTGCCAGACGTTGACATAAATTTGCATCGATCCCCCCCTGGCGCAGCGCCTCGACCTTCTTGAATCGCACCAGATGATCAAGGTTCTGTTTGCTGTGCTGATCGGGGTGGAGAAAGTAAATCCCCTTTTTGTCGCCGGCACTCTCTGCCGTGCGTTTTACCCGACCGTAGAGGGAGAGGGTCTCTCCTTCCGGCAGGGCAAAGGAAAGCTTGATGGTGGAATTCTCTTCCAATGCCACCGATGAGCAGATGCGGGCGCCGGTGACTGACAGGTCTTCGGTCCGGGCCTGATGAACCTTGAACCCGTCCTCCAACTCTACCGGCATATCGACCACCACCCGTTCAGCGGTGCGACGTTTCACTTCACCTAACAGGCGCGCAACCTTTTCGCGCAGTTCCAGCTTGTTGACCGGCTTGGTGATATAATCATCACAGCCGGCATCGAGACATTTCTGCACCTCTTCAGCCTTACCGGCAGCAGTCACCATCAGTACCGGCAACCGGTGCCAGCGCGGGTTGCGGCGGATGGTGCGACAGACGTCATCGCCATTGATCCCCGGCATATAAAAATCCAGCAGCAGGATATCGGGAGCGACCTTATCGAGGCGGTTAAGAGCTTCTTCCCCCGACGAGGCCGTCAATAAATCATAACCGCACCCATCAAGGTACGAACGTTCAAGTTCGAGGAAGAGATCAACATCATCGACGAGTAGGACTTTGGGCATTGTTGATGCTTTCTCAAAAAGTGTCAATTTAGCTGGCTAAGCAAAAAGCGCCAAATGCAAGGCGCGCGATGATTGAGCAATGAGGCGTACCTATATATGTCGAAGCAGTGAAACCGGGGCGACGGTTGGTAATCCGGCGCAGCAGTTGGTGAGTTTTTGCGACGCCATCAGGATTATCACTCCTTCATAATGAGGAGTTACGGTAGCGCGAACGCTCAAAAAAGTAAAGGCTCCCGCAGGTATGTCTGCAGGAGCCTTGATGATGGTTTCTTGTTAGTGATAAGCAGTTATGCGACTTCAGCGGTATCCTTCAGATAACGGGGCCGCTCGACAATAAAATTGATGATCTCATCAACCTTCGGCACACGCCCGGCGATCCGAACCTGATCGTCGATCATCAATGCCGGGACGACATAAATCCGGTTGTCAATCATTTTGCGCGAGTCACTGTACTGGTGGACCTCGGCCTTAACCCCGAGCTGCTCAAGGGCTTGACGCACATTATCCACGGTCCCCTGACAACTTTCCGGTTTGTCCGGCCTACAGAGTATATCGATACGCATGGTACCCTCCTTATCGGGTCGACAGATAAATTATTACTCGTTTGGTATTTATTATAGTCAACCTCTTGCGTTTGGCAAGTTTTTTCGCTAAGTTGCTACGCTTTTTTATTTCTTTGGTTCAACCCTGACCTCAAGGGTGCCGGCGCTTACATCAACAACCACCTTGCCGCCCTCAGTCATATCGCCGCGGATCAATGCGCGGCCGATGCGGGTCTCAAGCTGGTGCTGGAGATAACGCTTCAAGGGGCGCGCGCCGTAGACCGGATCATAGCCGCTGGTGGCAATATGATCAGCCGCTGCCGGGGTCAGTTCCAGCTCGAGGCGCTGCTCTTGCAAGCGCTTACGCAAATCCTCGACCAGCAGATAAACAATCTGTTTGATTTCATCGAGGGCCAGGGGCTTGAAGATGATGATATCGTCAATCCGATTAAGGAACTCCGGCCGGAAGCTGCGCCGTAATTCCTGTTCAACCTGATCCTGAACCGACTGGGGGATCTCCCCGTCTTTAATACCCTCAAGCAGATAATGTGACGCGATATTCGAGGTCATAATAATCACGGTATTTTTAAAGCTGACCATCCGTCCCTTGGCATCGGTAGCACGCCCATCATCAAGAATCTGCAACAGCACATTAAAAACGTCCGGGTGGGCCTTTTCAATTTCATCAAACAGCACCACCGAGTAGGGCTTGCGCCGTACCGCTTCAGTCAGCTGGCCGCCTTCCTCGTAGCCGATATAGCCGGGTGGGGCACCAAGCAGGCGACTGACCGCGTGCTTTTCCATATACTCCGACATGTCGATGCGTATCATGTTGTCTTCGCTATCAAACAAGGCGGCGGCGAGGGTCCGGGCCAGTTCCGTTTTACCGACGCCGGTGGGCCCGAGAAAAATAAAGGAACCGATGGGACGGCGTGGATCCTTGACCCCTGCGCGGGCACGGATCACTGCATCGGCAACCCGGTCGACCGCCTCATTCTGACCCACAACCCGCTCATGAAGGATCTCATCGAGACGCAACAGCTTGTCGCGCTCGCTTTCGATCAGCCGCGTGACCGGAATACCGGTCCAACGGGCAACGATTTCGGCGATCTCGTCTTCGGTCACCTCTTCGCGTAGCATTTTTGCCTGTTGATCGCTCCCGGCCAACTTCTCTTCCTCTTGCTGCAAGCGCTTCTCCAGTTCCGGCAACTTGCCATGCTTGAGCTCAGCGGCACGGTTGAGATCATAGCTGCGTTCGGCGCTCGCAATATCCAGGCGCACCTGCTCGATTTCTTCTCGCAGGTTCTGAACTCCCTTAATCCCCCCTTTTTCCAGCTGCCATTGAGCTGAGAAGACCTTTTCCTGTTCCTTGAGTTCGGCCAGCTCCTTCTGCAGGGCACCCAGGCGTTCACTGCTGGCGGCATCCTTTTCTTTTTTGAGGGCCGCTTCTTCGATTTCCAGCTGCATCAGCCGCCGGGTGATGGCATCAAGCTCTGCCGGCATGGAATCAATTTCGGTACGAATCGTGGCACAGGCCTCGTCCACCAGGTCAATCGCCTTGTCCGGCAAAAACCGGTCTGCAATGTAGCGATGACTGAGCTCCGCCGCCGCAACCAGGGCGTTATCCTGGATGCGTACCCCATGGTAGACCTCGTAACGTTCCTTGAGTCCACGCAGGATACTGATGGTCGCTTCGACATTGGGCTGATCGACCATTACCGGCTGAAAGCGTCGTTCCAGGGCCGGATCCTTTTCCAGGTGCTGGCGATATTCATCCAGAGTGGTAGCGCCGATACAGTGGAGCTCACCCCGTGCCAGCATCGGTTTGAGCATGTTGCCCGCGTCCATGGCGCCCTCGCTCTTGCCGGCACCGACGATGGTGTGGAGCTCATCAATAAACAGCAGAATCCGACCCTGACTCTCCTGTACCTCTTTAAGCACCGCTTTGAGTCGCTCTTCAAACTCCCCCCGGTATTTGGCGCCGGCGACCAACGCTCCCATATCAAGAGAATAAACGGTTTTATCTTTTAAGCCTTCCGGCACGTCACCGCGCACGATCCGATGGGCCAGACCTTCGACAATCGCCGTCTTGCCGACTCCCGGCTCACCGATCAGCACCGGATTGTTTTTGGTTTTGCGCGATAAGACCCGGATGACCCGACGGATCTCTTCATCCCTACCGATGACCGGATCGAGCTTCCCCTTTTTGACCTCTTCCACCAGGTCGCGACCGAACTTGGCCAGGGCCTCATAAGTGGCTTCAGGGTCCTGACTGGTGACCCGCTGATTGCCGCGGATACTGGTCAATGCCTGGAGCATGGTATTGCGTTCAACGTTGAATTTTTTCAGCAAGCGGCCTGCTGCACTACGCTCGCCTTCACCGGTTGCGGCCAGGAGAACATGCTCAACGCTGATGTACTCATCCTTGAGTTGTTTGGCTTCGGTTTCGGCCTGCATGAGCAGCTGACTTAAACGCCGGCTGGCGTAAAGCTTGCCACTATCGACTCCAGCACCGCTGACGCGCGGGCGCGATTGGACATCCTGGCGCAAACCACCCACCACATCCTCAACCGCGATGTTCATTTTCTGCAGCAGTCGCGGCGCCAGCCCCTCCTGCTGTTCACACAGCGCCAGAAGCAGATGTTCCCCGTCGATTTCCGTGTGGCCATAGCGCAGAGCCAATGCCTGGGCAGCTTGTAAGGCCTCCTGGACTTTCTGGGTTGTTTTATTTAGATCAATCATCCCTTCCTCCTGTGTCAGACACTATTGATGATACTGTGAAATTATACCAACAGACTTGTCATCCTGCTGAACATCCGCGCAAAAAAAACCGGGGCCCTTGACGACCCCGGCAGTAAATAAGTTTTCACCAGCCTCAGTGGCAACCAGCTGGTTAGTGAAGGGTTTTAACGGCAATCTTCTTCGGCTTGGCCGTCGCGCTTTTCGGTAACCGCAGGGTGAGAACTCCATCTTTTAATTGCGCCTGTCCGGCGTCCGCATCAATCCGATCGGAGAGCTTGAATTGCCGGTAGTAACCGTGCTTGTTGCCATTTTCACTTTCTGTGCGCTCAGCTTCGAGAGTTAACACCCCACGGGAAACTTCCAGCTGCAGCCCTTGCTCATTAACCCCGGGCATATCTGCCAGCAGTACCAGTTCATGATCGGTCTCATAAATATCAACTGCGGGAGTGCCCCAGAGGACAGGGCTTGCCTGCTCAAGCGGGTGCGCCTGTGCTACTTGTTGGGTTGCCATCTGCTTGTCATTCATATCCATACCTCATTGCTGGTTATTGACGTTATTGTTGTCACACTAACGACCCATCCGGACCACTTGATCAATCGAACGGCCCGTCAACCGGCTTTGATTTCAATCCGCCGGGGGAGAGCTTCTTTCGCCTTGGGGATACTGATGCTCAGGATGCCATCCTTATATTCAGCGGCGATATTGTCCCGATCGAACTTGCTGGTCAACATCAGGCTCTGCTCAAAGCAGCCACTTCTACGTTCCTGACGATGGACACGAGCGTTGTCCGGCAGATCGTGCGGAGCAAATTCACCCTTGATCACCAGCTGACGGTCAACTACATTGATGTCCAGCTTCTCAGCATTAACGCCAGGCAATGCCGCCTCGACCTGATATTTCTCATCATGCTCTCGCATGATGAAATTGATTCGTCCCTGCTCACGCCGAACAATTGGATCCAGATCAAAACCACGCAGCAAATGTTCTACTTCGCGCTGCATGCCGTCAAACGGGTTCATCAGATGAAATCTCAACATGGTTTCCTCCCTTTTAAGTGTCTTTGTAGTTGCCTGCTTATCTTGCCATGCCGCAGAAATAGTTCGGTCGGCACTCCTGTTTGCTATTCCCTTAATACAAATCAAATGCCAACTTTTTAAAATTATCAGATCTCTATATTTTCAGTATGTTACAAGCTTTAAGGAAGAAAGAAAAAAGGATGCGACGTCGCACCAACCGTCGCGGCACTCAGCAGTGCGACACCTGCGACGTCGCACCCGGTCAGGATGGGATAAGCTCTAAGGGCGGGATGCAATAACGTGGTATGTCTTTTGTTGGTTGTGTTCGTGGCTACCGAGTTTTTGCGTGGCTAGCTGCTTTTTTCAGATTCAATCCAGATACAGCTCACCGCGCTTAAGACCAAGCCGCTGCAGATGGCGATAAAGAGTGGCACGATGAATACCGAGGCGACGCGCTGCAGCGGAGAGATTTCCGTCAGCGGCGGCATAGGCACGCCGAATCACTTCTTCGCTCAACTCCTTTTTCTGTCCCCTGGCGCCAGGCACTACTGACGCGTGCGGTGGCGTGTCAACCCAACCTGACCAGGGCAACGCCACCGGCAGAGGGGAAGCGGACGAAGGGGCCGGCCGGGCGACGGGCAGATCGGCGGCAAACTGGCGACGCTCACGGATCCATTCAGCGAAAGCCCGGGCGCCGATCGCTTCGGTCTCTGATTCGACCACCACCCGCTCAATGACATTCCGCAACTCACGAACGTTGCCCGGCCACAGATAGGATTGTAACAGGCGAACGGCTTCGAAGGTCAGGCGCCGTGCCGGTTTGCCGTATTGGTGACTGAACTGCGCCAGAAAACGTTCGGCCAACAGCGGGATATCTTCAGCGCGTTCGCGCAAGGGGGGCAGATGGATCCGCAAGACCGCCAGACGGTGGTACAAATCAGCACGAAACTCTTTGTTGGCGACGGCCTTTTCCAGCGCCACATTGGTCGCACCGATAACCCGGACATCCACCTTGCGCGGCACTTCGCTTCCAACCCGTACCACCTGACCATCTTCCAGGACCCGTAAGAGCTTGCTCTGGGTTGACATGGGCATATCGCCGAGCTCATCGAGAAACAGGCTGCCGCCATCTGCGCGCTCAAAGTATCCACGATGATCCCGCACCGCACCGGTAAAAGCACCGCGCTCGTGGCCAAAGAGTTCTGATTCGAGCAGCTGTTCACTGATGGCAGTACAATTGAGGGCCGCAAAGGGTTTGTTACGGCGGTGACTTTCCAGGTGCAGAGCATGAGCAACCAGCTCCTTGCCGGCCCCGGTTTCGCCGGTAATAATAACCGTTGCGTCCGAAGCAGCATAAAGGCGTACCTTGCGGAACACCTCGCGCATGACGGCACTGACCCCAACCAGTCGATGGAAACTCTCCGCTTCCGGCACATCCCCCAGCGGACGGAGAATCACCACCACCTGCCGGCCCTGATGATCGTCGGTCAAACCGACAACCTGAAGATCAGCCAGCACATCTGCCTGCCTGGGCACAAGTTGTATCCTGATACCAGACAGATCCTGCCCCTGTTCAACAACCTCCGTCGCCAGATCCGCCAGGGACGGCACAGCATCAGGAAAAACCGCAGCGACCTTGCGCCCCCGCAGTTGGTCGACAGGCCGGCCAAGACTGGTTGCCAACCGTTCGGAAACTGCTTGAACCTGCCAACTACCGAGAACGGGCTGGTCCAGAACCAGATCCGGGGTAATGACGGGAAGATAATCGTTTAAGCTCATCATGACAATGGGGCGGGCATTAGAAGCGCAATGTCGCCAGATAATCGGAAAACAGCGAAAGGCCAGATTCAAACCGGGTAAATTTGATGCCCATACCGGCATTTTTACTCAGGCGGATCAGGTTCGGCGGAATTTTCTTGGCCCACTGTACTCGCCCTCGCACCAACACCTCCTCTCCATCAGGCAGATAAATACACAGACGCAGCAGGGTTCCGACCCGCTCCGGCTGTCCGGTGATAACCCAGGCGCCGGCAACTGAAGCGTTGCCGAGAAAGGCAATCCTAGAAAGGTCCTCGACGCCGAAGCGGGCCTTAAGGCGTCTGCTTTTGCGTTCTTGACCGCGCACCACACGGGTTGTCATACCCACTCCTTGTGCTTTAAGTCTTTTTTGGATCTAGAGCTGGCTCCGATGTTCGGACAGGTTGGCGGCGGAAATAAGGTGGAAAGCCTTCATGGTTATGCCGCCAGTTTGAGTGCCGGTCCTGCGTAACCGGGCCGGGGTTTTTTCCAATATGCCTCATCGGGGGTTTTGTCGTCCAGTTTGGAATGAGGCCGCCGGGTGTTGTAGAGATCGATCCAGTGTTTGAGCCCTTGCCGCACCTCGCTGCCGGTTTCAAATGCATGCAGGTAAATGCATTCGTATTTCAGGGAACGCCAAAGACGTTCGATCATGACGTTATCCATCCAGCGCCCTTTACCATCCATGGAAATTTGGATAGCGGGGTATTGCTGGAGGGCAGAGATAAATTCTTCGCTGGTGAATTGACTGCCCTGATCGGTATTGAAGATCTCGGGCTGACCATAGCGCTCGAATGCTTCCTGAAGGGCATCAACACAAAAGTCAGCTTCCATGGTGTTTGACAATCGCCAGGACAGTACCTTGCGGGTCGCCCAGTCCATGATCGCCACCAGATAGAGAAATCCCCTCGGCATGGGGATGTAGGTGATGTCAGAACACCAGACATGATTGGGCCGATTGATGACCAAATCTCGCAGCAGATAGGGATAAATCTTATGCTGCTTGTTCGGTTTTGAGGTGTTGGGCTTTTGATAGATCGCTGACAGGCCCATCAACTTCATCAGTCGTCCGATCCGGTGACGGCTGACAGCATAACCTTCGCGTCGCAGATGACGGGTCATCTGGCGGTGGCCGTAAAAAGGCGTTTTCAGGTACTGTTCGTCGATCAGGCGCATCAGTTCCAGATTCAAGTCAGACTCGCCGCTCAGCTGATAATAGTAGCTGGAGCGGTTGAGCGACAGAAGTTCGCATTGTTTGACAATGCTCAATTGTGGATGATCAGGTTGAACCAGGGTTTTCCTTCGGGCGTGGCTCAACGAATGCGACCGAAGGCTTTGGCTAAAAAATCCCGTTCCACCGTAAGCTGGCCGATCTTGGCGTGCAGCTCCTTGATCTCGGGGTCATCGTTGCTGCGAGCTCGTTCTGCTTTGCTGGAAAAGGTCTCGGCCAGGTTATCGATGGCCTGTCGTTTCCAATTGGTGATCATGTTGGGGTGCAGACCGTAGAGGCTACCGAGCTCCTGTATGGTCTGTTCACCCTTGATGGCTTCCAGGGCGACCTTGGCTTTGAACTCGGCGGAATAGCGTTTACGTTGTGTTTTGCTCATTGGTTCCTCTCTTTCGTCAGTGCTGGCTTACCACCTTAATGCACTGTCCGAAATTTTGGTACCAGCTCTGAGCGTTCATTGATAACAGAAAATTGTCGAAGTTAAGCTGTGTTGCGCAGATCTGGCGGTCGATCCGGCTTTTTGCCCCGGCTTTGGGGCATGAATTTTCCCGACTTCGGGTGCCAATGGCTGCGGATATCGACATGGCGAAAAATCCTTTGTAGTCCTTGGCGAACACGCCCGGCAGTGATCGGCTGGTTGTTCCGCCAAGGCGATATGGAAGCGAGATCCTTAACTTCATCACTGTTTTTCTGGGCCAGCAACTGGGGCAGTGCATAGCTGGTCGAAAGAATCTGGGTCCAGCGATGCAGCACCTGACGACTTTGCTGCCAGGCGTCTTTCCAGCCCCAACGGTTCTTGAGCTGATTGAACAGGTCCTCAATGGACCACCTGCGATTATACGCCAGCAGGATGCGGGTTGCCGACAAGCCCAGGTCAGTACTCAAGATGAGCCGGGGCTGACGCAAGGACCCATCGTTGTTTTCAATCTGCGACCAGACCACCCGAACCTGTTGTCCATCAAGAAAGCGGGCTCGTGCAAGGCAACTGCGATAGTGAACCGTCTGCCGTTGCCCATAGATAAAAAGTCTTTGGCTGATCAAGGGCAATTCAGCGACACGTTCAGCCGTCAGCTTGTCACCATATTTACGGGGCCGCCCGCGCTTGCCATTGTGACACGGCGGCGGCAGATACAGCGCCGTGTCCTTGCGGACCTGGCCGATGACCTGATAGCCCATCGCTTGGGCGGGAATCAGCAGAGATTTGCGCATATACCAGGAATCGACCAGCAGGGTCACGATGTGATGAACAAAGAGGTCCTTGGCTACGCGGAGTAAGGTTTTGGCCGCGACCAGTTTGCCACTATTGCCTGTACTTCTGGATAACCGGGAAAGAATCGGCAACGCCAGTGAACGCCACCCTTGAGGTAACACCAGCGCCAAGGTGACCCAGTTCTGTCCCCGTACATAGACGGGACGATTGACCTTGCATCCATGCTGATGGTGGATGCGTGACTCAGGCGCTTTGCGCGAACAGCGAAAGACGACCGTATCGTCGATGGCGACATAGCAGCGTTTCTGGGTAGCTTCCTGCAGTGCCAACCGAGCGGTTTGCAGCCCGAGTGCAACCCAGGACCAGCGGCCCTTTTGCAGCCATTTGAAATAACTGGTCCAATGGCACCGGGGCTTGATCGCCAACCAGGCTTCAGTAACAAAACCATTCTGGGTCAGCATGGCACCAAACAACAGTTCCAGAAACGTTGGAACCGCTCGTTTTGGCAGCGCCTGCGCCAGAAATTTGATAGCGTCGTACAGGGACTGGGGGATATTGCCGTATCCCTTGGTATCCATAGCGGCCTCCGGAAGAAAGGGGGGAACTTTCTTCTAGAGGCCGCGCCTTCAAAGCTTTCAAATTCGGTCGTTGTCAAGTAATGTGTCGCTTTTTTCATGCCGCATCTTTTTTGAGCAGCAATTGATCTTGGGACGACTTTTGGAGGTTCAGGGTGACTACCTCAGGTCGGGTCCAGTTCCTATGGTCGCCTGACCAGCGTTCGGGACGGTTGGCTTTAGCCGCTGCGTAGAGTTCCGTTCTCCGGCGCAATATTTCATGGTCATCGCCTCGGTGACGCTGACCCGGGGTGATGAATTTCAGGGCGCTGTGACAATGCACTTCATTGTACCACTGCTCGAATCCGGCCACCCACTGGCGTGCTTGTTCCAGGGTATCGAATGGCTTGTCCGGAAAGCTGGGATGATACTTCACGGTCTTGAACAACGCTTCTGAATAAGGGTTGTCGTTGCTGACCGAGGGGCGGCTAAAGGAAGGTACGACGCCGAGTCGCTGCAGCGTTCCCAGCATGGTAGCTCCCTTCATCGGAGAGCCGTTGTCGGAATGTAGCCGCAGCAATTGACCGGCCACCCCTTCGCGTAAATAAGCTTTGCGAAACACGGTCGCCGCATGCTCTGCCGACTCTTCGCCAAAGACCTCCCAGCCGACGATTTTACGACTGAACAGGTCCATGATCAGGTAAAGGTAAAAATACAGGCCCTTCACCGTGGTGCCCAGGTAGGTAATATCCCAGCTCCAGAGCTGATTCGGTGCTGTGGCGATAAGCTCCGGAGGGCGAGAGTACGTGGGTGCCTTGGCTTTACCGCGGCGGGCCAGCTGTTTTTCCTCGCGCAATATCCGATAAAAGGTTGATTCCGAGGCCAGGTAGCACCCTTCATCGGCTAATTGTGGAACAATCTGGCTGGGTGGAAGATGGGCGAAGCGGGGAGCATTGGCGGTGGCCAGAATTTCGTTCCGCTCCTGCTCAGCAAGTCGATTCGCTGGGATCCGGCCCTGTGCCCCGGCCTTACGACCATCGGTCTTCACTGCGCCGTCCTGCCGCCAGCGCTGCACGGTGCGGGGCGAAAGCCCCACGATCTTGCAGGACTCGGACAGACGTGCACCAGAGGCACAGCTTTCAGCGATCAAGGTTATCATTTTTTGGCGCTCCGGGAGGTCGATTTTTCGTCCTCGACTTCTGTCCAGAGCGCTTGAGCCTTTTTTCCCAGCACCAACAGCGCTGCTGCCTCGGCCAAGGCCCTGTCTTTACGATGCAGTTCGCTCTGGAGCTGCTTGATCGTCTTGGCCTGCTGCTGCAACTGTTCGCGTTCTGCCTTGCTGGCCATCGGGTTGGGGCCCTGGATGAAGGCCTGTTTCCACGTAGCAATCTGCTCTGGGTAGAGGCCTTTGCGGCGGCAATATTCACCCAGATCCAGTTCATTAAAGCTGGCGGTTTCCAGCACGATGGCAAACTTCTCTTCGTTGCTGAAACCATTGCCTGGCCGCGTCTGGTGTGACAATGCATCGTCTCGACCGCGAACCTTAAGCCGCCAACCATAGAGGGTGTCTTTCGGAATCCCGGTCTCTTTTGCTAAAGTAGGAATACTGGTGTTCTGAGGCGGCAGCATTCGAGCGATGATGCTCGCCTTTAATTCATCAGAATAGTGGGTCATATGTTGTCACTTTCGGCCCCTCTGGTTTCACTCAAAGGCTCTCAAAGAGAGGCGACATCTATCCTGACACAGGGGGAATTCAATTCGCTTTGAAGGCGCGGCCACACAGGGTGGCCCGTGTGTCAACACATTTTTCACCTTTTTTTTCAACTTCGACAAATTTTCAAAGATCACGAAACTCTAAACTTCAGGTGGAAACAGATGCCTTATAATTTTGTCACCACAACGAAACCAAAGGCGTCCTATGAAAACTATCGCATTTCAGACTGAACTTCGTCCAGAACTTCCTGTTGTTTTCGGTGCAAAAGATTATCGTGAGTTTCGCGAGACGATCGAAGAGGTCGATCATTTTCTTACGGCTACGGGCATCGAACATCGTCTGCTCGTCGCCCATTTGACCTCTGCAGATGACGCTTACCCCGAAAACCACCGCCCTTCCGCTTATAAACGGTTACGCCAAGCGCTGCGTTACACCATTCTTCTGGCTCTGACCGGACTTTCACACCGCGCCCTCTCGCATCGCGTTGCAGATAGTGCCCTGTTTCAGTGGTTTACTCATACCTCTGAGGTCGACGGGGTGCGTCCTCTCTCCAAGAGCAGCATTGAGCGTTATGAAAAAATCTTCTCCTGCGAAGAGATTTCAACACTGATTCACGATGGCAATAGGGCGGCCGCTGATCCCGTCAGGGCAAAGGAGTTGCTTTATTCGGATACCGCTTTGACGTTCGATGAGATCTTTGCGGATACAACCTGTGTGAAGAGCAATATCCATTTTCCGGTGGACTGGGTGCTGCTGCGCGATGCGACACGGACTCTCATCAAGGCGATTGCCCTGATTCGCGGCCAGGGGTTAAAGCACCGCATGGCCGATCCAAAAAAATTCCTACGGGACATGAATAACCTCTGCATCGAGATGACCCATGTGCGCAAGAAGAAGGGTGCTAAGAAGATGCGCAAATCCATCTTCCGGCGCATGAAGAGACTGATGAAGACCGTCGAGAACCACGCCGGCAATTATTACCATCTGCTTGAATCACGCTGGTGAGCCGTGATTACCGGGCTCTATGGCGTGCCCATTCATTTTTACCGAACAATTACCGACACGGAGGGTCTTTTAGGGCGTTTTTTGTCGAAAACGGAGTCGTTGACAGGGTTGCAACGTTTGTTCAGTCTGCTCAGCAAGTGGCAGCAGTTACTTGACCGCGTCCCAGGCAAAACCAACAACATTACGGCTGTTGGAATCAAAGTCGATGCCGATCAGGATGATTCTCTTACCGTCGGCCAGATACTTCTGCTGGTAGTTGCACTCTTTGATCTGCTTCAGGGCATCACCACTGCCATCGACCTTGA
>NZ_JACWUN010000012.1 GCF_014773365.1 Pelovirga terrestris
TTCTTCGGAGGATGGTATGGTCTATCATGGTCCTTGCCTTTCTTATGGCAAGGAGCCCCTTGATATCCGCCAAGATAACTGAGGGGGCTCCTTTTTTATTCCCCCACGTATCTTGTCAAATATCTCTGCTTTTTCCATCAATTTTTTTGGCCACGCTCAGAGGATGCTCTTTCCAGAACATCTGGATGACAATTCCATAAAAAGAACTGATCGTCGGCATCGATACCCCCTCAAACAAACTAAAACAAGTGATATTATAGCACTCATTCAGATGAACAACAATTCTTCGTCACATCATCAAACAATGTCCCGCTAAACCAGTCCAATCATTGCCACCAAGTCACCTAGAGCACCAAGAAAAGCTTGGGGGTAAAGGCATAAATGCGGGGACACAATACCAATAAAGAGCCTATTGGTTTATGTCCCCGCATTTATCCTAAATAAAACAGCCCTGCTGCCGAAAGGCAACAGGGCTGTTGGTTGTGCTTGAAATTAACTTCTTAAATAAGGATTAGAAGTTAACGTTCAGGTTGAAGGCCAGGATCTGCTTGGCATCGTCTTCCAAGGTGCCGTTAACCTTCGGCTTGGCATAGGAGTAGACGGTGTCCAGGTTGGTTCTGGCGGCCAGCTGATAGCGAGAAGAGATGTTAGCATAGGTGATGCTCTTTACGTAGTCGGTGCCAATCTTCTCGTCAGGCTGGCCGTAGCCAACATTCATGTGGACGCTGAGGGGATCCATGACCTTGGCACGAACATAGCCTTGTACCAGACGGGAACCGGCACTGGCAGTAGCGCTATGGCTAATTCTGAAGATTTGGTTGTTAGAACGATACAGCGGGGTAAATCCAGCAGTAAAGAAGCCATTGGTTTCCGGCATGAAGATACCATTGGAGCGACCAGCGCCATTAGCATAGGCATCATTGGTAAGGTTGGATACCTGGACTTTGTCGTCATAGCCCTTGGCATAGGCCAGAATCAGGCCAGCGTTGACGGTTTCAGTTACTTTCATGCCGATATCAGTAAAGACCTGGAGACCGCGGTACTTTTCGCCACCGGAAATGTCTTCTTCGCCAGTGAAGTAGTTGGCTTCAAAGTTGATGTTGACCGGGTCGAGCTTGAAGTTGGCCTGGGTCCCAACAGCGTAAGTGCTAGATTTAGTTGTATTGGTAGGGGAGCCACCGTCGCGCAAGAGACCGCCGAAAACTACGGCATTGTACATATCGGTCTTGTGGCGAACAGCCAAAGTATAGAAGTCGAGATCGTCATCTTTGGCAACATCGTTCTCCTCTAATTTGAAGTAGGCAAATTCTACCGGAACCGCACCTTTAAGGGTAAATACGGCACCCCCAGCAACATGGTCAGCAACAATAGCATTGCCAATACGGTAGTACATTCTACCAGCTTTGATGTTGAACATCCCTTTATCAACATTGAGCCATGCTTCTGGTCTTGTGCTGGTGCTGGGTGTGCCTTTACTTTCATCCCAGGTTCCGGTTGAAAAATCCTGACGGAAGTGGACGGAAACGCCCTCAGCCGCAGCGATGTTGCCAAAGAGCCGCAGGCGCTGGTTGAAGGTTGAGGTGCTTTTTGCGTCTGTATCAAACCCGGGGCCATCGGTGTAATAACCACGTACCCGCATCTGGCCGGAGAGGCTCAGGCGCTGCTCTGCAAGAACTGGTGTTGCTACCGCGATCGCCAGCAGGACGATCAAAAGACTAACTAATCTGCTCATTGGTGTTACCTCCTAAGGTAAAGTTTGTGCCGAATCCAATTCGGCGGCTTAAGTTCTGCTCAACTTAAAGTGTTCCGCTCATGTCATCACACTTTTCATTTGGGTGAAACGAAGTCTGAGGATTAAATTAACAGCAGTATCTGTGCCAAACTTCGGGTGTTTTGCCTATGTTGACCTAACTTACCATTTTTTAAATGCTTATCGGTTTTAATGTTGCGCCGGAACAGATGGTGCCGCGGGGCCTTTGTGGTTGCCGTGCAACATGTTGCTGTAGGTTTTTTGCCACAGCGCGTATTCATCGGCCTTAAATGCGGATGTTTTTTTTCAATGTGTCGGCTCGTCCCTGGTTAGCAGTGGATACGTCTTGGAGTTCCTGGTGCTTACGGATGCCTGCGTCTATGCGTATGCGAGTCGTAACGGGTTGAGCGGTTGCCGATCTGACAACGCTGGTTAGTATAGTTATCTTTCTTTTAATGTCGATAAAAATTAGGTATCTGTTCAGCACCGGGCCTTTGAATCCTATGTCAAGGGACGCTTTTCGTCATCCATGACCGCTTTTTGTCGCCGTCCATGGCGACAAAAACCCTTGCCACAGGATCCAAAGGCCCTGCGCAAGAATAGAGCTGAATAGTTACAAAATTAGAAGGATAAATGACTATAGCCGGGGGATAAAAAGCCCCGCTGTCAGCGAACAGCGGGGCTTTTTAGGTTTGTATCAAGATTCAACTAAAGATCGGCTATTAGAAGCGGACGATCAGGTTGAAGGCCAGCACCTGCTTGGCATCATCTTCCTGTGCAGCAACCCGTGCCTTGGGCTTGTAATAACCGTAAACACCACGCAGGTTGGTGTTGGCGGCCAGTTGGTAGTTGGCTGAAGCCACACCGTAGGTCATGCTCTTGAAGTTGGACTCACCCTTTTCGTCAGGTTTGGCGTAACCAACCATGGCGCGCACACTAAGGGCATCGATGATGCGGGCATGCACGTAACCCTGAACGGCACGGGAACCGGCATTGCGGTCACCGTCTTCAGCAATACGGAAAATGGCGTTATCGCTGTCGGCCCAGGAATCATAATCGGTTTCAAAAAAGCCGTAGGTTTCAGGCAGAAAGCTACCGTCATCGGTAAAGCTGGTGACCTGAGTTTTGTCGTCATAGCCCTTGGCATAGGCCAGTACCAGGCCCGCACTGATCTGCTCGCTTAAGGCCGTGCCGACATCGGTAAAGAGTTGCAGACCGCGATACTTTTCTTTGGTGCCAGTGTTCAGATTGTTGTTATCATCTTCGCCGGTGAAGTAGTTTAGCTCAAAATTCACACTGACCGGATCAAGGTTGAAGTTGGTCTGGACGCCTGCAACATATTTTTTTGATCCATCGTTGCTGCCGGAGGTGCCGCCATCACGCAGGAAGCCACCAAAAACAACGGCATTGTACAGGTCGGTGCCATGCTTGACGGCCAGGGTGTAGAGATCGACATCGTCATCTTTGCTGGCATTGTTTTCTTCAAGTTTGAAATAACCAAACTCAACTGGAATAGCGCCATTCATGGTGGCGACAAAGCCGGTTCCAAGGGTATCAATAGCGATGGCGTTGCCGATGCCATAGTACATTTTACCAGCCTTCAGGTTGAACATCCCCTTGTCAACATTCAGCCAGGCCAGGGGGCGAGTTTCCGTTGATGAGGTCTCCCATTTACCGTTGGAGAAGTTCTGACGGAAGTGAACGGAGACGCCATCAGCTACGGCGATTTTGCCCAGGATGCGCAGGCGCTGATCAAAGTAGGACTCACTGCTGTCATTGCTGTTTTTGTCAAAGTTGGTGTTGTCAATGTAGTATCCACGGACGCGCATGTAGCCGGACAGGCTCAGGCGATCTTCCGCAAGTACCGGTGTTGCCACCGCGATCGTCAGCAGGACGATCAGTAAACTTACTAATCTGCTCATTGGTTTTACCTCCTAAGGTATTAGTTGTGCCGAAGCCATTTCGGCGGTTTCAAATTCTGCTCAACTTAAATTCTTGCTATTTAACATTCCATGGCACTTTTCATTTGGGTGAAGCTGGTATGAGATTAACAGCAGCATCTGTGCCAAACTGCTGGTGTTTTGTTCGGTTCTGCTTAACTTGTCAATGTAGCGTTGTTTATAGTTTTTAATCCGGCACCACCGCAGCGCTCTGAATTATTCATTTGTGGTTACTGTGCAACAGTGGGCTGTAGGTTTTTTGCTACAAAGGGCTTTTATTTGCCAACTGACCCTCTGCGCAAATGGTAACAGGCACAGCCGCTGTCCGTCTTTCAACGCAGGTTAGTATAGTGATCGCGGTTTTAATGTCAATAAAAAGTAGGGATTAAATCTGGATGCAGTATGCGGTATGCAGGATTTAACGGAGAGGCGCAGGAGAGGGGCTGGGTCAAGGCCAAACCTGATTCAAAGGCATGTTGCCGCGATGAACATCTATGAACATCTGTGACAAACTGAGGGTAAAACCTTTACTGCTGGAATCTCTGGTTGTGATTGAATTTTTTAACGCAGAGACGCAAGAGAAGGAGAGGTGGAGAGAAAAACAGTGATTTACCCCAGATTTTTTGCCCTTCTTGGAGTTCTTGGAGTCTGGGCGGCAATTTTTTTTAGAATCCGCCACCAAGGCTCCAAGTACACCAAGAAAAACAAAGGCTTGGGGTAAAAGCAAAGCCTGAAGACTATTTTCTGCGTTAGCGGTGGGTTGTATTACTTTTCGCGGACGCGATAGATGTTGTGGGCTTCGGTGTCGGCGCGGTGGGCGCTTAGATCCGCGGCGACGGCATCAATTTTTTTGTTGAGCACTTCGAATTTGAAGTCGACCAGATCAAAACGTTCGGTGGTGCGTTTGTCGAGATTGTCGATGGCTTGACGCAAGCCGACGTGCCCTTCCAAAATCAAGTCAAACTTGCTGTTCATATCTTCATGGATAATTTCCAAATGCTCTTTTTCCATGTTGTGCCCCTCCACAGGTCAGGTTGTGAAAGGGCGATTTTAGCCGAAGGTAAGATATATTCCAACCGGAAAAACTTATAAATAATTTAACGCAGAAGAGTCAGAGTGAGGGGTAAAAATCTGCCCCTTCTCAGTTGTCGGAAAAGTCCTTTCGGTCCAGCCCTGACTGTCTGACAATTGACTGGAATGTCCCGTAGGGAATCTCTTTTTTGGGGTGTGGCACAATGACAATCCTATTATCAGAACGCAATTGTACCTGACTACCCCTTTGCGATACCTGCTGAAATCCGTGTTTGAGAAGAATCGCAATTATTGCCTTTGATGAGTACATATCAGGCATTGATGACAGTTTCTCCGATGAGCGCATCACCAACATGCAGATAATGCTGGTCGCCGACTTCATTTTCAAAGTAAAGGGCCACCGCTTCCTTGAGATTTGATACCGCCTCGTCGATAGTTGAGCCGAAACTTGACACATCAACATTCAGGCATTGTGATACGAAATATTTGCCCTCCTGAAAAACAACATATTTGAGATGGCGCATCGTATTACCTCCCTGGAACGGTTTTATGGTCAACATCTTTAAACTTCTTTTTTCGAACGCAGATAAAGGCTTGCCGCGATGAACATCTATGACAAGCTGAGGGTAAAACCTTTACTGCTTGAATCTCTGGTTGTGATTGAATTTGTCATACCTTGATAGACCTTGATAGATGTTGATTGCGGCAAAAAAATGGTTTTTCTCAGCGTTTCTCCATCTCAGCGTTAATCGATTGAGTTTTGTCAGGTTTCGCGGACGCGATAGATCGTGTGGGCTTCGGTGTCGGCGCGGTGGGCGCTAAGGTCCGTGGCGATGGCGTCGATTTTTGAGCCGAGGCTTTTCTCAACGCCATCGATTCGGTCACTGAGGCTTTTTTCGACTCCGTCGATTCTTTTCTCAACGCTGTCGATTCGGTCACTTAGGCGTTGATCAACATTGTCGATCTTTTTGTTGAGGGCTTCGAATTTAGGGTCGACCAGATCAAAGCGCTCGGTCGTGCGCTTGTCCAGATCGTCGATGGCCTGACGCAATCCGACATGGCCTTCAAGGATCAGGTCGAATTTGCCGTTCATATCTTCAAGAATGATTTGTAAATGCTCCTTTTCCATGTTGTGTCCCTCCGTTGATCAGGTTGTTAGCTTGTGATTTTACGTGAAGGAGACCTGTCTGCCAACCGGAAAAACTTATGAGAGGTTTAATGCAGAGGCGTAAGAGAAGGAGAGATGAAGAGAAAGACCCTGAATTTTTGCCCTTCTTGGAGTTCTTGGTGTCTTGGCGGCAATTTTTTTAGAATCAGCCACCAAGGCTCCAAGTACACCAAGAAAAACAAAGGCTTGGGGTAAAAGCAAAAACCTGATTCAAAGGCATGTTGCCGCGATGAACATCTATGACAATCTGAGGGTAAAATCTTTACTGCCAGGATCTTTGGTTGTGATTGCATTTATTAGATTTTGATCGATGTTGATTGCGGCAAAAAACAGGTTTTTCTCTGTGGCTCTGCGGTAGAACCTTTATCGCAGAACCACAGAGACTTACTGTGCTTCCCGCTCCTTGCAGGTCTTGGTGTAGCTGTCGAGCAGGCGTCGAATCATTTTCTGGTAATGGGTGTGATTTTTCTGCGCTTCGTGTTTAAAAAAATCGACACTCTCACGGCTCAGGGCGAGGGTGACTTTGACCGTATCCTCTTTAAATGACAGCTCTGCGGGGGATGGCAGGAAGTCGGAAACAATCCTTACCGGGCCAATCGGTTCATCAGTGTAGACTATTTTCTTGCTCATAAATTTGCTTCCCCTTTCTCCAGTATCCTGCTCCGATAATTCGAATGCGCTGATGCCGGTAGGTAAATCGCACCGTCATGATGCCGTTACTGGTTTGGCCAAAGCAGTAATACCTTTTTTCGTTGGCACTGTGTGCCACATCTTCAGCAATGATACGGTGTTCATCCATGAAGGCATGTTGTGCCTCACGAAAAGAAACTCCATGCTTTTGTTGATTGAGCAGATCCTTGTCCGGATCCCATTCAAAAGAGACTTTGTGCATATGATGATCGTATCATGGATATGGAGTTTACGCCATACGTCGATATGGCTAAGAAAGCATTTTAACTTAGAGGCGTGGAAGGTTTTACTTAACCCAACCATTTTGCCCCTCTTGGAGTTCTTGGTGTCTTGGTGGCAATTTTTTAGAATCAGCCACCAAGGCTCCAAGTACACCAAGAAAAACAAAGGCTTGGGGTAAAAGCAAAAACCTGATTCAAAGGCATGTTGCCGCGATGAACATCTATGAACATCTATGACAAACTGAGGGTAAAACCTTTACTGCTGGAATCTCTGGTTGTGATTGAATTTATCAGACCTTGATAGATGTGGCGTGGAAGGTTTTACTTAACCCAACCATTTCGCCTCTCTTAGTGCTCTTGGTGCCTTGGTGGCAATGGATTGATTGTGATCTTGAATCAGCCACCAAGGCACTAAGTACACCAAGAAAAACAAAGGCTTGGGGTAAAAACAAAAACCTGATTCAAAGGCATGTTGCCGCGATGAACATCTATGAACATCTATGACAAACTGAGGGTAAAACCTTTACTGCTGGAATCTCTGGTTGTGATTGAATTTATCAGACCTTGATAGATGTTGATTGCGGCAAAAAATGGTTTTTCTCTGCGTTTCAGCGTTAATCGATGGAATTTTGTCAGGTTTCGCGGACGCGATAGATCGTGTGGGCTTCGGTGTCAGCGCGGTGAGCGCTTAGATCCGCGGCAACGGCGTCGATTTTTTCGCTAAGCCGGCTCTCGACATTGTCAATTTTTACGCCCAGGGCATCAATCCGCACATTGCACAGGGCAATGTCTTCTTTGAGTTCAGCCCTGAAGGTATCGATCTTGCGGTCGAGGGTATTGTAGCCTTCAATCACCAGATCAAACTTACTGTCGATCGATTCCAGTATTACTTCCAGGTGTTCTTTTTCCATGCGGTGCCCCACCTTAGTTCAGGTTGTGAGAAGGTGATTTTAATCAAAGGAGCAATATCTGCCAACCGGAAAAACTTATGAGAGGCTTAACGCAGAGAGCGAAAGATTTAACCACTAATCTGAATTCGTTTTATGCTGCTCCAGCAGAACTGCAACGGCATGTGCCAGTGGTGCGAGATCCTGATGGATGGTTTCCCAGACAATGTCGAGGTCGACACCAAAATATTCGTGAATCAGCTTATTGCGCATGGCGCTCATTTCGCTCCATGGAATATCTGGATGTTGCTGACGGATCTCTTGAGGAATTTTTCGGGTTGCTTCACCGATAATTTCGAGACTACGAATGACAGCATGGCTGGTTTTTCGGTCATTGACAAAGTTGTCATAGGGCAATTCGCTAACGAATTCGAGAATATCGCTGATGGCAAGGGCAATGTCTTCGAGGTAGTCGCGGATATCACGCGTGGCGCACATGGCGGGTTTCTTTCAATATCTGTTTGCCGATGTGGGGTTTGAGGGCTTTACGGGTAACCAGGTCGACTTTGCGGCCAAGAAGTTCTTCCAGCCGTTGTTCAAGCCGCAGAAAAGCGACAAATCCAATGGGTTTGGTAAATTCAACGAGAATATCGACATCACTGTCAGGGCGCTGGTCACCCCGAGCGAACGATCCAAACAGAGCCAGGCCGGCAACCGCATGTTGCTGTTGTAGTTCCGGCAAATGCTGGTGGAGGAGATCAGTAATATCTTCGCAGGTTTTGGTCTCTTTTATGTTCATTTTATATTTATAACATGGGGTAGCCTATGCCGTCAGCAGGTAAATGAGAGAGTCAAAAAATCCAAAGGGGTTTTGTCTCCGTCTCTCCCTCTCCTGCGTCTCTCTGTTAGAGCATTTGACTGCGCCCCTCCGTTAGGTTTTTTTTTCAGTGCCCACACTGGCAGATTTCGGTCAGCACACCGCCGGTGACTTTCGGGTGCAAAAAGGCGATGAGGCTGTTGTGGGCGCCTTTTCTTGGGGCTTCGTCGATGAGGCGGACGCCGTCGGCTTTCAGGCGTTGCAGGGTGGCGATAATATCATCAACCTCGTAGGCCATGTGGTGGATCCCTTCGCCGTTTTTGGTGAGAAATTTTGCGACGGGGGAATCGTCAGCGGTGGCTTCAAGCAGCTCGATGCGGCTTTCCCCGACGAGGAAAAAAGCGACCTTGACCTTCTGCTCCTCGACGACCTCGGTGCCTTCAAAGGTCATGCCGAGCTGATCACGGTAGAAGGGGATGGAGGTGTCGAGACTGTTGACGGCGATACCGATGTGGTTGATTTTGGTTAACATAAAAGCTCCTTAAACTTTGATAGCCACCAAGGCTCCAAGGGCACCAAGATAAGCAGGACATGGATTTTTAAAGCGAAAATCTTTGTATGCCGGACTTAAAAAGCAAGGTGTTGAAATTGATTAAATACCCCAATTTGATCTCTGTCATTTTCATGTAGCTGAGTATTTGGGCCTGCCAGATCGGATTGAATTTCTCAACAGCCTTAATCTCAATGATGACGCAGTTATCTACAAGGAGGTCAATTCGAAAACCCTCATCAAATGTCAGGTTTCGATACTTCACTGGAATCGCTTTCTGTCGTAAAACCTGATGGCCTCGTGATTCAAGTTCATAGCTCAGGCAGGTTTCATAGATTTTTTCCAGCAAACCTGGGCCAAGATCTTGTCGTACTTTAAAGGCAGCATCGACGATAGCTTTGCCGATTTGATCAGTGCTCTGCATTGCCCCCCCCCCATCTATAGTTTGGATTAAATAATTGCGGTAAAGAACAATTTGCCACCAAGACACCAAGGTCACCAAGAAAAGCAACAGGTTAAATTGTTAGAGGCAAAAGCTTTTGATTTTAAGCATAATTATTGTCTCTCTTGGAGTTCTTGGTGTCTTGGCGGCTATTTTTTAATGTCTTTTAAATGCCTCCAGTAACCGCTGCGCTGCTGCTCCGGGGGTGGTGGTGCCGGTGCTGACGGCGGTTTGTAGGGGGTCGATTAAGGGGGCGACCTTTTTGTCGGTCATAAACAGGCTTTTCAGTTCATCCATGACCTGGGCCCACATCCAGTCGCTGGCCTGGAGGCGGCGCTTCTGTTCGAATTCGCCATGCTCGCGCATGGTGTCGACAAACTCGAGAACGGTCTGCCAGGTTTCAGTGATCCCCTGGTGTTTAAGGGCGCTGCACAGCAGCACCGGGACAATCCAGTTGCGGCTCTTGGGTTTAAGCAGGTGCAGGGCGTTCTGGTACTGCTTGCGGGCCAGTTCGGCGCGCGGGCGGTTGTCCCCTTCAGCTTTGTTGATGATGATCGCGTCGGCGATTTCCATCACCCCTTTTTTGATCCCCTGGAGTTCATCACCGGCGCCGGTAATCTGCAGCAGCAGGAAGAAATCGACCATCGAGGCGACGGTGATTTCCGACTGACCGACGCCGACGGTTTCAACGATGATGACATCAAAGCCGGCGGCTTCGCACAGGAGCATGGCCTCGCGGGTTTTGCGCGCGACGCCGCCGAGGGTGTCGCCGGCCGGGGAGGGGCGAATAAAGGCATTGTGTTCGCGGGCGAGCTCTTCCATGCGGGTTTTGTCGCCGAGGATCGAACCACCGGAGAGCTGGGATGAGGGGTCAACAGCCAAAATGGCGACTTTCCGGCCGCGACCAATCAGGTTCATTCCCAGGGCTTCGATAAAGGTGCTCTTGCCGACGCCGGGTACCCCGGAGATGCCGACCCGGATGCTGTTGCCGGTATGCGGCAGCAGTGAGTCAAGCAGCTCAGTGGCCTTGGCCCCATGGTCAGGATTGCGGCTCTCGATCAGGGTAATGGCCTTGGCAAGGGAGCGGATATTGCCGGAACGTACGCCGGCGGCGAGGTGAGTGGTATTAGTCGGCATAAAACCTTTTTTTGGCCACCAAGACTCCAGGGACACCAAGAAAGTCTGAAATCTTTTTTGTTAAAGGCTAAAAGGCCTGTTTAAGCTAAGATTTTGGTTATGTTTTTCTTTGAGCACCTGGTGTCTGGTGCAGTTTTCTGGTTGTAATTGATTTATTTGAGCCACCAAGACTCCAGGGACACCAAGAAAGTCTGAATACTTTATGATTAAAGGCACAAAGCTTTAAGCCCAGATTTTTTCTTTGTCCCTCTTGGAGTTCTTGGAGCCTTGGTGGCTAATTGTTATTTCCCTTCAATCGCATCCAGGGTTTGCATCCCGGATAAGGTAATCGGGGTGCCGGGGCCGAAGATTTTGGCGGCGCCGGCGGCGTACAGGGCGTCGTAGTCCTGGCGCGGGATGACGCCGCCGCAGACGATGGTGATATCATCGGCGCCGAGTTTTTTCAGCTCAGCGGCCAGTTGCGGCACCAGGGTCTTGTGGCCGGCGGCGAGGCTGGAGACGCCGACGACATGGACGTCGTTTTCCACTGCCATCTTGGCAGCTTCGTCCGGGGTCTGGAACAGAGGGCCGACATCGACATCAAAACCGGCATCGGCGTAGGCGGTGGCCACCACCTTGGCACCCCGGTCGTGGCCGTCCTGCCCCATCTTGGCGATGAGGATGCGCGGCCGCCGTCCTTCTTTGGCGGCAAAGTCGTCGACCCGTTTTTTCAATGCGGCAAAATCACTGTCTTCACTCACAATCGATCCATAGGCTCCGGAAACTAGTCTGATTTCGGCCCGGTGGCGGCCATAGACCTTTTCCATGGCATCCGAGATTTCCCCGACACTGGCACGCAGGCGGGCAGCGTTGACGCAGAGCTCGAGCAGGTTACCGGTTTTATTTTCCGCTGCCGCGGTGATGGCGTCAAGGGCGCTTTGGCAGGCGGCTTCGTCGCGTTCGGCGCGCATCTTGTTGAGGCGGGCGATCTGGCTGTCGCGCACCGCCGCGTTATCGACATCGAGGGTATCGATGGGGTCTTCCTTGGCGAGTTTGTACTTGTTGACCCCGACGATGACGTCGCGGCCGCTGTCAATAGCGGCCTGCTTTTTGGCGGCCGATTCTTCGATGCGCAGTTTCGGCATGCCGGTTTCAATCGCTTTGGTCATGCCGCCAAGTTCTTCAACTTCATTGATAATGGTGCGCGCTTCTTCGATCAGGGCGTTAGTCAGGGACTCCACATAGTAGGAGCCGCCCAGGGGGTCGACAACATTGCAGATGCCGGTCTCTTCCTGGATCACCAGCTGGGTGTTGCGGGCGATGCGCGCGCTGTGGTCGGTCGGCAGGGCGATGGCTTCGTCCAGGGCGTTGGTGTGCAGGGACTGGGTGCCGCCTAAGACTGCTGCCATGGCTTCGATGGTGGTGCGCACCACGTTGTTGTAGGGGTCCTGCTCGGTCAGGCTCCAGCCGCTGGTCTGACAGTGGGTGCGCAGCATCGAGGATTTGGGGTTTTTGGGATGGAATTGCGCCATCAGCTCGGCCCACAAGAAGCGCGCCGCCCGCAGTTTTGAGGCTTCCATGAAGAAGTTCATACCGATGGCAAAGAAGAATGACAGGCGCGGAGCAAAGGCGTCAATATCAAGCCCTTTGGCAATGGCAGTGCGCACGTACTCGAGACCGTCGGCGAGGGTAAAGGCCAGCTCGAGGGCGTTGTTGGCCCCGGCTTCCTGGATGTGATAGCCGGAAATGGAGATGGAGTTGAACTTGGGCATGTACTTGCTGGTGTACTCGATGATGTCACCGATGATGCGCATGGAGGGTTCGGGCGGATAGATATAGGTGTTGCGCACCATGAACTCTTTAAGGATATCGTTCTGAATGGTGCCGGCCAGCTGCTGCGGGGTGACCCCCTGCTCCTCGGCGGCGATGATGTAGTTGGCCATGATCGGCAGCACCGCACCGTTCATGGTCATGGAGACCGATACCTTGTCCAGCGGGATGTCGCCGAACAGGATCTTCATGTCCTCGACCGAGTCGATGGCGACCCCGGCCTTGCCGACATCACCGACAACGCGCGGATGGTCGGAGTCGTAGCCGCGGTGGGTGGCCAGGTCAAAAGCGACCGACAGCCCCTGCTGGCCGGCGGCGAGATTGCGCTTGTAGAAGGCGTTGGACTCCTCCGCGGTGGAAAAACCGGCGTACTGGCGCACCGTCCAGGGCCGCCCGGCATACATGGTTGCCATCGGTCCGCGGATGAAGGGAGCAAGACCGGGCAGGGTATCGGTGTGGGGAAGATTGGCGGTGTCAGCGGCAGTATACAGAGGCTTGACGTCGATACCTTCCGGTGTCTGCCAGGTCAGGGCGGAAAGGTTGTCGGCTTTGAGCTCTTTTTTTGCCTGAGCTTCCCAGTCCGCAACCGTCTTCTTTTCACAATGGCTCATGGTTTTGGGCATCCTTCCTTAAAAATGGAATGTTCTGGGCACAATCTTTTTTAGCCACCAAGGCTCCAAGACCACCAAGAGAAACAAAAAGACTGATTTGTTAAAGGCAAGAACTTTTGTTTTTAATCCTATTTTCTTTGATCTTCTTGGAGCTCTTGGTGTCTTGGTGGCTATTTTTTTAACGGGTCACCACCGCAAGAACCTGAACGGTCTCGCCATCCTTGGCGAGCAGTCGGTGTTTGACGGTGGAATCGAAATAAACGGCATCCCCTTCTTCAAGGGAAAAACGCTCGTCATTGAGAATAATCTCGGCATTGCCCTTTAAAATCAGCAAAAACTCCTCCCCCTCGTGATTATAGAGGGTCTCCTCCTGGGCGCGCTCGGTGACGGTGAGGACAAAGGGCTCCATCTTTTTGTTGCGCTTGCGGTAGGAGAGGGTCTCGTAGGTGTAGCCGTGACTGGTGCCGTCCTTGGAGATAACGCGACTGACAATGCGTCGCTCGCCGCGGCGGACAATCTCGTAGCGGTTAGTCTCTTCCCCTTCCTCAAAGAAATGACTCATCTTGATATCGAAAAAACGGGCGATTTTCGACAGGGTGGCGATGGGAGGGGAAACATTGTTGTTTTCGATCTGGGAAATCAGTGCCGGTGAAAACCCGGTTTCAGTGGCGACATCCTGCAGGGTCAGCTTGCGCTGCTTGCGCAGGGTTTTGATTTTCTGGCCGATGTTGAAGTCCATGGGTTTCCTTGCAGTTGCGGCAATATAAAGCTGTTTTGTTCCCGTTTCCTATAGCGAACATGGTCAAAAATGTCAACCGGAATAACTTTATTCACAGTAAAAACAATGAAAGAATTATGCCCCTCCTGAAACGCCGAACCTGCCGATTGTACCGGCGATGTTCTCGATCTTTTGGGGGTGCTGTCAGGGGTTGAGGGGAATATTGTCGAACGGGTTTGATTTAAGTCTGCCTTAAATATAGGCCCGTTGCCAATTGCTCCGGCAGCCCCTTGTGTTTTTTTGCTTGACAATCGTGGAACAGGGATTATTATTACCCGTTGTTAGCACTCGATTGGGTTGAGTGCTAACAAGAGGAAAGGAAGGGTCGGACGCAACATCATGCCCGATTCCGGCTTTGTTGACAACTGTTGCGGATAAAATTTTCCGCGGATTGAAGCTTGAAAGGAGAACACAACGTATGAACATCAGACCAATGCAGGATCGTATCATCGTCGAGCGTGTCGAAGAAGAAACCAAAACAGCCGGGGGCATCATCATCCCTGACACGGTTTCCAAAGAAAAACCCCAGGAAGGTAAAGTTGTAGCTGCCGGTAAGGGGAAAGTGACCCCCGAAGGCAAGGTGCTGCCCCTCGATGTTAAAGTCGGTGACCGGGTGCTGTTCGGCAAGTATGCCGGTAGCGAAATCAAGGTTGACGGCAAGGAATATCTGATTATGCGTGAGGACGACATCCTAGGCGTTCTTGGTTGATTTAACGCTTCGTGGCAAAGATGATTGACGATCAGCAATCAATACAACTAAATAACTAATCAAATGGAGGATATAAGAAATTATGGCTAAACAATTGTTATTTTCACAAGAAGCTCGTGCCAAGATTCTGGACGGCGTCGCTGTTCTGGCTGACGCGGTTAAGGTAACCCTCGGTCCCAAGGGGCGTAACGTCGTGATCGACAAGTCCTATGGTGCTCCGTTGATCACCAAGGACGGTGTGACCGTGGCCAAGGAAATCGAACTCGAAGACAAGTTCGAAAATATGGGCGCTCAGCTGGTCAAGGAAGTCGCTTCCAAAACCTCCGATGTCGCCGGTGACGGAACCACCACCGCAACAGTGCTGGCCCAGGCGATTTATCGCGAAGGGGTCAAGCTGGTGACCGCCGGTCATAACCCGATGGAGCTCAAGCGCGGCATTGACAAGGCGGTGACTGCTGCGGTTGAAGAACTGCAGAAGATCTCCAAGCCGGTCAAAGACCACAAGGAAATTGCCCAGGTTGGTACGATCTCCGCCAACAGCGACGAAACCATCGGCAACATCATTGCCGAAGCTATGGAAAAAGTCGGCAAAGAGGGCGTTATCACGGTTGAAGAAGCTAAGTCGATGGAAACCTCGCTGGAGACGGTTGAGGGGATGCAGTTCGACCGTGGTTATCTTTCCCCTTACTTTGTTTCTGATGCCGAGCGCATGGAATCTGTCCTTGATGATCCCTTGATTCTGATCCACGACAAGAAAATCAGCAACATGAAGGATCTGCTGCCGGTTCTTGAGCCGGTCGCCAAGCAGGGTCGTCCGCTGTTGATTATTTCTGAAGATGTCGATGGCGAAGCGCTGGCCACTCTGGTGGTGAACAAGCTGCGTGGCACCATCAACGTCTGTGCCGTTAAGGCTCCCGGCTTTGGTGACCGTCGTAAAGCGATGCTCGAAGATATCGCGGTGCTGACCGGTGGCCAGGTGATTGCCGAAGAAGTCGGCTTCAAGCTCGAAAATGCGACCATCGATATGCTCGGAACCGCTAAGCGGGTCGTTATCGACAAGGATAACACCACCATTATTGATGGTGCCGGCGACGAGGTTTCCATTGAGGGACGCGTCAAGGTCATCCGTGGCCAGATTGAAGAGACCAGCAGCGATTACGATCGCGAAAAACTGCAGGAACGTCTGGCCAAGTTGGTTGGTGGCGTTGCCGTGGTCAAGGTCGGTGCGGCTACCGAAACCGAGATGAAAGAAAAGAAAGCCCGGGTTGAAGATGCCCTGCATGCGACTCGCGCTGCGGTGGAAGAAGGGATTGTCCCTGGCGGTGGGGTTGCTCTGGTTCGTTGCCTGCCGGCCCTGAAGAAGCTCAAAGTTGATGGCGAGCAGAAGTTCGGGGTTGATCTGGTGATCCGCGCCCTTGAAGCTCCCCTGCGTCAGATCGCGATCAATGCTGGAGTTGAGGGTGCCATTGTTGCCGATAAGGTGCTCAACGGTAAAGGTGCTTTCGGTTTCAATGCTGCCAGCGGTGAATACTGCGACATGATCGAGGCCGGCATCATTGATCCGACCAAGGTAACCCGCAGCGCCCTGCAGAATGCCGGTTCCGTTGCCGGTCTGATGCTGACCACTGAAGCGATGATTGCCGACAAGCCGGAAGATAAAGATGCGATGCCGGCAATGCCTGGCGGCATGGGCGGTATGGGTGGCATGGGTGGTATGGGCGGCATGATGTAAGCCCAAAAGCCTCACCTGACGTTAAGCAAAAACACCAAAGCCCCCGTCGAGAACGAACCCTCGGCGGGGGCTTTGTGTTGTCACTGATTATCTAAAAACTTTTAGCCACCAAGGCTCCAAGGACACCAAGAGAAGCAAAAGCTGGTTTTTGGTTAAATCAATAAACTGATTTGTTTGGTTTATCTTGGAGACCTTGGTGGCTTGGTGGCTATTTTCTGGTCATGATTTTTTTGCCACCAAGACTCCAAGTGAAGCAGGCTGACTAAATTGTTGTGGGCTAAAAATTTTGATTTTAAACAACAATTTTTTCTCTTCTTGGTGCTCTTTGTGTCTTGGTGGCCAACAGATTATGTATGCTTTGATGTGAGATTTTCAGCGCAACAGCATCCTGATCGATTCTTCCCGGCGCATGGGGGGGACGGTCAGGCTTGAATCGCCCTCCTGAGCAAAACAGAGGACCTCTACCAGTGGTTCGTCTTTGCCCTGGCCGTAGGATGCGACAATGGCGGCCGCACGCTCCAGGGTGGTCTGCTCAGCGTCACCACAGAGTACGCCCAAGGGACCACTGAAATTGCGGCAGCGCAGCAGTCGTCTGGACTCTGTCAAAAAAGCTTCCAGCGCCTGATTGTCTTCCTTGTTTCTGCCCACTACCAGTTTGGTGGTGGGATTAAGGCGGAACTGGCGACCAATCTTGAGCAGTTCGACATCGCTGACATCGGCGTCGCCATGATGGCTGAGCAGATCCCGCAGTTGATTGGAAAACCCCCGTTCCGTCAGTAAGCAGCCCCCGGCAACGGCAGGAAGCTCTTGCAACCCCCATTCTCCGGCCAAGGCTTGCTGACGTTTGCGCGAGCGCCCCTGGATATTGAGCAGTTGCCGGCGATCAACCAGGCCGTTTTCTTCCATCACTGTTGGCGGCAGCAGGCGCGCACTTAAGGGACGCAAAATCCGCTCAGGAAAACCTGAGTGTTTAGCTACCGCCTTCAGGGCGGTAGCGTTCTGGCTCATGGGACGCTGACCTAAGACCTCACCGGAAAAGAGAAAATCAAAGCCACCTTCCTGCATTTTTTCCCCGGCGAGACGGAACATCATGGCATGGCAGTCGATGCACGGGTTCATATGGCGCCCGTAGCCATATTGGGGCTGCTTGAGCATTTCCAGATGAATGATACTGATGTCGGCAATGATCAGCGGGTGACCAATGGCTGCGGCGGTTTTGCGCGCTTTATCGGCCCCAAAAAAGGGGGTGACAAAGGATATGCCGGTCACCTCGATCCCCTGACGCATCAGGACCATGGCAGCGAGGGTGCTGTCGAGTCCTCCCGACATGAGGCCCAGTGCTTTGGTCATTGATTTGTTCTCCTGTGTGGTAAATGAAAAACCCCGCCGGTTAAGGGGCAGGGTTGGTTGTTGGTGGTCGTGGGTAGTGGGTAGTGGGTAGTGGGTAGTGGGTAGTGGGGGGTCAGGATTGTTTGTCCTGTTCTTTTTCTTCTTCCTTGATCTCTTTTTTCTTCCGGTCGGCGACGTCTTCGATGTCCCCTTCTTCGATGTCCTCGTCGCTGTCGTTCACCCCTTTTTTGAAATTGCGCAGCCCTTTGCCCAGAGCGCTGCCGACCTGTGGCAGTTTGCCGGCACCGAAGATGATCATTACCAGTACCAGGATGATGAGCAGTTCCTGTGTTCCCAGTCCGAACATGGCGTTCCTCCTTGTAGATACAACCGTTGCTCTTGCAGTGATTCAGACCCATGACGTTACACCGGCTGAAGGAAAAAAACAATCACCCATAGCAAGCAGGAACCGATTTCTTTTGCTGCTGCTGGGTGCTTAAGGTATTTTGTGTCAGGGTGTTTTCAGCTTGGACCATGATGGGAGTGAATATGATGAAGCGTCAACTGATTGAAGTGGTTTATCCTGATGGAACCAGTGGTCAGGTCAGTAACGATGTGCTTGATGTATTGATTGCTACCGGGAAAATACTGAAATTTCGCCGTGCCGCCGGCTGGGTCGATATTATTCGTGATCAGGCGTACTTGCGTGACTACCGCAACGGCGGAGGCTTCAGCGGTCAGGATCGGCGTACGCCGTGGCAAACAGCAGGGACGGACCTGAATGATTAAGCGCGAGCCCGTCCCTGGCGGTCTGGTTTAACCGATGCGCTCGAGACGTTCCTGCTCGGTTTTACATTCGATGCACAGGGTCGTCACCGGGCGGGCGCGTAGACGCTCCGGACTGATTTCAACATCGCAGCTTTCGCAGTGGCCGTAGCTGCCGTCGTCGATACGCTCTAAGGCCTGACGAATCTTGCTGATTAATTTCCGTTCGCGGTCACGAATGCGCAGCTCAAAATTGCGGTCCGATTCAAGCGATGCGCGATCGGTCGGGTCGGCAAAGTTGACATTTTCCTCATTCATTTCCGATACGGTTTTGCCGGCTTCCTGCAGCAGTTCCTCGAGCTGAAGGTTCAGCAGCTCCCTGAATTCCCCCAATGTTTGCTTGTCCATAGATGTCCCCTTGTTGTTCCTTTTGCGGACCGGCTCGGCAGCCGTTAAAAGGTTACGGTTAACGATGGTTAAAAAATACTTCGCAGTTGTACCGCGATGACCAGCAACAGGACGGCGACAGCGAGCCAGGCAGAGAAGATATCGCTGCATTTGCGCGGCGGATCAGCCGCCAGTTCACGGGCTTCATTGCTTAAGGTTGGTTGCGGCACCAGGTCAATCAGCCGGCGAACCAGTTCGTCGAAACGGTCGTAGCTGTTGGAGATGATCATAAAGCTGTTTTCGGTGGTCAGGCTGATAAAAACGCGTTTGCGAACCCTGACCGCGTCGACCGAGGTCAACTCGCTGAAGAGGAGCTGTTTTTTGCCGAGGGTTCGTTCCATCAGGATATGATCGTTGTGCAGATGCACCCGCCGGCGGCTGCTCTCAATGAAAATTAACAGGGCTGGAGCGATAAAAGCAGCAAGCAGATAGAGACGACCCGCCGGCAGTTGTACTGCCATGCCGATGAGCAGCAATGCCACGCCAAGGACAACGGTGATTGCCATGGGGATCAGAAAACCTTTGCGGATTCTGTAGGTGGTACTACTATTCATAGGGTGTTCCCTTGTGCCGGGAGAATCAACCGGCATTGCGCTCAAAGGTACCGCTTTTGCCGCCGGTCTTTTTCAACAAGCAAATCTGCCCGATTACCATCTCCTTGTCAATTGCTTTACACATATCGTAGATCGTTAGCCCCGCTACCGAGGCTGCCGTGAGAGCTTCCATCTCGATTCCAGTCTGGCCGGTGACCCTGGCACTGGCTCTAATGGTAACAATGCCGGCTGCTGGATCGCTGGTGAAATCGACCTCAACCGAGGTCAGGGGCAGGGGGTGACACAGGGGAATCAGGTGTGCGGTCTGCTTGGCGGCCATGATGCCGGCCAGGCGGGCGACTGCAAAGACATCCCCTTTTTGAATTGACTGGTCAAGAATCCGCTGCAGGGTTTGGGGTTTCATCCGCACTTCTGCCCCGGCAACAGCCTGGCGGTGGGTGGCCGGCTTGGCGGTAATGTCGACCATGATCGCCTTGCCGTCATGATCAAAATGGGTCAGTTGATCGCTCATCTGGTCTCCTCAAATAAAAATGATGTCGAGGGCCTCGCTGACCTGGTCGATGCCGGTCAGGGTGATCCCCTCGGGTACCTCGAGATTTTTGATGCTTTTGCGTGGCAGGACGCATTCAGAAAAACCCAGCCGCGCAGCTTCCTTGACCCGCAATTCCGGCTGGGTGACGGCTCGCACCTCACCGGTCAGGCCGACCTCGCCGAAGATCACCAGTTTGGGGTTGATGATGCGGTTGAGGTGACTGGATGCCAGCACTGCCATCGCCGCCAGATCGATGGCCGGTTCATCAAGACGTACGCCGCCGGCGACATTGAGAAAAATATCCTGCCCGGCCAGGGACATCTCGACTTTTTTTTCGAGGATGGCAATCAACAGGGCAATACGTTTGTGGTCGATGCCGATGGCGGTGCGCTGGGGGGTGCCAAAGGAACTGGCCGAGACCAGCGCCTGCAGCTCAACCAGGATCGGTCGACTGCCTTCAAGGGCGGGCACCACAACGCTACCGGCGCTTTTATCGGGACGTTCAGCAAGGAACAATTCCGACGGATTGGTAACTTCACGTAACCCTTGTCCGCGCATCTCAAAGACACCAATCTCGTTGGTTGAACCGAAGCGGTTTTTTACCGTGCGCAGAATGCGGTAGGGATAACCCGGATCGCCCTCAAAATAGAGGACGGTATCGACGATATGTTCCAGCACGCGCGGTCCGGCGATGGCGCCGTCTTTGGTGACATGGCCAACGATAAAGGTCGGTAGTCCCAGGCTCTTGGCCTGGATCATCAGTTGGCCGGAACATTCCCGCACCTGGCTGACGCTACCGGGGGCAGAATCGAGGTTGCTGGTAAAGATGGTCTGGATCGAGTCGATGACCAGAAAGGCCGGTTTGAGTTCAACAATGCGTTGTTTGATCTGCTCGAGCGAGGTCTCAGCCAGCAGGTAAAGATGCTCTGTAGCGATGTCGAGACGGTCAGCGCGCATTTTGACCTGACGCACCGATTCTTCAGCGGTAACGTACAGAGCAATGCCGTTGGCGGCAAGGTGAGCAAATGCCTGCAACAGCAGGGTCGATTTACCGATACCGGGATCGCCACCGACCAGGATCAGGGAGCCGGGCACGATACCGCCACCTAAGGTGCGATCAAGTTCACCCAGGCCGGTACGCAACCGGTCTTCGGAGCGACAATCCACCGTGGCCAGCTGGATCGGACGCCCCGGTTCAGCCAAGGCACGGCTGTGAGAGGTCACCGGCAGCGACTGCTCTTCGACCAGACTGTTCCATTGTTGGCAGTCAGGGCAGCGTCCGTGCCATTTGGGACTCTGATAGCCGCAGTGCTGACAGCTGTAAACAGTTTTCGCGCGTGCCACAATAACTCCCGGTGCGGGTGCCTGCCAAAAGGAGTCGCCATCCTATTCTTAATGACCTGAAGGTGTCAATTGATGGGTGTTGATCTTGTCTGATTGTTTGTGTGACTCTTTCTTTCCTGAGAGGAGTGAACCTATAATGTTCATTTGTGGTTAAACCCTTCACTCGCACGATGATTCGGGCTCATCAAACATTGACCACAAAGGCACAGAGGCACTGGGACGTTCATAAAAAAACCAGTGTTCTCAGTTCTCCCCGTGTCTCTGTGTCTCCAGTGAGCGAAGCGAGCGGGTGGTGACATAATTTAGAATCTGTTCAGCACCGGGCCTTTGAATCCTATGTCAAGGGACACTTTTCGTCATCCATGACCGCTATCCGGAAGAGCAGCTGCGTGAGCAGTGTTATAGTGAGAATCTGTGGGCGGCGAAATAAGCGTTATTTCACACAAAAAGCCTGTAGCCAGGTGACCGTTGTGTGGTAACCTGACCAACTTTGTCAGAAGGTACTTTGTATCTATTCAGCACCGGATCCAAAGGCCCGGTGCTGAATAGATACCTTTTTTATTTAGGTGGATGATGTGAAGAATGATCAAACAGCCGCGCTGACCGAAGTCAGTCGCCCCTCCCGCTATACCGGGGGCGAGTTGGGAAGTATATGTAAGCCCGACGAACAGGTTGACGTGCGCATGGCGCTGGCGTTCCCCGATGTCTACGATGTCGGCATGAGCCATATCGGTTTTCCGATCCTTTATACTATCCTTAATCAGCTTGAGGGGGTTGCCGCCGAGCGGGTGTTTTCCCCCTGGACCGACATGGAATCCTGGCTGCGTGAACAGGATCAGCCCCTCTGCTCCCTGGAATCCCAACGGCCACTGGCACAGTTTGACATCATCGGTTTTACCCTGCAGTACGAGCTCAGTTATACCAACCTGCTGACCATACTCGACCTGGCCGGTGTGCCGCGTCGCCGCGAGCAGCGAGGTGAGGACGCCCCGCTGGTGGTGGTGGGCGGGCCCTGTGCTTTTAACCCGGAACCGCTGGCCGATTTTTTCGATGTGGCGCTGATCGGTGACGGAGAAGAAGCGGTGGTTGAGCTGGTCGAACTGGTCCGTAACCGTCGGCATTCCGGCTGGTCAAAAACGCGTCTTTTAAGTGAACTGGCGCGCCTCGAAGGATTTTATGTTCCTGCCTTTTATCAGGTTGATTACTTAAAAGACGGGCGGGTGAGCTCCATCGTTCCGATCACTGATGAGTTTCCGTCGCGGGTGCGTCGCCGTTTTCTTGCTGATCTTGATAACGCGGTGTTTCCGACCAACCCCATCGTTCCTTTTCTGCAGACGGTGCACAACCGTGTGGCGGTGGAAATAGCCCGTGGCTGCACCCGTGGCTGCCGTTTCTGTCAGGCCGGTTATATCTATCGCCCGGTGCGCGAGCGTGAACCGGAGACCATCCGTCGGTTGATCAATGAATCCCTCGACCAGTCGGGCTTTGAGGAAGTTTCCCTGTTGTCCCTGTCCACCGGTGATTACAGTTGCATTGAGCCCTTGCTGCAGCGCCTGATGCGCGAGCATGCCGGGGAACAGGTGGCGGTCTCTTTGCCCAGTTTGCGGGTCGGTACCCTGACCCCGGAGCTGATGGATGAGATTAAAAAAGTCCGCAAAACCGGCTTCACCCTGGCCCCCGAGGCCGGCAGTGAGCGCTTGCGTCAGGTCATCAATAAAGGGATCCGGGAAGAGGATTTGCTGACCGCCACCGCCCAGGCCTACCAGGCCGGTTGGCGCTTGATCAAACTCTATTTTATGCAGGGGTTGCCGACGGAAACCGATGCCGACCTTGAAGCGATTATCGCTCTGGCGGCGGCGGTTAAACGAAGCGGCAAGGGCACCGGCGGCAATGATGTCAATGTGGCGGTATCAACCTTTGTCCCCAAGCCTCATACCCCGTTTCAGTGGGAGGCGCAGATCGGCCTTGATGAGACCCGCCGCCGCCAGTCGTTGCTGCGGGATGGGTTGCGGCAGAAAAAACTGCGCTTTAAGTATCATGAAGCGGAGCTGTCTTTCCTCGAAGGGGTCTTTGCCCGGGGTGATCGGCGCCTGGGCCGGGTGATTGAGGTCGCGACCGATCTGGGCTGCCGTTTTGATGGCTGGCGCGAACATTTCAACTTTGGCCGTTGGCAGCAGGCCTTTGCCACCTGTCAGCTGGAGCCGGAGTGGTATCTGCGTCGGCGTGATGAGGATGAAGTGCTGCCCTGGGACCATATCGACTGTGGACTGCCCAAGGATTTCTTCAGTGCCGAGCGACGTAAGGCGCTGGAGTTGGCACCAACCCTTGATTGCCGCGATGGTGATTGTCACGCTTGCGGGGTCTGCGACTTTGAGCAACTGCGCATGCGTTTTGCGCGTGGCGCGGCGCTTGAGTCGGCTGCTGCGAGGGTCGAGGTTGCCACCCCCCGGGAGGAACCGGAGCGTTTTACCCGGGTTCGCTTGACCTTGAGCAAGCTGGGGAGGGCGCGCATGATCGGGCATCTGGAATATCTCAAGATGTTTCAGCGGGCGCTGCGCCGGGCCCGCTTGCCGCTGCGTTTTTCGCAAGGATTTCACCCGACCCCGAAGGTTTCTTACCTGGAAGCACTACCCCTTGGGGTTGCCAGCCAGGCCGAGCTGATTGATCTGGAACTGTTCTACCCTGTCCCGATTGACCAGATTGTGAGTGATATCAATGTTCAGCTTCCCGAAGGGTTCAGAATTATTGATGGTGCTGTTATCCCCTGGAAGGCGCCGTCACCCTCGGCGGCGGTGGCTTCCAGTCGTTATCTGGTGCCGTTGCCGGAGCGCCCACCGGAGGACCTTGAACAGCGGATCAACAACCTGCTGGCAGCGTCACAGCAACTGGTGACGCGGATGAAAAAAGGTGAACCCCTTGCGGTAGATGTGCGGGAGTCACTGGTCGCCATCGCCCTGACCCCGGAGGGGCTGGAGATTGAGTTGACCAAAGGTGGGCCGCTGCTCGTTGCGGCTTGGTTGCTCGACCTGGAGGTGGAGCAGGTGCGCCGCCTGGGAGTGGTGAAAACGGGGAATAAGCTGAGAGACTGAAATACTGAATTCAGAATATAGAATATAGAATATAGAATATAGAATACTACAAGTCAGGAGCGAGTATGACCAAGGAGCTGGTAATCAATACCACCTCCCACGAAACCCGGGTCGCATTGTTGGAAGGGGGGCATATTGCCGAACTTTATATCGAGCGGGAGCGGGAACGGGGGATGGTGGGAAATATCTACAAAGGGCGGGTGATCCGGGTATTGCCGGGGATGCAGGCGGCCTTTGTCGATATCGGGCTGGAGAAGGCGGCATTTTTGTATGTTGCCGATGTTTTCGATGAAATTGAGCAGGTTGAACGCCACATCGATGGGGATGAGATGGTTGCCGGACAGAGTGACGGGGAAACCTCTTCGCCACTGCCCCCTATTGAGGATCTGCTCAAAGAAGGGCAGGAGCTGCTGGTGCAGGTGTCGAAAGAGCCGATCGGCACCAAAGGCGCCCGTATTACCTCCCATGTGTCCCTGCCCGGGCGGCATCTGGTGTATATGCCGACGGTGGATCATATCGGAATTTCGCGCCGGATTGAGTGTGAAGCCGAGCGTGAGCGCCTGCGCAAGGTGGTTGAAGAGATGCGTGAGCCGGGGACCGGCTTTATTGTCCGGACCGTGTCGGAGGGCAAAAGTGCCGATGATCTGCGTCAGGACATGGAGTTTCTGGTCGGCCTGTGGAAGAACATCAGTCGCGGGGTTGACAGTGTCAGTGCGCCGGAACTGATCCACTCGGATCTGGATGTCACCAGCAAGGTATTGCGTGATATCCTCACCGAAGAGGTACAGCGTATCGTGGTTGACGACCTCGATGAGTACAACAAGATTCTTCGTTTTCTGCGTACTTTCATGCCGCGCATCAACTATCGTGTTGATCTGTACGAAGCAGAAGAGCCGATCTTTGATGCCTACGGACTGGAAGTTGAGATTTCACGCGCCTTGGGGCGCAAGGTCTGGCTGAAAAGTGGCGGCTCGATTATCATTGAACAGACGGAAGCGTTAACCGCCATCGATGTCAATACCGGCCGCTATGTCGGCAAGCACAATCTTGAAGATACCATCCTTAAAACCAATCTCGAGGCGTTAAAAGAGATCGCTTTTCAGCTGCGTCTGCGCAACATTGGCGGCCTGATCATTATCGATTTTATCGATATGGAAAAAGAGGCCCACCGCGAGAAGGTGCATGCGGCGCTGGAAGAGGCGCTAAAAGGGGATAAAAACAAAACCAACATCCTGAAGATTTCGGAACTGGGGCTGGTAGAGATGACCCGCAAGCGGGTGCGTGAGAGTATTGGTCGCACCCTCTGTGAGCCCTGCCCTTATTGTGAGGGAAAGGGGTATGTCAAGGGGAAGCTGACCATTATTTATGAAATTCTGCGGGAACTGCATCGTGAGCTTGCTGATCTGCCGACCGGCCCGGTGACCCTGCTTGCTCATCCACGCATCGCCGGCCTGCTGGTGGATGAGGAGCGCAGCGGTATTGATGTGCTTGAAAAGCGCTTCAAGCGCTCGGTCCAGATCAATCCCCACCCGGAGTTTCATATTGAGCAGTATGAGATTCAGCTGGGTTGATGCTGTTGTTGTGGCGATTAAATATTGAAACGTAGGGGCAGGGTCACCCTGCCCTGGGAGCGAAAACCGCGCCCCTACACCACCGCATAATTCCGCTATTTGTACACCGGCTTTGATTTAAACGAGACATTCCCTTTTTGACAACAGGGTTGATGATGGCACGTAAACCGCGACTGCATTTTCCCGGCGCTATCTACCATGTGAGCCTGCGCGCCAATGGTGCTCAGCAGGTCTGTACCGATGTCGCTGATTACACCCGGTTGTTGCTGCTGATACAGGAGGGGATAGAAAAGTTCGGCCACCGGGTTCACGCCTACGTGCTGCTGCCGACGGAAGTTCGGCTGGTGGTGGAGGTTGATGACGTGCCCCTGGCGCGGATAATGCAGCAGCTGGGATTTCGCTACACCCGTTGGTTTAATGATCGTCATCAGCAGCAGGGGCATCTGTTTCAGGGGCGCTACAAGGCGATTTTGATCGATCCGGAGCGCTATCTGCTGTCTTTGGTGCGTGATCTGCATCTGGCGGCGGTGACCGGCGCGGTTGATAGTGATCCGATGGGTTATCCGTGGAGCAGCCATCGTGCCTATTGTGGCCGGGAGCAGGTGCTGTGGCTGACCCGGACCCTGGTATTCTCTCACTTTGAAGAAACCGGCATCCGCGCCCTGATGCGTTTTCATGCCTATGTCAATGAGGGTCTGGTTGAACCGGCAGGGTTGAGTTTTTATTGCGGTGGGGACTATGATCCGCGGATCCTGGGAGATAAAGATTATGCCCGCAGTGCCCTCAAGCTGGCACGCCAGATCTGCCCTCCGGAGGTTGAGCCGGAACGGTTGCTGGCACTGGTGCTGAGGGATTTTGGTCTGACCGAAGCAGAGCTGGCGGCGGCCGGCAAGAACCGTCAATGCGCGCAGGCACGGGCCTTTTTAGGCTGGCTGTGTCTGGAAACGGCCGGTATGACCCTGACCGCTCTGGGTCAGCGGCTGGGCCGCGACGTCTCCTCATTAAGTTCGGCGATCCGCCGTTTGCAACTGGCAGCAAAAACAGATACACAGCTGCTCGAGCGTTATCAATACTTGTATGAAAAATCCCTGAAGCCATAGCCCTGCACAGCACTCTATCGTTCAGCTTTCTTCCTCCTCCATCAGTTCTTCATCTGCTTCTCTGAAGTCGAGCAGGATCATGCCGCTGAACATACTGCCGCGATAAATTTCGAGCCGCAATAAGCGACCGCTGCGATCAACCGAGCCCTTGTCCCCTTCAATCGGGGTCGCCAGATCGGGCCACTCTTCCCCATGTCCGGCCAGGGTGAACCGATAATCGGGCAGGGGTTCAATCCGGACGTGGGAACTGATCGGCAAAATGGTGCCCGGGATGACCTCCAGCTGGTTGCCGTCGATGATCATGGGGATCTTTGTGAGATCGGCGGCAATCTCTATCGGGCGCGGGTGGAGCAGGGCCAGACGGTTGTTGCCGTAGTGGATGCGATAGCCCTCCCCTTCGGGCTGCAGGGAAATCAGCGGATTGACCACGCTGATGCTGGTCTGGGGATTGACGGGCAGAGGAAAGTCATAGAGGTTGCGGTTCATCTGGTTCAGATCAAGGTGGATGCGTCCCTGCGCCAACGTCATTTGAGCATCTTCGCGGATAACCCGGGCAACGGCCTGGGGGGTCAGTTCAAAATCCCGGCTGAAGGTGATACCGAGCTGGTTCATCAAGGCTTCGAGGGCCAGCAGGTGATAGTAGGTGCGGAGACTTACCGGGTGGGTTTTGCTGGCTTCAAAGGAGAGGGCCGGCTTGCCGTGGCGCAGGGCAAACCAGCTTAAGGACTGACGGGTTGCAGCGTCATGCTCCAGGGTGGCAGTACGCATATTCTTGATTTCAAAAAGGTCGTCGGCGCCAAGGACCTGGGGTTCAATGTGGGCGGCAACAGCCGCAGCCAGCCGCTGCAGCTCGCCGAAACGGGTGCCGGGCAGGCGTTCCTGGTCGATCACAACCGACTGTCCCCAGCTGTCAGGATTCTTCAGTCGGCTGATCCGTTCGGGGTGGTAGAAACCACTGCCGTCATGGAGGTTGACGAGTAAGTCGACCTGCTGATCCAGCACCATCTCCTTGATTCTGGCGATGCTGTCATAAAGGGGATCGCTGCGCTCGATGTGGGCAAACTTCAGATTCATCTCGCCGCGCTCGCGCAGCAGGATAGCCCGGGGGTGAAGATCAGGGACAACCCACAGCTGGCCGGATGTGATCTGATAGCGGGTGATCAGGGTTGCCGCCGCATGGATACCACCGGGCTCATCGCCATCGATGCCGGCGGTGACCAGCAGGGTCGGCCCGGGGGCAACCCCGGAGTTGCGGACAAAGGAAAAATCTGCCGAAGCCGGTGCCGTGCAGATAAGGATGAGCATGAGGGCGCACAGCAGGTGGTGCATATCGGCTGCGACAGGTGAAGTTAACGGGCGCATGGACGATTCCTTCGTAAGTAAGCGGGGAACGAAGGTCTATCCTAGAGAAGGGAGCGGGTCCCTGTAAAGATGATTTATCATCACCCGGAGAGATCGACAGGTGCTCGACCTCTCCGGGCTGTTGGCTTGCTGCCTTAAGGCGTTATTGCAGCCCAGGCCGGGATGACATTGATGGTAATGTCAAAAATCGGAATGGCGAGCAGATAGGTGAACACAACCGCAATAATAATGCTGAGGATATTCAAACCAAAACCGCTTTTGGCCATCTGCGGAATGGTGACATAGCCGGAACCGAACACAATGGCATTCGGTGGTGTCGCAACCGGTAGCATAAAGGCGCAACTTGCAGCGACCGCGGCCGGAATCAGCAACAGCATCGGGTTCTGTCCCAGTCCGATGGCAATGGCAGCGAGGATCGGCATGACCATGGCTGCTGTTGCCGTGTTGGACGTCAGTTCGGTGAGAAAAATAATCAACGCGGTCACCGCGATAACCAGCACCAGAACCGGTGCATTTTCCAGCAAGGTTACCTGCTGACCGATCCATTCCGCCAGTTTGGTGACCTTAAAGCCCTCCGCCAACGCGAGACCGCCACCAAAAAGCACCAGAACCCCCCAGGGCATTTTGCTCGCCCAATGCCAGTCCATGACAAAGATATTTTTCTTTAAATTGATGGGGATCAGAAACAGAACCAGAGCGCCGGTCATGGCGATGGCCGCATCGGTGATCATGGCCGGATCGGGAAACAGAAAACCAAGTTGTTTGCGAAAAATCCAGGAGAGCGCGGTCAACCCAAAAACCAGCGCTGTCCAGCGTTCCCCGGCATTCATGCTGCCCATTTTGCGCAATTCTTCGGTGATCAGATCGCGACCGCCGGGAACTTTTTTCAATTTCATCGGATTGGCAACCCGGGTCAGCCACAACCAGCACAGCGGCAGCATGATAACAACCAGGGGGACGCCAAAGCTCATCCAGGTGGCAAAAGTGATTTCATAGCCGTAGGTCTTGTTCAGATAACCGGCCAGAACCGTATTCGGGGGGGTGCCGATCAGGGTCGCGACGCCGCCGATAGATGCAGCATAGGCGATACCGAGCATCAGGTTGAGGCCAAAGTTAAAGTTGCCTTGGGAAAAATCGATGGTTTTGTCGAGCCCCTCTTTTTTTCCCTCGTCGATCACATGGGCAATGATCGCCAGGCCGATCGGCATCATCATGACGGTGGTGGCGGTATTGGAAACAAAAGCCGAGAGGGCGGCGGTGGCGACCATGAAACCGAAGATCAGTCGGGGTGGTGAAAAGCCGACGACCTTAACGATATTCATGGCAATCCGTCGATGCAGGTTCCAGCGCTGCATCGCCAGAGCGATGATAAATCCACCCATAAACAGATAGATGAGATGGCTGGCGTAAGGGGCGGTGGCCTTGCCCGTCGCCATAATCCCCATCAGCGGAAACAAAGCGATCGGTAACAAACTGGTGGCGGGTATCGGCAATGATTCACACATCCACCAGGTGGCCATCAAAAAAGCGATTGCGGCCATTTTCTGGGCGGTTGGTTCCATCCCCGCCGGGGTTGGAATAATCAACATCAGCGCAAACAACAATGGTCCCAGCCAAAGGCCGATCATCTGGCGGCGGTTGTATTCACGGGGGTCCCCTTCTTCAATCCCCCCCGGTCCCGATTTAAGCCGAGAAGAATGCTCAGCCGGGGCTTCTTCCAGCTCATCAGCAAGGTCAGCATCGCGCTCCAGTTGGTTCTTGCTGAACAGCAGATGTTCTTTAGTCAGGCGCCTGGCCATCGCTTTCGGACTGAAAACAAACAGGGATTTGGTTTCATCGTGCATTCGCCAGAGGCGATCCCATACAGGTGCGATCATTGATTGAACTCCTTTGTGGCAGGTTAAGGGCGCGAAAAAGCGCTCAGATAAAATTTGAAAAGCCATCCACCTTCAGCAAAAGCGGCGCCAACGCTGTCAGTAGAACAATAGATTAGTTTGAATCTGGAGCTAAATGACTGATATTGAATAAGTTAAAAAATAATGGGAACGGCTATGCCGGTGGCTGGATAACGCTGTTAGGCACCAGTGATCATAGCTGCCCCGAGGTGGATTTGCGCAATATATGGCTAAATTTAGCCATAAGTGGTTGGCGCCGAGTGTGCAGGGTAAAGTTAAAACGTTAGTTGAAAAATGGACCAGGTATCTGATCAGCATAAGGGCCGAAGGTCCGGTGGTGATTTCGACAGCTTGGGGGCTGAGCCTTTGGTAGGTGGCGATACCTGTGAAAAAAAGTTGTAGATTCGTAATCAGCTGCGCGCGGGGAAGTTTTTGCCGGCAAATTTCTTGACAGGGTCCTGGTGTATGGTTATAGTCCTGCGTTGCGGCGCAATTCCTGCGTTTGCAGTATGAAGACTTTTCAAGAGGAGAATGTCAACAATGTATGCGGTGATCAAGACCGGAGGAAAACAGTACAAAGTTTCCGAAGGCGACCTGTTCAAGGTCGAAATGATCGATGGCGCGGTGGGTGATACCATCGAGCTCGATCAAGTCCTCATGGTCGGTGGCGCAGAGGTTAAACTCGGAACACCTCTCGTACCAGGTGCCAAGGTTAAGGCACAGATCGTTGCCCAGGAAAAAGACAAGAAGATTCTGGTCTTTAAATCCAAGCGACGTGGAGGTAATCGTAAGAAATACGGCCACCGTCAACCCATTACCCGGCTTAAAGTCGCGGCGATTGAAGCTTAAGGAGGCGATCTCATGGCTCATAAGAAAGCTGCCGGTAGTTCGAGAAACGGCCGGGACAGTGCAGGTAAAAGGCTCGGTGTCAAGCGCTTTGGCGGCCAGCAGGTAAGCGCCGGTTCAATCCTGGTGCGTCAGCGTGGTACCACCTTCCACCCCGGCAACAATGTCGGTTGTGGTAAAGACTATACCCTGTTTGCTCTTGTTGACGGGGTGGTGACGTTTGAAACAAAAGCCAAAGGACGGAAACAGATCAGCGTTTACGCGGCCTGATCCTTTTGCGTGATCACTGGTTCTGAAAAACCCGGTACTGCCTGTCAGTTGCCGGGTTTTTCAGTTTGAGCACAGGTCTTCGGGTGCGGGTTAAGGCGATATGAAGTTTGTTGATCAGGTAAAAATTGACGTCAAGGCCGGCGATGGCGGACGCGGTTGTCTGTCGTTCCGGCGCGAGAAGTTTATCCCCAGAGGTGGCCCTGATGGCGGCGATGGCGGTCGTGGTGGCGACGTGGTATTTATTGTCGACAGTGGCCTTTCGACCCTGCTTGATTACCGCTATATGCGTCATTACCGGGCGCAGAACGGCGCGCCGGGGATGGGAAAAAACATGCACGGCAAGAGTGGTGAACGGCTGGAGCTGAGGGTGCCGCCGGGAACCCTGATCTACGATGACGCCAGCGGAGAAATCCTGGCTGATTTGACCGATGAAAATACCGAATTGCTGCTGCTTAAGGGTGGCCAGGGGGGGCGTGGTAATGCCCGTTTTGCCACCAGCACGAATCGTGCCCCGCGACATGCCCAGCCGGGCATCGCCGGCGAGGAAAAAACCCTGCGGCTGGAACTGAAACTCCTTGCTGATGTTGGCCTGGTCGGTCTGCCCAATGCCGGCAAGTCGACCCTGATTTCAGCCATTTCTGCCGCCCGCCCGAAGATTGCCGATTATCCATTTACCACCCTGATTCCCAATCTGGGGGTTGTGCGTTATGGTGGTTACAAGACACTGGTAGTGGCCGATATCCCCGGCCTGATCGCCGGCGCCAGTCAGGGGCAGGGGCTGGGTACCCGCTTTTTGCGCCACGTTGAGCGCACCGATCTGTTTCTGCATCTGGTTGATCTGTCCTGTATGCAAAGTGGGGATGCCTTCGATAATTTCCAGATGATCAATAACGAGTTGCGCCGGCATGATGAATCCCTGGCCTTAAAGCCGCAGCTGGTGGTGTTGACCAAGATCGATGTGCCCGAGGTGCGTGAGGGGATCGATGAATACCGGCAGCATTTTGAAGCCCTGGGCTATCCGGTGCTGGCCATTTCGGCGGTGACTGGTGAGGGAGTCAAGGAGCTGGTTCATGCCCTTGGCCGCGAACTGGAGCGACTGCGCCGCGGCGCAGAGGATGAAGAGGATGAGTGATTCTGATCCTTCACTGCTTGTTGCGGGTAGATCTTTTCAAGTAACTCTGATGAATTGATATAGAATTAAACCTTATGCGAAATGCTTTGTTTGCCCATGTAAAGCGGGTTGTCATCAAGATTGGCAGTGGCGTTATTTCTAATGCCGCCGGTCTTGAGAATGATCGGGTGGCGTCTATCTCCGAGGATATCTGCCGGTTGCTCAAATGTGGTCTCGAGGTCGTGGTGGTCTCATCCGGGGCGGTAGCCGCCGGCAAGGGGTCTCTCGGGATTGTTGGGCGACCGCAGACGATCCCGCAGAAACAGGCGGCAGCGGCCATTGGCCAGACCCGGATCATGCGCGAGTATCGCGAAACCTTTCAGGCTCACGATTATAATGTTGCCCAGGTGCTGCTGACCCGCGACGATCTCTCGAATCGCCGCCGTTATTTAAATGCCCGCAATACCGTCATGACCCTGCTGGAGTATGGGGTCACCCCGATCGTTAATGAAAACGATACGGTGGTGGTGGAGGAAATCCGCTTTGGAGATAACGACAACCTCTCCGCCCTGGTTGCCAGTCTGGTCGAGGCCGATCTGCTGGTAATCCTCTCTGACGTTGACGGTTTTTACGATCGTGATCCCTCGGCCGATCCGCTGGCGCGGCTGATTCCGCTGGTTGAGCGGGTGACTCCGGAGATCGAAGCCATGGGTGGCGACTCCCACGGGGTGCTTGGTACCGGCGGCATGAGGAGTAAGCTCAAGGCGGCCAAGCGGGCGGCATTAAGCGGTATCGGCACCCTGATCGTCAACGGTCGCACCCCTCATATTGTTACCCGGGTTTTTGCCTGCGAAGAGGTTGGTACTTACGTGTTGCCGGCCCAGTGCAAGTTGACGGCAAAAAAACACTGGATCGCTTTTTCCAAAAAGCCGCGGGGCAAGCTGCTGATCGATGCCGGCGGCAAGCGTGCTGTTCTCTATCGTGGCAAGAGCCTGTTGCCGTCGGGCATCATTGGTGTTGATGGTGGTTTTGAGCGCGGTGATGCGGTGCGCCTGTGTGACCAGGAGGGTAAGGAGTTTGCCCGTGGCATTACCAGTTATTCGTTGGCTGAAATCTTGCGGATTATGGGGAAGCAGTGTTCCCAGATCGAACAGGTTCTCGGCTATAAGTATCGTGATGAGGTGATCTGTCGCGATGATCTGGTGGTGACGGCAGATCAGGAAGAGGAGGATAGACAATGACAATTGCAGAGCAGATGCGTACTCTGGCGGTGGCGGCACGGCAAGCTTCACGGCGCATGGCGACCCTGTCGACCAGCACAAAAAATCAGTTACTGGTGACCATGGCAACAAGCCTGGAAACTCATCAGCAGTGGCTTCAGCAGGAAAACAACAAGGATCTGGAGCGCGCCGGACAAACCGGCATGGCGGCTGCCATGGTTGATCGTTTAACCTTGACCAGTGAGCGCATTGTTGCCATGGCCGACGGTTTGCGCGAAGTTGCCGCCCTGCCTGATCCGGTTGGCGAAATTACCGGCATGTGGCTGCGACCCAATGGGATTCAGGTCGGTCGCCAGCGGATTCCGCTGGGGGTGATCGGAATCATCTATGAATCGCGCCCTAACGTCACTGCCGATGCCGCCGGACTCTGTCTGAAAAGCGGTAACGCAGTTATTCTGCGCGGCGGCTCCGAAGCCCTGGCGTCCAACCAGGCGATCGGCAAGTTGCTGCAGCAATGTCTGGCTGAACAGGGGCTGCCTGAGGCCGCCTTGCAGGTGGTGACGACCAGTGACCGCAACGCCGTGACCGCATTGCTCACGCTCGAAGAACAGATTGATCTGATTATCCCGCGTGGCGGGGAGGGGTTGATTCGTTTTGTTGCTGAACATTCACGGATTCCAGTGATTAAACACTATAAAGGGGTCTGCCACGTCTATGTTGATGGTGAGGCGGACCTGACCATGGCCGAAGAGATCTGTCTTAACGCCAAGGTCCAACGTCCGGGGGTGTGTAACGCCATGGAGACCCTGCTGGTGCATCGGGACAGTGCGGCGGTTTTCGTCCCGCAGATTGTCGCGGCCATGCGTCAGGCCGGGGTTGAGGTGCGTGGTTGTGACAAAGCCCGACAGCTGGTTGCCGATCTGGTTCCGGCGACGGAGGAAGACTGGTACGCAGAGTATCTTGATCTGATCCTGGCGTTGCGGGTAGTGGACGACTTTGATCAGGCCCGTGACCATATCGAAGCCTACGGTTCGTTGCATACCGAAGTGATCGTCACCACCAATTATCAACGTTCCCGGCAGTTTTTGCGTGAAATCAATTCCAGCGTGGTGATGGTCAATGCCTCCTCGCGCTTTTCCGACGGTAATCAATTGGGGCTGGGGGCGGAGATCGGTATTTCCACCACCAAGCTTCACTCCTTCGGGCCGATGGGACTTGAGGATCTGACGACGCGTAAATTCGTGGTGTTGGGTCAGGGACAGGTGCGCCCATAACCATGCGTATCGGTCTGCTCGGGGGCACCTTTAACCCTATCCACAACGGTCACCTGCACATCGCCCAGGAGGTGCGCAAGAGCTGTCAGCTTGATCAGGTCTGGTTCCTGCCGACCTGGCAGCCTCCCCACAAGGAGGTTGCGGCAGATGTTTCCTTCGCCCAGCGGCTGGCCATGGTTGAGGCGGCGCTGGCCGATCAGCCTGATTTCGTTGTTTGCGACCTGGAAGGACAGCGCAAAGGGACCAGCTTTTCGGTGGAAACCCTGTTGCAGCTGCGGCGGGAATATCCGCACCATGAGTTTTTCTTTATCATGGGACTCGACTCCTTTCGCGAAATCAGCCTGTGGCACCGTTACCAGGAATTATTCGAACTGGCGCATATTGTTGTGACGGCCCGACCGGGCTTTGCCGGTACCCTTCAGGAGATGCTCCCGGTTGCTATCGCCGATCGCTTCTGCTATGATTCCCAATCCAAAAAGCTGCGGTTTGACAAGGGTTTTTCCCTCATTCTGGTTGACCATACCAGTTATGACATATCCTCTACCCGGATCCGTCAATGGGTTGCGCAGCAGCGCAGCATTGATGGGGTCGTACCGCCGGCCGTGAGCTCTTATATTGCCACTCACCAACTCTATATTTAGCTGATAAAAAGGGAAAGAATTTGCAAGCCAGAGAAATAGCATTTGCTGCTGTCGACTACGCCCGCGACAAAAAAGGGGACAACCTGATTCTGCTCGACCTGCGTGGTCGCTCCACCCTGACCGATTATCTGTTGCTGGTTTCCGGTCGCTCCGATCGTCAAGTCCTGGCCATCGCTGAAAACATTCATACTGAATTCAAGCGTCAGCATCAGCTCTACCCCCTGTCAATTGAGGGGATGGACAAGGGACGCTGGGTTCTGCTTGATTATGGCGATGTGACAATCCACGTATTTCAACAACCGATCCGTGAGTTTTATGATCTCGAAGGGTTGTGGAGCGAGGCTCCGGAAGTTGACCTGGAGCAGGATGTCTGACCGTGAAATTGCGCCTGATCTGTGTCGGCAAGCTTAATGCCTGGCAGCGTGCCGCCGCCGCCGATTACAGTGAACGTCTGCAACATTATCTCGGTTTTGAATTGGTCGAACTCAAGGAGGAAAAAGGAGGGCGCAAAGATTCGCCGGCGGTATTGCTCAAACGGGAAGGGGAGCGCATCCTGGCCAGGGTGGGGAGCACAGAACAGGTTGTGGTGCTGGATGAGGGGGGACGCCAGTTCGACTCTGAAGGCTTAGCGGCGTTACTGGAAGCAGCGATGCTGCACGCAGGCCGGGACTGGTGCCTGATTATCGGTGGGGCTTGCGGGATTGACCCGGAGGTGCGCAAACGTGCTGATCTATGCCTGTCCCTTTCAAAAATGACCTTTACCCATCAGATGGCGCGTATTTTTTTGTTGGAACAACTGTACCGTAGCGTTACCATCATTCGACATGAGCCTTATCATAATCCCTGACCACATCAGCTTGATCCTGAACTGGACAGGGCAGCATAGAGGAACAAGGTGCAAAGTAAAGAAAATCTGGAAAAAATAAAGCAGGAATTACTCCGCTTACGCAAAGAAATTATCGACAGTGCGCGCAAGGCCCGGGCCGAATCTCTGACCCTGGGTAATGACGGGGTTGCCGATATTGGTGATATGTCGGCGAACAGTTATTCTCAGGATGTGTTGATGAGCCTCAGCCAGACCCAGTTGGGGCGCATCCGCGATATTGATGCCGCCCTGGAGCGGATTGAACAGGGGGCCTATGGTATCTGTATCGCCTGTGAAGAGGAAATTGCCCCACGCCGGCTTGAGGTTCGCCCTTTTTCCCGTTACTGTATTGACTGCAAAGAAGAATTTGAAAAGTTTGGTGAATAATTTGACCCTGTTGCCGATGGTAGCTGGTCCAGCCAGGAGATGGTCATGATTCTAGTCGCTTTTTTTGTGCTGCTGTTTATTGTCTTTGCTTTGGGTTTTCTCTACTTCTGGGGGATCAATCCTGGTGATATCACCGTTTATCTGACCAGTGACACCAGCTATACCGTGCCGGGCGCCATTATGCTGATGGCGGTTCTGCTGATCGGTTTGCTGATCGGTAATCTGGTCCATATTGCCAGCGCTTTTCTTCTGTCATTCAAGGGGTGGAAGAAAGGGCGTGATCTGCGTAGAGGTGAAGAGATCAGTACTATCTATCGCAGTGGCGTAGGCCGTTTGTTGTCCGGCGACCTGAAAAAGGCGCGGACTCTGCTCAAAAAGGCGCTGGATCGTGATCCACGGCGGGTTGACAGTCATCTGGCCCTGGCCAGTGTTGCCCTGCAGGAAGGCAATACCCAGGAAGGGATCGACCTGTTACAGAAAGCCCGCAAGCTCGACCCGAAGGGGATTGAGGTGCTGTTCAAGCTGGCGACCACCTACGAGGATCAGGAGCAGCACCCTGAAGCCATGGCGATCTACAAGGAGCTGTTGGCGAGCGATGCCGACAATCGCAAGGCCATGCGGGCCCTGCGCGACATCATGAGCAAGCTCGGTCAGTGGGATGACGCTCTGGGACTGCAAAAACGCATTCTCAAAGCGACGTCCGCCGGTCCCAAGGTTGAGTTGGAAAAGCAGACCATGTTGCAATTACGTTATGAAGTGGCACGTCAGGCCCTGGAACAGGGGGAACTCGACCAGGCGATTGATACCTGTCGCGATATCATCAAGCAGGATGCCGCCTGTACCCCGGCGCGGGTCACCCTTGGCGATGCCTACCGGCAAGCCGACCGGATTGCTGACGCTGTCAAGGTCTATCAGGAAGGATATCGCGCCCTGCAGAAAAGTGTCTTTCTGGCGCGCCTTGAAGATCTCTATATCAATGCCGAAGATCCTGCCGCGCTGCTGGCTTTTTATCGCAGTCAGATGGAGCGGGATCCGCAGGATCTGCTCCTCAAGCTTTACCTCGGACGTTTGTGCCTGCGTCTGGAAATGGTCGATGAGGCGATGCAGCATCTGACCGATGTGGAGGCCACCGGCATCGATTTTACCAAGCTCCATCTGCTTCTGGCGGAAGGTCAGCGGCGGCGTAATCGTATCGATGAGGCCATAACGGAATACCAGAAAGCCTTGAAAATCGACAGTCATTTGTTGCTCGGCTTTGTCTGCGATGCCTGCGGTGCCTTCTTCAGCGAATGGCATAGTCGTTGTCCGCAGTGTAAAAGCTGGGATACCCTGATTCTGCCTGAACGCAAGCAAATTCAAGAGGCGCGCATTGCCGATTATCCGCAGATGATCCCCCATGGGGCCCGGGAGGCGGTATGACACCAACGCTGGTCGCTCTGGTTATTCTCGATGGTTGGGGAAAGAATGACAGCTGTGTCGGTAATGCTGTCTGTCAAGCGCGCACCCCGGTGATGGATCGTTTGGTGGCGCAGTGGCCTCATGCTCACTTAAGCGCTTCCGGGCGGGATGTCGGGTTGCCGGACGGGCAGATGGGTAACTCCGAGGTCGGCCACCTGAATATCGGGGCCGGTCGTATTGTCTATCAGGATCTGACCCGCATCAGTCTGGCGATTGAGGACGGCAGTTTTTTTAGCAACCCGGCCTTGTCAGCCGTCTGCGCCCAGACCGCACATTCAGGTAAAAAGCTTCACTTGCTGGGTCTGGTGTCGGATGGCGGGGTTCATTCCCACATCAGCCATATTGATGCCCTGGTGAACATGGCAGGGCAGGCCGGTGTCACCCAGATCTGTATCCACGCTTTCATGGATGGGCGTGATACCCCGCCGTCGAGTGGACGGGGTTTTCTGGCGGATCTTGAACAACGTCTACAACAGCTGGGAGCCGGTAGAATTGCTACGGTGACCGGACGTTATTGGGCCATGGATCGTGACAATCGCTGGGATCGGGTTGAGCGCGCTTACCGGGCCATGGTGGAAGGTGTCGGCACCCAGGTAGACAGCGCCGAGGCTGCCATGGAGCAGGCCTATGCGGCAGGGCAGACCGATGAATTTGTTGAACCCTGTATTATTGGTGCTCCGGCAACCATCGATGATGGTGACGGGGTGATCTTTTTTAACTTTCGAGCGGACCGCGCCCGGGAGATTACCCGCGCCCTGACCTCTGTCAACTTCGATAGTTTTGAACGCCGCAAGGTGCCGCAACTCGCCAGTTATGTTTGCCTTACCGAGTATGACGAGACCTTCAATCTGCCGGTTGCGTTTGCCACCGAAAGTTATCCCGCTATCCTGGCCGATGTGCTTGCCAACGCCGGTTTGAGGCAGTTGCGCATTGCCGAAACGGAAAAATATGCCCATGTCACCTTTTTCTTCAATGGTGGCGTTGAGCGCGCCTGGCCCGGGGAGGACCGGGTGCTGATTCCCTCCCCCCAAGAGGTGGCAACCTACGACCAGAAACCGTCGATGAGCGCGTTCGAATTGACGGATGAGATGCTCAAACGGGTGGCGACCGGCAATTATCAGTTTATTGTGCTGAACTTTGCTAACTGTGACATGGTTGGCCACACCGGGGTTCTGTCTGCAGCGATTGAGGCCGTTGAAACGGTCGATACCTGTCTCGGCCGGGTTGTCGATGCCGTTACCGCCGCCGGTGGAGCCTTACTGATTACTGCCGATCACGGCAATTGTGAGCAGATGACAGACGCCGGCGGCCAATCTCATACCGCTCACACCAGCAATCGGGTGCCGTTGGTTCTGGTTGACCCGCAACGTCCCAAACAGCCTTTAGCTGACGGGATTCTCGCCGATCTGGCTCCGACCGTAATCGAGTTGCTGGGGTTAGAGCAGCCACCTGCGATGACTGGTCGATCTCTGCTGGTTGATGCATAGGATAAATTTGTCTGATTCCCCGCAGCTTGTAGCGGGGAAGAACATTGCAGGAGCTGGAGGGGGGGATGAAGCTCACTGTTTGTTGGAACTGGCTGGGCCACCTGCTGCCGCCCGCCTGTTCACTGTGTGGCGGCGCTTTTTCGCACCTGGCGGAAGAGCCTTTTTGCCCTGGCTGTATGGCAACCATCATCTGTTTGCCGCAGGCCCGGTGTTCGTGCTGCGCCCTTCCCTTTGCTTCTTCCTCTGCTTTATCTCCTCATCTTTGTGGCCGTTGTGTTCAGCAACTACCAGCCTATGCCGTCACCTATGCTGCAGCCCTTTATCAGGGGCCGTTACGTAGCGTCATCGGTCGTTTCAAGTTTCAGCAGCATCCCAACCTGGATCGCCCCCTTGCCGGATTGCTGCTGAAGTATCTGCCGGCGCAACTGGATGTTGATCTGCTCGTTCCGGTTCCCCTGCACCCTTTTCGTCTGCGCGAACGCACCTACAATCAGGCGTTGCTGTTAGCCCGTGAGCTTGGTCGCGTGCGCCGCCTGCCGACGGCACATGATGTGCTGGGCAAGTGCCGCAGCACTAGCCCGCAGCAGAGTCTGTCGGCAGCGCAGCGGCGCGTCAATCTGCGTGGAGCTTTTGTTCTGAACCGGGATGTCAGAGGAAAAAAAATTCTTCTGGTTGATGATGTCATGACGACCGGAGTGACTGTCGATTTGTGCAGTCAAGTGCTGCTTGCCGGAGGGGCCGCTCGGGTTGATGTAGCGGTTGTGGCGCGGGCTCCGTTGGGATAGAGCAGGAACCCTGAAAATTTGAAAAAGATTTATGGTGTTGGCGATCAATTCAGAAGTGATATAGTGACAAGGCTGAGCAAATAATCATCTAACCTTTTCGGGCTGCCTGATGACCTCAGAACTCTATCGCCTCATCGCACACTATCCCCTGGAAAAACTCCTGCAGTTTGTTCCGGCCGGGGTCTTTGTTGTCACCCCGGATCAGAAGATTGTCTACTGGAGTGAAGAAGCGGAACGGATCACCGGCTATAGCGCGGCTGACGTGATCGGTCGTTCCTGCCTGGAATTCCATGGAGATTCCTGCTGCCATGACTGTGCCCTGTTTGACCAGGCAGTAAGCAAGCCGCTCCTGGAAAAAAAATGCGTCTTAATCAGTAAACAAGGCCGTCGATTGATAATAAGTAAAAATGCTGACCTGCTGCGTGTCGCAGACGGGACCGTGATCGGTGGTATCGAGGCGTTTGTCGATCGCACCGGGCTTAAGGAGTTGGAGATTGAACGTGATTCCTTGCGTTCGGTGCTCAACGGCATGACGGATCCGATTTATATTTGTGACCGTAATTATCGACTGCTTTTTTTCAACCGGGCGATGGACAGGCTGATCGGCAAAATGACCGATCGACCCTGTTATGAGGTATTGTATGGCCGTGCTGATGTCTGCCCCGACTGTCCCATGGCGGAGGTGTTTGACGGGGAGCTGTGCCGACAGGAAACCCACCTGATTGGAACCGGACGCACCTACGAGGTGCTTCATTCCGCCTGTCATTTCCATCAGCAGCCCCAGTGCAAGCTCGGGGTCTGTCGCGATATTACCGAGCGCCTGGCCATCAGACAGCGCCTGCAGCAGGTAAATCGCGAGCTCGATGCTTTTGTTTCCATGGTTTCCCACGACTTGCGTTCCCCCCTGACGCCTTTGATCGGCTACGCTGATTTGCTGCACGAACGTTACAGTTCGGTGCTCGACGATCTCGGTCGCGAGTCGGTCAGTGAGATTCGCTCGACCGCAGAAGGGATGAAGGACCTGCTCGAAGATCTGTTGTGCCTGGCACGCGTTGGTCAGGTACCGGTTCCGGCCGAACCGATTGCTACCCTTCGAGTCGTGGCCGATGTGGTTGCTGAACTCGGCGAATTTATTCAGCGCCGCCAGGCCCGCATCGACATCGGCTGTTTGCCGGATGTGCTGATTCCGGAAACGTTTCTTGCCGATCTTTTTCGTAACCTGATTACCAACGCATTGAAATACGGAGTGGGTAACGAGGATTCGCGGATTGAAATCTTCGGGCATGTCGTTGGGAGTCGGGTTGAACTGCTGGTGCGTGATCATGGTGCGGGGGTGACAGCATCAGAACGAGAGAAAATTTTTGAGCCTTTTGCTCGTGGCGAGGTTGCACATAAATGCAGCGGAACCGGTATCGGTCTGGCGACTGTGGCGAAAATTGCCCGGGTCTATCATGGGCGGGTCTGGGTTGAGGAAACCTCCGGTGGTGGGGCAACCTTCGTGGTTGAGCTGCCGAACCCGCAGTCGGAATGTTGAGCTAACAGGTTTGTGTTTCATCCAAATAAAAAGACCGCTGCTTTAACTGCAGCGGTCTTTTTGCATCAAGCGGCTTGAGGCAGGGTGCCGGCACTACTCGCGCACGAAGGTGTCGATGTCGGTTTCGTGAACCATCCCCATCAGTCGGGCATATTCTGACTCGATAATAATATAGTGGTTTTCAGTGGATTTGGCATTTTCTTCAAAGATCGAGCGAACAGCAGGATCTTCGATTTTAGCTGCCATGGCGCGCAGGCTTTCAGCAAGGCGCTTTTCCTTGTCCATGGCCAGTTCCATTGCCTTGCGGTCATCAAACTTCTGCAGCAGGGCCTTGTCGAGATCGGACAGCCACTCACTGTTTTTCTCAGGCGGGGCGGCGATAAACTCATCGAAGGGGGGGAGCATGTCGCTGCAGTTGGTGCATTTGTCAAAGAAGTGCTTGGCGTGCTCACGCTCTTCTCTGGCCAGTAGTTCGAAGGTGGCGATGGCATCCTTGTCCTTCATCTGCTTGGCGGCAATCTGGTAGAAGTTCATGGCGTTTTTTTCCGTCTTGACCGAACTGACCAAGGCGCTTTTGACTTCGGCTTCGTTAAGCATGGGTAGCTCCTCCTGTGTAATGAACTGAATAAAATACCAGTTAGTTTCCATCCGGACTTTCCAGATGGATATAAATACAGTTTGCGTCCTAAGGATTAATTTGCCGCTGCCGGTGGAACGTAGGTCCGTTGAGCAAGTTCCTGGTCGATCATCATCAGTCCGCGGCCATCTCCTTGAACTCTTTTTAGCTTGGCGATAATGTGATTGGCGGTGGCTTCCTCTTCAATCTGTTCCGTGACAAACCACTGCAGGAAAATCTGCGCGGCATGGTTTTTTTCCTGCTGCGCCAGATCCATCAGGGCATTGATACGCTTGGTAACGATCTGTTCGTGCTCGAGGGCGACCTCAAAGACTTCCAACGGCGAAGCGTAATCACGATGGGGGGAGTCCATCCCTTGCAGAACAACACGATTGCCCGTTTCACAGATAAAATCAAACATTTTTTCTGCATGAGTCATCTCTTCCTGAAACTGGATATTCATCCAGTTGGCCATGCCGGGAAGATCTCCTGACTCAAAATAGGCCTGCATCGACTTGTAGATGAAGGCAGAATAGTGTTCAAACTGGATCTGGTCGTTAATTGCATTAACGAGGCTGTCACTGAGCATTGATTGATCTCCTTGTCATTATCGATATTGAGGTTAACGCCCAGTATAGACGAAGTTGCCACGCTACTGCAAAGTTTGATTTGGCACAATAACAGATTCCTGGCTCTGATATCACTAAAAAACTAACGTATCTATTCAGCACCGGATCGTCGGTTCCTGTGTCAAGGGACACTTTTCGTCATCCCTGACCGCTTGTGGTCGCCGTCCATGGCGACAAACACCCTGGCCACAGAAACCCCGACCCGGCGCAAGGACAGTGGTGTATAGTTACAAACGAACAATGGATGTGACTTTAGGACCGGCCAATCCATAGTTGTCAGGCCCGCTATGGATCAGGTATGCTGCAGGTCCTTGATGCATTCCTCCTGCCAGGACAAACCGATGAAGATTAGCTCCGCCGAGTTTATCAAGAGCGCGACCAGGCCCGCGCATTACCCTGATCCCCAATTGCCTGAAATTGCCTTTGCCGGGCGCAGTAATGTCGGCAAAAGCACCCTGATCAATGTGCTGCTGAACCGCAAGAATCTGGTGCGCACATCGGCGACCCCGGGGCGAACCCAGTTGATCAATTTTTTCAATGTCAACCAGCGGTTTGTTCTGGTCGATTTGCCCGGCTACGGTTTTGCCAAGGTGCCGGTGGCAGTCAAAAAGGCCTGGGGGCCCATGATCAGAACCTACCTGGAGATCCGCGACTGTCTCGCGGCAACGGTATTTATTATCGATATCCGCCGCACCCCTGGTGAGGAAGATCTGGATCTGCTCGACTGGCTTGAAGAATTCGGTGTGCCGACGATTCCGGTGCTTTCCAAAATCGACAAGGTCAGTCGTTCTCAGCGTCGTCAACATGTCGAGCGGATAGCTGCGGTAACCGGTTTGCCGGTGGACGCTTTTAGTCTGTTCTCAGCCTTAAGCCGTGAAGGTATCGAGGATATTCGTGAACGGATTGATCTGGTTCTTGAACAACAATCCACGGATGAAACATCAGTGGATGGTAAGAGCAGATGAGCAAACCGACGCGGGTTCACCTGTTGCGTCATGGCCAGGTCGAAGGTTTTGAGGAAAAACGGTACAACGGTCAGGCCGATACCCCGCTGACTGTCCTCGGGCGCCGCCAATCCGCCGGTTTTGCCGGGCGTTTTCAGTATCGCCGGTTGGCTGCCATCTACGCCAGTGATCTGCAGCGATGCCGCTTTGCCGCGGACCAGATCGCTCTGTTTCAGCGGGCCCAACCGGTTTATCGAAGTGAATTGCGCGAACTTTGTGCCGGTGACTGGGAGGGAATCCCATGGGAGGTGCTGCAGCGCGATGCCGCCCAGTTGTGGCAGGCGCGGCTGCGTGATATCGTCCATATCGCTCCGCCTGGTGGTGAGAGTTTCTACTCCCTGGCCGAGCGCGTGCGGCCTGAGTTACAGCAGATAATTTCCTCACATCCGGGAGGTGAAATTGTTATAGTGTCCCATGGCGGGGTGAATCGTTTGATTCTTCTTGACGCTTTGGGGGCGCCGCTCGACAGTCTGGTGCGGATCGAGCAGGATTACGCCTGTCACAATATTATCGACTATTATCCGGACGGTCGCACCAGCGTATCCTTGCTCAACGGCAAGTAATTTTCATCTGGATAGACACCAACCAAGGGAGATCAAACCATGAAGTCAATTCATGTCATCGGCGCGGGTATGGCGGGACAGGAAGGTTTTACCGCCCAGGCGTTAGAGCTGATCGCTGCCGGCGATATTCTTTTTGGCGCGCCCCGCCTGCTGGCCCTGTTTCCCGACTATCGGGGAGAAAAACAGCAGATCGATGATGGGTCAATGGCGGCGATGATTGAGCGTCTGCGTCATTTTGACGGCAATGCCGTGGTGCTGGCTTCGGGGGACCCGCTTTTTTTCGGTGTCGGGCGCTACCTGTTGCGCAATCTGCCCGAAACCTTGATCGATTTTCTGCCCAATGTAACGTCGGTTCAGTACGCCTTTGCCAAGATTCGTGAGCCCTGGGACGATGCCATTTTTGTTTCCACCCATAGCCGTGATGTTAAAAGTGTTGTGGATCGGGTGGTCGCCAACGATAAGGCCGCTATCCTGACCGACGAACAGGTCACACCCAAGATGATTGCCGCTGACCTGGCCGGACGTGCTCGTTTTGGTTATCGGGTCTACCTGTGCGAGAATCTTGGAACAACGCAAGAGCGGATACGTCTGACCAGCGTCAAGGGGTTGCTGGATCTGGATGTTGCCGCGCTGAATGTGTTGATTCTGATCCGTGAATACGAAGATGAAGAGCGACAGTCGCTGCCGGCCTTCGGTATTCCGGATGATCAGTTTTTAAGTGTCAAAAAAACCATGACCCGCGAAGAGGTGCGGGTCGTGACCCTGGCCAAGCTGCGCCTGCGCCATGATATGTGTCTGTGGGATATCGGCGCCGGTTCCGGCTCCATCAGTATCGAGGCTGACTACCTGCTGCCCCAGGGGCGGGTGTTCGCAATTGAACGCAATGATGAAAGCCTGGGTTTCCTGCGCGAGAACTTGCGTCGTTTTAACGCCCGTAACGTCACCCTGGTGACCGGCAGCGCGCCCGATTGTCTGGACGCCTTGCCCGATCCCGATCGGGTGTTTATCGGCGGCAGTGGTGGTCACCTTTGGGAGATCCTTGAGCAGGTTGACCAGCGCCTGGCGATTGGCGGATTGATTGTCCTCAATGCCGTCACCCTTGATACCCTGACAGCTACCAATGACTATTTCGATAATGCCGGCTATCAGGTCGAAGTGGTGGCACTGAACATTGCCCGCACTCGCCCGGACACCAATTACAAGATGTTTGAGGCCTATAATCCTGTCTATATTATTACTGGAATGAAACAATAAGTCCGATTGTGAGTGCCAAGGATAACCTGTCAGGTGATACTGTCCTCCCCTGGAGTGTCGGGCAGCGCCCGCTGATGCTGGCACCGATGCAGGGGCTGACCAACTCGGCCTTGCGGCGGCTGTATCTGCAGAAATATCAGCCGGATCTGGTCTTTACCGAGTTTGTCCGGGTGCAGGCTCAGACCAGAAAAAGGGTCGCTAAAAATGAGTTAAGCGATATGCAGGATCATAGCGCGGTCGCGCCGCTGGTGGTGCAACTGATCGGTAATGACCCTGAGGCCCTGGCTGATGCTGCGCTACTGTTGCAGGCGCAGGGAATACAGCACATCAACTTGAACCTGGGGTGTCCCTACGGGCGGATGACCACCGGCGCCACCGGTGGCGAACTGCTGCGCCAGCCGCAGCGGCTGGCCTTGATGCTGAAGGCGTTGCGGCGTGTTTGCCGGGGCAGTTTTTCGGTAAAATGCCGTGCCGGTTACGAGGACTTGCTTCAGTGGCAGAGTCTGCTTCCGCTGTTTGAAGAGTCCGCTGTCGATTTCATTGTCCTTCATCCCCGGACGGTAGCGCAGCGCTACAATGGTACTGCTGATCACCGGATCAGTGCCGCCATGGCGGCAGCAACCTCTCTACCGGTCATTGCCAACGGCGATATCAACTCGCCCCAAGCGGCACGGACGTTGTTGACCCGGACCGGTGTCGCCGGACTGATGATCGGTCGTGGCGCCCTGGCCGACCCGATGATTTTTCAGCGGATCCGCGGCACCGCACCCCTTGAGGTTGATCCCGCGCAGCGGAGGCGGGATCTCGGGCTCTTTATCGGCGACTTGTGGCCTGACTATCTGCAGAAATTTTGTGGTGAACGCCAGGCGCTGATGAAGATCAAGGACGTGCTGAATTTTATTCCCGATGTCGATCTGCAGCGGGATCTCGGCAAGCTTAAGCGAACAACATCCGGCGCGGCCTTTCTCGCCAGACTGCAGCATACCTTTCCGGTTTAGCCAATCCCTGATTATCTTTTTTTAAAAATCCCTCAAAAATAGTGTCATTGTAGTGGTTTAGCCTCCCCCTGTCCACAACAAATCAACAGGTATCTGACAAGATGTAGTATTAACTTTCTGACTCATCTACTAGATATAGTGTTTTAGTCATTGTCTTGGTGTTGTTGCCTGTGCTAGCCTCTGCTACTGTGATTTTTCCAGTTGTACGCATCGATAAGGGGGGATGCCCCTTGTTGATAACCGCTGTTTTTATTGACGGGTGACCTTGGGTCACGACTGTTGGGAGAGAGGGTATGCTGACATATATTCGTAAGCGCGATGGGCGTTTGGCCCCTTACGACGAAAACAAGATCACCCAGGCGATTTGCAATGCGGTTAAAGCCGTGGGGGGGAGCGATTTTGAAAAGCCGGCGGAAATTACCCGTCAGGTCGGTGGTATCCTCGCTGTTCTTTATAAGGACAACAACCTCCCTTCCGTTGAGAATGTCCAGGATCTGGTCGAGAAAATCCTGATTGAAAACGGCCATGCCCAGACCGCCAAAGCCTACATCCTCTATCGTAAACAGCGTGAAGGCTTGCGGCGCACCCAGGAATTTATGGAAGAGTCGATCGCTTCGATCGATTCCTATCTGGTGCGGGAGGACTGGCGGGTCAACGAAAATGCCAATATGGGCTATTCCCTGCAGGGGCTCAATAATCATATCGCTGCCAATATTACCAGTAACTACTGGCTCAATAAAATTTACCCCGAGGATATTGCTCGCGCTCATCGTGAAGGCGATTTTCACATTCACGATCTGGGAATGCTGTCGGTTTATTGCTGTGGCTGGGATCTGAAGGATCTGCTCCTGAAAGGTTTCTGTGGTGCTTACGGCAAGGTTCAGAGTGATCCGCCCAAACATTTCCGTACTGCCCTTGGTCAGGTGGTCAATTTCTTTTATACCCTGCAGGGAGAAGCGGCGGGGGCCCAGGCCTTTGCCGGCTTTGATACCCTGCTGGCACCCTTTATTGCCTATGACCAGTTGAGCTACAAGGAAATCCGTCAGTGCCTGCAGGAGTTTGTTTTTAATATGAACGTGCCGACCCGGGTTGGCTTCCAGACCCCCTTTACCAACATCACCATGGATATGATGGTGCCTGCCAATATGGCCGCTGAAGCGGTGGTGATCGGTGGCCGTCTGATGGATCGCTGTTATGGTGAGTTCCAGGCGGAGATGGATCTGTTCAATCAGGCCTTCTGCGAGGTGATGATGGAAGGAGATGCCTCGGGAAGGATCTTCTCGTTTCCGATTCCGACCTACAACATCACCAAAGATCTCGACTGGGATAGTGATCGACTGCGCCCGGTGTTTGAAATGACTGCCAAGTACGGCATCCCTTATTTCAGCAATTTTGTTAACTCCGACATGGATCCGGAGGATGCCCGTTCCATGTGCTGTCGTTTGCGCTTGGATAACCGCGAACTGCGTCGCCGCGGCGGTGGCCTATTCGGCTCCAATCCGATGACCGGATCGATCGGGGTGGTGACCGTCAATCTGCCGCGCGCTGCCTATCTGGCTGCAACCACGGCCGACTTTTTCAGTCGCATCAGCGAGTTGATGGACAGCGCCTTCCGTTCCCTGGAGATCAAACGTAAACAACTTGAACGTTTTACCGAAGAGGGCCTCTATCCTTACAGCAAGTTTTATCTGGATTCAATCCGCCAGCGTAGCGGCAACTACTGGGATAACCACTTTTCCACTATCGGACTGATCGGCATGCATGAAGCTTGTCTTAACCTGATTGGCGCAGGGATCGACAGTGTCGCAGGGCAGGCACTGGCCAAAGAGACCCTGGATTTTATGCGCCGGCAGCTCGAGGCCTTTCAGGATAAAACCGGCCATCTGTACAATCTTGAGGCAACCCCGGCCGAAGGAACCAGCTTCCGTCTTGCCAGTGGGGACCGCAAGCGCTTCCCCGATATTCATTGTGCCGGCACCAGCGAACCCTATTACACCAACTCAACCCAGCTGCCGGTGGGTACTACAGAAGATATCTTTGCTGCCCTGACCCATCAGGATGACTTGCAGACCCGCTATACCGGGGGTACGGTTTTTCACGGCTTTCTTGGTGAGCGGCTTGAGGACTGGCGCAGCGCGCGTCTGCTGGTCAGGCGGATCGCGGAAAATTTCCATTTGCCCTATTTTACCTTGAGCCCGACTTTTACTATTTGTCCTGTCCATGGATATATCAGTGGTGAGCACTTTGCCTGTCCCCATGAACATGTTGAGCGGGCCGCCTGATTGGTGGCGTCGCAAAAACTCACCAACGGCTGCGTTGCCACCATTGTCTCACTGCTTCGACGTACGTAAGTACGCCTCATTGTTCAACAATGGCGCGCCTTGCCTTTGGCGCTTTTTGCTTAGCCACCCAACCTGATGCTTTTTGCGAAAGCATCCACATGACCCTGAAATAATAACAGGAGGAAATAATGGCAACCAGATGTGATTCAAAGACCGAAGTATATTCGCGGGTGTGTGGATTTTTCCGCCCGGTGCAGCAATGGAATCGGGGTAAAAAGGAAGAGTTCAAGGATCGCTCCGAATATATTGTCGCACCGACCGAGTTGAAGCGCTGAAACCGATTTCTATTAAAGGGTTCCAGGGTACCAGCCTGCTCGATTTTCCCGGGCGGGTAGCGTCCCTGGTGTTTACCGGTGGCTGTAACCTGACCTGCCCCTTTTGTCATAATGGCGGGCTGGTGTTAGAACCTGACGGCTACCCGGATATCCCTCTAGACGAGTTGCTGGCAGATCTCAAGGCACGCAGGAACTTCATCGATGGGGTCGTTGTATCGGGCGGAGAACCGACCATCGAAGCCGGTCTGCCGGCATTTTTAGCTGAGCTTAAAAGGCTGGATCTGCAGGTCAAGCTCGACACCAACGGGCTTTTACCCAAGGTCATTGCCCATCTGCTCGAACATCATCTGCTGGATTATATTGCCGTTGATATTAAAACGTCCCCCGAGCGCTATTCCGAACTGCACAGCGTCGCGGTTGATCCCGCCGGTCTTATCGCAACCGTCGAGTTGCTGAGCCAGGTTGCGATTGAGGTTGAATATCGCACCACTTGTATCCCCGGGTTGGTAACCCGGCAGGAGATTGACGCGATCGGAGACCTGCTGCGCGGAGCACCCCTGTGGGTGTTGCAGCAGTATGTTGCCGAGCATGCCATGGATACAGACTGGCAAGGGCTGGAAAAATACCCGCCGGAGCAGTTGCAGCAGTTCGCTGCCGGTGCGCAAGAGTATGTGCAGCAGGTGCAGGTGCGCGGAATCTAAAAACGCCGGATCATCGCAACGCAGTTGGTAACTGTTCAGCACCCGGTTGGGAATCCTATGTCAAGGGACGCGATTGTTTCCCGTTGGGTCATCCATGACCGCTTTGTGTCGCCGTCCATGGCGACACAAAGCCTTGCCGGAGGATCCAAAGACCCTGCGCGAAGGACTGCAGCTGAATAATTACTGCAGTTTATGACAGAACAAGCACCTAAAGGTGGTGGGGTGATTCTCCGAGAAGGGGACCATCTCTTCGTTGTGACAATCAGTACAGGATGCTTCTGCGGCTTTTCGCCCCTCTTTTGCTGCGATCTCATAAAAAGACTCATGGGTTTCGTCCCGCGGAACCGGGGCCGTTGTCTCTTCCGGAGCCATCCACAAAAAAGTGACGATGGCTATCGCTCCGAGTAGAAGAAAAATATCGCGTTTTTTCATAACTTGACTCCGATTTCAAGGTCGTTTAAACGAAAGCGTTTTAGACGTCTTCATTCTGTTTTAATAAACAGCAAATAAATGAACAACATCACCGCGACGGCACCACCAATGACGATAATATAAAGCCCTCCACCTTCAAGCCCTTCAGTGCCGGTGCCTTTGGCCAATGTCAATGAAATGGTAAGGATAAAGCCGCCGAGGCCGGCAACAACGGCAGAAATGGCGCGCCAGCCGATCATATAGGTAATGAGAATGACAGCAATAAAAATGCCGATGAACCAGGGACTGCTGTGCAGATCGCCGACGTTCCAGGCGTTGAGTTGCTCAATGAGCCGATCCGTACGAAATTTTTCAAAAAAATCAGCGATCGTTTCCCCGTTCATCGAATCCTCCACGAAGATGTGCTGAAAAGCCTGCTAATACTAGCAGATCGTTGCCTTGCAAAAAAGCACTAATGTCAGATCGCAGTGGTGTCACCCGCAGTCTTGACTTTGACCATCTCCTTCTCTACCATGACCCGTCACGTCAGAGCCCTGGAAGGCGCTGTTTTTTCGAGATGAATTGTCGGTGGAGACTGTGGTGCTGGGTAAGGCAATAGGTATTTTTGATTCCGGGGTCGGCGGTTTGACCGTCTTTAAAGAGGTAGCTGACCTGCTGCCGCGCGAAAACCTCATCTATCTGGGGGACACAGCACGGGTTCCCTACGGCAGCAAAAGTGTCAAGACGGTTCAGCGCTATGCGCTGGAGGCAGCTGAGTTTCTTGTAGATCGTGGCGTAAAACTGCTGGTTGTTGCTTGTAACACCGCATCAGCAGTGGCTCTGGAGCAACTGCGCGAGCGTTTTCAGTTGCCGGTCATCGGTGTTATTGAGCCAGGTGCCCGGCGTGCTTGTGCCAGTCGTAACCGCCGCATCGGCGTTATCGGTACCGAGGGTACCATCAACAGTGGACGCTATCCCCAGGCGATCAGTGCCCTGGTGCCTGATGCCCGGATCTTTTCGATTGCGTGTCCGCTGTTTGTTCCCCTGGCCGAGGAGGGGTGGGCTGAACACGAGATTGCCCGACTCACCGCCCTTGAGTATCTGCAACCGCTGCTTAAGGCGCAGATTGACACCCTGGTTCTTGGTTGTACCCATTACCCGCTGTTACATAATACCTTGCGTGGTATCTTCGGCGCTGATGTTCTGCTGGTTGATTCAGCTGAGGAGACAGCCAAAACCGTTCAGCAGTTATTTTGCCGGCAGGGACTTGAAAATCCCGATAGCGGTGGCCGTCGCGAATTTTATGTGACCGACGTACCAACCCGTTTTGAGCGGGTAGGCCAGGCCTTTTTGGGCGCAGAACTGGGACGGGTTGTTCAGGTCGAGATTGGTTAAGGCGAGTAAACAGGGAAGGACGATTGATGAAACGAGTGGTTTTCATCCTGGCCGCAGTGCTGATCACCGGCATTGCTCTCGGGTATATCCTCGGCTGGTTTTTTCAGGCCGCCAGAGATGAAGAGGCGCCGGTTCCCGAATTAATCGAGGAAACCCTGGCAGAGCGGGAAGTCACCCTGTACTTTGCCGATCCTCGGGGGCGTTACCTGGCCAGGGAGACGACCATCATCAGTGGTTGTGAGGATGATCGTGATTGTGTCCGTGCTCTGCTTGAACAGCTGATCAACGGACCAAGGGGTGACAATGTGCGAGTGCTGCCGGCGGCGACGCGGATCGAAGGGGTGGAGCTGGAAAATGATCTGGTGCGGATCAATTTTTCACGCCATTTAGTCGATCATCATCCCGGTGGCAGTATCACCGAGCTGCTGTCAATCTATAGTCTGATCAACAGTTTGAGCGAAAGTTTCCCCTACCTGCGGCAGATGCAGATTCTGGTGGAAGGGGAGGTGCGCCAGACGTTGAAAGGGCACGTGCGGATTGATCACCCGGTCTACGCGGATTACACCTTGACCGAACCTCCGCGCATCGATGGCGGCGATAACCCGCCAACGCATGATGAAAAAGACTATCGCGAGATTGAACGGTTGATCGAGGAGGCTACCATCGATGCGAATTGAACGGTTCTCCCGTTTTAACACTACTTTTGTCGCCATTGATTGTGCTCAAATAGTCCTCAGCCGACTTCTTCTTGCTCAGCCGCCAGAGGTTGCAGTATAAATAGAAAAATTCGAATGCTGCGGCACATCAAGGAGCCAGGATGATCGTCGGCTACAATCACAATGTCAGTTACCGTGGGAAGACTTTCCATGTGCAGACCGAAGACAGCGGTCCGCTGCGCCCGCAGCTGGTGACCTTGCTGTACTTGGGGGGCACCATTATCTCGTCCAAAAAGACTGTCTACGCCGACATTATCAAGGTCGATCATCTCGACAAGGTGGTTGAAGAATTGGCCAAGGAGCAGCATAAAGGAATGCTGCGTGGCTTGACCCGTGGCGAGTTTGATCAGCGCATAGCTGAATTGGGAATCGCCCTGGAACCGGCACCGGTCAAAGCCGAAGAGGCGGTTAGACCGGTTGCGCAAACACTGGACGACCCCGGTGAAAGAGTTACCGAAGAGACTGCAGCTGGATCGGCGGACCACAGTAGCGCGGCGATTGTTGCTGAACCCGGCATCGACAAGTTCAAAAAGTCCAAACCCACCGAACCTTCCCTCGAACAGTTGATTTATGCCTATCTGACCGCCGGACAAAAGGGATCCTGATCGCCTGTGGCCTATTAATTGCCATAAGATCGCCACAATGTTAACGAGTCAACAGAGCACCAGGACAAGTTGGTCGATGGGTTGCCGACTACTAACGCCACAACCCACGTTTTTGGTTGCGTGCTTTATCCTCTGCCGCCAGAAACTGATCTTTTAATTCAAATTCAGCCCGGCGAAAGACTGCCGCCAGCCCTTCTTCCACCAGCAACTGATTAAGCAGACGGCCATCAGGCAGGTAGACGTACGCCAGGGTTCGCTCGTACTGATCCGTTCGTTCCCGGTCGAATTCCAGGCGAACGATCTGGTTGCGGCTGTGGCGAATTACAAATTGGCCGGCCTGGCGTGCGACTGTGCGCAGTGTTGCCGGCGAAATCTTGAACCGGTGCCGATAAAAGCGATCACGATCGGACGCTTCTGCTTCCGGCGCATCAATTCCCAGCAGGCGGACGCGTCCAATATGTTCCACCTCGATGGTGTCGCCATCGTAGACCCAGGTCACCCGCCCGGAAACCGCCTCGGCCTGCCGGCAGGCGCACAGCTGGACCAGCAGAAGCAGAACGAGAAGGATACGACCAGGCACTAACGTCCCCACAGCAGACGGGCAAAAAAGCCGGTGAACAATCCCCAGATCAGCCAGCTTATGATGATCAGCCCTGGCATCAGCAAGCCGAGATTAATCCCGCCGATCCCCTGATTCTGTAGTTGCGGATAAATATAGACCATATCGACCAGAGCTGGAATCATGGCGACCCATAGACTTTTGCGAATCCAGTAACGTCTGCTCCGGGGTGATGCCACGGTCAGAAAGAACAGCAGCCCCCACAGACCGCCGGCAAATAGCGGGGCATATAATGTCGGCAGGGCGATACTGCGGGAAAAGCTGATGCCGAGCAGGCGGATAACCCCCCATTCACCGCCGAGCCATAAAAACAGACTGCTGAACAGAGCTCCCAGCAGGCCGGCAACAAAACAGACGGCAAATAACGCGCTGGCTTTCGGCATGGGCTCTCCTTATTGACAGTGAGGTAGGCACCAATCGGTTTCGTGCCGTGGAAAAACCGGCGAGCTAGATGTCAGAACCAGAACCTGCTGCGGGTCAAGTAGATCACTTGATGCCTTAAGTAACAGGGTCGAATCAACTCTCCGGATAAAGGGATGGCAACTCGGGTCAGCTCTGTCAGATTCTCCCGCAGGTTCTGGTCCTTGTTTGCCAGTGATATCGACAGAATCAGATAAAGTACATAAAGCGGTGGTCAAGTTCCTTTTCCAGACCCATCTGCTGTCCCTGGTCGCACATGTCCTTGAGGGTGATGGATTCAAAATAATCACCAAGGATCTTGCTCCCTTCGGCCCAGATATGCTGGGTCAGACACTGGTTGTCAAATTCACAGCAAGGTTGTGATTCGCCATCCTTGCGCCGCCCTTTGACACAATTAACCAACATCAGTTCACCCTCTGCTGCCAGCACGATTTCTTTCACGGTAATGTTTTCCGGTGGTTTGGCCAGGCTGTAACCGCCCTGCGGACCGCGCCGACTTTTCAGCAGGCCGGCTTTTTTCAGATCCTGAAAGATCTGCTCCAGATAGCGTGGCGAAATATTCTGGCGCCGGGAAATATCCTTGATCTGGGCCGGCATGGAACCGGCGTGGTAGGCCATATCAAACAGGGCGCGAACACCATAGCGGCTTTTGGTCGATAATTTCATTATTTATACCTCCGTCATTGAATTATTGAGACTATAAAAATCTTCAGTGATGTTGTCAAGAATAAAAGCTCGTTTTTAGTGTGGGATTGTTGGCAGGCAAACGCAGGTAAACAGACCAGTTGGATGTAGTAACCGTTTCAGCTCCGCCGAATGCCCTCCGGCGTCAGGGTGATTTTGCCCTCTTTATAAAGGGAGCCGACAGCTTTTTTAAACAGTTTTTTGCTGATGCCGAGGCGACTGCGGATCATTTCGGGTGGGCTGGCGTCAGTCAGGGGGAGCAGGTCCTGCTGTTCCAGTTGTTTCAGTAACATTGTGCAGGCAAGGTCAATGCCTGCGGTTCCTGCCGGCTGCAGACTGATGTCGAGCTTGCCGTCATCACGGATTTTAGCCACATAGCCGATGCGTTTGTCACCACGTTTCATGCCGGGCAGCAGGTCATCACGGTAAATCACCCCGGTATAGAGATGATTGACGATCACTTTGGCGCCCAGGTCGGTAAATTGCCAGACGATCAGATCAACCTCGTCCCCCCGGCTTAAGTCACAGTTTTCTTCGCGCAGATATTTCTCCAGCCGGGCTGAAGCAATGGGGCGCTGCTGATCATCGTGGCAGATGCGCACCAGATAGCGTCGGCCGACCTGCATCGGCTCTAGCTGTTCCGCGCAGGGTAGCAGGAGATCTTTGGCGAGACCCCAGTCGAGGAAGGCCCCTTGAAGGGTGGTGTTTTTTACTGTCAACAGGGCAAATTCTCCGACCTGCGCCGACGGTTTGTCCCTTGTGGCACACAGCTTCTGGTGGCGATCCAGATAGAGGAATACGGTCAGCTTCTCACCGTCCCCGATATTCACCGGGCATTCCTTCAGCGGCAGGAGGATTTCTGTTCCTGCGGCATCCAGCCAGGCCCCTTGATGGGTCTTCCGGATAACAGTCAGTTGGTAATAATAGCCGGGTAGCAACATGGGTCACTGATCTCCTGGGTGCGAGGCTGTCGTTGCGGGAAGCGAGATCTGTCGACCACAGCCATAACCGATGAGACAGATCAGTGTCAGCAGCAGCAGAAAAATATTCCAGCCGAATTGTTGGTAAACAATGCCCGGAGCAAAAGATCCGATGCTGCCCCCGGCGTAGTAAAAGGCGACATAGAGCCCGTTGGTGAGGCCCCGATGCTGACTTCCCGCCATCTGATTGACCAGGCCGGAAGCGGTGGTATGCACCAGAAACATGACGCCACAGAAGAGGAACATGGCAGCAAACAGAACGCCGACGTAAGGGGTGGCAAGGGTGACCAGAATGCCGCCCATGACCAGCATCCCGGTGCGGATTGTCCGGACTTCACCACCCAGATGACGGATAAACCAGGGCGCACCTAAAGAGGTGACGATACCCATCATATAGCCGGAATACATCAGGCCGATGCGCATGGAATCAGCCTTTTCGTTGAGTTCCGTCAGGCGGAAAGGGATAAAGTTCATGACTGCCGAAAAGACCAGAAACAGGCAGAAGACTCCCAGATAGAGGGGGAGAAAGTCAGGCTTACGCAGAATCTCCAGCATGGCCTGCGGATGCGGGCGAACAAACCTGGTGCCGCTGGCCGGTCTGAGTCTGGTCAACAGGGCAAAGGCAATAAACAGACTCAAAGCCAGGACCACAAAGCTGAAACGCCAGCCAAAAATATTGGCAATCAATCCCGACATTGCGCGTCCGGCGAAACCACCAAAGATGGTGGCAGCGATATACAGCGCCATGGTGCGCTGCAGGTCTTCGGCGCTGGACCGGGCCGACAACCAGGTCATCAGGGAGGTCAGCAGGGCCGGAATCAGCACGCCTTGAAACAACCGGATAGCAAGCAGTTGGGGGTAGCTGGTGGCAATGGCAAAGAGCAGGGCAGAAAGGGCGAGTAACGGCACCGCCAGCTTGAGAATGCGGATGGGCGAAACGGTTTCCAGCAGATAACCGTAGACCAGAGGTGCCAGAGCCAGGGGAATAAAGGTGACGGTGGTCAGCGCCGCTGCTGCTTCGCGACTGACCCCGAACTCCAGTTGCAGGGCCGGCAGCAGGGGTTGATGGGCATACAGGGCGGATAACGCCAGCACGGAGGTCAGGATAATGGGAACAAGTTCGAGATAACGACGTTGGGGCATCATGTTTCTGCTTCATTGAAGATGGGTTGATCAGTGTCTGCCTCTTGCTCTAGCAGAAAAGGGTGAGGAAAGTACAGGGAATTCAGCGTTCGAGATGCCAGCCGCCGCCCAGGGCTTTATACAGATCGACCGTGGCGTTCAGGCGTGAGAGCTTCTGCTGAATCAGCTGATCTTCAACCGCAAACAAACTGCGCTGGGCATCAAGCAAGGTGGTCAGGCCGTCACTGCCTTCTTTATAGCGCAGCTCCGATAACTCCAGAGAACGGGCAGTTTCGTCCCGGATGGCGCGCTGCGTCTGCTCCTGGATCTGACTGCGGTGGACGAGGGCCAGGGCATCATCAACCTCTTTGAGGGAATTAAGTACTACCTTGCGCCAGTTTTCAACCAGCACCCGTTGTTCTGATTCCCGCGTGGCAACCTGACTACGCAGACGGCCGCCGTCAAACAGGGCGCGGGTCAGGGACACAAGCGCATCCGCTGAATGCAGCGGGCTGCCCAGCCCCATAAAGGCAAATTCGCTGCTCGACAGCAGGCTCGATAAACCAAGGTTGAGCTTGAGGGGGAACAGGGCGGCACGGGCGACATAAATATTGGCACTGGCAGTAACCAGCCGTTCCTCAGCGACGGCAATGTCAGGGCGCCGAACCAACAGTTCAGCGGGCAATGCGCTGGTCACCGTTGGCACCACCACCTCATCAAGGCCGTTGCCTGCTACGTTAAACCCTTGCGGCGTCATCCCCACCAGCAGGGCCAGCGCCCGCAAGCTCTGGCGTTCCTGTATCTCCAATGGTAACAGGGCGTCGCGCTGTACCATCACTGCCGTGCGCTGACGGCTCAGATCGAGAGCGCTGGCAGCACCGTAGCGCCGGCGCGCTTCGACAATGGTAAAAAGACGTTCGGCGATTTCCAGATTCCGGTGGGCGATGGCGAGCCGGTCGCGGATCGCCAGGATCTGCCAATAGGCATTGGCAACGCCGGCAATCAGCGACAGACGGGTCGCTTCATAATCGTGGCGACTGGCGGCATAAGCGGCCTGCCCACCCTGCCAGGTGGCGATGTTGCTGCCCCAGACATCGATTTCATAATTGATCGCCAGTCCGGCGCGGGAGCTTTCCGTGCGTACCGAAGTGTCGCTGGTTTCACTGCGCCCGACCCCTGTTGACGCATTGAAGCCGAGGGTAGGAAACAGCGGTGCCCGACTATTGCGCAGGGCGATTTCTGCCTGTACTACCCGCTCCGTCGCAATGCGGATATCGGGGCTGGCGCTGAGGGTCTCGGTGATCAGTCGTTCCAGTTCGGCCGAGTTAAACCCTTGCCACCAGTCTTTTTCCAGAGGGAGCGTGACGTGCGCGGTGGCTTCGTCCCAAGTCGGTGGCGGGGTAAATTCCGGTGCCTGGTGCTTGACCGGTAGCGCGCAAGCGCTGAGCAGTGTCGCCAGGATGACCATGATCAGGGGAGGTAAGCATTTCATCAACATTTCACCTAGTCCGACGCCAGCGCTACCACCGGGTCGAGACGGGCAGCTTTGCGCGCGGGAAAATAACCGAATACCAGGCCGGTAACAAAAGCGCAGCCAAAAGCCAGAAAGACCGGAGTCGGCGAGTATTGAATCGGTGTGTCAAAAGTCGCAATAACAGCTGCGGTGGCGAGACCGACGATGACGCCGATGGCACCTCCCAGCGCTGTGACGACCAGCGCCTCAATCAGAAACTGTTGTTGAATGTTACGCATCCGGGCACCGGTGGCCATGCGGATGCCGATCTCCCTGGTCCGTTCGGTGACACTGACGAGCATGATATTCATCACCCCGATGCCGCCGACTAAGAGTGAAATGGCAGCAATAGAGCCGAGCAGGATGGTCAGGGTGTTCTGGGTTTCGGTGATGCTGTCGATGATCGAGGCCATGTTGCGGATCTGGAAATCCTCAATGCCCCCATGGCGCAACAGCAGCAGTTGTTGCAGTTGCTCCTGGGTTTCATCGACCCGATTCACATCCTTGACGGCAACCGTGATGTTACGCAGGTGGCGCTGACCGATCAGGCGCAGGCTGCCGGTGGTATAGGGAACAAAGACCACGTCATCCTGATCGCTACCACCCATACCGGCCCCCATGGGAGCCATGGTGCCGATGATCTGAAAAGGGATATTGTTGATCAGCAGGTATTTCCCCAAAGGCTCGCTGTCGGGAAACAGGGCGCGGGCGACGGTCTGGCCGAGTACCGCAACGGTGGCGTAGTTGCGCTCATCCGCTTCAGTAAAAAAGGTGCCGCTGGCCGGCCTCCAGTTACGGGCAATAACGAAATCGCTGGAAGTGCTGTTGAGGCTGGTACGGTGATCAAATTCTCCGGCCCGCACGGTGATGGCGCTGCTTTGCTCCGGAATGGCGGCCAGCACATTGGGGATCTCGCGGACCGCCACAGCATCTTCCGGCACCAGGGTAGCGACGCCGCTGAACCCGCGCAGGTTGGGGGCGCCGGGTCTGACCATCAAAAGATTACTGCCCAGCACGCTGATTCGCTCCACCACCGCCTGTTTGGCCCCGTCACCAATGGCGAGCATGGTGATGACCGAGGCCACGCCGATGACGATGCCGAGCAGAGTCAGAATCGTGCGAAAAATATTGCTGCGTAGTGAACGAACCGCAGTCCGGGTGGCTTCGAACAATTCTGCCGGATAGGAATGAGCCACTGCAGGTCTTTCCAACTCAAGGGACGTGGGGACTGGCGGGGTTGGGTTGTTATCTGCGATGATCAGGCCGTCGCGGATCTCGATAATGCGGTCGGCATGGTTGGCTACCTCCTGCTCATGGGTAATCAGAATCACCGTGTGACCACGTTGCGCCAGATCGCTCAGCAGCTTCATCACTTCGGCCCCACTGTGGCTGTCCAGCGCCCCGGTCGGCTCATCGGCCAGGATGATGCGGCCGCCATTCATCAGCGCCCGGGCGATCGATACCCGCTGTTGCTGTCCGCCCGAGAGCTGGGTCGGTCGGTAGGTGAGGCGCTCCTCTAGTCCCAGTTCAGTCAGCAGCTGGATGGCTCGGCTGCGTCGCTGCGCTCGGGGTACGCCGGCATACACCGAGGGTACCTCGACATTCTCAACAGCGGTAGCGGTCGCAATCAGGTGGTAACTCTGGAACACAAAACCGAATTCTTCACGGCGCAACCGCGCCAGTTCATCCCTGGACAGGGTCGCGACTTTCTTCCCCATGAACAGATAGTCGCCGCTGGTTGGTTGGTCGAGGCAGCCGAGCAGGTTCATCAGGGTGGTTTTACCGGAGCCGGAGGTCCCCATGATGGCGATAAACTCCCCCGGAAAAATTTGCAGATCGATCCCGTGCAGCACCCTGGTTGCCAGATCGCCGCGGTAGTAGGTTTTGGTGACCTGCCGCAGTTCAATCAGGGCTTGAGACATGGTCGTCATCAGCGCATCCGCATGCCCATGGGTGGGCGGGCCGGGTTGGTGCGCTGGCCACTACCATCAGCCATTGAGGTGACGACCTGATCGCCCTCATTGAGCCCTTCTAATATCTGAACCTGGATGCGATTGCTGATGCCGACCCTGATCCGGCGTTCTACCGGATTAGCATTTTGATCAGGTACCATCACTGTTGCCGGCGTGCCGTTGTCGGGTGCGGGAGATTGAGGTGGGCGCTGATCCGTCAGGGCCGATACCGGCAGCAGCAGGGTATCTTCGGCGGCAGCGATGACAAAAAATACCTGGGCGGTCATCTGTGGCAACAGCTTGCGGTCGCGGTTGTCGACGTCAAAGAGGGCGCTGTAAAGGACCACATTATTTTCTACTGTCGGGGTTGGTTCAATCCGGTAAAGGGTGCCGTACCAGCGTTGGTTACGCCCACCCAAGGTGGTGAAATAGGCTTCCATCCCGATTTGCAATCGGCTGATATCGGCCTCGGAGACCCGGGTTTTGACTGTCATGGTTGCCAGATCAGCAATCTGCATCAACACCGGGGCCTGCTGCGTGGCATTGATCGTCTGCCCCTGGCGGGCGCTGATAGAGACCACCGTACCGTCCATCGGCGCATAAATCTGCGCGTAGCTTAAGTTGGCCTCATCAGCCCGCAGGCTGGATTCATTCTGCTCGATCTGGGCCATCAGCATCTCGATTTGGGCTTTAGCCGACTGATAGGCGGCCGCTGTGTTCTGGGCATTTTCTTCGGTCGTGGCTTGCGCGGCGAGGAGGTTCTGCTGGCGCTGGTGCTGAATCCGTGCCAGCTCCAGTTGTGTCTGCCGATCAGCCAGGAGCGCACGCTGATAACGCAACTGGGCGCGGCCGGCATCCACCTTGGCCATGAACAGGGTCGGATCAATCTCGGCCAGCAGATCCCCTCTGTTTATCTGATCACCGACCTCAACGTGGATCCGGTGCAACTGCCCGGACACCTGGGCTCCGACATCGACATAATCCCGTGGCTGGAGGACGCCGGTGGCGGTGACCAGATCTTCGATGGAGCCGCGTTGGACGGTGGCAAAGGTGGGCAGAGCAGGTTTGTCTTTCTGCGTCGCCAGATAGTACCAGCCACCAGCGACGGCGCTGATCAGCAGCAGGACGATGACGACAGGCAGCAGAAATCTGCCGTGCTGATTGGAACCGGGAATGCGCATGAAGGTAAAAAATCCTTGTTGCAGTGAAAAAACTCTACACATTTTTGTCAGCATAGCGCCAATAACAACTTCACACTATAGCGCATTCCCGGGTTGATGTGTGTGCATTTGTGCAGGATCACATTCGCGGCAGAGCAGCACTTCGATGACCGGATGGTGGATCTGGGGCATATCGTCGAGATTGTTCTTATAGTCTTCCGGTGTCGCATCGCCGTGGCAAACCACACCTGCCACCAGAATCCAGCTGTTTTGCCCGACCGACCAGAGATGCAGATCCACGACCCGGCTTGCGGGTACTGATTCCAGCCGCTTACGCACCTGATCGCGCATGGCTTCGGGAGCCTCCGCATCGAGCAGGATCGCTCCGGTCTGGCGCAGCAGTTCAAGCGCCCAGCGTAGAATCACCACCGAGGCAACCAGGGCGATGACCGGATCCAGCCAGTTCCAGCCCCAGGCCCAGGCGGCAATCAGGCCAAGGATGGCAGCGACCGAGGTGACCGCATCGGCAATCACGTGGACCAGTGCGGCGCGCAGATTGTGATCCTGATGGGCGTGGCTGTGACTATCGGCATGATCGTGGTCATGATGATGGTCATGATGATGGTCGCCGCTTCCCGCCAGCAGCCAGGCACAGAGCAGGTTGATGATCAGACCGATGACCGCTACCAACAAGGCTTCGCGGGCATGGAGAACGGTGGGGTTGAGCAGGCGCTGGATCGACTCATACACCAGCCAGATGACCGACAGTCCCAACAGCAGCGCGCTGGTATAGGCTGCCAGGTCGCCGATCTTGCCGCTGCCAAGGCTTAAGCGACGGTTGGTAGCGTGATGACGGGTCAGATAGTACGCTCCTGCCGCCAATCCCAGGGCAACGGTGTGGCCGCCCATGTGCACCCCGTCAGCCAGTAAAGCCATAGAACCTGTCAGCCAGCCGCCGATGATTTCAGCGATCATGGTCGCCAGGGTCAGCACCGTGGCGATCAAGGTGCGGCTCTCCGCTTTACTCTTTTTACCGTGACCAAAATCATGGTGATAGCAGAGTTGCCCGACAATGCAGTTGTTGTTGGTAGGTGGTGCCGTCATGGTCAAGATCTCGCGGGTTAAATGCTGAAATGAGAATCTCAGCGTGGCACATGGGTTTGCTTCTGGTCAACCAGAAAGCCCGTATCACCGCAATTACGCTGCAACTTGCCTGGAACGGCACATCTACCTGGCGGTGCAGTTTCTTGAGATCGGTAAGCCGGTTGTGCTGGCGCTCAATGGTTAAGGAGGTTGTAACATGATAAATGTTGATGCTCTGGTGGTGCTGGGTAGCGTGGCGGGGCTTCCGGCACCGTTTGTAGCAAAGCGATGGACGTTGATTGTCTACCGAAAATCTTTGCAATAATCATCCCTTTGCGGTACTTTTGAAAGTGAAAATCAAAAGTTAATATTGTTGACCGGTTCAAAGGTCAGGCTGGTCCAGTGGGTGGCAAGGGATGAAAACAGGGGTTTCTGTATGGATCCATTGAAAATGAACATCAAAAGCGTTCAAGGGGGTGTTGCCGGTTCTATGTGCCCAGTGTCGGTTTGCAGCACGCAGGCAAGATCGTGCTGCGCCCCATCGGCCTGACCGCCCAGGCGCTGGGGATGGCGCGTGAAACCCTGTCGCGTAGCCTGCAGCGTCTGGTGTGGATGGATGGAATCAGTTACCAGCGTGGTCAGGTGCATATAACCGACCCTGGTTGGTTGGAACAGCTAAAGCAAGACCCTGAAAAAAAGGAGTATAACAATGAAAATAGGCATTTTTTATGGTAGTACCACCGGCAAAACGGCAGCCGTGGCCCGGCAGCTGGGGCAATTGATCAGCACGGCAAAACTGTATCCGGTGGCCGAGGCCACCCGGGCCGACTTTGAAGCTTGTGATCTGTTGATTCTGGGCTCGTCAAGCTGGTGTGATGAGCAGGATCGCCTGCAGGATGACTGGAATGATGCCTTTGAGTGTCTGCGTGAAGCCAATCTTGGCGGCAAAAAGGTGGCCTTGTTCGGTATCGGTGATCAGGTCGGTTATCCTGATGCCTTTGTCGATGCGATCAGGGTCCTGCATGATGCGGCACAAGCTGCCGGGGCCGAGATGATCGGCAAATGGCCCGACGAGGGTTATAACTATCATCAATCAGCAGCTAGCGAAGGGGATTTCTTTCTTGGCTTGCCCCTTGATGTCACCAACCAGCCGAACCTGACGGACTCACGACTGGCAAGCTGGGTAGCGCAATTAGTGCGTGAAACGAACGAATAGGACTATTTTAGGTAACTATTCAGCTCTATCCCGGCGCCGGGTCTTTGGATCCTGTGGCAAGGCTTTTTGTCGCCATGGACGGCGACAAAAAGCGGTCATGGATGACGAAAAGCGTCCCTTGACATAGGATTCAAAGGCCCGGTGCTGAACAGCTACTATTTTAGAAGGTTGCCTGCTAGTGATCGGGGTGTTGGAGCCAATGGACAAACTCACGATCAACCTGCTCGCCATCGCCGAGGTTCAGCTCCAACAGGCGGCGCAGGTGGGCTAATGACTCGTCGTCGGCGTCGATAAAAAGGAAACCGTACTGATTCTGTTCACGGTGAATCAGCTCGACCCCAAAGGTCAGTTTCACTTCCGAGTTGGCTAGATCAATGTCCACCCGGGCGCGGGCGCCAATCTCTATCGGCACCTCATGATGGGTCTGCAGCAGGGCGCCGCGCAGGGCGAGATCAATCAGCTCGCAGGGGACTTGTTCCTGGGCCCAAACGATCGTTGCAGTGGTATGGAACGGAATACGCCGGTAATTGCGTAATTCGGTCATGGGTCCGACTCCTTTACCGGGGGCTGAAGGGGAAGATTCCTGGCGGACGAGTAAAAAGAAAAACAACCTTTTTTCTTTTTGGCCTGATACATGGCGATATCAGCGAAGCGGATGAGGTTGTCGCTGTCGCCGGCGTCCTGTGGACAGAGGCTGATGCCGATACTGGCCGACAGAGAAAGGTCCAGCCCGGCAAGATGGAAGGGGTTGTTCAGACAGGTGAGAATTTTCTCGGCGATCACTGCAACCCATTCAAGGTTGGTAAATTCAGTCAACAGCACAACGAATTCATCTCCACCCAGGCGCGCGACCGTATCTGTTTCGCGCACAGCTTTCGTCAGTCGCGCTGCCGCTTCACAGAGGAGTTCGTCACCGACGCCGTGGCCAAGGGTGTCGTTGATGGCCTTGAATCCATCCAGATCAAGCAGCAGTACTGCCGCCGCTTTGTTGTTGCGCTGCGCCTGATGGGCCGCCTGGGTGATGCGATCCTTAAGCAATGAACGGTTAACCAGGCCGGTCAGGGCATCGTGGGTGGCTTGATGTTGCAGTTGCTGTTCGTACTCCTTGTGCGCGCTGATGTCTTCTCGGATACTGATATAGTTGCAGATGTCTCCCTGTCTGTCGCGCAGGGGGGAGATCAGAACGCGTTCCCAATAGTTGCTGCCATTTTTGCGTTGATTGTGTACTTCTCCGTGCCAGTCTTCTCCCGCTTCAAGCTGTCGCCAGAGTTTTTGGTACTCTTCAGCCGTCATCCCATTAAGCTGAAAGGTTTGAAAAGCGGTGCCGATGACGTCGGCGGCGGCGTAACCGGTTACCTTTGAAAAAAACGGGTTAACATACTCGATCACCCCGTTCAGGTCGGTAATGATGACCATGGTGGGGCTCTGTTCAACCACCTGGCTGAGCTTATTGAGTTGGACCTCGCTTTTTTTACGCTCGGTGATGTCGATGTCGATGCAGTAAAATTCCGCTGCGCGACCCGGTTCAGCAAGAACCGCATGGCTGGTATAAACCATCACCTCAGAGCCGTCCTTGCGTTTGAGTCGGTATTCCTGCGATGGCGCAGGTTCACCGCTTTGACTCATTTCATCAATGTTGCGGAGCACTTCAGTGGTCATTTCGGCGGGAATGATCAGCTCACACAGCTTCCGGCCCAAAGCTTCAGCTGCCGAGTAGCCGTAAAGATCCTCGGAGGCACGATTCCAGTAGTTTACCGTGCCATCGACACTGTAACCCTGAACCGCTACCGAACGAATGTCCTGCAGTAAGGTGCGAAAACGTCGCTCGCTTTCCCGCAGGGCATGAATGGCGTGCTGATGTTCCTGCTGCAGGCGCCACTCGCGCAGGCAGCGTTCGATGGTCCGGGGCATGTCTGCAAAGGCTTGCGAACTTTTTACCAGATAGTCGATGGCACCGGTTTTGAGGGCTTCAACCGCGAGGGTCTCGCTACCGGAGGACGTCATCATTAACACCGGGAAGGTGTTTGTGGTGGCGATCTGTTCAAGAAAGGCCAGCGAGGAGCCATCCGGCAGGTTCAGGTCAAGGAGCACGATATCAGGACGGCGGCGGGCAATTTCTTCACGGCAGGCCTGCAGATTGGTCGCAATCGCTACGCTTACCGCAGCGCAGGTGCCGAGCAGGGATCGTTGGATCAATGCGACATGGGACGGTTCATCATCAACAATCAGGATGTGGGTGGTGTGGTTTACCATAAGCCCCGGAACTTGATGCGATCAGTGCGCTTTTAAGGATTACGGTTCCATATCAGCCAGTAATAGCCGATAGTTTCCATCATGCTGGTGAATTTGTCAAAATCAACCGGCTTGACCAGATAGCTGTTGGCATGGGCATCGTAGGCCTTGGCCATGTCGGTTTCGGCGGCGGAAGTTGTCAGAATGACCGTCGGGATCCGCGCCAGGTCGGGATCGCCTTTGATCCGGCGCAGCACATCAAGGCCATCAATGCGGGGCATGCGCAGATCAAGCAGGATCAATCCCGGCCGTGGGGCAATATCAGGGTCGGTGAAAGGCTCACGGCGGTAGAGATAATCCAGCGCCTGCTGGCCATCAACAACATGCTCCATGCGATTGGCAATGCGCGAGGACTTGAGGGTGCGGCGGATGATCTCGGCGTGGGCCGGATCGTCCTCGGCCAGCAGAATAACGATCGGTTCACCTTTATTCATGGTTTTTCCTCGTGGGGTTTGAGGGCCTTCGGGAGGGTGAAATAAAAGCAACTGCCTTGATCTTTTCCCTCTGACTCAAACCATACCCTACCCTGATAGAGTTCAACAATCTTTTTTACCATCGGCAGTCCAATGCCAGAGCCTGGACTTTGGGGATCGAGTTGGGCAAACAAGGCAAAGATCCGCTGTGCATGCTGTTGATCAATGCCGATTCCGTTGTCACGGATAAAAAAGGTGGTCACCCCGTTCTTTTCTTCCACCCCGATGTCGATCTGCGGTTGCGGCTGATCCCCGACATATTTGCCGGCATTCTCGATCAGGTTCTGCCAGATCTGTCCGAGCCGCATCGGGTCACCATAGAGCTGGTGAGGGATGTCATCGACCCGCACCTTGATCTCTTTTTCCTGCAGTAGACCGGACAGGGAAACCAGTGTCTCTGCGACCAGCCTGGCCACATCGACAGCGTGCGGCTGCCCCTCGAGCCGGCCGATACGGGACAGTTGGAGCAACCCGGCCAGGAGATTATCCATCCGCTCGGCGGCCCCGTTGATATAGCGCAGATCCTCATCAATCTGCTCCTGATTCTGCTCCTGAAGGTCCTGCTGCAGCATTCTCAGAAACGACTTGATGGTCACCAGCGGGCTTTTCAGATCATGGGAAACACTGTAGACAAAATTCTCCATCTCCTGATTTTTGCTCTGTAGCGCTGCTTGTTGGGCTTTGCGCTCACTGATATCCAGAAAGGTGACAACCGCGCCGATCGTATCACCGTTGCGGCGCATCGGATATGACCAGAATTCCGTTGGGATGATGCTGCCATCGGCACACCAGAGCAGTTCTTCCTCCCGATGAAGCTGTTCATCGATACGTACCAACAGGGTGCATTCCTCTGCTGGGAACCGGGTGCCATCGGCATGGCTGTGGTGGATCCTGTCATGGATATTATGACCGACCAGCTCCTCCCGGTGCCGATAGCCCAGCAGTTTCAATGCGGCGCTGTTGCAGAAGGTGCAGATCCCGCGGCGGTCGATCCCGTAAATCCCCTCCGCGGTGGAATCAAGGAGGAGCTCGGTCATTTCAAAGTTTTCCTGCAGCTTGGCCTTGCTCGTTTTCAGGGCGGCTTCGGCATCTTTACTGCGCCGTACAGCATAATAAAGCAGGGCAACAATACCGAGCAGAACAATAACGATGGCGACCGCAAGGCGATTGAAAAAGGCTGTACGGGAGGATAGCCTGCGCATGGCTTCCTGGGTATCGGTGATGTCATGAAGAATCCCGAAAACCTGATTTTCCCGGGCATTGTAAACCCCCTGGGAGTTCAGATCGATGATCAGGCCATCGGGGCGCTCAAAACGGAAGTGAACATTATAGGGGATGCCTTGCCGTACCAGACGCTCGTGGGCGGCGATCATATGGGCCCGTTGATCCGGTAGAATCATCTGCCGCAGGGATGGCACCGGTTGAACCGGATGATCAAGCCCCAGCAATTCCATCGCCCCTTCGGAGAACCGGTAGCTGTTGTGCTCCAGATCAAGGGTCCAGTGTCCCAGTCCGGCGACCTGTTCGGCATAACGCAAACGGGATTCGCTTTGAACGATGTTTTCTTGAAGGTTTTCCCGATCCGAAGCATCATGAATGATGGATGCCAGCAGCCTGTGCCCATCGATATCCAGAGGAGAAGAATAGACTTCAACCGGCCGGATATCGCCATTGGCGAGGCGGTGGTGAAACGCAAAATAAGCGCGCTGTTCCCGGTCGGCCCGGCGAATTTCCTGCTCTGTTGCCACCGGTCCCAAGCTGTTGATCTGCTGGATATTCAGCTCCAGCAACTGCTCATAAGGATAGCCGTAATAGGCGACAGCCGCCTCGTTGGCATCAATAATCTGTCCTGAGCCGGGGTCAATCAGCAGAATCATGGCACGGTGTTGGCGGAATAGCTCAAGCGCGCTGAGCGGTTCAGTATGGCCCGGCAACGGGAGAATAAACAGGCTGACTGTCAGGAGCCCTGCGATGGTGGTGAGCCTCATGGTTTGTTACCTCCGACCGGGGCTGCGGTCGGCAAGGTGAAGTAGAAACAGCAGCCGGTGCCGGCACCTGCCGATTCGAGCCAGATCCGCCCACGATGTTGTTCGACAATATGTTTGACCAGGGTCAGACCAAGGCCATTGCCGGGGGCATTTTTGTTCAGTTGATTAAAGAGCCCGAAGATGGTGTCGGCGTATTCCGGAGGAATACCGATACCATTATCACGCACGTAGAAAATGGTCTCCGGGTCGGTAGCGGTAAAGCCCAGTTCAATAGATGGCTGATCTTGCTCCCCCATGTACTTGACCGCATTGTCAATCAGGTTCTGCCAGAGCTCGATCGCGCGGGGGGGATCAACATAGACAACAGTGTCGCCAGGGGCGACCTTGATGCTGATAGCGCGTTGATCGATGGCCGGGGCGGTCAGGATCAGGGCTTTTTTGATAAGTTTGGTAAAACTGCATGGTTTTACCACCGGGGCGTGATGGCTGATGTGGGACAGGCGCAGCAGACTGTCGAGGAGTTGTCCCATCTGTTTAGTCGCAGTGCGAATGTGGTGGACATCATTGTCAATGGCAGGCTGGTCGCGTTTGTCCAGATCTTCCTTGAGAAAGCCGAGGAAGGTTTCAATGGTGACCAAAGGTGTTTTTAGATCATGGGAGACGGTGTAGTTAAAGCGCTCAAGTTCAGTATTGCGTTTTTGTAGTTCCTGTTGTTGGTTCTCCAATAATTCTTCCGCTGCTTTGCGGGCACTGATATCCTGGGCATAGCCATGCCAAAGGGTGCTGCCATCAACCAGCCGTTCCGGTGTTGCAATTGCTTCTGCCCATAAATATCCAGCGGAGGGCCGTTGGATCCGGAATTGATGATGCCAGACTGCTAACTCCTGGGCGGACTGGCGGATGGAACTTGCAAAGGTGTCGAGGTCTTCTGGATGGATCCTGGCGAAAATCGCCGAAGTATCAGCTGTTACTATTTCCGGTTCAATATGGAAAAGGGACCTGATCCCATTGCTTGAATAGGGCAGGCAGCTGCTGCCATCCGGGTTGAGGCGGTATTGGTAAATCATGCCGGGGATCTGGGCCGCCAACTTGGACAGGCGTTGCATATAATTGTGGGCCTGTTGTTCCGCAACCTTTCGTTCGTCGATGTTGCGCACGGTTGTCAGCAGAACCTGATGCTCAGGGAGATCAGCCTTGCGCATGTTGACTTCGACCCAGAACAGATGTCCGTCCTGGTGGCGAGCCCGCCATTCGAAGGTCGGGCTTTCGCCCCGGCAGGCTTTTGCCCTCCACTCAGCTGCCGCCCGGGCGGTAAAGGGCTCTTCATCGGCACTGATGTCCGTAACGGACAATTGTTTCATTTCCTCCTTGCTATAGCCGTATTCCCGTTCCGCGCCGGCGTTGGCATCAAGGATTGCACCGCTATCGAGGTCGTGCAGCAAGATTGCATCGTTAACGCCATCGAAAATTTCCTGAAAATGGCGCAGGCTTTCTTTCTGCTGTTCTTCGAGTTGCAAGCGCAAGAGGAGAAAATCGTTAAATTTACGCCGATGGAGGCCAATGAACATCAAACCGGCTAGCCAGATCCCACTGTAGCCGAGGGCAAATTTTGAAAAGGCTGATACCAGGGCTTGCTGGTAGGGAGCCCAGGGGATGGAAACACTGATGCCGCCGCGGACATCACCGACCTTGTAGCCCTGATGGGCGTGGCATTTAAGACACCCCTCTTCGGTGATAAAGGGTTGCATCAGGCGCAGATAGCGATCGTTGCCTGCCTGGCTAAAAGAAGATCGCTCTGCTGTGCCTTGGGCAAAGGCCTCCAGCGTTTCCCGTTCCCAGGGATCGGGGGAGTTGTCAGGACGCAACGGATCAAGGCTGGTCAGCTTTCCTTTGCTGCCAAAGGTTAGATCAGCAATTTCATGGACCTGACGGGTCATGTAGGCTGGATTGAGCAAGGTCAATTGACGTCCTGACGGGGTCACCAGGTCACGTTCCGGCAGGTGTGCCAGATAGGGACTCGCCGGTGTCTGTTCCGTCATCGGCACATAGACTCCACCGTGCCTGGTTGCCCACTGGCGGTAGGTGATGTCCTTGTGAATGCTGTAGCGAGCTGCGGTGCGGGCGTTTTCGGTAATGGCAGTACGGGTCGAATGATAGTGCCAGAACGCCATGCCGACAATGGCAAGGGTCCAGATCAGGGCACTGAAAAGAAACAGAAAGCGCGGAGGTGAATACCGATTCAGGTTGGGATGTGTTGAATTGCTTTTGTCGCCAAACCCGGTCATCTGCACATACCCGTCAACCTCGCTTCATATCAAATGCGCAAGGGAGTCAAATGTGAACAATATTTGTAATAATTAATGCACGGTTACTCATTGTTTCCCGTTGGATCTTGTCTTGTCAATCAAAGAATAACCAGAGCGTGTGTTTTTATTTGTTCTGATCCGTCGCTTGGGTCGAATCACCGGCCAGTTCAGTTAACCGCTGGATGACCGGCAGATGCTGGGTGCAGCGCTCTTCACAGGCACCACAGCGGATACACTCGGCAGCCAGCCGGCGGTCGATGTTCCAGTGGAGGCGAAAACGATCACTGACTGTTTTGCTGTCGCCCTCACTGAGGATCAGTTGGTTGTAGGCGTCAAGAAACTTGGGGATGGGAATGTTGACCGGGCAGGGCAGGCAGTAGCCGCAACCGGTACAGAGATCATTAAAGGTTTCATTAAGGTGTTTTTCGATACCTGAACGCTCCGCCGCTGAATAGGGAGCAAAGTTGTCAACCGCCGCTACGGCTTCATCAATTTCCCCGGCCGAGGTAAAGCCGACCAGGGCTGAGGTGATGCTCGGATGGGAAAGATTAAAACGCAAGGCCGCACTGACCACGCTTTGATCCTGATGACCTTGGAGAAAAGAAAAACGCTGCGGATTGCGTGGAATCAACCCACCCCCCAGAGGGTTCATGGTGATGACTCCCAGGCCCTGCTTGCCGGCATGTTCTACCGCCGCCTGACGATAGGGGAAATTGATGGCATTGTAGCCTAACAGCACCCCGGAAAAATAACCGCCGGCCAGAACCTCGGCCAGGTCGTCACCGTTCATGTGTGATGAACAAACGAGATTTTTGATCAGACCTTCCTCTTTCGCTTGGAGTGCCGCTGCTACCGCTCCCTGATCAAGGCGTCGGTGCCAGTCATCGCGATCGAGCAGATACCAGATGTAGAAGAAGTCGATCGTGTCCAGTTGCAGTAATTCAAGGCTCTGCTCGAGGCTGCGACGTAGCTCACTGCCGGAAGCGTGGAAACATTTGGTGCCGACATGAAAGTCGGCGCGCGGAAGACCTTTTAGGGCATGGCCAAGAATTGTTTCACTGCGCTGGTCACAGTAGAGCGGGGCGGTATCAAAATAGTTGATGCCACGATCCCAGGCGTAGCGTACCAGCTCGGCACTTGCTTCCAGCTTGTCCGGCTCGGGGAAGCGCATGCCTCCGAAGCTGACAATGGAGAGTTCTGTGCCGGTCCGGCCAAAGGGGCGATAAATCATAGCGAAAGGTCAAGCCGGATCGGCTTCGGAAGTGTTTGCCGCGGCCGCGGCCGAGACATCGGAACCGAGCATGATGGCCAGCCAGCGGGTCGACGGGTTGACCTCCAGCGCAATCTTCATAATCATCGTCAGCGGTACCGACAGCAGCATCCCGACCGGGCCTAATACCCATCCCCATAAGACCAATGACAGAAACACCACCAGGGTTGATAAACCCAGGCTCTTACCCATCAGGCGCGGTTCGACGGCATTGCCCATGACCACATTAATGAGCAGATAGAGCCCGGCGACCATAACCGCATGGATCGGGCCGAGCTGAACCAGCGCCAGCAGTACGGCCGGAATGGCAGCGATAATAGAGCCGATATTGGGAACATAATTAAGCAGAAAAGCAATCAATCCCCAGAGCAGGGCATAATCGACTCCTATGAGCATCAGTCCGCCGGTCACCACCAGTCCGGTCACCAGACTGATCAGGGTTTTGATGACCAGATAGGTGCGAACGCCGGTAACAAAGCGCTCATAAGAGGCCAGGGAGGTGTCGGCATCAGGCAGGGCCGCGCGCAACTTATTCGGCATCCCCGCGGCTTCGAACAGGATAAAAATAACCGTCAGCAGAATCAGGAAGGAGTTGGTCAGGACTCCCCCGGCGGCGGATATCATGCGTCCGGCGTATTGCATAATGGAGCCGGGATCGAAATGGTCGAACAGCAGCTGGCGCGATATTGTGATACCGAAACGGTCAAACCAGTCGATCAGGGTCAGGGTCTGGGAACGCAATTTCTGTTCGTAGAGCGGCAGCTGGCTGGTAAAATCATTGACTGATGTGCCAATGATGGTTAATACCGCCAGACCGCCCAACATGACCACAGCAATAACGACCAGCAACGCCAGTGATGCCGGAACCCGATGGTGACGCAGCCAGTAAAAGGGGCCGGCACAGATAATCGAGATGAAAAAAGCCAGCAGAAAAGGCACCAGGATGGCCTGGGCAGTTTTCAGCCCGGCGATAATCACCACCAGAGCGGCCAGAGATACAAGAATGCCGGTGACTTTATGCGGTGAGCTGGTCATGATCAGTCAGCAACGTTACAGAGCAGCAGCTTGACCCCCTGCTCAAAAATGATTTCCATTTTGTTGGGGCGGGTGGTGGAGAGGATCTGCCCCATGCCGAAACTGGGGTGATTGATTAAGTCTCCCGTTCTAACCCGGGTTTTGATGTTGTAGGGGATGGCTTTGGTTTGGTCAGCTGCAGCTATCATGTCCGCCCATTGGGCCTGAGCACGGGTTTTGCGCGGCTGAGCCGAAGTGCGTGGGGATGCGCTGCGGGGTTTTGGGGCCGCTGTGCCGCGGTGGTTATGGACACTGCCGCAGACGTTGCACTCAACCCGGGCGACGCGGTCGCCGACCATGGCAACAATGGTATGGTTGGAGGTTTCTTTGCATTTGCTGCAGCGAGAAAGGGTATGGTCACCAGCGGTTGGTACCTTCTTGATCATGTGTACTCCCTGAAAAACTTTCCTTTTACCGCGTCCGCTTCAATCTGTCAATCAGAGTTGTGCAAACCCTTGCAATCTAACCGAAAGTTAGAGGCTGTAAATATCCTGTGCCCAGCTAACCGCCTCCAGGTAGGCCTTCGGCAGTACTTTTTCATCAATCTGGGTTTTTTTTGTCATTTGTGAGACCGTTTCCCAGTCCCCTTGTTCCATCGCGATGACCAGCAGGAGGATCGATCTTAGTGGGTTGTCGGTACCGGTCAGCGCAGCAAAAACATCATCCTCTACGGTGATTTCGTGGAGAATTTCATCAAGGGGGCGCGACATAATGACGTCGAGCAGAGAGAACAGACCGGTCAAAAACAGGTCCGACTTGCGATCCCCCATGCGACTGGGTAGCGCCAATTGTTCACACAGACGGGCCCGGATCAATGAACTGACGACCAGTTCCGCTGGTTTATCGTTCGCCATCGAGGAAATGGACAATAGCGAGACCCACGAGCGGATTTCCCGCAGACCCAGCAGGGACAGGGCTTGCAGCACCGAGGTAACACGGTTGCGCAGGGCAAAGGCGGCTGAGTTGATCAGTTTGAGCAGCTTGTAGGTCAGGGAGACTTCACTCTGAATGGTGGTCGCAAGCTTTTTGAAATCAACATTTTCAGCGTGAACGTCTTTCAGAATGCGCAGGAACTGAATTTTGTTGGTCGGAATATCCTTGCGCGAAATAATCACCGGCTTGGCAAAAAAGTAGCCCTGGAAAAGTTGATACCCCATGGTTTTGGCATGCTCAAACACCTCGTGGGTTTCCACCTTCTCAGCGAGCATCTTGATGCCGCGGGGGATCAGTTGCCGGGCGAGTTCTTGCTGTTGCTGAACATCACTTAAGAGGAAGTCGACCTTGACAATATCCGCTAGATCGAGCAGCGGCTCAAAGTTACGATGATAGACAAAATCATCGAGGGCAAGGGTATACCCGAGTTCTTTCAGGCGCTTGCAGGCGTCAATAATCTCGGGGGTGGGCTCGACATTTTCAAGGATTTCAACCACCGCCTGCTGGCGCGGCAGGGTCGTTATCAGGTCCTGAAGGAGGACATTTTCCGTGCAGTTGAGAAAAGCCCTGGTATTGCCGGTCATCTCCCCCAGGCTGAACAGCAGGTTGCTGTTGGCAATCACACTGGCTGAAGCCTGATCAACGTTGTCGCTGTCAAAGTAGTTGTGCATGCCGGAGCGGAACAGCAATTCGTAAGCGAAGACCTGCCCACGGGTATCAAAAATTGGTTGTCTTGCAATGAAATGTTCCAATGTGTACCTCCCCCTCGGGCAGACCTGGTTGCCATCATGAGACAGATAGAACAGTGTATCTGCTTTTCCCCTGAAAATAAAATGACAAATGCTGTTTACGACAGTTGACCTGAATATTGAGCTTGTATAGACTCACCACAATTTGTAGTTCGTAGTAGTATACCTGTGTACCATATTGATCACATTTATTGCCAAAGGATAAACGCTTATGAAAAAGATCGTGCTGTTGCTTTGTGTTGTCACCCTGTGTGCTGTCACCGCAGCTATCGCTGTTCCCGCCAATCGTTCCTTGAATTACGATAAGAGTGCCATGGGGCCGGTGGAGTTTTCCGGAAAAATCCATGCCGAGGCTGGTTATAAGTGTGGTGACTGCCATAACCCTAACCTGTTTGCTAAAATGAAGCAGGGTTCAGTGGAAATCACCATGGAAAAAATCTACGCCGGTGAGCAGTGTGGTTTCTGTCACAATGGTGAAACCGCCTTTGCCGCAAAGACAAGCTGTAATCGCTGTCACGTTAAATAGCTTTTACCCTATCGGCAGATAACCAAACGGTCGGCTCTGATGGAAGAGTTCGACCGTTTTTTTTGTTCTTTGTCCTTTGTCCTTTGTTCTTTGTCATTTGTCATTTGTCATTTGTCATTTGTCCTTCCCCACTCCCTACTCCCCACTCCCTACAAAAGCAGCAGCGCCAACAACAACAGAATAAACATCACCCCGGCGACACTGAGCTGACGCAACTGCTGCTCTGAGTCCTGCAGTAACAACAGCAGAGGCAGGTTCTGCCAGCGGGCGCCGCGCGGCAGTCGTGGCGGTGGCGGCAGCTTTAGTGCAGCAGCCAGGTTTGCCAGACGTCGCAGTAGAGCGTCAAGCAGTACATCCAGATCTTTAGCACCCAGATGGGCACCGCGCTTACGCGTGCTGTACCAGCCCAGCAGGGTGATTATCGCACCACCGGCAACCGGCCAGAGGGCATCGATCCACTTCAAGTCGGCCCCGGCAGCTGATGACGTCAGAACTCCCGGATAGCTACTCACCAGGACCACCGCCAGGAGCAGCAGGCTCCAGCCCCCCCACATCCCACTGGTGGCGGCCTTCACCGCCGCCCTCGCCGGTGACCACAGTATGAGCAGCAGTCGCCCCATCAGCAACGTCGTGCCGACCGCTGCTCCTCCGAGCAGGAGGGTCAGCAGGGATTCATCAAGTAGCGGTGATAGCATCAGAAACGGCTTGAGTCCAGCTTTGGCGAGGGCACCGCTGGTGAAAGGGGCACCGGCAAGTGCCAGGGCCGGCAGCATCAGTCCGGCGAGGGTGACATGGCGCATCAGGCCGGGGCTGTTGAGATGACCGGTCATGCCGACACCCAGGAACAGCGCCCCTTTGGCCAGCCCATGATGCAAGGCGTAAAATCCCACCACCGGCGCCAGTAACGGCCATTGCTGCGGCGCGGCCAGTCCGAGACCGATAGCCATCAGAGGAAAGCCGATCTGGCTGATACTCGAGTAGGCCAGCAGGGTTTTCGGTTGCTTTTGTAAAAGCCCCATCAGCACCCCGAAAAACGCCATCAACAGACCCAGGCTGAGCAGGGTCGCCGACCAACCGGGAAGGGTCGCGAAACCGAGCGGAAAGAGGCGCAACAGGCCAAGCAGACCGGCCTTGATCATGGCCCCACTGAGTACGGCACTGGCCGGAATCGGCGCTGCCGGATGGGCCAGGGGTAACCAGAAATGTAAGGGTACCGCTCCCATCTTGATTCCCAGGGCGACGAGGAGCAGAGCGAGAATCAGGTTCATGCCTTCAGCATTGGCAAGGGTTGCGGCGACATCCCTCAGCAGCAGGGAATCTGCCGCCCGGGCTGCCGGCAGCAAGGCGGCAAACAGCAGCACCTCACCCAGGATCACCAACCACAGGTAGATCCTGCCGGCGCGCAGGGCAAAGGGGGTGTTGTCATGGATAATCAGGCCGTAGGCGGCAAAGCTCATCAGGGTAAAAAAGAGATAAAAACTGATCATGTCCAGGGCCAGGGTCAGCCCTAAATTACCGCTCATACAGAGTAGAAAAAAGATCCAGAAACGCAGTCGCTGCGGCGAATTTCTGGTGTAACTGCGTGCATAGATGCCGGCTGCCAGCCACAACAGCGCGGTCAATAGCAGAAAAATCTGTCCGGTATGATCCATCCCCCAATGGCTCCCGACCAGCAGCCAGGGCATGGCCACTGACACGTTCGCCGCCGGAAACAGCGCCAGGACCAGGCCAGGAAGGGGCGCCAAGGGGCACATAGCCAAGGCCATGTGCCGTACCCGCGTCACCGTCAGAGCGCCGATCAGCAGCAGGGGGAACACTGGCACCAGCAGCAGCATGGCTGTGCTGACAGTCGCACTCATAGGCCATACTCCCGGGCAGCAATCAGTTCAACCCAATACAGGGCGCTGCCAACGCTGCCGGCCAGGATCCCCAGCAAAATAACCAGCAGCGCAGTCATCAGTGGCGGTGCAAGCAGCGCCCAGGTGGTTTCACGACCGCCGCGCAGGGACGAGGAGGGCCAGTCCTGACGAGGCTCAATAAACCAGATGCGGTGCACAACCGGCAGGAAATAAGCAGCATTGAGCAAGGTGCTGGCGATCAGGACGAGGATAATCCAGGGTTGCCCTGCTGCCAGACTTCCCAGCCCCAGGTACCATTTGCTGATAAAGCCGGCCAACGGTGGCAGGCCGATCATCCCCAGGGCACCGACGGTAAAGGCCGCCATGGTCCAGGGCATGCGGCGACCGACTCCGTCCATTTCATCAACCTTGTGGATCCCGAGGGTTTCTGCCAGGTTGCCGGCACAGAAAAACAGGGTGATTTTCATCAACCCCTGATGTACCAGGTGGACCAGTCCGCCGATCGTGCCTAAGGGGGTCGCCATGGCGACCCCGAGGAGGATATAGGACACCTGGCTGACGGTGGAAAAAGCCAGGCGGCGTTTCAGATCATTCTGACTCAAGGCCCGGATGGAGCCGTAGATAATAGTAAAGGCGGCCAGCAGCGCCAGGGGGAAGAGCAGGTTCTGTGCGGCGCTGAAGTCGAGTCCGTAGATATCATGAACAACCCGGATAATGCCGAAAGCACCGGCTTTGACGACCGCGACAGCGTGGAGCAGGGCACTGACCGGTGCCGGTGCCACCATGGCGCTGGGGAGCCAGATGTGTAGCGGTACCAGTGCTGCCTTGACCCCGAGGGATAACATCAGCAGGGCAAAAATGATGGCAAGGCTGCCATAGAGAGCCGGATCGAGATCAGCAACAACACCACCGGGACTGAAATCCAGTGGCCCGGCAATGGAGCGCAGCCAGACCGTCGCAAAAAACAGCACCAGGCCGCCGCAGATGGTGTAGGCCAGATAGATGCGCCCGGCTGCCAGGGCTTTCGGGGTACCGCGATGCACCACCAGTGGATAGGTAGAAATGGTCAGCATTTCGTAAAAAATCACAAAAGTAACCAGGTCGCCGGACAAGGCAATGCCGGTGGTGGCGCTGACACAGAGGCTGAAAAAACCAAAAAAACGGCTGCGGTTGGGGGAGCCTTCAAGGTAGCCGATGGCATAGATGGTGGTCAGCAGCCAGAGCAACGCTGAAAGGGTTAAAAATAGCAGGGACAGGGCGTCAGCCCGCAGCACCAGCTCAATATCCGGGAGCAACGGCAGGCGCAACTCCGCGTACTGGCGCTCAGCAACCCGAACAAACAACAGGGCGACAAGCATCAGTTTGAACAAGGCCCCGGCCAGATTAAGAGCGGTACGCAGGGTCACCTGCTGTTCCGGCAGGGTAAAAATGATCAGGCCGGGGAGCAGTGAGCTTAAAAGGATAGCCGGTAGAATCAGATCACTCATGGGGTCATCTCCACCATGATCGATCCGTGCACCGGAGCTCCAATCAGCGCGATCTGAATCGGCTCATACGCGATCAGACCGAAGAGCAGGGCAATCACCGAGAGTACCAGCGGCGGCCACTTCATCACCCAGGGGATAACCGGATAACTGCTGCGTTTGACATCAAGGAAGGCCCATCCCAGCACCCGGGCGATGTAGGCCGCCGCCAGCAGGGTGCCACTCAGGATAATCGGCAGATACCACCATTGGCCGGTAACCAGGGCCGCGTTGATGAAAATCCATTTGGCAAAAAAACCGCCGCTTGGCGGCAGGCCGATAATCGTTGTGGCCGCCAGGGTGAACACCACCGCCAGGACTCCAACCGGGCCACCGGCACCGGCCAGGCGTGACAGACGATCCGAACCGGCGGTGTGATGAATGGTGCCGGCAACCATGAACATGGCGGATTTGCCGCAGGCGTGAGTCATCATCAGCAGGACACCACCGGTCCAGGCGGCAGCCATGGTTTCCGGCTGAGCGAGAGGGAAAACCAGATACAGATAACCGATCTGGGCGACAGTAGAATAAGCAATCAGCAGTTTCAGCCGTTCCTGGCGCAGCGCCATGAGCGAGCCCCAGACAATGGCGATGGAGCCTAACAGACCTAGCAGATGTCCCACAGCAAAGGTGTCCAGAGCTGGGAAGACCTCAAACCACAGGCGCAGCAGAATGACATAGGCCGCTTTGACCACCAGGGCAGAGAGGGCAGCGCTGACCGGTGCCGGGGCCATGGTATGAGCCTGGGGGAGCCAGAAATGCAGAGGGAACAGAGCACTTTTGAGCACCAGGCCGGCCACCATCAGGGCCATGGCGGCGTGGTTGAGGCGGGTCGCGCTGATCATCTCGCCGAGCAGGGCAATATCTACGGTGGCGTAACTACCGTAGAGCAGGCCAACCCCCAGCAGGTAGGAAAGCGACCCGAGCAGACCGATAAAAAGATAACGCAGCGCCGCTGCAAGAGCCTGTTTGCCCCCTTCAAGGGCAATCAGGGCGACGGAAGAAAGGGTGACCAGCTCGAGGGTAACATAGAGGTTAAACAGATCGCCGGACACAAACAGGGCATTGCAGCTGCCCCACAAAAAAAGCCACAAGGGCCAGAAATACCTGACTTTATCATAATGCCGGTCGTGTACTGGAAAATAACCCAGGGCATAGCAGCTGATAATGAAACCGACCAGGGCGGTGACCGCGAGCATGACCAGCGCCAGGCCATCGCGGCGCAATTCAATTCCCAGCGGGGTTGGCCAGCCACCGGCGGTGATCGGATCGGCGTGGGTCAGGGTGACGGACAATATCCCGGCAAGGGCGCAAACCGGCAGCAGCAGAGCCGTTGCCAGACCAATCCAGCGCGCTTGCTGCGGCGCCAGAAAAGCGGCCACGGCTGCCCCCAGGGGGAGCAAGGTCAGCCATATCAACCATTGCTGATGCAGGAACAGTTCAGTCAAGGGACGATTCCTCATCCGTGGCAAAGGTGGTGCAGTTGGTCAGGTTGTGCATCCTGATCGTCAGGGCGATGGCGACAGCGGTAAAACACAGGGACACCACAATTCCGGTCAGTACCATCACCTGGGTGACCGGGTCACCAACAGCGTCGGTACCGCGAGCGCCGATGGCAATAAAGACCATAAAGACGCCACTGCCCATGATGTTAATCGCAAGGATTTTACGTAACAGGTGGCGCCGGATCAGCAGAGCGTGCAGGCCGATAGAGAACAGCAAAATGCCGCCACCGGCGTAGAGCAGCGGTGTTGTCATGATTTATCCTCAATTTTGGTGGTTGGGGTTGCCGCCGGCGGAAGATTGGTGACCGGGTGACCACCGGCCAGCGCCGCACTGAGAATGGCAGCAACCGACAGGGTTGCGACAATTTCAATCAACAGGATAAGACCTCCTGCCAGTCGTTGCGGATAGTGCAATGGTTCACCCCGCAGCAGCAGGGTGATGGCCGCTACCGCCAGAAAAACCAGAAACCCGGCGACCAGAACCAGGCGCAGCGCCACCCCGGTCCAACGCGAGGGCAGGGCGTACCCACTCAGGGTTGCAAGCAACATGGCAGCAGTAAGCAGGGCCCCGGCCTGAAAGGCTCCTCCGGGAACATACCCTCCCTGCCACAACAGCACCCCGGCAAAAAGAATCAGCAGGGGCAACAATAATTGTCCAAACCCGCTCAGTAGCGGTGGAATGTCGGTGTTTTCGAATCGCGGCCGGGCCTGATCAAGAGACCAGATGGTGATTAACGCCAGCAGCAGCACGCCCTTTTCCAGCAGGGTGTCCCAGGCTCGGAAGTTCAGGAGTACGGCGGTAACCGGGTGGTCACTGCCGCTGATGCTGAGCAGGTTTTGCACCAGTCCTTGCTGGCCGGAAGTTACGACCTGGAGCTGACGCAGTTCGAGCAGGAGAATCACCGTGACCGAAGGGATGATGACACCAATCAGAACCGGGGCGGAGAGGTGTTGGAGAAAGGTCAGGGGACGAACCGGGCAGCGATCGCGTTCACTTGAGCCCAGTTGTCCCAGTCCGATCAGCAGCAGGGCCCCACTGATGCCGGCACCGATGGCGGCTTCGGCCAGGGCTACGTCGGGAGCGCCCAGTCGTACCCAGGCCAGGGCCAGCAGCAGGCCGAAGGCGATGAACAGTACGACGGCGCGAAACAGATCAGTACTGGCGAGCAGCAGCCAGGCCAGACTGATCAGGGTGAGCAGCAGGATCAGGTCAAAGATCAGCGCCGGTTCCATGGTCAGCGCCGCCAGGGTTGATGCCCGTCCTGCTGCGCTTGATGGGCGATCAGGTGAGCGACAGTGGCACCGGCAACCAGTACCAGCAGCCAGGTCAGCAGCAAGCGGATGACAACCTGGAAACTGTCGGCTTGAATCATCAGGGCCAGCACTACCAGGCCCAGGCCCAGGTTGTCGGCTTTGGTCAGGGCATGCAGGCGGCAGTACAGATCGGGAAAGCGCAGCAGGCCAAGGGTGCCGGCGAGGAAAAAAGGCAGGGAGCAGAGCAGCAGCGAAGCGCTGATCAGGTCAATGATGCCCACGGTTACCCTCCTGGTGGGAATCAGTATCGATATTCCTGCGGCGTACAAATGTGACGGCTGCTACTGCTGCCAGCAGGGCAAAGATCAGGGCAACATCCCAGATTGCCGTGCTGTTGCCGGCCTGACCAAGCAGCAGCAGAATAGCGACTGCTGTGGTACCAAAAAGTTGCGCGGCCAGCATTCGGTCGGTAGCAGTAGGACCGCGCAATACCCGCACCAGGCCGACGGCGATGGTCAGTAACAGAATCAGGGCGAGGCCGATATAAAGACCAGTCATTTTTCGCTCCCGAGGGGACATTTAAACAACTGGGCAACGCGGTTTTCAAGTTGGCCCAGTTGTGGATCGACCTTGCGGTCAAGAACATGCACCTTGAGAGTGGTGCCATTTAAATCGGCGGACAGGGTGCCGGGGAGCAGGCTGACACTGTTGAGAAAGAACATCTGCGGTCGTCCGGCAGGAAGCGTTAAGGGGAACTCGATGATCTCCGGATCAAGGGGCAGTGTCGGGGAATAAGCGCGACGGGCGACATCGACGCCGCCCCTCACCGATTGCAGAAGAAAATAGGGGATAAACCGGAGTAATCCGGCAACGGATATAGGCCAGAAGGGAGCCTGTGGGAACCGGTTCATCACCCACAGAGCCAGCGCGATGGTCGGTAGCCCGATAAGCCAGGAGGACGCCCGCCCACCGGTCAGTACCCACCAGAGAAACAGACAACCGCCAAGGCGCAGGATAAAACGAGACCAACGAAATGTTACTACAGACATCGGAATACCTATAAAATAATGGCACCAATCATATGCAGGCCACCAAGGCACCAAGATCTCCAAGAAAACCAAAAAATCGGTTTATTGTTTTAACTCAAAAGCAGCCGTTGCCTCTCTTGGTGTCCTTAGAGTCTTGGTGGCTGGTTACTGTTGCCTGAAAGCATATAGCAGTCAGATGCCGGAATCCAGCTCTCAGCCGAGAAAACGGCGCATCATTGCCAGGGCCGCACGGCGGCCATCGGCGGCTGCAGTGACCACCAGATCGGCACCCCGGAAGCAGTCACCGCCGGCATAGACCTTGGGGTGGCTGGTCAATCCACTGGCCGGATCAATCTCCATCTGGTCCCAGCGATTACACTTGACTCCCAGCTCCGCCAGTTCTGCCACCGGGGTGACATCAAAGCCGAGGGCCAGGATAACCATGTCCGCCGAGATGCAATGAGCGGTATCGGGGATGATTTCGACGCGTTGACGGCCATCGGCATCCTTCTCGGTCAGCCGGGTCTGTTCAACCTCGATGCAGCGTTTGCCATTTTTTTCGCGCCGGATTTCCCTTGGACTGACGTTGAAGTCAAAAATCGCTCCTTCCTCGACGGCATTCTGGACCTCCTTGTGGCTGCCCGGCATGTTGGCCTCGTCGCGGCGATAGAGGCAGGTGACCTCTTCGGCCCCGTCGCGCAGGGCGGTACGCAGGCAGTCCATGGCAGTATCTCCGCCACCGATGACCACGACCCGCTTGCCTTGCATGGTAAAATGCGGGTCGGCGGGTTTGCCGAATAACTGCTTTTGCTTTTCAATCAGGTAGTCCATGGCCAACATGACTTCCGGCAGGTCTTCCCCGGCAATCCCGGCTCTGCGTCCCTGGGTGGCACCGATACCGACGAATACCGCAGCGTAATCATCGATCAGCTGGGCGTAAGAGATCTGGTCCCCAATTCGCCGGCCCAGGTGCAGTTCGAGACCGGCCTCTTGCAGCAGATCAAAGCGTCGGGTGACGATCTGTTTATCGAGCTTGAAGCCGGGGATCCCATAGGTCAAGAGGCCGCCGGCATGTTCTGCGCTTTCGTACATGGTCACCCCGATACCGGCCCGCAACAGAAAATGGGCGCAGGAAATACCGGCCGGGCCGGAGCCGACAATAGCGACGCGGGTATTGTGGCGCACCCCCGGGAAAGGGAGTTGCATCCCGGCGGCAAAGGCCAGGTCGGTGATGGTTGCTTCAATGGCACCAATGGTGATGGCACCGTAGCCGTCATCCAGAGTGCAGGCGCCTTCGCACAGGTGCCCCTGGGGACAGATGCGTCCGAGAATTTCAGGAAAGGGTGAACTCTCATTGGAAAGACGAAAGGCGCGTTCCAGGTCACGGTCGGCGATGGCCTCGAGCCATTGCGGGATGTAGTTCTGCAATGGACAACCGATGGTGGCACAAAATGGGTCGCCACACTGAACGCAGCGCTCCGACTGCTTGCGCACCATGCGACTGGAAAAAAAGCGGTAAATCTCGTCAAAATTCTGCAGTCGCTGGGTGGCATCAAATTTTTCCGGCTCCTGGCGGCCGGTTTCGGTAAAGCTCTGCATAGATCAATCCCCTTCTTTCGGGTTAAGCGGTGCTTTCATATCCTTGGGGGTGACCATCCAGAAATAGGCCAGCTCCTCGCGGAAATCATCGAGTATCGCTTTGGCAACCGGGCTTGCCGTGCGGTTGAAATAACTGATCAGGATGCTCTTTAAGTAGAGTCGTCCCTCGTTGTCTTCATCAACGTCGATGCGGCGCGCGACCACCAGCTGCTGATTGAGACGATCGATAAAGTTCTTGTTGCGGTCGTAGACAAAAGCGGCGCCGCCGGTCATGCCGGCACCAAAATTAATGCCGGTTTCTCCCAGTACGACAACGGTTCCGCCGGTCATATATTCGCAGGCGTGATCACCGGTCCCTTCAACCACCGCCAGAGCGCCGGAATTGCGTACGGCGAAGCGTTCACCGGCGGTCCCGGCAACAAAGAGTTTGCCACCGGTCGCCCCGTAGAGGCAGGTGTTACCGACCGCAGAAGCCCCCGGCTGGTAGACCTGGGGGGTGATGATAATGCGTCCGCCGTGCATTCCTTTGCCGACGTAGTCGTTGCCGACCCCGTGCAGCAAAAGCGACATCCCTTCAGACAAAAAGGCGCCGAGGGACTGACCGGCAACCCCGCGTAACTTGATGGTCAGGGCTTCCTTGGGTAGACCGGTGTCACCGTAAAAACGGGCAATCTCGCCACTGATCAGGGTGCCGAAGCTGCGGTTGATATTGCTGATCTCGCGCTGCGCGACCATGTCGGTCTGGGGATTTTTGATCACCGGATAGATTTCCTTGAGCAGCTCCTTTTCAAAGGCGTTGTCATCAAAGGGAAGGTTCTCGCGGGTTTTTACATTGACACCCTCAACCTGGTGTAAAATTTCGGAAAAATCAAAGTGGCTCAATAAGGGGGTGTCGAGTTTGTCGAGTAGATCACAGCGCCCGATAACCTCTTCAAGAGTGCGGAAGCCCAGGGCGGCAAGGATCTCACGGACATCTTCAGCGACATTTTCCAGGTAGCTGATGACCTTCTCAACGGTGCCGATGTAGTGGGCGCGCAGATTTTCATCCTGGGTGGCAATGCCGACGGTGCAGCGGTTGAGGTGGCAGACGCGCAGCAGTTTGCACCCTAGCAGCACTAATAGCGGGGTGCCGAAGCCGAAACTTTCGGCGCCGAGCATGGCAGCCTTGACCACATCGCGACCGATTTTCATGCCACCATCGGTCTGCAGGGAGACAAACTCACGCAGGTTGTTGGCTTTTAAGCTGATATGGGCTTCGCTTAAGCCGAACTCCCAGGGATTGCCGGCATGCTTGAGAGAGCTCAGGGGTGCCGCGCCGGTGCCGCCATCGTGACCGGAAATGACGATCTTGTCAGCGTTGGCCTTGGCGACGCCGGCGGCGATGGTGCCAACCCCTTCAGTGGAGACCAGCTTGACGCTGATTTTTGCCTTGGTATTGATCTGCTTAAGGTCAAAGATCAGCTGGGCCAGATCTTCAATCGAGTAAATATCATGGTGCGGCGGTGGGGAAATCAAGGTCACTCCGGGAATGGTGAAGCGCAGGCGCGCAATCAGCGGGCTGACCTTTTCGCCGGGTAATTGCCCCCCCTCTCCGGGTTTGGCGCCCTGGGCGAGTTTGATCTGAATCTCTTCAGCGCTGCGCAGATAACCGGGAGTGACGCCAAAACGTCCTGACGCAATCTGCTTGATGCGGCTGTTGCGGACGGTGTCGAAGCGCGCCGCGTCTTCCCCCCCCTCACCGCTGTTGGAATGGCCCCCCAGGCGGTTCATCGCTTCGGCCAGGGCTTCGTGGGCTTCCGGCGATAGCGCACCTAGCGACATGGCAGCCGAATCAAAACGGCGGGTGATCGCCTCAACCGGCTCGACCTGCTCAATCGGCAGAGGGGAGTGAGGGCTTTTGAACCCGAGGGCATCGCGCACATACCTGATGCCACGGTTGTCGATCATCGAACGGAACTTCAGATATTCTTCACGGGTACGGTTTTCAGCAAAGCGATGCAGCTGGGTCACATGCCAGGAGTTAAAATCGTGGTATTCAAATCCGGGGTTGTCGCGATAAAACCCACCGATCTCGAGGGGGTAGATGGGGGTCATGTAGCTTTCGGCAAAGACCTTGCGGTGGACCCGGTGGATGCGCTCCTCAATCTCCTGGAAGCCCAGGCCCGGCATCAGCAGCGAAGAACCTTTGAAGCAGGCATCAACAAGCTCATGGGAAAGGCCGATAATGTCGAACAGGGCGGCGTTGCGGTAGCTCGAAACGGTGCTGATCCCCATTTTTGACATAATTTTGAGCAGCCCCTTGTTGAGTGCCGCGTAGATATTCTGCAACGCTTTGCGCAGTTCCCGTGGTGGTTGGTTGCGTTTTTCTCCGATTTCGAGGGCGCTGGCATAGAGCAGCCAGGGGTAGATGGCAATAGCACCATAGCCGATCAGCACGGCCGCGGCATGGGGGTCGACGGTTTCACCGGTCACCACCACCAGGCTGACATGCTGACGCAGCCGGGTTTTGAGCAACTGGCGGTTGATATAGCCAACGGCCATGGCCATCGGGATCAGCTTGTTCTCCTTGTCAAGGACCCGGTCGTCGAGGATAACGATGCGGACCCCGTCGTTGCTCACCGCATCCAGTACCTGTTCAGCGAGCTGCTGCAGGGCTTTTTGCAGATCAGTGCGGAAGTCGGTATGGAAAATCCGGTACTTGTAGCAGGCTTCAAAGCGCGGCAGTTGCGGGTCACCAAAGGTCAGCAGAGAGTGGTAGATCTCATAGGACAGAAAAGGCGAAACGCTTTTTAAGCGCATCGCGCGACTCTTGGTTTCGATCAGCGGGTTGCCGATACCGCCGAAGCCGATAGTGGTCGACATGACCGCTTTTTCCCGCAGGGGATCGATGGGCGGATTGGTAACCTGAGCAAATTTCTGTTTGAAAAAGTCGCTGAAGTTACGCTGTTGATCGGAAAAGGCCGCCAGGGGCGTATCGTCCCCCATGGAGCCGACCGGCTCCTTGCCGTCAGCCATCATGGGGCGGATGATCAGATCTACAACTTCCGAGGTGATGTTGTGATAACGCTGGGCCGTCTCCAGATCGGGGTAGCGGTAGTCCTTGTCTTCGCAGAACTGGCGACCGATAAATTCCTGCAGGTAGTAGGTATGCTCGGTCAGCCATTGATTGTAGGGCTGGGACTCCATCAGGTACCGGTCGATATCGCGGGTGTAGAAGATCTGCCCGGAGCTCAGGTCGGCGGCGATCATCTGACCACTCTGCAGGCGACCACGCTCGCGGATCATGTTTGCCGGTGTGTCGATGACCCCGTACTCGCTGCTGATCAGTAGCCGATTATCTGTAGTGATGATGTATTTTGCCGGACGCAGACCGTTGCGATCGAGGATACAGCCGATGTAGCGGCCATCGGTCAGGCTGATGGCGGCCGGGCCGTCCCAGGGTTCATAGGCGCCGGAGGTATATTCATAAAAAGCGCGCAGTTTGGCCGGCATGTTGGCGACATTGTGACGTGCCGGTGGTACCAGGCCGCGGATCGCTTTGAAAAAATCGACACCGTTAGCCAGTTTAAACTCAATCATGTTGTCGAGACCGGCGCTGTCACTGACCCCCTCTTCGAGCAGTGGCATGATTCTCGCGATTTCATCCTCGGTAAAAACCGGACTGCGGGCATCGGTGAACTTGTAGCGGGCTTTGAAGCGGTTGCCCTGGATGGAATTGATCTCACCATTGTGGGCAATCACCCGTAAGGGTTGAGCAAGCTTCCACTGGGGCAGGGTGTTGGTGGAAAAGCGCTGGTGAAACAGGGCAAAGGAGATTTCGAAGTCAGGATCCTGCAGATCGGGAAACAGGGTTTCAATGTAAGTCGGCATCACCAGCCCCTTGTAGCTGATCAGGGTGCGGGAAAAACTGGGGATGTAGAAGTGCGGATCGGTGCGGAACTGTTTTTCCACCTCCTTGCGCGTCAGATAGAGCAGGGCATCGAAGCGGCGGGTGGCAATCAGCGCTGCCGGGACGACAAAAACCTGGAAGATCTGCGGCAGCCGGTTTAACGCGTACTCGCCAAGGGCATCGGTATTGACCGGGACCTCGCGGGTAAAGAGGATCTGCAGGTCATTTTTGCCGCACATTTTTTCAAGCGCCGGCAGCTGCTTCTTTGCATCACGGGTGAATACCACCGCCACCGCAAACTGCTCCGGCAGGGAGAGGTCATGCTCTTCAGCGACCTTGCTCAAGAAACCGACGGGCATAGAGCAGAGCAGGCCGGAGCCATCGCCGGTTTTCCCGTCAGCGGCGATGGCGCCGCGATGCATCATGCGGGTGAGGGCCTTGATCGAGTCTTTCAGGAGTTGATGGCTGGGCCGGTTGTCGATCTGGGCCAGCAGGCCGAAGCCACAGTTGTCACGAAATTTTTCTGCTGGATTCATAAAAAGCTTATCCTTTACTGAGGTGGTGCAAGTCGCATCGGGTGCGATGACTGATCGTTGCTTTAAATGTGGACGTAAGGAGTAAACCAATGCAAAAAGCGTGCACAAAGCCTGGAAAGATGAAGAAGTCAGCAGTCTCCGCCACGGAGTCTGATCAGCGCCATCGCTCCGGCAGTGATGCTGCCGAAATATTACGCAGTTTACTGCAGTGTGTGCTATAAAAACAGCAATTTGAAAATTATCACATGACGATGCGTTCGCAAAAAGTATCAAGTTAGCTGGCTAAGCAAAAAGCGCCAAAGGCAAGGCGCGCGATGATTGAGCCATGAGGCGTGCTTAGGTACGTCGAAGCCGTGACACAAGCGCGACTGTTTGTCCTCGGGCGCAACCGTTGGTGAGCTTTTTGCGACGCCATTATCTGATTACCACAAGAGGAGCCGCAATGATGAGTAAGTCTCAGCGGGTATCGACGGGTTATGCCGAACTGGATGCTATTCTCGATGGTTTGCGCATCGGCGACAATGTTGTGCTTAAGGTCGAGTCGATTGAGGATTACCGCTATTTTGTTCAACCTTTTGTTGAGCAGGCCCTGCGCGATGGCCGTACCATCAACTATATGCGTTTTGGTGATCATCTGCCGTTGCTGGCCGAAGCGCCCCAGATCAAAATTCATCAGATCGATCCGAAAGAGGGTTTCGAACCCTTTGCCGGCCAGGTTTATCAGATCGTTACTGACCAGGGGGAGGGGGCTTTCTATGTTTTCGATTGCCTCTCCGAACTGCTCTCGGCCTGGGCCACCGATCATATGATCGGCAATTTTTTCCGTATCACCTGCCCCTATCTGTTTGATCTTGATACCGTTGCCTATTTTGCCCTGATCCGCAGCCGGCATGCCTTCCGCACGGTTGAGCAGATCCGCAATACCACCCAGGTGTTGATCGATGTTTTCAGCCACGAAGATCACTTTCACCTTCAGCCTCTCAAGGTCTGGCAGCGGCGCTCACCGACCATGTTTCTGCCCCACCACAAGATTGGCGAACGCTTTATCCCCTTGACCAACAGCTTTGAATCGACCCGGCTCTACAAGTCATTGGCGGAGCGCACCGCCAACGGCGGACGGCGCCAGATTGATCACTGGCACCGGTTATTTATGGATGCGGAAGACCTCTGTCGTGAGAATGGTTCCGGTTATGATCGTGACAGCATGGTGCGCCATCTTTGCCGCCACGTTCTTGCCCGTGAGGAGCGGATGCTGGTGTTGGCGCGCGAATATTTCAGTCTGCCCGATCTGCTCGATATCAAGTCACGCATCATCGGCACCGGCTTTATCGGCGGCAAGGCCGTCGGCATGCTCCTGGCTCATCATATCCTCCGCCGCGATCCAAGCTTTGACTGGAATCATCATCTGGAAAAACACGATTCCTACTATGTCGGTTCCAACGTTTATTATTCCTACATCGTACACAATAATCTCTGGCCCCTGTTTATGCAGCAGAAAGCCGAAGCCGGTTATTTCAGCGTTGCTGCCGAACTGCGCGAGAAGATGCTCGCGGGCAGTTTCCCGGACGAAATCCGCGAGGAATTTCAGCAGATGCTCGAATATTACGGCCAGTATCCGATCATTGTGCGTTCCAGTTCATTGCTCGAAGACGGTTTCGGCAATGCCTTTGCGGGTAAATATGACAGCTTTTTCTGCGTCAACCAGGGCAGCCCGGAAGAGCGTCTGGAGGCGCTGGAAAATGCTATCCGCAAGGTCTTTGCCAGTGCCATGAGTGAAGACGCCTTGACCTACCGTTTGCAGCGGGGCCTTGATAAAAAAGACGAGCAGATGGCACTGTTGATCCAGCGCGTTTCCGGATCCTATCGCAAACACTACTACCTGCCGGAATTGGCGGGTGTTGGCGTGTCGTACAATACCTTTGTCTGGGATAAAGAGATGGACCCCCAGGCCGGTATGTTGCGTCTGGTGGTGGGGATGGGAACCCGGGCCGTTGACCGCTCCGAGGTTGATTACCCGCGCGTGGTCGCCCTTGACGCGCCGACCCGACGGCAGCATAAAGGCTTTGAGGATGTGCGCAAGTTCTCTCAGCATGACATCGACCTGCTCAACATCAACGACAACAGTTTGCAGACCCTGTCCCTGTATAATCTTGCGCAAGAGGATCTTGGTCTCCCCTGGGACATTTATGCCGTCCGCGACGAAGACACCATCCGGTTGCTGCAGGAACGTGGCCGCAAGGTTGCCAACGTCTGGATGCTGACCTTTGACGATTTCCTTGAGCAGAGCGATTTTGCCCCGTTGATGCAGCGTCTGCTCAAGACCATCGAAAAGGCGTACGGTTATCCGGTGGATGTGGAGTTTACCGCCAACTTCACCGCCGATCGCACGGTCAAGATCGATGTGGTGCAGTGTCGTCCCCTACAGACCCGCGGGGCGGAATCGACCCTCGAAATTCCTCAGGACATTGCGGATGATAAGTTGCTGTTCCGCTCTACCGGCAATTTTATGGGGGGGAATGTCTCCCACGCGCTGGACTGGATTATCTGGATTGAGCCGGCGGAATATCTGCGCCTGCCCCCGTCGGAAAAATACGAGGTGGCGCGCCTGATCGGGCGCCTCAACCGACGTATTGCGGGGCGCGAAGAGGAGGGACGTACCATGCTCATCGGTCCCGGGCGCTGGGGGACGACGACCCCATCCCTGGGTGTGCCGGTGTCCTTTTCGGAGATCAGTAACCTCACTGCCCTGGTCGAGGTGGCCTTTCCGTCCGGTGGTCTGATGCCGGAATTATCCTTCGGTTCTCACTTTTTTCAGGATCTGGTTGAAGCCGACATCTTCTACCTGGCCCTCTTCCCTGAGCACAAAGGCTGCACCTTCAATCGCGCCTGGTTGCAGGATCGTCCCAACGCGCTGGACGGTCTGATTCCCTCCAGCGGTCACTACAAGTCGGTGGTCAAGGTCTGCCGTGTGCCGGATACCGGCATACGCCTGATGGCCGACGTGGTGGCGCAGGAACTGGTGTGTTTTGAGGGGCCGCAGGAGGGGTAGTGGGGAGTGGGGAGTGGGGAGTGGGGAGTGGGGAGTGGGGAGTGGGGAGTGGGGAGATACGCAAAAAGCCCGGCCATAGAGCCGGGCTTTTTGCGTATTCTGTATTCTAAATTCTAAACCAGTCCCATGGCCAGCATGGCGCGGGCGACCTTGGTGAAGCCGGCAATGTTGGCACCGATCACATAGTTGCCTGGAGCACCATACTCCTCGGCGGTTTCAAAACAATCGTTGTGAATGTTCTGCATGATGTCCTGTAGCCGATCCTCGGTGTGCTCGAAGGTCCAGGAGTCACGACAGGCATTCTGCTGCATTTCCAGCGCGCTGGTGGCAACACCGCCGGCATTGGCGGCCTTGCCGGGGCCGTAAGCGGTGCCGGCATCCTTGAAAACCTTGATGCCTTCCGGTGTGGTCGGCATGTTGGCCCCCTCGCCTACGGCGATACAGCCATTTTTTACCAGGGTCTTGGCATCCTTGCCGTTAAGCTCGTTTTCGGTGGCGCAGGGCAAGGCAACCTGGCAAGGGATATCCCAGATGCTCCCTTTCTCAATGTGGCGTGCGTGCTTGTGGTAGTTGGTGTAGTCCTTGATGCGGCGGCGTTCGATTTCCTTGAGCTGCTGAACCAATTCGAGGTCGATTCCATTTTCATCAACTATGTAGCCGTTGGAATCGGAGCAGGCAATCACCTTGCCGCCCAGTTGATGGACTTTTTCGATGGCATAGATAGCGACGTTGCCGCTGCCGGAGACGACACAGGTTTTGCCGTCGAAGCTGTCCTTGCGCACCTTAAGCATTTCATCAACAAAGAAAACCACACCGTAGCCGGTGGCTTCGGTGCGGACCAGGGAACCACCCCAGTTGAGCCCTTTGCCGGTCAGCACACCGGCTTCCCAGCGGTTGTTGAGGCGCTTGTACTGGCCGAACATATAACCGACTTCACGGCCACCGACACCGATATCACCAGCAGGAATATCAGTGTGCTCACCAATGTGACGCTGCAGCTCAGTCATAAAGCTCTGGCAAAAACGCATGATCTCGCCGTCGGTTTTACCCTTGGGGTCAAAGTCGGAACCACCTTTGCCGCCGCCAATCGGCATGCCGGTCAGGGCGTTTTTGAAAATCTGCTCAAAACCGAGGAACTTGATGATTCCCAGATAGACGGAAGGGTGAAAGCGCAGGCCGCCCTTGTAGGGGCCTAAGGCGCTGTTGAACTGAACGCGGAAGCCGCGGTTGATCTGGACACGACCGTGGGTGTCCATCCAGGGTACGCGGAAGATAATCTGCCGCTCCGGTTCGCAGATCCGCTCGATAATCTTGTGGTGGGCAAAGGCGGGATTTTTGACCAGTACCGGCCCTAACGACTCAAGAACTTCGCGCACGGCCTGGTGGAATTCCACTTCGCCGGGGTTACGAGACAATACTTCTTGATAGATAGGTTCAATTTTTTCGTCGAGTTGTACCATCATTATCTGTACCTCCTTGTATGCAATGATGACAGTAGCGACAGGTTAGCATCATTGGTGCTGCCGCCTGAGAAACAATGGTGGTTAAAAAATAGCCCTTGAGGTTAAGCAAAAAATATGCCTAATAGTCAAGCGGGGCGATAGATTCGTTTGTGCCGGTGGCCGTGCAGCGAGGCGACAGGGCTGTCTGTGGCGGTTTTGCGGTCAGGGGCGCGTGGTTGTGGCAGCTGTTGCCAGTGATTGAGGTGGGCTGAAATTCGATATGTTGGTGAGCTATCCCGGCTAATAGAGTTGATTCTAGCTCAATATGTGTCTATCTTTGCTCTTTACTTGCCTGATCCTACCGCAGATCGGCGAAAGAAATGATGTCACTATTCAGTTGTTTTTAGCCGTTTGTTAAGCGCCTGGGGGGTGATGCCGAGGGCCTTTGCTGCCTTTGACTGGTTGCCGGCTGTTCGCTGCAACGCTTCATTGACAAGCGCCTGGGTGGCTTGTTTGATGGTCGGCAGTTCGGGCCCGAAGCGGATGGTTGCAGTCCCTCGCGCCATTGTGGCGTCGAGATCACAACTGGCCGGGGTCACGTCCTGTGCCGGCAAGATGACCTCCTCAAAGCGTGCACAAGAGAGTTCCCCGTCCTGGTGCCGCCCCACAGCATCGAACACCATGGCGCGTAGCTCGCGGACATTGCCGGGGAAATCATAGCTAGTCAGGAGGTCAAGCAGGGGTTGCTGGATCAGCGGCGGGGCGCAGGAAAAACTTTCTGCAGCTTCTGCTACCAGGGCGGTCATCAGCACAGGCAGATCCTCTTTGCGCTCACGCAGCGGCGGGATGTCGATCAGGTGGGCGCAGAGGCGGTAGTAGAGATCTTTGCGGAAGGCTCCCTGGTCTACCTTGTCTTTGAGCTTCTGATTGGTCGCAAATAGTATTCGCGCCCGGACCCGGCGGGGTTTATCGCTGCCAAGGGGGTAATATTCTCCTTCCTGCAACAAGCGCAGCAGTTTGACCTGGGATGCCGGTGCCAGATCGCCGATTTCATCAAGAAAGAGGATGCCGTCCGCAGCCTCTTCAATCATCCCTTTGCGAGCTTGGTCAGCACTGGTAAAGGCCCCCTTGACATGACCGAAAAGGGTATCGCTGAAGACCATATCATCCAGCCCGGCAACGTTGACGGCGATCCAGGGTTTCTCCGGGCAGCGCAGTTGATGAAGGGAACGAGCAACCAATTCCTTACCGGTGCCGCTTTCTCCGGTAATCAGTACCGGTTCATAGCCGCGGGCAATAGCGCGTAGATAAGAGAAGATCCTGTGCATTTTTCCGCTGCAGGTGTGAAAGCGGGCAAAGGCCGGATGTTCGACCTCTTCCCGCTGCAGCAGTCGTTCAGCAAGTTCGCGGTTCTGGCGCTGTAGTTCAATTTGTTTCAGGGTGCGCATAATCCCGGAGACCACGCGCTCGCGCTCGTCGGTTTTGATGTAAAAATCTTCAGCTCCGGCCTTTACACAGCGGATGGCGGTTTCAATCTGATTCATGCCGCTGATGATAATCACCGCAATGTCCGGATAACTTTCCCTGATCTGGGTCAGAAGTTGTTCTCCATTGACGTATGGCATGTTGAGGTCGATCAGCGCCAGACAACAGGATTGCTGTTGTAGTAGCCTCATCGCCTCACGACTGTCACTGCAGCGGATGACATTATTGATGCCCGCCGACACTTTAAGGGAAAGGGCCATGCTGTGTAGCCAGGCCGGCTCATCGTCAACCATTAAAAGGGGCAATTCGGGATACAGTTGCTTATTCGTCATGGGTCGCATCCTGTGCTGCCGGGAGCACCAGGGTCGCTATTGTTCCCTCTCCCGGTGAAGAAGAAAAGCGCAAGGAACCCCGATGTTCCTTGACAATCCGGGCAGAAACCGACAGTCCCAGACCGGTTCCCCCTTCCTGTCTTTTGGTGGTGACAAAGGGCTCGACAATATGCTCAAGAATATCGGCGGGAATGCCTCTGCCCTCATCGGTTACCGTAAGAAAAAGATGCTCACGTTTTTCACAGCAGGAGGTCGCCAGGGTGATTTTTTGTGAGCGGTCGGTCAACGCCTGACAGGCGTTGATGAGCAGATTGATGACCACTTGCTCAAGGCGTCCCTGAACCCCGCTTAGCACCGGTAGATCCTTGCCCAGATCAACAATAAAGTGATCAGTGGAGCGGCCGGCGACGTTGCTGACCAGGCGCGCTGAAGATTGGGCGATCTGGTTCAGATCAATAAATGAATCCTCATTGAGCGGGTCGCGCCGGGCAAAGTCGCGCAGATCGTTGACGATCTGTTTGATGCGTCGGGCTGAGTCCTTGATCGAGGTGAGCATTTGCGGCATCTCGTCGATCAGATCACTGCAGCTAAGGCCGCCAAACAGATGTTCTGACTCAGTCGTCATCGACTCCCGCAGGTAGGGTAGAAGATCGTTCAAAAAGCCGCCAAGCATCTCACTGTTGTACAGAATCAGGGCATTGGGATTATTGATCTCGTGGGCAATGCCGGCCGACAGCTCCCCCAATACCGCCAGCCGTGACGCTCGGGCAGCCTCATCCTGCAGACGCTTCTGTTCGCTGACATTGCGCTTCATGATAATAATCTTGGAGATCTCACCCGCTTCACCAAGGAGCGGAAAGGCGCGACTGTCCCATATCTCGCCATTGTCGAGGGTTTCCATGCTGCTCTGGCTGAGTCCGGTGGTGATGGTCCGGGCAGCAGCGCAGGCGTCGCACTGCTGATTTTTCTTTTTCATCAGGGAGTAGCAGTGTTGGCCAATCATCTCTTCCGGTTTGATCCCCACAATGTCGGCTGCTGACTGGTTGCTCCAGAGAATGTTCATGTCGGGATCAACCAGCATCAGACTGTCGGAGACCGCATTGAGGAGGCCGTTGAATTCCTGAAACAGGTGACGATATTTCTCTTCACTGGCGCGCAGAGCCTTAACGGCCCGGCGATGATCATTGCGGGCCTGGCGTTCCCGCAGGGCGCGTTTGATAATGCGCCCCATGTCGGCGAAGATTTCAGGTGATTTGATAATATAATCGAGAGCCCCGGATTTCAGCGCCTCAACTGCCAGCGTCTCACTGCCGCCGGCAGTCATGACCAGAATCGGGTAGGGGGTTTCACTGCCCAGTTCCTTGAGCAAGTCCAGGGCGCTGCCGTCCGGCAGATTCAGGTCAAGCAGCAGAATAGCCGGTGGGTGCCGGTCCAGTTCGTGGCGACAGGAACGCAGATCGGTAGCGACACGGAAATGAAAAGGCTGCGAATCGTTGCACAGGGAACGTCGGATGAACGAGACATGGGCCTGTTCGTCTTCGGCAATCAGGATATCAATCGGGGTCATAGCAGCATCGAGGGATCAGGGTTAATTCCGAACGCGCAGTTGTCCACGAAAGACACGGAATGAATGAAAAAGAGATAGAACGTCATGGAGTAACCTGTTCAGTAAATGATTGTTCTTCGGTAACGGGCTAACTTTCCTTGTTTTTTACCGTTCTGCCTGGACCCGAGAGCGGTTTTTAGGTTAATCGCATCAGTATGTTGATGTGGCTGGAGGCTATGCTATTTTTCTCTTGGCTCTACCAGTACCGGAATATCCATATCAAAAGGGTCAATCTGATAGCGCCTTTTGACCAGGGCGATGGCGGTTTCATCAAAAATCGTTCCTTTATTCAGCAGCATGACGCCGGTGCCGCTGTATAAATCACGAAGCAGCTGCATTCCCGCTTTCAAATCCCTGGGCTTTACCTGAAGTTTGGCCACTTCAGCGGATATATCGAGATGATTGAACACGATTGGCGCCGCCGTCTCAAGGATAATCCGTAAATCGGTGTCGAGTTTTTTACCCCACAAGGGACTGATCTCCCGCAAGGCCGATTCCAGGGCTGTTCTTTCCGGATAATGCACAAGCGCCCGCTCAAAGGTATCGGCCACACAGATGATGCGCGAACCGAAGGGGATTCTGCGACCACGCAGTTCATCGGGAAAGCCGCTGCCGTCAACGTGTTCATGATGATGGCGAATGATGACGCCAACATCGCGCAAAGCCGGTACCATGTCAATCGCCGCCTGGCCGCGAATGGGGTGCAGGCGATATTCGCCCAGATCCTTTTCGGTCATCTGTAGCGGCGGTACTCCGAGCAGGTGTTCGGGTAATCCGATTTTTCCAATATCATGCAACAGGGCCGCTGAGCGAACTTTTTCTGTTTCGCTATCATCGAGTTGCAGCTCGGCGGCCATAGCGGTGGCTAGTTTGGTCACATTGTGGCTGTGGCCAGACGTGCGCCGATCGCGGATTTCGATCAAGTTGGACAGGGCTTCGATGGTTTCCCGGAAGCTGCTGCGCAACTGTTGATGTGATTCCGCCAGGGCATCGCCCTTGGCTCTGATGTGCGCTGTCTGATCCAGTACCCGTTGTTTCAGGCGGCTGTTCCATTGCTGCAACGCGAGGTTCTGTTTGGCGACCAGTTTGTTCAGCCGCTCATTTTCAGCAATCAACTGAAAACTGCGGACCGCCTCGGCGACAACCTCCAGCAGATCCTGATCGTTCCAGGGTTTGGTCAGATAACGAAAAACCGCCCCCTTGTTGATGGCATTGATGGAGGCTTCAATATCCGCGTAGCCGGTCAACAGAATGCGCACGGCATCAGGGGTCAGCTTCCGCGCCTGCGCCAAAAACTCAACCCCGGTCATCTGCGGCATCCGTTGGTCGGAAATAACGACCCCGATATCAAGATTATTTTCGAGTATCTGCAGCCCATCAGCGCCCGATGCCGCCGTCAGAATATCATACTGGTCAACCTGCATGAACAATCGTCTGAGAGCTTTGGTGATGTTGGGCTCATCGTCAACCAGCAGAATCTTTATTTGTGGGGCGGTCATGGGGACATCCTTTATGGTATCTCGGAAAAACACTCATCGGATGCTGCGGTTGCAATCGGTGGAACCAACACCAGGACAATGCCTTCGGAGATCTTGTCAAGGCGGCAGACCCGACAGCAGTAGGGTTTTCCAGCGACCTTTATTACCCCTGTCCGGGGTTTTTCCGACGTGATCAGTTGGTCGATCAGGGTATTGATGTCTGCTGGAAAAACCCCCTCTCGGTGAAGGCCCAGAGGCGTGGTGTCAACGCTTGAAAACAGCTTACATCCGATGTCATTACCTTGAACGATAAAGTTTTCCGTATCAATGCCGAAAACCGGGAAGGGAAGTTTATCCAGAATGGCCTGGGACAGCTGCAGCACCCGGTTGCGGAGTTCAATTTGCTGGGTTCGCTGAGCAACCAGCTCTTCAAGGTGATGGTTGAAGGTGTGTAATTCTATGTTTTTTTTCTCAAGCTCTTGGTTTTTCTCCTTCAGTTTAATATTCAGTGAGGTGTTCTCCTGGCGGATCCTCTGATATTCAAGGGCAGCGGAAATGTTGATCAGCAGGTCATCGTCATCCCAGGGTTTGGGCATAAACTTATAGATATGCCCCTGATTGACAGCTTCTACTACAACTGCCGTATCAGCGTAGCCGGACAGGACAATGCGTATTGTGCTAGGCCAGCGCTCATTGACCTGACGCAAAAACTCAACGCCGTTCATGCCCGGCATCCGGTAATCGGAGATGACCAGTTGGATACCATTTACCGATTCCAGTGTTGTTAACCCTTCAGCTCCGGATTCTGCCAGATAAATAGAGAAGTTCTCATGCTCCATAAAGGTTCGGCGCAGGGCTTTGAGAACATTTTTCTCATCATCGACGCAGAGAATTTTTACCTGATTGGGCATCGGTTCTCCTTTTCTCAGGCCAGAAACTGGTGCCGGTTTTTTTGAAAGATGATGCGAAATTCCTCAATTAACGGACTCAACCCCTCTGCGTCCAGTTGCAGCAATTCAGCGCCGGGTAATGAGGAAAAGTCGACCTGCCAGGGTGTTCCGAACAGGCCAAAGTAGCCGGGCAGATAACCGGCAATATTGACAACGGCGGTTATGCTGATCAGGGTAGCATCAACCGCCCGATCGGGCTGGGGTGTTGCGTGGTGGCGGGCAACATAGCAGAGCTGTTCTGATAAATTCCAATGTTCAAGAACTGTTGCCCCAATGTCACTGTGGGTGGCACCGAATTCGGTCTGTTCGTAGTCAGAGTGGTCACTACCCTGGCGCAATGCCTGGATAATAAAATCGGTATTGCGTTCGGGTTGGTTATTCATGACGATCAGTCCGATATGACGAAACAGACCGGCAACAAAAACATCTTCCGGATTTCCTACCGCCAGAGCCTGCGCCAGATATCGCGCTGCCAGCGCACAGACCATGGAATCTTCCCAGAGCATTTTTTCCTTGGGTCCAAACTCCCGGTTGAGACCACGCAGGCTGGCCGCCAGCACCAGATTTTTCAACGTACGTTCCCCCAATACAACAATCGCCATCGACAGGTTGGTGACCTGCCTTGACATGCTGTAGAAGGAGGAATTGGCAATACGCAATACCCGCGCAGCCACCGCCGGATCTGAAGCAATGATATCGGCAAGACGCTCAGCCGAAGATTGTGGTGAATTCAATTGGGTCATGATTTCGGCAGCGACCCGCGGCATGGGTGGGATGCTGTCCAGATCAAAAGGTGTACTGTTCTTCTCGACCATTAGGTCCTCATTTCTGGTGGCTAGAGGCTGCTATCCCGTTAGGTTGATTCCACCCTTTGCGCCGGTAGCTTGATGGTAAAACGGGTGCCTTCACCTTCCCGGCTGGTGACATGGATCTCGCCCTGATGTTTTTTGATAATATCGTAGGTGATGCTCAACCCCAGACCGGTACCTTTGCCGACTTCCTTGGTGGTGAAAAAGGGATCAAAAATCCGTTTGCAGTTCTCTTCAGAAATACCGCAGCCGCTGTCGGTGATCCGGATCAAAACATGATCACCCTCTTGCCAGGTTGCCACATCGATGGTGCCCTGGTCATCAATCGCCTGGGCGGCATTGACCAGCATGTTGACAAATACCTGGTTCAATTGACCGGGATAGCAGAGGATTGCCGGTAACTCAGCAAAATCACGGGTTAGGGTGGCCTTGTATTTGATTTCGTTCCAGGCAATGTTGATGGCGCTTTCCAGGCACTCCTCAACATGGGCCATCTTGTGCTCTGCCTCATCGACGCGAGAGAAGCCTTTTAAATCGCGGACAATTTTCCCGACCCGTTCAACCCCGTCGCGCGACTCGGCGAGCAGGTCATTGATATCTTCGAGGACCAGATCGATTTTAAGCTGTTTGCGCCGCAGGGCAACCTGTTCCCGTTGTTCAGGATCCAGATTGTCCATAAAATCACTACTCAAAAAGGTGATGAACTCATTGAGCTTGGCAACATATTTTTCCAGACTGCCCAGATTGCTGGTCACAAAGCCAATGGGGTTGTTGATTTCGTGGGCGACCCCGGCGGCCAGTTGACCGATGGAGGCCATTTTCTCTGATTGCAGTTGCTGAACATGGGCCTGTTTTAACTCACGATTGGCTTGCTCCAGCTTGGCTGTCATCTGTTTGATCTCGGTGCGATCATTTAAGGTAATAACCTGACCGGCGGTACCTTTTGACTCCAATTCTGTGACGGGGTACATGCTGAGCAGAAACCAGCGCCGGGTCGGCTGATGAAAAAACTCCTGGGAACGGACCTGTGCCAAGTCTTCCGCTCCCTGGGGGATCGCCAGCAGCTCATGCCAGGGATGACCATGAATGTCAGTAAAAGGGGCGTTGACCAGCTCATCAAGGGCCCGATTGGAACGCATGACCATGCCTTTTTTGTCGACTAGAATGATGATATCACTCATGCAGTCAAGGGTCGCTTCCCATTCCTGTTTGGCCTGTTCCACCTGTTTGAACAAGTGATCGAGTTTTTCATGCTGCCGGGTGAGGGCTTCCCTGCTGGCGACCAGGTCATCTTCCATCTTTTTACGTGCGGTAATGTCCTGCAGTGTTTCAATTGCCGCAATCACGGTGCCGTCGGTATCGCGTACCAGGGCGGCGTTAAAGGTCAGATAAACGGGTTCTCCAGCACGTCCGGTTCGCCATCCTTCGGCCTGTAAACTTTCCTCCAGTGACTCGGAGCGGGAGTGGTGTGGATACCATTCTGTGAGGAGCTCCGGCGGGCTTCCTTCAAGGACCACATCAATCAGGCAAGGACGTTTCTGAGCGTAAAAGGCGCTCCAGTGGCGGTCGGTGCCGACGACATCTGCCGCTTTGACCCCGGTCAGTTCTGTGCAGGCCTTGTTCCAGATCAGGACCCGATGCTGCGGGTCAACAACAAAAATCGGGGTCGCAGTGTTCTGCAGCAGTGCCTCCACCAGAGATTTCTGCGCGCGAACTTTTTCATTGGCTTGCTCAATGTCCCGTTGCAGTTGCCATTCGCGCACTGCCCGTTCAACAGTGCGCGGCATGGCGGCAAAGGTTTCCGGCGATTTGGTCAGATAGTCCTGAGCCCCAGACTTGAGAACCTCAACCGCCTGTTCTTCGCTGCCGCGCGAGGTCATGGTGATAATCGGAACCTTACCGTCAATTTTGGACAAGAGCTCAATCGCACCACCATCGGGCAGATGCAGATCAACCAGAATGATATCGGGGGGGGATGAGGCGATTGCTTCAAGGCAATTTTCCATATTTGCTGCCAGCTGAATATCCATGTTGCCGGCCCGTTCAAGATGAAGACAGATCATCTCCACGTGAGCCGGTTCATCTTCAACGATCAGGATCCGGATGCTGGGTTTCTCGCTCATGGTGTGTTTTCCTCTGTTATTTCAGTTTTTCTCAATGCCCCCCCCCCGGTAGGGTAAAGCGAAAACAGCTCATTTTGCCGGGTCCTGCCGATTCCACCCGGATGCGCCTTTGGTAGCGTTCACCAATCTTTTTCACCAAAGCCCGTCCCAGACCACAGCCGTCACTGTCCGGATGAAGCCGACCACATCCTCAGCTGCAAGGGAAGCCGTGAACACCATCAGCAAGACAATCATCTCACCAAAAGCAGTTTTCATGCACTTTTCTGCCCGGCATCAACGATTAATGCGGATACTCCCCAGGTTAACACCGGTGCGCAAAAGCTCGGCGTACTGCTCTGCCGGCAAGGGTTTACTGAACAGGAAACCCTGCACTATGTCGCAGTTAGAATGGATCAGAGAATTGAGTTGTTCCTGTGATTCAACCCCTTCTGCCACTGTTTCGAGATGGAGGTTGTGCGCGATACTGATGATACCGTTCATCAAGGCTGCTGCTGCCGCGTCCGTGGTGATATCGGCGACAAAACCACGGTCAATTTTAAGCTGGTCGAAGGGAAAGCTGCGCAGATAAAGCATACTTGAATACCCGGTACCGAAATCATCGAGACTCAAATGAACACCCAGTTTTTTAAGTTCCTTAAGCGCTATTTGAGCCATCTCAGGATCATCCATCACCAGACTTTCGGTCAGTTCCAGTTCCAGCAGATCAGCGGGCATGCCGCTGTTGTCAAGGGCGCCCTGAACGATGGTTGTCAGGTCGTTTTGCTCAAACTGACGCGCCGAGAGATTGACCGAGATGCGTATTGGCTCCAGCCCCTCAGCCTGCCAGGCCATATTCTGCCGACAGGCTTCTTCCAACACCCAGGTGCCGATGGGTACGATCAGGCCGGTTTCTTCCGCCAGGGGAATAAATTGCCCGGGGGGAATGATGCCGCGGCTGGTGTGCCAGCGGATCAAAGCCTCACAGCCACAGATCCGACCGGTTTTAAGGTCGATCTGGGGTTGATAGTGGAGGATAAATTCGTTGTTGAGGATGGCCTGGCGCAGGGCGTTTTCCAGTTCCATCAGCTCCAGCAGATGGGCGTTCATGCTGTCGGTAAAAAAAGTATATTCACCTCGACGGCGCTTCGACTGGTACATGGCCACATCGGCATTGCGGATCAGGGTGTCACTGTTGTCGCCATCCTGCGGAAACAGACTCAAGCCGAGGCTGGCGGTCAGGGTGAATGAACGCCCGGCCAGTTCGTAGGGCTGACTTAAGGCCCGCAATATCTTGGCGGCGACCTGAGCCGCTGTTTCAGGGCTGCGGATGTCTTCGAGCAGCACAACAAACTCATCGCCGCCAAAGCGGGCCACCGTGTCGACCTGGCGAACCGCATCACGCAGCCTCTTGCCCACCAGCTTTAACAGTTTGTCCCCTTGGGCATGACCGACGTTGTCGTTAATGATTTTGAACCGATCAAGGTCAAGCATAATGACCGCTACCTGGGTTTTTGACCGTCTGGCGTGGCCGATGGCCTGATCCAGCCGATCCTTCAGCAGGGCGCGGTTGCTCAAGCCCGTCAGTTCGTCGTGGGTGGCGCGGTATTCGAGCTCCTTCTCGTAATTTTTCTGGGTGGTAATGTCTTCTTTTACCGCGATGTAGTGGGTTATTTCCCCACCCTTATCCCGCATGGGTGAAATGTGCGCCCGTTCCCAGAACAGATGGCCTTTTTTGTGCTTGTTGATAAAATCGCCTTGCCATTCTTCCCCGGCCAACAGGTGTGCCCACAATTGCCGGTAAAGTTCACGATCGACCAGTCCCGATTGCAGCATGCGCGGGTTTTCCCCCAGGGCCTCTGATAGGCTGTAGCCGGTGATGTCGGTAAATTTCGGGTTCACATACTCGATAGCGCCATCAAGGTCAGTGATGATAACGGCTGCCGGACTTTGTTCGACGGCCTGACTGAGTTTGCGCAATCGGCTTTCGCTTTTTCGTAACGCCTCAATCGCATCTTCCCGTTCCTGTTTGAGCCGCCACTCCCGTAATGATTGTTCAACGATCCGGGGCATCTGCCTGAAGGTGTCGGCGGACTTGACCAGATAGTCCTGGGCTCCGGCTTTCAGTGTTTCAACCGCCTTTTCTTCGCTGCCCTGGGAGGTCATGACCAGGACTGGAAATGACATTTCAGTGGTGGACAACAGCTCAATAGCATCGCCGTCAGGCAGATTGAGATCAATAAGGAGGATGTCGGGTGGGGATAAACGAATAGCCCGGTGACACTCTTCCAGAGTGATCACGGTGTTTATAGTGAAGCGCCCTGATTCGTCGAGATGAGGGCAAATCATCTCGGCATGTGCCGGATCATCCTCGACAATCAATACGGAAATTTTTTTATCTGTATTCACTACTGCGGATCCCTTGTTTTTATTGCTCCCGGCAAGGTAAAGCGAAAACAACTCCCCTTGCCGAGTCCTGCCGATTCGACCCGGATGGTGCCGCCATAATACTCAACAGCCCGTTGCACCAGCGTTAGCCCCAACCCAGTGCCATCGCTGGTTTTGTCGAATTTATTGAACAAGCCGAAGATTTTACCCTGGTACGCCCTCTCAATGCCCTTGCCATTGTCGCGAACGAAAAATTGAATATTATGATCGATTTGCTCAGCCCCGATATCAATGGCCGGGTGTTGTTGATCTCCCTTGTATTTGGCAGCGTTGCCGATCAGGTGCAGCCAGATCTGTCCCAGCTTGTTCAGGTCACCGCATAATTCCGGGCCCTCTTCGGCAATGGTCAGCCTGATACCCTCTAGCTTGTTTTCCCTGGCTAGTTGATCGACAGCATCCTGTACCAGTACGCGAAATGGGGCGGCCTCTGAGCCACTGTTCACCGTATCATTTTGGGACATCAGCAGCAGACTGTCGAGCAGGTCATTCAGCTGCCGTGCGGCGGTACGGGCATAGCCGAACACTCTGGTCAAGTTGGGGTCCATGGTTGCCGGCAGGGAGCTTTGAATCAGGCCCAGGGAGGATTCGATCGTCACCAGAGGTGTTTTTAACTCATGGGAAACGGCGTAGTTAAACTGCTCAAGAATTCTGTTGCCTCTTTGCAGTTCGATATTGCGATCGGACAGAGCTTTTTCCGCTTTTAGACGATCACTGATATCGTGTGCTAGAACAATTTCAGCCCGGTGTCCATCAAAGGTCATGGTGTGGGAAATAATCTCAACGGCTAACAGTCTGCCGTCTTTGGTGAGGTGCCGCCAAACACCGGCACGGTCGAGACCGCTGGTCCTGTTGATAATATTTTTTTGTAGTCTGCTGACGTCTTCAGGTGGGCGAATATCCTTGATGGTCATGGCTAGAAATTCTTCACGGCTGTAGCCGTAATGAGCTACGGCCGCATCATTTACAGCTAAAAAGGCAAGGTTGTCGCGATCGTATGCCCACATTGGGTGGGGATTGGCTTCAAACAGCAGTCTATATTTAGCTTCCCCGGCCCGTAATTCTTCCAGGGCGAGCTTTTTTTCCCATTTCTGCCGGGCTTTCTCGATGACATTCGGCACGGTTGCTACCAGTCGCGGCAGATTGCTCTTCAGCACATAGTCATCGACCCCCCGCTTGATCGTTTCAATCGCCAGTTCTTCACCCAGCGCGCCGGTGACCAGCACAAAGGGCGTATTAGGCGCTTTATGCTGTGCGAGCTTGAACGCCTGCAACCCGTTGCCATCGGGAAGGTTATAATCGGAGATAATCAGGTCATAAGTGTCGTCTGAAATAGCGGCGCTAAAATCAGAAAGGCAGGTCACTAAACTAACCTCGCACATCAAATGACCTGATTTCAAGGCGCGGTGCACCAGCTCTGCGTCCAGAAGATCGTCCTCCAGATGCAGGAGGGATAGCGTCGTTGGAATCATCAATGCATTTCCTTTGCGTCACACAGGTAGTGCCAATTGGAAAGAGGGACCTTGGTAAAAAAGGTCCCTCCCGGTTTTGTCAGGGGATCATAAAAGTTTTGACAACTCCGAGGGTAATTGGAAGCCTCCTCCTGTGAACCGCTCAATATTTTCAGAGAAGCAGGCTTCCATTGAACAACGTCCAAAGTTTATGTCATTCAGTATGGGACTGCAAGTACCCAAATCCACCACCTGAAAAAGCATAGATGGTCGCGACGTCTTTTTTAAGATATTTTTTCCTGCCTATACCCTGTTTTTACGTTACGTCAGGGTGAAAAATGTCGGATTTAGAAAAAATCGGCCTT
>NZ_JACWUN010000013.1 GCF_014773365.1 Pelovirga terrestris
CACCTAAACAACGAACAGCCAATCAGCAGCACACAACGCTGCTGATTGGCTGTTCCATCATTTATCTTGGTCAAGCTCCGTCAATTAGCGTGGTCAGTCATCCCTCAATTACCGTGTTTACTCTCACCTTGTGAGATAGTCGTCCAGGTCCTGCTCGCCGCAGCTAAAACCTTCGCGATCGTGTCCCCGCGAAAGGAGTTCGATGCAAAGCATTTATAGCCGCTCCTTATGAGTGCGGAAGGCCGTGAGCAATTTCTCGTTCGGCGCCGGTGGGTTCTCAATCTCGTCGAAAAACCGCTTCGCTGCCTCCATATCCAATCGAATAAAGTTTTCCTCCTCGATCACTGTCCGCGCTCGATCGAGTGCCGACTGAACTAGAAATTGATTAATCGTCGCACCGCACAACTCGGCAGCGCGGGTGAGGGTCTCGTAAACGTGCTCGGGCACTCGTGCTGAAATGCGTGTTTCGACTTTTACAGCCATGATGTCTACCTCCATGTATGGGTTGATCAACTGTAACGTTAACATGGTGGTGCCATATTGGCAACACTATGGTTCATTTTGGAACCACCAGTTCTTCAGTGCATACGCGCTCGCATAGATCCTGGCCTTGACGTTTTGATTGGTTGCCAATTGTCACGACAATGCACACGACTAGCAATGGATTAATCTGTTCTCTGACCGGCCAATCCATTCATCTCAATGGAAGACCATAAGAACAGAAAGTTCCCGCCCGGCGATCCAGGCTGGGATTTCTGATGATACAGGGTTGGTGAGAAATACCCATTCAGGTAAATTTCAACCCTCAAAATAAGGCAAGATGATCTATAAGAACACGACCTCCTTCTACTAAACCGCGTAGCGTGGACCTGAGTCTTTATTATCAATCCCTGATCACCGAAGCCTTGCGCCGGTGGGAAGATGGAAATCCATCCGGCACGGCCCGAATGCTCGGCATCAGCTCCCCGCCACTGCACAAACGTCTCAAACACACAAGACAACAACTGAAGCGCTACCGACTGCCCCCCCCTCACCTGATTTTCTCGCAACGCGTATATCAACTAAAGCTGATATTTTAACTTTAGTTGATATACGCATATTGCTTAATGATTTCGTGTTCTTATGTCGATTTTTCTGAATTTGTTTCAACTTTAGTTGAAATTTCCCTTAACAGATTCAATTTATGAAATCAATAATTACAGGTAGATAGACACTTTCCAGGTTTGGCACCAACCTTGCTAACTATATCAGCATGGGCCGACGTAGCTCAGTACGGCTCACCATGAATCACAGCAACAGGGCGACGATGAAAAAAACCATTCTTATTTATGAACCGCATTGTGAACAGATGCCGCGTCTGGTCTTTCTGCTTCATCTGGCAGATATCAGCTGCATCCATGCGCGAACGGTCGACGAGGCCATCAACTGGCTGTCCGCCCACCGGTTGCAGCTCAGCACCTTTGACCTGTTCCTGATCTGCTCATTTAGCCGGAGCACGCCCGAGCAACAACTGCTGCTGGTTCTGGGGGACGTGTCCCTGCCAGTCGTTTTTTTGCAGCGAGGAAATAGCCCTCTAACTGACCTGTTCGATCAAAATGGCATCATCTGCCACCCCGAGGATCTGCTTACCTGTATCAATGACTGCTTATCGTCAACCACCCATTCAACCCAAGGAGAAACGATTATGACCGCCCCGGAAGAAGTCAACCGAGACCTGTCTTCGATCAATGAAGACTCGATGGAAGGGATGTACTTAACCTTCGATCTGGCCAGCGAAGGTTATGGCCTGGAAATCCGCCATGTCATCGAGATTATCGGCATTCAACCGATTACCGCAGTGCCTGATCTGCCTGATCACGTCATCGGCGTGCTGAATCTGCGCGGCAAGGTAATTCCGATCATCGATGTGCGCCGCCGCTTTGGTTTGCCCCATCGCGATCATGATGATCGCACCTGTATCGTTGTCGTCAATGTCAATGAAAATTCCGTCGGCCTGGTGGTGGACAAGGTCAGTGAGGTCATCACTATTCCCGCCAACGAAATCGAGCCCCCCCCTGGCACGAATCGCAATGGAAAACGGTATATCGCCGGCATGGGCAAGATCGGCCAGCAGGTCAAGATTTTGCTGGATATTGAAGCCCTGCTCGAAGATGAAGAGCTGGACGAGGTGGCAGCAGCTTAAACGCAGCTAACCCTGGAGGAGGAAACCATATGAAAGATTATTCAGGGGTGGTGGCAGAAAAGGATGCGTTCGGTGTGTTGATATTGGCGCATACGACGTTGCTCATCATCTACCTTCTTATTTGATCGACGAGGAATCTCTCGTCAGTGACTGTCAATTTGCGAAAACCGCAAGGAAAAACAGTCATTACTACATCTATCTTGAGGTTATGAGGAAAGGAAAATTACCATGTTGAACAAGTTAAAGTTAGGAGCAAAAATCGGTTTGGGCTTTGCAGCGGTACTGGCCATTACCCTGGCTCTGGGGCTGGTTGCTTATTACCAGATGGCTGATGTGGAAGAAGAGTCAAGCCTGCTGGCCAATGAACATGTCCCTGGAGTGGAAGTTGCCAATGAAGTTGAGCGCGCCGCCTTGCAAACCATGTATCAGATTCGCGGTTATGTATTTACCGGGGAACAGCGTTTTCTCGATGCCGGGCGCAGCAATATTGCCAGGGTACGTAGTGAATTGGAGCGGGCAGTGACCCTGGCCGACAAATCAACGGATCTGGCAGCACTGAAGCAAGATGCCGTCAGCGCGCAGAAGCTTGTCGCTGATTATGCTCGAATGGTTGATCAGGCGGAGGGATTGCAACAGCGCATCAATGCCAATCAGCAGCAGATGCTCTCGGCCGCCAGCGCCTTTATCGAAAATATTGAGAAGTATATTGCAGCTCAAAATCAGGATCTCGACCGCCAGGTAAAAAACAACGATAACGCTCAGGTCCTGTTGCGGCGCATTAAGCGCATCAACGATGGCAATGAGATCATTGACCTCGGCAATGAGATCCGGCGAGTGGCCTGGCAAGCCCAGGCCCAACGCAACCCACAGATGGTACGTGACCTGCAGAGCGACTTCACGAAGCTCCTCGGACTTATCGACCCCCTGTTGGCCGACACAACACAACAGCACAATCGTGAGCAACTGACCGGCGTCCGTCAAGCAGCCGCCAATTACCAGACCGCCACGAATAATATGCTGGATAACTGGCTGCAGAATGAAGCCCTTATGGCCCCGTTAATCGAGACTGGAACCGCGGTCACCATCGCAGCACAAAATTCTATTGAGCGGGGGATCGACACGACAATGGAAGTGGCCAACGCCAACGCCGCTGACTTATCCCAGGCCGAACGGATCATGCTTATTGGTATCGCTATCGCCCTGCTTATCGGTGCCGTTATCGCCTGGTTCATTACCCGCTCCATCACCGTCCCGATCCTGCGCGGGGTGAATCTGACCCAGGAGATCGCCAAGGGTGATTTCAGCATGCGCCTGAACATGGATCGCCAGGATGAAATCGGTATCCTCGCCAACGCCCTTGACGGCATGGCCGAAAATCTCTCACGCAACGCCGATGTCGCCGAGCAGATCGCCGATGGCAACCTCAATGTCGAGGTGCAACTGGCCTCGGAAAAAGATCAGCTTGGGTTGGCCCTGCAGGGCATGGTGCTGAACCTCAACGATATTTTAGGGCAGATCCAGGTCGCCGGGGAGCAGATCGCTTCCGGTTCCGGTCAGGTCGCCGATTCCAGTCAGGCCCTGTCGCAAGGGGCCACCGAATCCGCCAGTTCACTGGAAGAAATCTCCGCATCGCTGAATCAACTCTCATCGCAAACCGGCACCAACGCCGAAAACGCCAACACCGCCAATCAGCTCTCCACGGAAGCCCGCAACGCCGCCGAACAGGGCAGTCAGAAGATGCAGGAAATGGTCGCGGCCATGACCGAGATCAACGACGCCGGGCAGAGTATCTCCAAGATCATCAAGGTCATCGACGAGATCGCCTTCCAGACCAACCTGCTCGCCCTGAACGCCGCCGTTGAAGCCGCCCGCGCCGGTCAGCACGGCAAAGGCTTTGCCGTGGTCGCCGAAGAAGTACGCAACCTCGCCGCCCGTAGCGCTAAGGCGGCGGCAGAGACCAGCGAACTGATCGAAGGCTCAGTCCAGAAAACCGCCAACGGTACAGCAATCGCAGGTCAGACCGCCGAAGCGTTGCAATCCATCGTCAGCGGGATCGGCAAGGTCACCGACCTGGTCGCCGAGATCGCCGCCGCCAGTTCCGAGCAGGCCCAAGGGGTCAGCCAGATCAATCAGGGCATTACCCAGATCGACCAGGTCACCCAGCAGAACACCGCCAGTGCCGAAGAAAGTGCTGCCGCCTCGGAAGAGCTGTCCGGTCAGGCTGCGCAGATGCGTGAGATGCTGATGCGCTTTACCTTAAAGCATGGCAGCAGCGCCCACTCCAACGTTCGGGCCGTGCCGCAGAAGAATGCCGCAGCAAAGAAAAGCGGCTGGGGTGAATCGGCACCGGCACAACCACAAAAGAAGATTGCCGCCAAACAACCCATCGCCCTGGATGATGATGAGTTCGGCAAGTACTAACAAAGACGTCTGGTCTGTTTGACAATCCCCTTCTCCCCGCTGCATAACGTGCAGCGGGGACAGTTTCACAAGGTAAAGGAAGACATCATGGCAGTAAAAAACATGTGGGGGGATATCAACGACATGACCGATCTACGGACCCCGCACGAGATCATTGAAGAGCAGGGGCAGGTTCTGTCGGAGATGACCAAGGGAACCCTGGAGTTGAAGGTCGAGCGCAAGCAAAGTAACACCGTCTTTAATTACGACGTGTTTATCTCGCTGCCGGCCATGCAATACAAACAGCGAATATTACGCCTGATGCATGACATCAAGCTTTATCCTGCTAATCTCTACGATGAGCAGGGAACCAACGAGTACCGTTGTAAAAACCAGGAAGAATTCGAAGACAACCTGGGTTCCATTCTTTCCGCGAGTGAAACCAAAGTTATTATCAGCGGCCTGATGGCCCAGGCACGCCTGAACAGTAAGGACGCTCTCGTCTAAACTACGACTTGCGGGGCTTGGAGGATTTCCAGCCGATTCCCACGCGTGCCGTAATGCAAGATGACAGTTAACCCGGCATCATCATGTGCCTCGTGTCACCGAAGAGGGGTAACTCGTTGGTTGCGTTTATTGTGCTACCCCGTTGGAGTAACAATCGTGCAGAAGCTGCTTTTCCTCAAACCGACCCGCTGTTGGGCCTTTTTCCTGCTCATCCTGCTGCTGTGGCCGGGCCTGGTGCAGTCCGCAAACACAGGTGTTTGCAGTGCGGATTTGTTTCAGCACCGTGGCGTCGTCATGCTGCTTATCGATCCCGAACAGATGGAGAGAATTTTCGGCATTTTTTCCCAGCTTGATGCGCGCAGCGAAGGGATCGGTCTGGGGTTGGCCTTGGTTAAAAAAGTCGTTGAAAGCTATCAGGGACGAATCTGGGTGGAGTCCGGCGGTCCGGGTCAGGGCAGTTGTTTCAGGTTTACCTTGCCGGGGGCTGCGCGCTGTGACCCATCGGCTACCGGCAAAGAACGGCTGCTTTTTGCAGCCTAAAGAGGACTTATGGATCAAACTACGACTCGCATCCTGATCGTTGAGGACGAACAATCCCATGCCGAGGTGATCAAGCGCGGTCTGCTGGCCTACAGTGCCGCGGCGGAGGTCGTTCTTGCGCACAGCTTGCAGCAATGCGCCAAAGAAATTGAGGCCTGTTGTCCTGATCTGCTCCTGCTGGATCTGAATCTGCCGGACGGTAGCGCGATTGATTACCTTAAAAAAAACCAGGATCAGCGTCCTTACCCGGTACTGATCATGACCTCTCAGGGCAGCGAAGCCCTCGCCGTCGATGCGCTGAAATCCGGGGTGCTCGATTATATCGTTAAAAGCCCTGAATCCTTTGCCGCGATCCCGCGGATCATCGAGCGCTCCCTGCGTGAGTGGCGAAACAAACAGGACCACCACAACGCGCTGCTTGCGCTGCAAGAGAGTGAACTGCGTTTTCGCTCCCTGTTGGAGGATGTCAGCTCTGTTGCCGTCCAGGGATACCGCGCCGATGGGACCGTTTTTTACTGGAATAATGCCTCGCAAGAATTGTACGGATATTCCGCGGCAGAGGCGTTTGGGCAGCACCTGTGTGACCTGATCATTCCGGAATCCATGCAGCAGGATGTTCATGCGGCAATGACGACGATGGTACACACCCGTCAACCCATCCCTCCGGCCGAATTGGCCCTGCGGCACAAGGATGGAACGGACGTTTTTGTTTACTCCAGTCATACCGTCAACTGCCTGCCGGGTCAGCCACTGGAAATTTACTGTATTGATATGGATATCAGTGAACGCAAACGCCACGAAACGATCCTGGCGGCCCAGTTGCGTTTGAGCCAATACTCCCTCAATCACACCACCGAAGAATTGATTCAATCCTTTCTAGACGAAGCTGAGAAGCTCACAAACAGCCAGATCGGCTTCTTTCATTTTATCGGGGAAGATCAGCAGTCATTGCACCTGCAAGCCTGGTCACGCCGTACCACGACAGAGATGTGCAAAACGGTGCCGGAACAACGCCATTATCCCCTGCCTCAGGCCGGGGTCTGGGCCGATTGTGCCCGCGAAAAAAAGGCGATCATCCACAACGATTATACCCGGCTAGCGAATAAAAAAGGGCTGCCCGCAGGGCACGCTCCGGTCATTCGGGAACTGGTTGTGCCGGTTTTTCGTGATGCCAAGATTGTGGCGATGGTTGGCGTCGGGAACAAACCGAACAACTATCTGACAGCAGACCTGGAGATTATCCAGAAACTGGCTGATCTGGCATGGGATCTGATTGTTCGCAAGCGCACCGAAGACGACGTGTTACAGGCCCGCAAGGAATGGGAAGCAACCTTTGATGCCATGACCGATATGGTCACCATCCATGACCGGCAGATGCGGATCGTGCGCTCCAACAAAGCGGCTCGTGACTTTGTTGGTGGCAGCGCAGAGGAGCTCATCGGCAAGCTATGTTGTGAGGCGCTGTGGAATCAGGTGGGAATCTGTCAGGATTGTCCGTTGGCACAAACCATCAGCGATGGACAACACCATTCCAGTATCATCAGCTATGCCGCCGATACGATGTATTTTCATGTGACCACATCGCCCCTGTCGACATCTGAAGCAGAGCCATATTTTATCCATGTCGCGCGCGATATCACCAACAGCAAAATGGCAGAACGTGAACTGCGCAAACTTGGGCTGGCCATTGAGCAGAGTCCGGCATCGGTGGTGATCACCAACGTTGATAGAGAGATTGAATATGTCAATGCCCGCTTTACCGAAGTGAGCGGCTATGACAGAGCCGAAGTGCTCGGGCAAAACCCCCGTATCCTCAGCTCCGGCGTTGCCGATATTGTTGACTACCATCAGCTCTGGGCGCATCTGAAGGCGGGTGAGCAATGGCAGGGAGAATTTCTCAATAAACACAAGTCCGGGCGGCTATTCTGGGAGCGCGCGATGATCTCGCCCTTGCGTGATGATCAGGGACAGATCACCCATTATGTCGGCGTCAAGGAAGATATCACCACGCAGAAGACCTATGAAAAAGAGCTCGAATATCAGGCCACCCACGATACCCTGACCGGTCTGGCGAACCGCGCGCTCTTAAAAGATCGCCTGACCCAGGCCATCTATTACGCCCAGCGTTCCAAGCGCATTGTCGCCGTCGCCCTGCTTGACCTTGATCGTTTCAAGGTGATCAATGATACCCTCGGTCATGCCACGGGTGACACACTGCTCTGCCAGATTGCCGACCGGCTTCAAAGCGCTGTGCGTGAAACCGATACAGTGGCGCGCTTTGGCGGTGATGAGTTCATGGTGTTGTTGACGGAGGTCGCTGCTGCCCAGGATCTGAGCCTGGTCATGGAAAAAATAGTGCAGATTTTTACCCAACCTTTTGAGATGGAACAACGCCAGTTGATGCTGTCGGCGAGCATTGGGATCAGTTCCTACCCGCAGAACAGCCCGGACCCCGAGACCTTGATCCGTTATGCTGATATCGCCATGTACCAGTCGAAAAAATCCGGCAGTGCCTTTTCGTTTTACAACGACGAGATGGATTCATTTGCTCTGGATACCCTGAATCTGGAGCATGATCTCCATGGTGCTCTGCAGCGTCAGGAGTTTTGCCTGCATTACCAGCCCAAGGTTGACCTGACAACCGGCACCATCAGGGGCTGTGAAGCGCTGTTGCGTTGGCAGCATCCCGAGTTGGGGATGGTTTCCCCGGGGCAGTTTATCCCCCTGGCCGAAGAGACCGGCCTGATTGTCCCCATCGGCACCTGGGTACTGGAACAAGCCTGTCGTCAGAGCCTGGCCTGGCAAGCCGCCGGATTGCCGCCGATCCAGATTGCCGTCAACCTCTCTGCGCGCCAGTTCCGCCAGGGGGATCTGGCGGCCACCGTCAACACCCTTCTAAGTCAATCAGGGCTCGACCCGAGCTTGCTTGAGCTGGAATTAACCGAAAGCATGATCATGGATGATCCCCAGGGAGCCCAAACCGCCCTGCTTGCGCTGAAAAAACTGGGGGTCTCATTAAGTCTGGACGACTTTGGTACCGGCTATTCGAGTCTGAACTATTTAAGTCGCTTTCCGGTAGACCATTTGAAAATTGATCAGAGCTTTATTCGCGATATCGGCACATCTGCTGCCCGCACCGCGGTTGTGTCCAGCATTATTGATATTGCTCACAACCTGCAGCTCACAGCCATCGCCGAAGGGGTCGAGACGGCAGAACAACTGGCGTTTCTGATCACCAACAAGTGCGATGCCATGCAGGGGTATCTGTTCAGTAAACCTGTGCCGGCAGATGACATGGCCCGACTGTTACAGCAGGGCACCTGTTTACATGACCAGGTAGCCGGAGGCTCCGCAGAAAAAAATCATGTTTTTTTGTAACTAGAGCCTGTCCCAATTAGCGCAAACGTACTGTCTATCTGCGATAGCAGGATAAAATAATCCACTAAAGGAGGCATTTTTGCCTCCTTTAGTGGACACAGACACCTTATAATCTTGTTGCCACACGAGAAAAAAGGCGACCTATGAAAAATATCGCATTTCAAACTGAACTTCGTCCAGAACTTCCTGTTGTTTTCGGTGCAAAAGAGTGTTGCTGCGCGATGCGACACGGACTCTTATCAAGGCGATTGCCCTGATTCGCGACCAGGAGTTAAGACACCGCATGGGCGATCCAAAAAAATTCCTGCGAGAGATTCAGGGATTACTCCAGACACTATTTTTAGCCATTTCAAACAGAACCGGTCTGTGTTACGTAAGCCCTTCATAGTATCGATACCGTGCCGTAGTAGAGCGTTGGTTTTACCACGGACACTAAGCTGAGGGGGCTGACTTGCTAAAGAGAGTGAGCGCAATCAATTGCCTGGCGGAGAACATCAGTACCGGCGTGGCGTTGACCCAATCCCCCGCAGTGAAGGACCAGATAAATGACACCAGATAGTGAACCTGGGAAGAACGCCGCCGTGAAGTTGCCTCCTAACGCCAAGATCGACATGATCCCGGATCTACCCAACACCGCCATTGCTGAGCAACCTGAGCCCAGTAAGTGCGCAGAGGGTTTTTCTATTGTGGGCATCGGGGCTTCGGCCGGTGGGCTGGAGGCGATCGAGGCTTTTTTTGAGGCGATGCCGGTGGATAGCGGCATCGCCTTTGTCGTTGTGCAACATCTGTCGCCCGATTACAAGAGCCTGATGGTTGAACTGCTCTCGCGCAAGACCGCTATCCCCGTTCAGCGTGCCGAAGATGGGATGCGGGTGGAAGCAAATAATATTTATCTGATCCCTCCCAAAAAAACCTTGACCGTCTTTCACCAACGGCTCTTGCTTGAGGATAAAAAACCGCGTGAAAGCAACAGTCTGCCCGTCGATATTTTCCTGCGTTCCCTGGCCGATGATCAGGGTGAGCGCGCGGTCGCGGTAATCCTGTCAGGAACGGGTAGCGACGGCACACGTGGGGTGCGCGCGGTCAAGGAAAGCGGCGGACTGGTGATGATCCAGGACGAAGACAGCGCCAAATTTGACGGAATGCCTCGTGCCGCCGCTTCGACCGGCCTGGCCGATTTCATCCTGCCCCCACACAAGATGCCGTCGCAATTGCTGGCCTGCCTGCGTCATCCTTATGCGGCGCGCCAGGACCGCCAACGTGAGGCTCTCGCGGAAGAAACCGGGATGACGCGATTGTTCTCATTGCTGCGCGCCAAAACCAAGGTCGACTTTACCTACTACAAGCCCAGTACCATTGTCCGGCGGGTTGAACGCCGTATCGCCGTCACCCAGTCTGATGACCTCGATGCCTATGTCCGCTATGCCGGGCAGACGCCGGCCGAGGTCTCCGCGCTCTACCGCGAGTTACTCATCGGTGTGACTAATTTCTTTCGGGACCCAACCGTTTGGGCCCTCCTGCGTGAGCAGATCCTGCCGAAGCTCTTTACGGACAGCAACAAAAGTGAAATGCGCTTTTGGGTGGCAGGGTGTTCAACCGGAGAGGAGGCCTATACCCTGGCGATTATTTGCCGTGAAGTCCTTGAGGCCACCGGGCTGGCACGCGACATCAAGATCTTTGCGACCGATATTGATCGGGATGCCATTACCAAAGCGGGCATCGGCCTGTATCCAGAGAGTATTACTGCTGACTTGACCCCGACGCTGCTGACCAAATATTTTCACCGGCGTGGCGACGACTATCAGGTCACCCGAAGCCTGCGCGAGATGGTGGTCTTCGCCCAGCACAATCTGGTCAAGGATCCGCCTTTTCCGCGGATTGATATGGTCAGCTGTCGCAATCTGCTGATCTATCTGCAAACCAACCTGCAGCGCCGTGCCCTCGAAATGTTCGCGTTTTCCCTGCGATCCGGAGGCATCTTGTTGCAGGGAACCAGCGAGACCGTGGGCGAGATGGACACCTACTTTCAAGCGATCGACCGCAAGGCCTGTATCTTTCAATCCCTCGGTAAGGCTCAGGTCCGCTCCTCACCGGCAGATTTGCAGCTACTAGCGCCCAGGGAGCACACACGGGCACCGGCAACCCCCAGCTTTAGCAGAGGTAGTCGCTCAGCCGCGCGTGGGCATGAGCGCCTGCTTGAGCGCCTGCTTGATTCACTGTCCGAGTTGTATGTTCCGCTGGCGGTCATCGTCGATGAAAATCTCGAAATGCTCCATACCTTAGGCAATCCCAGCGGCGTTTTCAGGGTTCCGGCCGGTCGCGTTGTTTACGACATCTCGAAAATGGTCGAACGGGAACTGGCTATTCCTCTGGCCACTGGGATTCAGAAAGTGCTGCGCTCGGGTGAGGAATTGATCTACTCCAATGTCCGATTGCACGAGGGCGACACCGCGCGCAAGATGCGCCTGCGCATGCGCCCCCTGACCGGCAGTAAAAATGACGAGGATCTGGTGGTCGTGTTCTTTGAGGACATTCAAGAGCATCGTAGCGATGAAGGTGACATGCCGGATGAATACGATTTGGATGCCGAAACGCTGCAGCGCCTGCAGGATTTAGAGCAGGACCTCCAGTTCACGCGCGAGAACCTTCAGGCGACTATCGAAGAACTTGAAACCTCAAACGAAGAACTGCAGGCCACCAACGAAGAGCTGATCTCCAGTAATGAAGAACTGCAGAGCACCAATGAGGAGCTGCAAAGTACCAACGAGGAACTTTATACCGTCAACTCGGAGTACCAGAGCAAGATCATCGAGCTGACCGAAGCCCGTAACGATGTCGAGAATCTGCTCTCAAGCTCGCAGATCGGCACCCTGATCCTCGACGAGGACATGCAGATTCGCCACTATTCACCACAAACAGCCGAGGTGTTTAATCTGGTTGAAAGCGATATTGGTCGGCCGTTGCAGCACTTGTCGCACAGTCTATGCGACCTGGACGCGGTGGAGATGGCCCGCAAGTCGCAGCAGCAGGAGTGTACGATCGAGCGTGAGGCCCGCAATAAAGATGGCCGTTGGTATCTGGTACGGGCGATGCCCTATCACATCGGCAATCAGATGGTGGCAGGCGTGGTGATCACCCTGGTTGAAATAACCAAACAAAAGCTGGCGTTAGAAGCACTGCAAAGCAAAGAACATGACTTAAAAGAATCACAGCGTATTGCTCATGTTGGTAGTTGGCGCCTGGACGTAGCAACCAATGAGGTAAGCTGGACCGAAGAGCTCTACAAAATGTATGGCTTCGATCCGTCGCTTCCGGTGCCACCCTATACCGAACACATGAAGCTGTTTACCCCTGAAAGCTGGGAGAGGCTGTCCACGGCCCTGGCCCATACCAGTCAGACCGGGATACCCTACACCCTTGAACTGGAAACCGTAAAAAAAGATGGAACGAACGGATGGATGTGGGTGCAGGGCGAGGCCGAAGTAGATACGGCAGGCAAAGCGGTGGGAATCTGGGGCGCTGCCCAGGATATTACCGAGCGCAAGCAGACCGAAGAAATGCTCACCAAATTGCTGCGTGCGGTTGAGCAAAGCGTCTCCACCATTGTTATTACCGATATGGACGGGAACATTGAGTATGCCAATCCGCAGTTTGAAAAAACAACCGGATATAGCGTTGAAGAGGCTCTCGGACAGAACCCCCGCATGTTGAAATCCGACCACACAAAACCCCAGGAGTATCAAGAACTCTGGGAAATGATTTTGTCGGGAAAAGAGTGGCGCGGTGAATTCCACAACCAACGCAAAGACGGGTCAACTTACTGGGAATACGCCACCATCTCACCAATTCGGGACACAACCGGAAAAATAACCCACTTTCTCGCCGTCAAAGAAGATATCACCGCACGGATCGATTATGAGAAGCAATTCAAGCGCAACCAGGCTCAACAGCGCCGTCAGCGCGAACTGTTGGATGCGGCTGAAAAAGCTGCACACATGGGCAGTTGGTCATGGGATCTGAAGGCCGACAGCATGACCTGGTCCAACAACCTCTATCGACTGCTGCAACGCGATCCGAAACAAGGCGTGCCAAACTTTTTCGACGATGGCACCCTCTTTACGGCCGAATCGCTGGAACAACTCCAACAGGCGCTAGCGGATGCCAGAGAAAACGGAGCCTCTCACCAGTTCAAGCTCAGCGTCCTGCGCAGCGATGGCACGACCAGACCGTATATGGCCAGCGTCAAGACACAGGTCGACGACGCCGGTACGGACTCTCACCTTTACGGGTCACTGCAGGAGATCCAACCATGAGCCCGGAACCGATCAGTATGACCGAACAGCTGCGCAGGCGGGCAGAGGATCTACTTGCCCAGGCCAGTGAACATTCTCTGCCGGCGGATATTGATGATATTAGCAAGTTACATCAGGAACTTGCGATCCACCAGGCCGAACTTGAACTGCAGAATGAGGAGTTGCGCCATACCCAATTGTCACTGCAGAAAGTGCGCGATCGCTATGTCGAGCTTTACGAATATGCTCCGGTCGGATATGTCCTGTTAGATGCGACCGGGATTATCCGTCATACCAACGCGACCTGGCGTACCATGCTGAAACGGCCCGACGATGATTTTCGCGGGATCCCCTTCGCCGAAACCCTGATGGAAAGTGACGCTCGGGTCTTCCTGTCGCGCTTTCGCTCCTTGTTTCACAACCCTGCCGACAAGCACATCGAGTTACAGATCAAGCGTCATCAGACCAAACCCTTCTACGCACACATTACCGCCAAACGCACCATCAGTGAGGGCACTAAAAACGATAACAATGAACTCATGATCATCGTGAGCGACATCAGTGAGCGCAAGCAGACGGAACTTTATCGCGATATCGGGCGGGAGATTCTGCAGATTCTTAACGAGCCCATCGACCTGAAGGAGTCCATCCAGCGCGTCCTCACGACCTTAAAAATCCGGACAAAGGTAGATGCCGTGGGCCTGCGCCTGTTGGAGGGGGAGGATTTCCCTTATTTCGCCCAGGACGGGTTCCCTGCGGATTTTTTGCAGACGGAAAATATCTTGCTCGAACACAGCAAAGATGGCGGCGTGTGCCGGGACAAGGATGGCAATGTCTGCCTGGAATGCACCTGCGGGCTGGTGATTTCCGGCAAGACCGATGCTTCCAACCCGCTCTTTACTAAAGGGGGAAGCTGTTGGAGCAACAACTCTTTCAGCTTACTTGACCTGACATCCGATCAGGACCCGCGGATGCATCCGCGGAACAACTGCATCCATCAGGGCTATGCCTCTGTGGCCTTGATACCGGTTCGGACGAAAGAACGCATCGTGGGGCTCATTCAGCTGAATGACAAACGCCAAGACCGTTTCACCCTTGAAATTATCGAAATGCTGGAAGATATCGCCGCCCATATTGGATCAGCCCTGATGCGCAAACAGGCGGAAGGGGCACTGCGTGAGAGTGAGGAACGTTTTAAGGCTCTTCATAATGCCTCATTCGGTGGTATCGCCATTCACGACCAGGGCCTAATCCTCGACTGCAACCAGGGGTTGTCGGATATTTCCGGGTTTGGTCTTGATGAACTTATGGGCATGGATGGGCTTCTGCTGATTGCCGAACAGTCGCGCGATGCCGTGATGAACTATATCCGTTCCGGCTATGAGAAACCATATGAGGCCTTCGGGTTGCGCAAGAATGGAGAGGAATACCCCCTGCAACTTGAAGCCAGAAGGATTCCCTACCATGGCAAGATGGTTTGTATAGTTGAATTCAGGGATATCACCGAGAACAAACAGGCCCGGTTAGCTCTGGACCAAAAAAATCAGGAGATGGAACAATTTGTTTACAGTGTTTCCCATGATCTTAAAAGCCCCCTGGTGACCGTAAAGACCTTTGCCGGGATGCTGCAGCAGGACCTGCTAGGTGGTGATCAGCAGCAAATTAACGACGACCTGAACTATATCGAAAGGGGTGCCGACAAGATGCAGCGTCTTCTCGATGCTCTGCTGCAATATTCGCGCATCGGCACCGGGGATTCACCGGCACAGTGCCTGTCAGCTGATCAACAGGTTCAAGACTGTCTAGGCGCTTTAGCAGGCATCATACAGCAGCATCAGATTCAGGTATCTACCGGCAAGCTGTCCTGCCTGTTACACGGGGATCCCATGCATTTCGGGCAGATCTGGCAGAACCTGATTGAAAATGCTGTTAAGTATCGGGGCAACCAACTCCGGCCTCACATCGAGATCGGGGCAACCCAAGAAGGGCAAGATGTTGTTTTTTATGTCCGCGACAACGGGATGGGGATTGCGCCCGAGCACAGTGAGCGCATCTTCAATCTGTTTTCCCAGCTCAATCCGGGGAGCGACGGCAGTGGGTTGGGGCTGGCCCTGGTGAAAAAGATCGTCTCTATCTATCAGGGTCGCATCTGGGTAGAATCAGCAGGGGAGGGGCAAGGAAGCTGTTTTAATTTCACCCTGCCGGAAGCAACAATCCATACCGAGACAACAACATGAGGTGCAAAAAACCATAGTGTCTTCAGAGGATGAGTCTGCTCTTGTGGCACTTATGTGCTTGGCGATCAGGACGGAATTCCCTGGTGATGCCGGCCTGACAGGAATTGAGTTGGATTGAATGTAACTTTACTATTTGGTCAAGCATATGGAAATCGCCTCTCTTACCACGTACCTGATCGCCATCACCCTGCTGACTATTACGCCGGGAGTCGACACCATGCTGGTCATCCGCAACACAGCCCGCGGCGGCTGGTGCGACGGTGCAGCCACCAGTCTTGGCATCTGTTCCGGCCTCTTTATTCATGCAGTAATATCTGCGGTTGGCATCTCAATCATCGTACTACAGGCGGCCTGGGCGTTTAGCGCTCTGAAGCTGGCAGGGGGCGGGTACCTGATCTGGCTGGGGTTCATCAGTTGGCGAAAGGTTCTTAGACATGATTCCTTCCAACTCGATAACGGTGCCCCGGTGAGAGGAGCTTTTCGCGTCATCCGGTCTTTGCAGGAGGGCTTTCTCTCCAATGTGCTCAATCCCAAGACGGCCATCTTTTATATGGCGTTCTTACCGCAGTTCATTGATCCCATCGGCTCAGCACTGATGCAGTCGCTGTTTCTTGCCGGACTGCATTTCATTATCGCCATGATCTGGCAGTGTTTATTGGCGTTGATGGTCAAACAGTTCAAGGCCTGGTTGCAGCGGCCAAGGGTCCGTCAGCTCTTTGATGGTTTCACGGGAACTGTGATGATCGGTCTCGGTTTGCAGGTGACCACGGAGGTTTGATCTTGGTCAAAAAATTAGTCGCTGCTCTTGGCAGAAATGAGCAGAGGCCGATCAAAGGCCTGTTCAAACAAATCAGATTTGCTGCGAGCGCCATAGAGTTCTACCGACATTTCCCGCGGGCTCTTGAGGGTCATTTCAAGGTTTTTATCGGTCAATCGGCACTCCAGTTGCTTTACCTGGCGATTACGCCGCCGATCAAGGCCGTCCGCCAACCGCACGATGCCACCGAGGCGGCGCACCAGTTGCTGATCATCCGGACATAAGGCGGCAAAACTTTCATGGCTGATCTTCGGTTTGGCTTTGCGGTGATAGCGGGCAATGTTGGCGATCAGTTCTCGTTCGCGCGGGGAAAAGCCGAATAGATCCGCATGGCGGATCAGGTGATAGGTATGGCGGTGGTGGCGATCATAACTGATGAAGTAGCCGATATCATGAAGCAGGCTGGCGGCGATCAGCAGGTCGTGGTGGCGTTCATTGAGTTCATAGCCGGCAGCAACGGCGGTAAAGATGGTTTCTGCCAGATGGCAAACCTGTTTGGCGTGCTGTTCGTCAAAGCGACAGGACCGGCCGAACTCGATCAGCGCTTCACGCCAATCCCGTGAGGGTGCGCGTAACGGCAGCAGTTGACGTTGCTGCAAGCTGTGAAGAATCAGTCCCTCGCGGATGCCCTGACCGTTGATTCGCAGCAGATTGGTGCGCAGTCGCCGCATCAGCTCATCAACCACCACCATGCCGGCAAGGATAATATCGGCACGCTCGGGATTAAGTCCGGGAATCAGCAGTCGCTCCTTCTGGCTTTTGCGGGCAATCATCGCCAGCATATGTACGACTTCAGAGTGGAGCACCTCATAGCGATGCACCGATTCGTACTGTTCCCCGCGCATCGCCATAATCATGCCGGCGATGTTGGTCATGGTCCCCCCGGAGCCGATCAGGCAGGAGACCGCCAGTCCTTTGCCGATGCCATGGGTTTTGAGCTCCTTGCGTACCAGCTTGCGTACCTTGTCGAGTTCACTACTGGTGACCGGGTCGTGGGTAAAACAGGTTTCAGTCAGAAAGACCGCCCCCAGATCCAGCGAGATCAGATGCTCGGTGTGATCTCCAACCGCGACGATAATTTCCACACTGCCGCCGCCAATATCGGCCATGGCAAAGCGCTGTTGATCCATGGTAAAATTATGGAGAACGCTTAGTGCGGCGAGTTCGGCTTCCTGCTCGCCGCTGATCACATCGATGGTCAGACCGGTTGCGGCTTTGACCTGAGTGAGAAAGCTCGTCTGATTACCTGCCTTGCGTACCGCGCTGGTGGCAACTACCGCGGCGATCTCGGCCCCAAGCCCGGCGCAGATGCGCTTCATCCGCGTTAACGCATCGATAGCACGCCGGGTCGCGGCATCACAGATAATCCCGGTTTCACTCAATCCTTCACCCAGGCGGGCCTGCGCTTTTTCATCATCGAGAACACGAAAGGTGCCCTGGGTATCGGCTTCTACCACAATGCAGCGGATCGAGTTGGTGCCGATATCGATGGCAGCCAGGCGCGTGGTTGCCGGCAGGGCGGCGTAATGATCGGTCATGGTCTTTTCCTCATGGCGCCGGGTACAAATCGTAGTAGAATGTTTGTACAGTCATCAATGGGTCAGATTGTTGTTTTTCATCTTAACCTATCAGTCTGACCTATTGCCATGATTTGGGTCGAAAGTTGGGGAAAAAACAGCTTTCTCACACAATTCTCACATAGACGGGCTAGGGTGGCGCGGAATTTCCCCATAATATCATCAGGAGAGTCAGATGTCTCATCCGCCTGCGTTGCTACCGCCCGTTTCTTCATCATTGTCCAGACAGGAGAGTCCGGTGCCGGCCGAAAAAAAAGAGTTTGATCTAGGCGACCCCTCCCTCTATCTCAACCGGGAACTGAGCTGGATGGAGTTTAATAACCGGGTGTTGAGTCAGGCCGCGGATCAACGGCTGCCCCTGCTGGAACGGGTCAAGTTTCTAGCGATCTACGGCTCGAACATGGATGAGTTTTTCATGAAACGCATCGGTGGCCTCAAACAACAGGTTGCCGCCGGTATTCAGGATACCACCGTCGACGGCCGTACCCCGCGTCAGCAGATCGAAGCCTGTTATCAAACCTTGATTGACCAGAGCGTTCGGCGTGAACAGACGTTAAAAGAGTTGCTTAGAGCGCTGGCGAAGGCAGGTATTGAGATCCTTGCCTATCATGAGCTGGAACCTGGCGAACAGAAGGCCTTGCGCAGTTATTTTTACGATAACCTGTTTCCGCTGATTACTCCACAATCGGTTGACCCGACCCACCCCTTTCCCTTTATTTCCAATTTGTCCCTCAATCTGTTTGTCAAGCTGCGCTATCCCGGTGACAAGGAGATTTCCCTGGCACGGGTCAAGGTGCCGGTGGGTGCCGGTGCTAATCGTTTTCAGCAGGTTGGACAGCAGGGGCACCGCTATGTCCTGCTCGAAGAGATGATGGAGCAAAACCTGGATCTGCTCTTTCCGGGGATGGAGATTCTCAGTTGTGAACTATTTCGTGTTACTCGCAACGCCAATACCAGCAAGGATGAAGAGCACGCCGATGATCTGCTTGAATTGATTGAGTCCACCCTGCAACACCGTCGGGTAGCCCCTATAGTGCGTTTGCAGGTGACACCTGATGCGTCTGCTGAGTATCGTGGGCGTTTGGCGGCTGAGCTGGGTCTTAACGAAGAACGGGACGTTTTTGTTTCTGAAGGAATGCTCGGCTTGCGCGATCTGTGGGAGTTACATCACCTGGAGTTTCCTGCCCTTAAAGATCCGCCCCATCACCCCATTGATCATCCGTTGCTGACCAGGGAGCGCAGCATCTTTCATTGTATCCGTGATCAGCGTGAGATCCTGCTGCAACATCCCTATGAGTCCTTTTCTTCATCGGTTGAACGCTTTCTGCACGAGGCCGCCGGCGACCCCAAGGTACGTGGCATCAAAATGACCTTGTATCGTACCCACCCCAATAGCGGTATCATCAACTATCTGATTCGCGCTGCGCGCAACGGCAAGCAGGTGGCGGTGGTGGTGGAACTCAAGGCCAGCTTTGATGAACAGGCCAACATCAAGCTTGCTACCCGTATGGAAGAGGCGGGCATTCATGTGACCTATGGTGTCGTCGGATTGAAAACCCACGCCAAGATGATTCTGGTCATTCGTGAAGATTACAAAGGGTTGCGCCGCTATGTGCATATCGGCACCGGCAACTATCATCCGGTTACTGCTCGGCTGTACAGTGATCTGGGGCTGTTGATCTACGATAGGGATGTGGGTCGCGATGCCACCGAGCTGTTCAATTACCTGACCACCGGCTTTACCCCCAAGCGCAACTATACCCGCCTGCTGCCGGCCCCAAAAATCCTGAAAAAAGCCCTGCTCGACAAAATCGATCGGGAAATCGCCTGCCATGTCGACAACCGACCGGCACGGATTGTTTTCAAGATGAATGCCCTGGAGGATGTGCAGATTGTCCGCGCCCTCTATCGCGCCTCACAGGCTGGAGTCAGGGTCGATCTGCTGGTGCGCGACAGTTGTCGCGTTCGACCGGGGATTGTCGGTCTGTCGGAGAACATCCGGGTGGTGTCAATCGTCGGACGTTTTCTTGAACACGCCCGTATGTACTATTTTCACCATGGTGGCGAACAGGAGTTGCTGATCGGCTCGGCTGATGCGATGAAGCGCAACCTTGAATTCCGGGTGGAAGCATTAATCCCGGTCAGTTCCCCCGATTTGCGGCAGCAACTGCTGGAAATGATGGAACGTCAGTTAGACGATCGGGTCAATGGCTGGCAGATGCAACCCGACGGCAGTTATCGCCTGCATGAACCACGTCCGTGCAAAGGGGTAGCGGGAAGCCAGGAACAGCAGATCAAGCTGGCGGAAAAGCGCGTGCACCAGGTGCAACGTCTGCGTAAGCGCAAGGCGCGGCAGGCCTAGATCCCCACTCCCCACTCCCTACTCCCTACTCCCTACTCCCCATTTGTCCCCAGACCTTGACGAATGGACTGACTGAAGGATCGTACCGTAAAGGGTTTGGTCAGTACCGGCAGGCCTTCTACCTTCGGGCAACAACGTAACCCCAGGGCCATATCATGGGCGGTTGAAAGTAGTATCCTGGTGGCGGGATGGAGCTGCCTGATCTTGGCGAGAGTTTTCTCTGCCTCCGCCACCTGATAATCTATTTCCACATCAAAAACGATAATATCAATCTGTTCAAGTTGACATTGTGCCAGAATCCGGGCGCCACTGCCGGCAGTCAGGACCCGGTAGTTGAGGTTCTCGAGCAATGTTTTGCCCAGCTTGAGCAGGGTTGGGTCTTTTTCTGCCAGCAGCACGGTCTCCCCCTCTCCGTAGGCGATGGGAGCCTCTGGGGTAAAAGCACAGTGAGCCCACCCCTGAGCCCAGTGCTGGGGTAGTTGAGGTTTGTTCTGGTCGGTCATGATTGCGACATATCCTGTGGTCAAGGCAGCGTTCCAGCAAGAACTATTTATAGAATATCATTTGTAGTAGCTAACAAGATGAAAGTCAACCCTGTATGCTGTCGGCGTTCCTAAAAAAGACTATGACACGTTCCAGAAAAAACTAAAGAAGACCATCAATGCTGTCGATAACAGTCCCATAGAGCAAAACCTATACATGGACAACAGGGAGGTTCGCCATGGCCCAGCAGATCGATCCGACCGGTGGCTCCAAGCCATTGAATGCTCCGCTACAGGGAGAGAAAGCCCAGCACAAGCCGGCGCACCAGCCGCCGACCGGTGGCTCAGACCGGGTTTCCCTGGGAGAAAATAACAAGGCGCAAGCAACCTACGGACCGGGTCTGAACGTGGCAGAACCCTATGAACTACTAAGGCAACTGGTGGTAAAAACCCTGCTGGATCAGGGCGCCGCCGGCCAAGTGGATACCGGCCGTGAGATCATCGATCTGGCTACCCTGACCCCCGAACAAGCCCAGGCCCTGGTGGCTGATGACGGTTATTTCGGGGTGGAGCAGACCTCGGACCGGATCGTTGATTTTGCTATCAATGCCTTTGGTAGCGACCCCGGTAAATTACAGCAGATGAAAGATGCCATCGACAAGGGCTTTAACGAAGCACAACAGGCTTTTGGCGGGGCCTTGCCGGAAATATCACAGAACACGTACGCAGCCATTATGGAAAAACTGGACACCTTTGCTGCCGGTTTTGACCAGGAACAATAGGAGTTGGTTATGGTCGATCGAATCGTTGGACATAGAGGATACGGACCTGTCGGGCAGATGGGGCGAACTGACAAGGCGGCCAACGTCAAGAAAAATGACGGCGGCAAACAAACCGATCGGGTCGATTTTTCCAGTGCCTTAAAAGATGCTGAAAAAGTTGGCGCCGCTACATCCGCTCAGGAGACTGCCCGTATGGACAAGATCGCAGCACTCAAAAGCCAGATTCAGGACGGCAGCTACAAGCCTGACCTGAACAAGGTCGCTGCCAGTCTGCTCCCCTTTTTGATGCGGGAGAGCTGATCATGGCCGATCCCCAGGTCAGACAAGCCCTGGAGCGTCTGCTTGAGTTGCTCGGCCAGGAACGCGAAGCGGCCCAACACCTCGACATGGAAGGGCTGCAGGCGATCGTTGCCGACAAGGAAGCCTTGCTCAAAGGGCTGGTTATTGCTCCCGAGCAGGTTGATGGATTAGAGGATCTGCTCAAGCAGATCGACCACGAAAATCGCCGCAACGCTTTTTTGCTGTGGACCGGACTGAACTGGGTACGTGATCTGATGGGGTTTTTCGGTAAAGCCGCCATGCCGCAAGTTTATGGCGGTTCGGGTCAGTCCCGCACGCTGCATCAGGGTGGGCGACTGCTGTCAGGAAAGGTGTAGATCATGGGTGGACTCAACGCTGCGCTGAATTCCGGCCGCACCTCATTACAGACCAACCAAAAAGCGATCGAGATCACCGGTCTGAATGTCGCCAACGTCAATACCGAAGGCTACTCGCGCCAGACCCCCCATCTGACCCCCTATCCGGCCTTGGCTTTTGGTGATTTTTTTATTGGTACCGGTGTCACCGTCGGATCGGTTCAGCGTTCTCATGATGTTTTTCTTGCCGGTCAGATCAAAGACAAGTCGATGGAATTCGGCCTCGAGAACAGCATGCTTAACCCCTTGGCCGAACTGGAGCGCGTCATCGGTATCGGCGAAGGCAGCCTGTCGGATGAGTTTGACCAGTTTTTTGATGCCTGGCGGCAGCTCTCCACCAATCCCGGCGGTGAAGTCGAGCGGCAGGCGGTCCTGCAGCGTGGCGAGTTGATCGGCCGCGCCTTCTCCAATATCTATCGCGAAATTCAGCAATCGGTGAAAAATGTCAACAGCACCATCACCTCCAAGGTTGATGGCGTGAACCTGGCCCTGGAAGAAGTCGCCCAGCTCAATACCCGGATTTCGGCGCTGGAGATGTCCGGTCAGGATGCCAACTCTGACCGTGACCGGCGCGATGTCCTGCTCAAGAGCCTCGCTACCAGTATCGGTGCCACCACCTTTGAAACCTCCACCGGTGCCGCTTCGGTGCAGCTGCCCAACGGTATGCCCCTGGTGGAAATGGGGAAGGCCAATCAGATCAATGCCGTCTTTTCCGGAACCGATGTCAACCTTGAGCTGAGTTTTGGCGCATCGACTCTGCCCCTTGACCGAAACGCTTTAGGTGGTGAATTCCGTGGTCTTTACGAAGTTCGCGATGTCATGATCCCTGATGTCGTCAACCGTCTGGATCAGCTGGCCTATTCCTTTGCCACCGAAGTCAATGCCATGCATGTCAGCGGAAGTGGGTTGGAACCCAACCCGACTAGCAACCTTAGTTTTTTCGAACCACCGAGCAGTCACGTCAGTCAAAGTTATCCTGCCATCGGCAATTTTGGGAATGGTCAAATAGTCCTTACCGTAGGCAATGGTGAACCAACAATCATCACTGGTTTAAATTCACTGGAAGATATTATCGGGGCCATCAATGATCCTGATGACGGCATTGCCGGGATTACTGCTGAGATCAATTCGAACAATCAGCTGGTTATTCGTTCGGTGTCAGGTGCCAACGTCAAAATCGATGCCTCGGGTCTTGCAGGTGGTACTTACGCTCCACCAACCTTCAGTTCACAAGACTATTCTTCCAATCTGAAACTCGCCATCAGCGAAACCAAACAGATTGCTGCAGGAACTGGTTCCGCTCCCGGCGATAACACCAACGCCCTGGCGATTCTGCTGCTGGAGCAAAAGCAGACCTTGGGCAATGATACCTTCGTCTCCTTTTACGGCAAGATCGCTTCCGCCGTCGGGGTCGAGGCCGCCCGTAACCGTCAGGCCGCCCAGGGGTTTAAGGACAGCCTGGTGCAGTTGGAAAACATGCGTGACGGTGTTGACGGCGTATCGCTGGAGGAAGAAATGATCAACCTGCTCAAATATCAGCGTGGTTTTGAAGCCTCGGCGCGCTTTTTGTCGACGGTTGATGAAATGATGGCTACTCTGATGACCCTGAAGCGCTAGGTGATGCCATGAAAGCAACCCAAGTAACAACCTATCGTAGTTTGCAGAACTTTCTTGATCGCACCAGCGACCGGTTGTCCACCCTGCAGCTGCAGGCGGCAACCGGCAAGAAGCTCAATCGCCCGTCTGACGATCCGACAGCGATCAGCCCGGTCTTAAGTGCGCGGACCCAGATTCAGGCTTCTGATCGTTACATCGAAACCATTGCCACCGGCCTTGACCGGATCAACAACATGGACGGTTATCTCGACGGCATCGGCAACACCATGATTCGTTTGAAAGAGATTGCTATCGCGGCAGTTAACGGGGCCGTCAGTGATCAGGATTTGCAGACCTATGCGGAAGAGGTCAAACAGTTGCGCCAGAGCCTCATTGCCGACGCTAACGCCCAGGTTGATGGCAAGTACCTGTTTGCCGGATTTAGTGAAAAGACAGAACCCTTTTCCTTGAATCCGGATTACCCCGGCAATCCCGATTATCCCGCAGCAGGCGTGGCTCAATCTGTTGCTGTAGCACCGCCTTTATCCGGTCCGGCAGTGCTGTTGGATGGCGACACCCCGGTGACCTCTCTTGTGGTACCGAACCAAGGCACATGGACTCTGGATACAACAAATCCAGCAGAATATGCCCTGACCTTTACCCCTGTGCCGGGCTTTGTTGGAAATGCATCTATTAGCTATACACCAACCGGTGATATTGCTGATGCTGTTACCATTGACTACTCCCCGCCTTCGCCGGTCCTTTACAATGGTGATCAGAGCGATGTGCAGTTTGAGATTGCCCCTAATGAGCTGATTACCGTCAATCTGACCGGCCAGTCATTGATGATGGAGCCTAACGACATATTTAGCATCGTTACGAATCTGATAGAGGCGCTGGAGTCAAAAGATCAGACGGCTGTTCAGGGACTGATCGATCCGCTGGAGGATGCCGCCAACCAGATCCGCGGCGAGCGCAGCTTAAAAGGAAATATCGGCAAACGTCTTGAAGTTGCGGGTTCACAGATGGAAAAAATCAAGATTGATATGGAGGCCTTTCGCTCCCGGTTTGAAGATGCCGATATCATTGAAACCATCACCCAATTGCAGCAACAGGAGCAGAGCTTCCAGGCGGCCTTGAGTGTGACGGGTAGGGTGTCGAGCCTGTCGATACTGGATTACATTTAAAAAATAGCCACCAAGGCCCCAAGAACACCAAGACAATCTGTTTTTAAAAAAAAATAGAATTTCTTGAAGTCTTGAATATGAAAAGGCCTCTCTTGGAGCCCTTCGTGTCTTGGTGGCTGGATTTTCTTCTAACCCGTACGCGGAGGCGGTACGGACAAACCCGCCAGGAGGCACACTATGTTGGTACTGACACGCAAGGCAGGCGAAGGCATCATCATCGGTGATGATGTCAAAATCACCATCATCGAAGTAAAAGGCGGCGGTATCCGCATCGGCATTGATGCTCCCCGCGACATGAAGGTTCATCGTCAGGAAGTCTACGACAAAATCAAACAGGAGAACCAGGAGGCAACACAATGGCACATCACGGATCTGAACGAGTTGAGCAGCATGCTGAAGTCCGGGAGGAAACAACCATGAAAAAAATTCAATCCCGTTTTGGTGAAATTGAGTACGATCCAACGAACATTCTTCATTTTCCTGAAGGTCTCATCGGTTTTGAAAATTTGCGTGATTTTGTGGTGATGCCTAATGAAAAAGAAGGCCCTCTGTTCTGGATCCAGAGCGTGGAAGACCCTCATGCTGCCTTTATCCTCACGGATCCGGCCGACTTTTTTTATGATTATAAGGTGATTCCGGATAATCGTGAACGCCGGAAACTTGGCATTACAAATGGTGAACCCTGTCTGGTGTGCAGCATTGTTTCCGTGTCGGCTGAACGCAAGATTACTATGAATCTGGCGGCACCGGTGCTCTTTGCTCCTGCAACCAACAAAGCCCTGCAGGTGATTCTGGAAGGGACGCAGTTCAGTCCGCGAACACCATTGCCCGAGGTTGCGCCGGCAAAAGAGTAGAGCGAACCAATGATTGATAAAGAAAAAATCCGCTGCAGCCAATGGTTGCAGCGGATTTTTTTGTAGGACCCGCCCGATTATTTAATATCTGAATCAACATCCATACCGCTTAGGTCGCGGCCCTCTTCGACAGGCTCAGGGCATCGCCCGCACTCCGCTATCCTTTTGGCAAGCGCTCCAAAAGGATGCAAAAGAGCTTGCCACTGGCGTGGGGCGACTTGTGGTGTGCGGGAGGCGGATTAATTTTCGCCGACCGTTTTAAGCGGTTGGCCGCTGCCACTTTTCACGGAAGGCAAAAAGCGCCCCCTCTCGCTGCGCTCGCCAGGGGATGCAGTGAGAAGCGCCGGTTACTGATTATGATTCTTTGACCCGATAGATCCCGCCGTGGGCTTCGGTATCGGCGCGGTGGGCTTTGATGTCAATAGCAATGGCGTCAATTTTTTGGCTTAAGCTGTCTTCGACGCTGTCGATTTTGCTGTCAAGCTGATCGATTCTCCCGCTCAGATGGTTATTGACGGTGTCGATCTTGAAGTCGAGGTGGGTTATGTCTTGTTTGAGCTCATCTCTGATTTCGTGCATTTCCCTGCGCAAAATGACCTGCCCATCGGCAATCAGGCCGATTTTCAGGTCGAAGTTTTCACTGATCGCTGTGACATGTCTGGTGAGTTCAATGGTCTGGTTTTTCAGCAACTGATCAAGATGATCCTTGTCTTCATTGGTCATGGGTTCCCTCCGGTGTTGGTTGAAATGACTTGCTATGATAGCGATGATGATTGATCGGGGCAATGGTGTTTTTTTGATGATGTAGGGGCGGGATTCATTGCGCCTCGGTGGTTTAATGACACCATTACAAGCGGGCGTGATGAATCCCGCCCCTACCGCAAAGCACACCAACATTGATTGATGTTCCCATATCAGGGGCACGGCGCGCCGTGCCCTGCCGAAGGGTGGTCTCTGGGCCTGCCGAAGGGTGCCCGCCCGATCATCCCACGTCAACACCAACATCAAGGTCGCGGGGTCGCGGCCCCGCACTCCGCCATCCTTTTGGCAAGCGCTCCAAAAGGATGCAAAAGAGCTTGCCACTGGCGTGGGGCGACTTGTGGTGTGCGGGAAGCGGATTAATTTTCGCCGACCGTTTTAAGCGGGTGGCCGCTACCTTTTTTCACGAAAGGCAAAAAGCGCCCCCTCTCGCTTCGCTCGCCAGGGGGTGCCGCGTGTACGTTCGCTGGTAAATGCTTAAACCGGGGAAGATGACGGTTACTTTTACTTCGGCGTCATTCCCGCGCCGGCGGGAATCCAGAAGGGTCGTTACCCACCATCAGAAAAATCGCCGCAGCGGCCAGCCGTCATAGGCCCCTCAGCGCTTGCGCGAAGGGCGGCCAGGTTAAACATGTTGGTCAGATGACTATCACCGTACTGCACCTTCCTGCCAGATCAACGCGCCATAACCGTCTATCTCAAGTTGCCCCACGCCAGTGGAGCAGTTTTTGCTTACTTTTTGATGCTGTAAAAAGTAAGGCGCTCGGCGGTGCGCGAACCGCCGGTTATAGAGGTTTTCCCGTAGGGGCACGGCGCGCTGTGCCCTTTATCCTGAGCCTGCCGAAGGGTGCCCGCCCGATCATCCCACGTCAACACCAACACCAACATCAAGGTCGCGGGGTCGCGGCCCCGCACTCCGCCATCCTTTTGGCAAGCGCTCCAAAAGGATGCAAAAAGAGCTTTCCACTGGCGTGGGGCGACTTGTGGTGTGCGGGAGGCGGTGCATTTGATGACGGCAGATGACAGCGGGTGGGTGCTGCCGTTTTTCACGGAAGGCAAAAAGCGCCCCCTCTCGCTGCGCTCGCCAGGGGGTGCAGCGTGTACGTTCGCTGGTAAGGGCTCGGTCCGGTAGTCATGACGGTTATTGTTACTGCTTTCCCGCACCGGCGGGAAACCAGAAGACTCGTGACCCACTATCAGCCAAATCGCCGCAGCGGCTAGCCGTCATCGGCCCCTCAGCGCTTGCGCGCAGGGCGACCAGGTTGAAAATAGAAATTCGCTGAACATCACCATTCAGCAGCTGCCAGCCAGATCCCTGCGCCATAACGTCTATTTCACGTTGCCCCACGCCAGTGGAGCAGTTTTTGCTTACTTTTTGATGCTGTAAAAAGTAAGGCGCTCGGCGGTGCGCGAACCGCCGGTTATAGAGGTTTTCCCGTAGGGGCACGGCGCGCCGTGCCCTTTACCGTGCTAGATTGGCATTGATGCCGAAATAGTGATGGGCGAGGACATTGCGAAAGTCTTTCATGGTGCGCCAGGGGATGTCTGAAAATTGTTGCTGAATTTGGGGAGAAACACGACCGGCGGCCTCCCCGATAATTTCCAGTTCGCGGATTGACGCCGAGAGTGTTTTGCGGTCGTTAATAAAGCGTTCAAAGCTGATGTCCTTGACAAAGGATTGAATCGCTTCAATTGAATCGAGAATATCCTTCAGATATAGGAGACTGTCTCGATCAGACATAGATAATCTCCTTTGTTATTCGTTCTTTCAGCTCCGGACGGAGATTAGACAGGAGCCCGAGGTCGATTTTTTTTTGTAGATGATCTTCCAGGAAATGCAACGCGCCAAAATAACTATCGGCGATATGTTGGGTGTCCATTTCAATAGCGATGTCGATGTCGCTGTGGTCATCGGCGTCACCACGGGCATAGCTGCCGAACAGGCCGATTTTAACCACCCCGAAACGTTGCGCCATTTCATCTTTATGGGTTGCCAAAAATTCGGTAATTTCTTCGGTTCTCATAGCCCACTCTCCTTGGTGTTAATGGAATATTATCATGACCCTGAAGGATTATCCGGGCAATGGCATTGATGAATCCCGCCCGATCATTCAACGTCAACACCAACATCAAGGTCGCGGGGTCGCACGGACGGTCGCTAGCAGTCCCATTCCTGAACGGTAAGAAAACCTTGCTTTCCATGTACTGACAGACTATTCTTACCGAAAAGGAAGAATTTAAGGGGGTATGGTCGCATGAACAGCACAGCCACACTGTACGGGAAGATTCCTGACGTTGCACAGCTTGGCAAACTGATCCGGCAGGTACGCAAGGAACAGGGACTTACCCAGGAGGAACTCTCCGCCCTTGTCGGGGTTGGACCAAGGTTAATCGGGGAAATTGAGCGGGGAAAAGCCACTGCGGAAGTCGGTAAGGTGTTTCAGTTGTTAAGCGGTTTAGGGTTGACTGTTGCCGTTCATCCCCGCTCAATCAACGATGTGCGGGAATAACCCATGGCAAATCCGGAGTATCTTCAGGTCTATCTGAATGACCGGTTGGTCGGAACACTAAGACGAGTAAGCGCAGAACTGAGCTTTGCTTATGACCGCAAATGGCTTGGCCATCCCCAAGGTCATCCACTGTCTCTCTCCCTGCCCTTGCGTGAAAGCTCCTTTAGCGATCAGCAAACGCGGATCTGGTTTGGGAACCTTCTGCCGGAAGGCGATGTTCTTTCTGCTGTTGCCCGTCGTCTGGGTCGGAGCACGGGTGACGTCTTCGGCTTGCTCGCTGATCTCGGCGGCGAATGCGCAGGTGCCGTTCGGTTACTGCCGCCTGACCGTGAAACATCAGACAGCGGCCACTACCAACAGCTCAGTGAAAAAGAACTTTATCAAATTGTCACTGCGGATCCACCTCAGCCGTTACTGGCGGGGGAGTCCGGCGTGCGCCTGTCCCTTGCCGGGGCGCCAATGTCTATTTTTTTGCCGAAGGTTTCTTCCAGATGGCGTTTAAGCGCTAGAAAGTTGTGCAAATTCTTTTGATCGGCGGCCATTTCGATGGCAATGTCTATGTCGCTGTGGTCATCGGCTTCACCACGGGCATAGCTGCCGAACAGGCCGATTTTAACCACCCCGAAACGTTGCGCCATTTCATCTTTATGGGTTGCCAAAAATTCGGTAATTTCTTCGGTTCTCATAGCCCACTCTCCTTGGTGTTAATGGAATATTATCATGACCCTGAAGGATTCTTCGGGCCACGGTAATGTTGTGATGATGTAGGGGCGCAATTCATTGCGCCCAGATGTTGCTATTACAAGCGGGCGTGATGAATCCCGCCCCTACCGCAAAACACCCCAGAATGGATAGATTTGCCCGTAGAGGCGACATCGATCATTTTGTACTTGATTTCAGGACAGTCGTTCTTTAATTTAGTACACTATGGTGAATGCAACTAATCTTTTATTTGGCAAGACCCGTCAGGCCATACTGTCACGGTTATTTGACTTGCCGGTATCCAGCCTCTATGTGCGAGAACTTTCTCGCCACACAGGAATCAGTCCCGGAGCTCTACAGCACGAACTAAAACAGTTGCTAGCAGCGGATCTGATTCTCCGTGAACAGGACGGTAATCGCGTAACCTATCGAGCCAATACCACGCACCCCATCTACCCGGATCTGCTCAACCTGGTGCGCAAAACCTGTGGGCTTTCCAGGCAGATTAAAGGCGCTCTTGAGCCATTGGCAGATCATATCGAATTTGCAGCCATTTACGGATCAACTGCAAAACATAGAGACCATTCCCGCAGCGATGTTGATCTTCTGATTGTTGGTCAGGTCAGCCTCTCGCAGATTCTTGATGCAGTCAGTCATCTGGAGTCTCAGTTTGATAGGGAAATCAATGTCCGCGTCTATAGTCCAGAACATTTTCGGCAGTTCCGTCACGAGGAGCAGAATTTTCTTCAAGCGGTGCTCGCGGGACCACTGGAAATCCTGATGGGGGGAATCAATGACACTTGAAAATCTGATCGGCAGGGGGCTTGAGCACGAACCCTCAAGAAAACCGGAAATACAACGGTTGCTTGAAAAGATTGCAACTAAATTGACGGACTCCCGGAATCAAACAGTCAGCCTTGAAACACGATTCGATATCGCCTATGAGGCGTTGTTACAGATTGGTCTGGTTGCTCTCAGGAGTCATCATCTGCGGCCAAATTCCCGCGGAGGCCACCATGTCATTGCGTTACAAACTCTGCCATTGACGATCGGTTATCCACGGGAAAAACTTCGGTTATTGGAAGAATTTCGCAAACAGCGCGCCGCAGGGCTCTACGATGGTTCGTTTACTCCGAGTGAGAGCGAATTAAACGAACTGATTGCCGTTGTTTCAGAACTTCAATCGTTGTTAATGTCCTGGCTCAGCAGAAAAAGCATTTAATGTGGTTGTGCTCAATCAAAATTTGTCGCCTGTCATAAAAAGAAACTGGAGGGGTTCGTAGGAGGATTGGCTCCTTCCGCACAGGAAAATCGGGCGAGGCATGCTACACCCTAAAGGGGATGGGCCAGGGGATGCCGCGCGTACCTTCGCTGGTCAATGCCCGAACCGCCGGTGATAAAGGTTCCCCCCGTAGGGGCACGGCGGGCCGTGCCCTTTACCGTGCCCTGCGGAAGGGCGGTCGCAGGGCGTGAAACAATTGTGGACTCATCCGCGGAGTTAATGGGGGCAGATTTTTAGCTGCATTTGCTCGCTTGTACTGCACACTTTGAGGATACCAACAAAGTTTTGCAGTGTTGGGTTGCCGCCAGAGCCGAGCATCCGGCGAATGCTCTTCTCGTCCTTGTGTAATTGATCTGCAACAACGGGAAAAGAACCGGTCGCATTGAGATAATCTTTGATCAGGCTTTTTCCCGTATCAATATCCCCTTCCAACAGGGCATTGGTGGCTTCGATAATAAGCTCTTCGCGAAAGGCTTTATCCTGCTTGGCTCGTTCCATGACGGTTTCTTTGAATTCTCTAGAAAGGGGCATGTTACCCTCCTTTTTGCGCTTTTTTGCGTTGTTTAAAATCATTCCAGCGTTCCTTGGCGGTAGAGACATCCTGCTGCTGGCGTTTTTTTGTGCCTCCAGCCAGAAGAATAACCAAATGGGGTCCATCATAAGCAAAGTAGATGCGATACCCAGGACCAAAATCGATTTTGTACTCGTAAACTCCGGAACTCACGGACTTCACGTTTGACGTGTTGCCCCGCGCAAGCCTTGTCAGGGCAACGGTTATTTTAGCCGCTGCTCTGGCATCGAGTGCTGAAAACCAGCCCTTGAAGGGGCTTATCCCTTCGTTGGTTACATACTCGTGGATGTTCATTCCCCCTCCTAATCATAACTAATAGTAACATATAAGTTACCAAATATAAATATGTCGATGTTGTCTGGAATAGTAATTTTTGGATATGACGACAAGGGGCGGTGTCTCATCCCGGTTCCCCGTAGGGGCACGGCGCGCTGTGCCCTTTATCCTGAGCCTGCCGAAGGGGGCCCGCCCGATCATTCAACACCAACATCAAGGTCGCGGGGTCGCGGCCCCGCACTCCGCCTGACTTTTTGGCAAGCGCTCCAAAAAGTCAGCAAAAAGAGCTTTCCACTGGCGTGGGGCGACTTGTGGTGTGCGGGGGGCGGGGCATTTGATGACGGCAGATGACAGCGGGTGGGTGCTGCCGTTTTTCACGGAAGGCAACAGGCGCCCCCTCTCGCTTCGCTCGCCAGGGGGTGCAGCGTGTACGTTCGCTGGTAAGGGCTCGGTCCGGTAGTCATGACGGTTATTGTTACTGCATTGCTATTCCCGCGCCGGCGGGAATCCAGAACACTCGTGACCCACTATCAGCCAAATCGTCGCAGCGGCCATCCGTCATTGGCCCCTCAGCGCTTGCGCGAAGGGCGACCAGGTTGAAAATATGAATTCGCTGAACATCACCGTTCAGCCGCTGCCTGCCGGATCCCTGCGCCATACCGCCTACCTCACGTTGCCCCACGCCAGTGGAGCAGTTTTTGCTTACTTTTTGATGCTGTAAAAAGTAAGGCGCTCGGCGGTGCGCGAACCGCCGGTTGTAGAGGTTTTCCCGTAGGGGCACGGCGCGCTGTGCCCTTTATCCTGAGCTTGCCGAAGGGTGCCCGCCCGATCATCCCACGTCAACACCAACATCAAGGTCGCGGGGTCGCGGCCCCGCCCGCCGCCTGACTTTTTGGCAAGCGCTCCAAAAAGTCAGCAAAAAGAGCTTTCCACTGGCGTGGGGCGACTTGTGGTGTGCGGGGGGCGGGGCATTTGATGACGGCAGATGACAGCGGGTGGGTGCTGCCGTTTTTCACGGAAGGCAAAAAGCGCCCCCTCTCGCTGCGCTCGCCAGGGGGTGCAGCGCGGACGTTCGCTGGTAAATGCTTAAACCGGGGAAGATGACGGTTACTTTTACTTCGGCGTCATTCCCGCGCCGGCGGGAATCCAGAAGGGTCGTTACCCACCATCAGAAAAATCGCCGCAGCGGCCAGCCGTCATAGGCCCCTCAGCGCTTGCGCGAAGGGCGGCCAGGTTAAACATGTTGGTCAGATGACTATCACCGTACTGCACCTTCCTGCCAGATCAACGCGCCATAACCGTCTATCTCAAGTTGCCCCACGCCAGTGGAGGCGTTTTTGCATCCTTTTGACGCCTATCAAAAGGATGGCGCTCGGCGGTGCGCGAACCGCCGGTTGTGAAGGTTTTTTGTAGGGGCGATTCATGAACCGCCCGATCATTCAACGTCAACACCACCACCAACACCGCGGGGTCGCGGCCCCGCCCGCCGCCATCCTTTTGGCAAGCGCTCCAAAAGGATGCAAAAAAGCTTTCCACTGGCGTGGGGCGACTTGTGGTGTGCGGGGGGCGGAGCCATGTTCGTCGGTAGTCGTAAGCGGGTGGGTGCTGCCGCTTTTCACGAACTGCAACAGGCGCCCCCTCTCGCTGCGCTCGCCAGGGGGTGCAGCGCGGACGTTCGCTGGTAAGGGCTCGGAACGGTAGTTATGACGGTTATTGTTACTGCATTGCTATTCCCGCGCCGGCGGGAATCCAGAACACTCGTGACCCACTATCAGCCAAATAGCCGCAGCGGCCAGCCGTCATTGGCCCCTCAGCGCTTGCGCGCAGGGCGACCAGGTTGAAAATATAAATTCGCTGAACATCACCGTACAGCCGCTGCCTGCCGGATCCCTGCGCCATAACCGTCTATCTCACGTTGCCCCACGCCAGTGGAGCAGTTTTTGCTTACTTTTTGATGCTGTAAAAAGTAAGGCGCTCGGCGGTGCGCGAACCGCCGGTTATAGAGGTTTTCCCGTAGGGGAACGGCGCGCTGTGCCCTTTATCCTGAGCCTGCCGAAGGGTGCCCGCCCGATCATCCCACGTCAACACCAACACCAACACCAAGGTCGCGGGGTCGCGGCCCCGCACTCCGCCATCCTTTTGGCAAGCGCTCCAAAAGGATGCAAAAGAGCTTTCCACTGGCGTGGGGCGACTTGTGGTGTGCGGGGGGCGGAGCCATGTTCGTCGGTAGTCGTAAGCGGGTGGGTGCTGCCGCTTTTCACGAACTGCAACAGGCGCCCCCTCTCGCTGCGCTCGCCAGGGGGTGCAGCGCGGACGTTCGCTGGTAAGGGCTCGGAACGGTAGTTATGACGGTTATTGTTACTGCATTGCTATTCCCGCGCCGGCGGGAATCCAGAACACTCGTGACCCACTATCAGCCAAATAGCCGCAGCGGCCAGCCGTCATTGGCCCCTCAGCGCTTGCGCGCAGGGCGACCAGGTTGAAAATATAAATTCGCTGAACATCACCGTACAGCCGCTGCCTGCCGGATCCCTGCGCCATAACCGTCTATCTCACGTTGCCCCACGCCAGTGGAGCAGTTTTTGCTTACTTTTTGATGCTGTAAAAAGTAAGGCGCTCGGCGGTGCGCGAACCGCCGGTTATAGAGGTTTTCCCGTAGGGGCACGGCGCGCTGTGCCCTTTATCCTGAGCCTGCCGAAGGGGGCCCGCCCGATCATCCCACGTCAACACCAACATCAAGGTCGCGGGGTCGCGGCCCCGCACTCCGCCTGACTTTTTGGCAAGCGCTCCAAAAAGTCAGCAAAAAGAGCTTTCCACTGGCGTGGGGCGACTTGTGGTGTGCGGGAGGCGGTGCATTTGATGACGGCAGATGAAAATGGGTGGGCGCTGCCGCTTTTCACGAACTGCAACAGGCGCCCCCTCTCGCTGCGCTCGCCAGGGGGTGCAGCGCGGACGTTCGCTGGTAAGGGCTCGGAACGGGGGAAGATGACGGTTATTGTTACTGCATTGCTTTTCCCGCACCGGCGGGAATGACGCAGGCGCGTGACCCACTTTCAGCCAAATCGTCGCAGCGGCCAGCCGTCATTGGCCCCTCAGCGCTTGCGCTCAGGGCGACCAGGTTGAAAATATGAATTCGCTGAACATCACCGTTCAGCCGCTGCCTGCCGGATCCCTGCGCCATACCGCCTACCTCACGTTGCCCCACGCCAGTGGAGCAGTTTTTGCTTACTTTTTGATGCTGTAAAAAGTAAGGCGCTCGGCGGTGCGCGAACCGCCGGTTCTAAAGGTTTCACCGTAGGGGCGAGGCATGCCTCGCCCCGGTTGCTCCCCCCATAATAGCCAAAGCAACATTATTTCACTTTTTCCCTAAAGTTTTTCTAAGGCCCGGTCGAAGAGCCAACCACGGGGAAATCATCCGCAGAAAGGCAGGTGAGCTAAGCAAGGTAACAGCAAGGTAACAGGTCCATATCGGGCCATGTCGGAAACACCCCGCGCGAGTCCATTGCAACACCGCAGCACAGTAGACCGGCCAAGCAGCATGTTGCTGCAACGCCAACACCCTTTGGGCACGGAAGCCCAAACCACACTCATGGAGGAATATCATGGCCTTAACAATTAACACCAACGTAGCGTCCCTCAATGCCCAGCGTAACCTCGGTGCATCCCAAGCCAACCTCAACAACTCGATGCAGCGCCTGTCATCAGGTCTGCGGATTAACTCCGCCAAGGACGACGCCGCCGGTCTCGCCATTTCCGACCGCATGACCGCCCAGATTCGCGGCCTCAACCAGGCAGCCCGTAACGCCAACGACGGTATCTCCCTGGCGCAAACCGCTGAAGGCGCCCTGCAAGAGAGCACCAACATTCTCCAGCGTATGCGCGAGCTGGCCGTACAGTCCGCCAACGATACCAACACCGCCTCCGACCGTCAGTCCCTGCAAGCTGAGGTTTCCCAGCTGATTCAGGAGCTCGACCGGATTGCCGTCACCACCCAGTTCAACGGCAAGAACCTGCTCGATGGCAGCATGGCAGGCGAAGCTAATATCGCTACCTTCCAGGTGGGTGCCAACGCAGGTACTGACCAGACCATCAGCTTTGATATCAAGGGCGCCAAGGCTGAAGACTTAAGTGTCGTCGGGCGCAATATCACCGCCGGTAGCACCGCCGAAGGCCTCAACATTCAGGGCGCTATCGAAGCCGGTTCCTTCAGTGTCAATGGCACGCTGGTCGGCGAATCTGCTTCCGCCAGCGCAGCTGATGTCGCCGCTGTCATCAACGCCGCCGCACAAACCGCTGCTAATGACAACACCGTCAACGTTGCTACCGCGCAAAACGTACAGGCGTTTGATTTCAACGTTGTCGAGCTGCAAGCTGCTGCTGCCGAAATGGGAACAGCTGGCGAAGTTGTCTCCGGCGCAGAAGTAAATGCCAGTGTTACCATTAATGACGCCCTTGAAATTACCGCAGTGGCCGTAGGTGACGCCGGTAACGATATCGCAATAAATTTGGTGGCTAACACCGCTACTGAGGATATCTATGAATCAACAACCCTGACCTTCCAAAACATGGTAGCGGGCGATTCGGTCACCGTTGGTGGCTTGACCCTGACGGCAACAGGTGCTGTTACTGCTGATGAAGTCGCCACATCCTTTATCTCTGGCGATGCACACGCTAACGCTGGTTTTGCCGGTGAGTTGGCCGCAGGTTGGGCAGCCACAGCCGTTACGGATGAAAATGATGATCCTATCGTAAATCAGGTAGCCTTTACCTTTAATGAGATCGGCGATGTTGACGATCTTGAGTTCAGTTCCACTGGGGTAGCACCCGCCGCACCAACAGCTACCAATACTAATGAAGAATTAGAAGTCACCTTTAACGCATTAGTCGCCGGTGAGTCAGTCACCGTTGGTGGTTTGACCCTGACGGCAACAGATGCTGTGACTGCTGATGAAGTCGCCGCATCCTTTGTTTCTGGAACGGCACACGCTAACGCTGGTTTTACCGGTGTGTTGGCCGAAGGCTGGGTTGTTGCTGCTAGCGATACTCCTAATGATAGAGCTACATTTACCTACACCGCCGCAACTGGTGATGTCGACGACCTGACGTACAACTCTGTTGGTGCGGCACCAACCGTTACTGCCGACCACTTAAGTAATGATGCCCCAGTTGTCACCTTTGGTGCCTTGGCTAACGGCGAGTCGATCACGGTTGCGGGCTTAACCCTGACGGCAACAGATGCTGTGACTGCTGATGAAGTCGCCGCATCCTTTGCTTCTGGAACGGCACACGCTAACGCTGGTTTTACCGGTAGTCTTGAGGGTTGGACTGTCACAGCTACTTCTACTGATACCGTTACCTTCGACCGCGGCGTTGACGTCGTAGGCGATATAGAGGTTTCATCGGCAGGTGCAGCAATAGCTGTAACCTCAAGTAAGACTGATGGTGAAACCAGCCTTGAGTTTACTGCCTTGGCAGAGGGTGAGTCTGTGACCGTGGCCGGCTTGACCCTGACCGCGACAGATGCTATGAGCGATGCAGAAGTCGCTGCTGCCTTCGCTGATGGCAATTATGACACCTTTGACACAAAAGGGACTTTTGAAGGCGAGCTGGTTGGCTGGGCAGCTGGGTCTAATACTGGTGCCGCACTTAGCTTTACCAGAGACACTGCCGAGGGTGATCTGGCAGCAACAACAGAAGGCGCAGAAATTACCTTGGACTCAGTGGTAGTTGACGGCGCTGATGCGGGTACCAGCGTGGTGGTTAATGAGGATGGTGACGCTATTACAGTCACCTTTGCCGCCGATGCAACCCTTGACGATATTATAACGGCTCTCAACGGAGACACCGAGGCTGCTGCCCTGGTAACTGCTGCTTTGGCTGAAGAAGCGGACGGAACTGTGGCTGCTCAGGAAACGACTGCCACTTTAGCAGGCGGTGTTATCAATTCACTGGCTATCAACATTAGTGATGAAGAAGCTGCCCTGGTAGATCAACTTGGCATCACCCTTGATGGCGTAGCTGTCGATTTTTCTGACATCGATTTCTCTGCGGTGACTACAGGTGCTGAGCTAGCGACAGCTCTGAGTTCAATCGACGGACTCAGCGCAAACTACGCAAATGGCGACCTCACCCTGAGCACTGCGGAAGAAACCGTACTTGGTATCGAAGATGATGCTTATGCATTGTCAAGTAGTGCCGGCGATGGTACTGCACTTGGCACCTATACCATTAATCTGGATAACAACGAGATTGATGTTGCCGCTTCTGTAACGGGGCTGTCAGTAACAGCTGATGACGTTGTTAGTGCTATCAACGCTGCAGAAATTACAGGACTCACTGCAACCCTCAACGACGATGGACAAGTACAAATTACTAAAGATGACCATACGTCGTTCTCCTTGACCGAAACGATCCAGCTGGATGGCGCAACGGATGCTGCTGCAAATGCTGGGTTGGTAGGGGTTGATCATGAAGAGAGTGCCTTCAACGGTCATGTGGTTCTGAACAGCAATTCAGCTATTGTTCTTGAAGAAGTCGAAGTGGGTGCCCTTGCAAACGCCGGCCTGAGCGAAGTCGGTAACGGCACCACCACCATCGACAATGTGAATATCTCAAGCCGCGAAGGTGCGGTTGAGGCCATCGGTTCCGTTGATGCCGCCCTGCAGCAGATCGACAGCCTGCGTGGTGACCTTGGTGCGGTTCAGAACCGTTTTGAAAGCACCATCTCCAACCTGATGAACGTCTCCGAGAACCTCTCCGCTGCCCGCAGCCGGATTCTCGATGCCGACATCGCCATGGAAACCTCTAACATGACCAAGCAGAACATTCTGCAGCAAGCTGGTGTGTCGATCCTGGCACAAGCAAACCAGGCACCGCAGTTGGCCCTGAGCCTGCTCGGTTAATAACCTGACGTAAGGGCACGGCGCGCCGTGCCCTTACCAGGGTAATACCCCAAACGTAGGGGCGCAATTCATTGCGCCCGCATTGGGGCAAAGATTAACAGGGCGTGATAAATCACGCCCCTACGGAAAACACACACCGGGAATCGGCTTCATAACCGGTTCCCGGCTTTTCCCGTTACCGACGGGAAGCCTTATGGAGGACATTATGAACGCTGAGAGTTTAGTTAGTACCAGTACCCAGGGAGCAGGTCAGTCATCCTTGAGCAAAGGCGCGGATCTGATCAACGAGGCCCGCAAGCAGAAGCAGGATGCCCCCCAGGACAGCGGCAACAAGCAGCAGAAGGTTCAGCCGGAAGAATTGCTGCAGCAGATCAACGCCCTGACCGAAGATGGCATTTACAGCGTGCGGTTCGAAAACGACAAGCCCAGCGGCAGCATGGTGGTGAAGATTGTTGATCGGCAAACCGATGAGGTGATCCGCCAGATTCCAGCGGAAGAAGTAATGAACCTGACCACGCGCATGAACGATCTACGCGGTAACCTGGTTAATGCCGAAGGATAATCGCATGTGTTGCGGTGAGAAGGATCTCAGGGTGCCGGGGCGGCGCTGATTGACACTTCGCCCCTGCACCGGTTTTACCCCGCCATGCAGCCACCACAAAAAACGCAACAACCCCCGCGAACAGCTGTTCGGTCGGGGTTTTGGTGTTTGGTAAGATCGATAAAAACCTTGAAAAATATGAGCCGCGATGAAAATCTATCAGAATCTGATGGTAGGGTTTTGCAACCATAAAATTCTTGAAAGTTTTGCTTGTATAGATGTTCATAGATTGTGATAGCGGCTAAAAAGTCTTTAAAAGCCCTTGCCGCGATGAAAATCTATCAGAATCTGATGGAAAGGCTTTAACACCATAAAATCTTGAGGATATTGATAATACAGATACTCTGGCCGAGTAGTCATCAAGGGAGGGGTCAGGGGAACCGGCGGTAGATATCTTTGCGGTGCAGAAAACGGATAACCTCGATATGATCTTCAGCAAGTTTGATTCCCAAGCGATAGTCACCCGAACGTAACCTGTAATAGTTACTGTATCCCTGCAATTTGCGCACATGATCCACGTCTGTCAAAGACGTCGCGTTTTGCAGTGTGATGAGTAGGGTCTTAAGCTCATTCTTAACCTGCGACAGATGCCGGATTTTATCGATATCTTTATTGAAGCTTTTTGTGAAGATCAGCCGCATGTCAGCTGTCCAGCTTGTCCCAGATAGTGCTTTCAGAGACATGTTCTCCAGTGTCTCCCGCTTCAATGGCCAGCCCCAGATTCAGGTCAAGAATGGCTTCGGAGATGGTGTCCTCCAGAAACTCTTTGTTGTCAACCAAGACCGAGGTAATGGTATCCTTGATGATCCGGCGCAGCTCATCCTTATCAATAACGATGTCGCTCATACCGACCCTTTCTATTTTGAAAGTTTTCTTCATTGTAACAGATTATTGATGCAATCGTGAAATCTATCTTGGGTGTGATTCGTCATGCCCTGAGTCTTCAAAGGCCTATGCCGCGATGAAGGTCTATCAAGGTCTGATGGTAAGGCTTATAAAGGCATTTTTATTTGGTAGTTGTGCTGCAAAAGTGCTACATTGTCATGGAAACATGAAATGCAAGGAGGAATCGATGCCAACCACGACCATTCGCATGCCGGAAGCCCTCAAACAGCGCATCACCAATGCCGCAAAAAGAACTGGGACGACCCCTCATGCCCTGATTCTTAAAGCTGTTGTAGAAAAGGCTGAACAAGAAGAGCGGCGTGCTGCTTTTGAGCAGCTTGCCGATGAACGCTATGCTGCGATTGTTGCCAACGGCGAAACCATCCCTTGGGAGGCGATGAAAGACTGTCTTGAGTCGCGTCTGTCCGGTGTGGCAACCGCTACGCCGGCGCCACGAAAATTGGGCAGCTGATCGTGCCGCAGATTGAACTGGCGCCCCAGGTCGCTGATGATCTGGACCGTATCGTTCATCACCTCACCTCCCACGCAGCGCATTCCGTCAACGAACAGTTACAAAGTATTATGGCGGCCATGTCCCTGCTGGAGCACAGTCCGCTGATTGGGCGACCAGCCGCAACAGACATGCGCGAACTTGTCATTGGCCGCCGTAGCCGTGGTTATGTTGCGCTATATCGTTATGTCGCTGAAATAGATACAGTTTTTGTTCTTGCGCTCAAAAGTCAATGTGAGGCGGGGTATGCTTGATATGTGGACTAATTTGTCCGCGACCGCCCGGTTGATTATGTAGATGGGGCGGTTTACGAACCGACCTGAGACTACCCCTCCTTGACGCGATAGATCCCGCCATGGGCTTCGGTATCAGTGCGGTGGGCTTTGAGATCAACGGCGACACTCTGGATGTGCTCGGTCAGGTTGGCTTCAACGCCGTCGATTTTCTGGTTCAGGTTGGTTTCAACGGTGTCGATTCTCTGGTTCAGGTTGACTTCAACGGTGTCGATTCTCTGGCTCAAGTTGGTTTCAACGGTGTCGATTCTCTGGCTCAAGTTGGTTTCAACGGTGTCGATTCTCTGGCTCAAGTTGGTTTCAACGGTGTCGATTTTCTGGTTCAGGTTGGTTTCAACGGTGTCGATTTTTTTGCCTAGATGTTGGTTGACCGTCTCGATTTTGAAGTCGAGCAGCGAGATATCCTGCTGGATATTTACCTTGAAATCACTCATTTCCCGGCGCAGATTTTCTTGTCCTTCGGCAATCAGGCCGATCTTTAGATCGAAGCTTTCACTGATGGCCTTGATATGTCTTTCAAACCGTTGATCGAATTCAGTGAGTTGGTTTTTCAGCAATTGTTCCAGACAGGTTTTTTCTGAGCTGGTCATGTTTCCCGCCTCCATGTACGTCTCCGCTGTGTGTTGGTATGGAAGGGCATCATAGCCCCGATGGCAGACAGGGGCAAGGTTGAAAAAATCGCGCCTTCCCCCTCCTCTTTTGCTAAAGTTTCCCTTTGCTGTGGCCGATAGGTATCCTGAAGCAAGTTTTTACCGGGGAAACCCAAGGAGTTCATTATGGCAGAAATATCCTTTGGCGGTCTGGCGACGGGGTTACCCACCGAGGATATCGTTGCCGGGTTGATGCGCCTTGAGCGCCGCCCACTGGAGCGCCTTGAAGCGCAAAAAGAGTACGAGGCCACACGGCTGAAGGCCTACGCCCAGCTGCGTGATCTGCTCGATGGGCTGCGTGGGGCGGTGGCGAATCTCAATCTCACCAGTGATGTGCGTACCAGCAAGGTCGAGGTACCCGCCAATGCGCCCTTTACCGCCACCAGCAACGGCGCCCAGACCGGCAGTTATGATGTCGCGGTGGCCCAGCTCGCCCAGGTGCAAAAAAGCGTCAGCGCCGGGGTGGCTTCAACCACAGATAAGATCTTCGGTACCGGTACCCTGACCCTGGGGGATACGGTCATCACCATCGATGACAGTAACAATTCTTTAAGTGGGCTGGTCGATGCCATCAATAAGCAGGCCGGCGATAGCGGCGTGCGTGCTGGCATCATCAACGATGGCAGTGGTGAGTCGCCCTACCGCATGGTGCTGACCGGGGATAACGCCGGCGTTAATTTTGACCCGGTGTTTGCTCTGCAGGATGGTGACGGGCAGGCCATCGATTTTTCCCTCGATCAGGTGCGCTCTGCTCAGCAGGCGGTGGCTTATGTGGACGGCATCAAGGTGGTGAGCGATAGTAATACCTTGAGCGGTGTTGTCAGCGGCGTGACCATCAATCTTCATCAGGTCAGTGACCAGCTTGCCAATGGCACACCGGAAGAGGGGGTGCCGGCGCATCAGTGGGCTGATCCGCCCCAGTTTCAGAGCAATGTGATGGCGGTGACTGCCGACACCTCGGCCTTGAAAGAAAAGATCACCAATTTTGTTGATGCTTACAACGGGGTGATGAAGTGGATCGCGGCGGGCTATGAGCGTTTTGCTGCTCCTGAAAGCGCCAGCGCTGAAGGCGATGAGAAGCCACCGGAAAATTTGAGCGATGTGCTGCGGGGGGACGCGACGGTCAATGCCGTCAAGCGTCAGTTGCAGGCCCTTCTGGGCAGCCCGGTGAATAGTGGCGGCCCACTGCAGGCGTTGTCGCAACTGGGAATGGCCACCAACCGCGATGGCACCCTGAATTTGAACAACAGCAGGCTTGATGAGCAACTGGAGAATAATTTTTCGGCCTTCACGGCCTTGCTCGCTGGGGACAATAACGTTGACGGGGTGATGAAAAAGTTTAACTTTGCCCTGCTTAAATTGACCGGCGCCCGCGACGGTATTTATGCCGCTAATCAGAGCCGTTACGATACCACGGTGCGGCGCATCGATGGGGATATTGCGCGCATGGAAATGTTGATGGATAAAAAAGAAGAGAGTTTACGGGCGCGCTTTGGCGCCATGGAGCTGCTGGTGAGCAGTATGAACTCGCAAAGCAACTTTATTACCCAACAAATGGATCTGATGAACAATATGATGACCGGGAGAAGACGATGAATGCTTACGCCAATCAGATGAACCTCTACAAGAACGCCCAGATTCTCAACGCCTCTCCTGAGCAGATCCTGATGATGCTCTACGACGGGGCCATCCGTTTTTGCCGTGAGGCGCAAGTGGCCATGGCGGCCAAGGATCTGCGCACCCAGGCGGATAAAATCAGTCGCGCCATGGCGATTGTCACGGAGTTCTCCAACACCTTGAATCGTGAGGTCGGCGGTGAGATTGCTGAAAACCTCGATGCCCTGTACGCTTTTATGAACCGCGAGCTGGTGCGGGCGAATCTGGAGAAGGATGCGGGGGGGGTGAAAACCGTGGAAGTGCTCCTCAGCGATTTGCGCGAAACCTGGGCCGAGGCCATTGACCTTAACCGCAAAGCCAGTCATCCGGTAGCGGCGACGCCACCGCCACCTGCTGACAATGATGAAAACCGCCCACGTTTTGTGGTATCCATGTAGGGGCACACTAAACTGGTTAAGCGTCTGCTGGGGGATGACAGGAATGTCCACATGGAAGTGATACTGAAACAATCCATCGAGCAATACCGGGTGATCATAGCGCACGCGCGCCATCTTGAACGCTTGTTGCAGAAGGCCGATCCGGAAGACCTGCAGACCTATACTGAGCGCTTGCAGCAGTTGCAGGACGCTGCCGGGGTCAACGATGAGCGCGTGTTTGAGCTGTATGCTGCTGATAGTGAATACTGGCAGCAGCACCCCCTGTTTATCGAGCGCAACGAACTGCTGGAGCAGATTGCTGAGTTGAATCATTTGCTATTGCCAAGAATTCGTGGGATCATGGCGGTCATTGCCAGCGAGTTGGCGCAAATCAAGAGCGGCCGTACTGCCGTTGCCGGTTATCATCGGCCTGTCAGCAAACTCCCCGTCGCCGCACGAGGGGTCGGGTAATGTCGTCGGAAACCTGATAGCCGCGTGATGAACACCGAAAATCCAGTAGTTATTCTTGTTGAGAGATTGAACTAACTGGATTTTTTGTTGGCTCCTGACTCCTGAATTCTGTATTCTTTCTTACTTCTATATTATATATTCTAAATTCTGAATTTAGAGAAAAGTGCCACGCCATGTCTGTACTCGATCATCTCCGGGATTACCGCGTCGTCAAGGCCACTCTGCCCCTTGAGGGGGGAAAGCATGTCCATCGGGACGGGGTCGCCCGGTTAACCTCTGGGCTGCAGTTTGAAATCACTTTTCTGCCCGATCAACTGGAACAACTTGCCCTCGATAAGGAAACAACCTGTCTGATCAGGCTTGATGTCGCCGGTGAACATCAGTCGATTACTGCGCGGATTGTTGATCAGCCGACACCTGAGCGGTTGCTGCTGGAGCAGGTTGAGAGCTTTGTTCATAAGCAGAAGCGTGAGTACTTCCGGATTGATGCCGATCTGTCGGTGAGCTATTGGGTGATCGATGAGGCCAATCCGGTGGCCAGTTCGGTGGCCTCTTCGGTGAATATCAGCGGAGGCGGTATTCGCCTGCCGGTGACGCAGAAATTGCTCGAGGGGGCGCGCGTTGGCTTTGAAATCGTCATTGATGAGCCGGCGGCAGTGATCGCATGTGTCGGTGAAGTCGTAGCGTATTACGACAACGGAGATGGGCCGACGGCGGCCTTTAAATTTATCGGGTTGGAAGAAGAGGATCAGGACGCTATTGTCTCCTTTTGCCTCGCTGAACAGCGTAAGCAGTTGCGTCTCAAGGTCAAGGTGATTGGCCCCCCTTTACAGGAATAGTGCGATCGCATGTCGATTCTTGACCATCTTGACGATTACCGTGTGGTAAAAATTACCCTGCCCATTGAGGGGGGTGCTGTCGCTCAACTCGATGCCGTGGCGCGGGTGACCAACGCGCCACAATTTGAAGTCATTTTTTTAAAAGGGCAGCTCAAGGAACAGGCCCTTGACCCCACCGTGTTATGCCGCCTCGCCTTTGACGTTGCCGGTGCCATCAAATCGATCCAGGCCCGTATTGATCATCAACCGGCCGCTGACAAGCTGGTGCTGGAGCTGGTGGAGTCTTTTTCCTATCTGCAGAAGCGTGAGTATTTCCGGGTCGATGCCGAGCTGGTAATCAGCTGGTGGCGGGTGGAGGATGAGGATGCTGCCCTCAACACGGTGCAGAGCATGGCTAATATCAGTGGTGGCGGAGTCCGTTTTCCGGTTGCTGAAAAAGTCGAGCGCGGCGAGCGGATCGGAATGAACATTCTGCTCCATGTCGATAAGCCGGTGATTGAGTGTGTTGGTGAAGTGGTCGGAAGTTATCTCCTTGGCCGTGACCATTCCCTGGCACTGAAGTTTATTGCCATTGAACATGATGACCGCGATGAGATTGTTGCCTTTTGTCTGGCCGAACAACGTCGCCAACTGCGCCTCAAAGTTCAGGTGCTGGATAGTTTGTAACTTCCAGAATATAGAGAGTACAGTTCTGGGCCCGTCTGGCCGGCGCCAGTCAGTAAGTTTGTACCAGTTCTTTCAGCAGCGGTTTGATGGTGGGTATGTCCGTGTTTGCTGAGTCCCAGACAGATCCCATATCAACCCCGAAATATTGATGGATAAGGATGTCTCGCATTCCGGCCATATCCTTCCAGGGGATGTCTGGGTTCCGGTCCCGGGTGTCCATGGAGATATTTTTGGTAGCCTCACCTAAAATTTCTAATTGACGGATAACTGCATCCTGATGCATGCGTGATGTAAGAAAATCATCATAAGCAATGCCAGCCAGGTAGGTCTCAATCTGGTTAATGGCATCAATAATATGTAACAGATAGGCGTGATCGTCCCGGCTCATTGGTAGATAATCCGTTGCTGGGACTTGATGCTGTCAATCAGATAGGGGCTGATAGCTGCCTCTGTCAGCAAATCCACCTCAAGACCCAAAGCTTCTGTTAGTTCGCGGCGGATGCGTGCCAGGGTCATCAGGCTTTTTCTTTCTGAAAAATTCACCAACAGATCAAGATCGCTGGCAGGTGTGGCTTCGTTCCGGGCGTAGGATCCAAAAATCCCCACTTGTGTGGCCCCGTATTGCCGGAGAATGCTGATGAGTTGTTGTTCCATCTCTGGATTGGTTTTCATAGCTGCGCCGCTTAATATGATGTGAGTGATTCCCATACGTTACTTAGCGTTTGCCAAGTATAGCAACCACTATCAACAGAGTACAGCGTTAAACTAAATCCGTCCTGCCATTGCCAGGTTGCCGGTCACGTTTCCCACCAGATTGCCTGAGTTAAACCGCGAACAAAAATCCCCTGTCACATCAGCAGGCAGTGATTCCGTGCCGTGCCAGATTTCCGTGCGGTTGCGCCCGTTACGCTTGGCGCGGTAGAGGGCCTGGTCGGCCTGTTCAATCATCAGCTCAACCTTGCCGCGATTCATGTCGGACGAGCTGCCGATGCCGATACTGACCGTCACCGGCTGGTGCTCTTGCGGCAGTTGGCGTGACATACCGGCAATAGTACGATGGATGCGTCGGGCGAGGATCTCGGCTTCGCGCGCGGCGGTGTCGGGTAGAATCACGGCAAACTCTTCGCCGCCATAGCGACAGCAGATATCGGCATCGCGCGATGATTTTTTAATCGCAGCTGCGACCTGCTGGAGGATATGGTCGCCGGCCTGATGGCCGTGGATGTCGTTCACTTGCTTGAAGTGATCCAGATCGATGAGCAGCAGCGAATAGGGGCTTTGCGTGCGGCGACTGCGGGCCATGGCCTGGGTCATGCTCAAATCAAAGGTGGCGCGGTTGCCAATCCGGGTCAAGGGATCGGTCAGAGCCATGCGCTGCAGTTCTTCCTGGGCATCGTGCAGTTCGCGCAGCCGTTCCCAGCGCTGCAGGTGGCGCTTGATGCGGGCACTGAGTTCCTGCTGATCGATCTGCAGTTGCACGGCGTCGCTGGCGCCGAGTTCAAAGCCGGTAAGTACGCTCTGCTGGTCGTCAGCGAAGGCAATCAGCGGCAGATCATGCCACTTTTTTTGGGCCTGCAGCCGGTTGATCCAACTATTTTCCGGGTGCAAGCGATTAACCGTCCAGCAGATCATATCGGCCGGCGCGCTTTTCAGGCGCCGAAACAGATCGGCAATGGTAGCAATGGGGGTGATCTTGCTGAACAGGCCGGTTGCTGTCAGCTGCTTGACGATTTGCGTTTGCTGATTCGTGTCGTGAGCCATGACCAGGGCAGTTGCGTTCTTCATAGGGCGGCCTTTATTCGATGCGTTCATTACAATATCAATATCAGTGTATGTCAGGCTTTTCGGGTAGTGCTGAAAAAGTCTTTAGCTTTTTTCATCCTTATGCGAACCTTATGCCAGTTTTTATTATGCTGTTATTTCGGGATGTTCTGTCGGCGCTTGATGTTTTTTTGACGGTCTGTTGACGTTGGAACACCTCGACAGGGTCAATGTCACTGATTTGACAAGTCGATTCGGGTCTTTGTTCAATCTTTAGCCGCCAAGACTCAAAGAGCACCAAGAAGAGCGAGCCTGAGATCAGTTTTTATTGTTTTTCTCGGTGGACTTTGTGCCTTGATGGCTAAACAGCGATTTTTCCTTTGATGCTGAGGGTAAAAGACCGATAATAACCGGATGGTCATCACCTCGATCCCTTCTCCAGCTAATCTGTTTCTGTTTCCTGCGCTGCCAACCGTCAGTACGGCCTCTGGTGTTGCCGCCGGTTTGCGCCCGGAACAGCTGGTGCGTGCTCTGGTCGTTGCGACCGAGGCGCGGGATGAGGTGCTGCTTGAAATTGGCAAGGAGCGCTTCCGTCCGGTAGGTGCCCGCCCGTTGCAGCCCGGTCAGGTGCTGGATTTACGCATTGTCCAGACCGCACCGCGGCTGGAGGCGCTGGTAGTGACTAATCGTCTGCAGGAGCAGTTAGCGGTGCGCTTGCCGGTCTTATCGCAGCCGTTTGACTGGTCCGGTCTGCTGGCGCGCTTGCAGCACCCGGCAACGTTCCAGCACTTACGGCCGGCAGAACAGACCCTGATCCATCAGCTGCGCCAGTTGCTCGGCCCCGCACCGGGAGCTGTTGCTCCGTTGCAAGAGCGAGTCGATCAGTTGGTCGCGCAACTGCGTGGGTTGCGGCAGGACGGTGAATTTTTTGGTCGTCCTGCAGCGCTACAATCTGCTGCTGCGCCACCTGGCCCTGTCGCTCTGCCGGCACCAAACTCTGCCGCGCTGGTGGCCACCACAGAACAGTCACGACTACTGGTTCAGCTGTTGGGGCGCTTGCAGGCACAATTGGTGCCTTTGGTCGAGCTGGGCGGCGAGAGGATGTCAAAAGATTGGCAGAGAGCCACCACCGAGGTTTTTGTCCAGTTGCGTCAATATGCTGACATCCGCTCCCTGCCGGCACTGCGGACCCCGGAATGGACGCAGGCACTCCAATTGCTCCGTCACCATCCGGGAGTAACCGAACAGATTGCCGAGCAGGCAACAAAACTACTGGAACAACTCAAGCAACCAACGGGGACAACACTAGTAGCGCCAACCCTGGTGCCCTCTGCTCCCCAAACCTCCACTGCCCAGCTGGTTGCGCCCAATTCCCCTATGCCCCTGTCACTCCCGCCGCCACAGCAGGATGTTTATCGGGCGTTGCAACCCTTATTGCAGGAACTCAAAACCCTGCTGGGGGTCGGTAGCGATGCCCCACGCCTGACCCCGGCGCTGAATGCCCCCCTGACGCCTGATCTGCTCGGGAAAATTGACGGACTGACTACCCAGATCCATCAACTGCTGACCCGCGAAGGGGTTGCGCCCCTGTTACAGCAGGGGCTGCAATTGGTGGCGATCCAGTTGCAGCAACTAACGGCAGCCCCCCCGGTTCCGGCCCAGGGTGAGGCGTTGGGGCTGTTGTCCCAGTTTTTCGGTCTGCACCTTGAGCGCGAGCTGCTGCTGGGCAAACAAAAACAGGCGCTGGCGAACCTCAAGCAGACCTTGTTGACCCTGCAGCAGAAAAGTGGTGAGGATCTGCGTGAGCCGCTCCAACGCATTGAGTTATTTCAGCTGTGTAAAGCCCGCTTGAGTGAGTCGCAATTACAATTTCTCCCTTTGCCGCTGGTGGGTTTGAGTGATGGGTACCTGGTTGCCGGCCGCCGCGAGACCGAAGAGCAAGAACATTCTTCCCAACATCAACAGAAGGAAGTACAGATTTCTCTGTCGTTACGTCTCTCCAGCCTTGGTAGTATGCGGGTTGATCTGACCGTGCTGCCCGACCAGGGGTTGGTGGTGCGTCTGGCGTGTGAGGATCGCCACAAGATGGACTACCTCAAGGGGTGCGAAGAAGAACTCACCGGTGCCCTGACCCAGATGAAGCTCAGGCAGATTCACTATAGTGCTGATGTCCGCCACCCACTGAACCAACTGCAGCAAGCGCTATTGCCACACCAGACCACCTTGCTCGATACGAGGGCCTGATGACCAGAAACACGCAACCACTGCGGGCTGTTGCCCTGCAGTACGACCAGAAACCCCTCGCCGCTCCCAGGGTGGTGGCGGCCGGGCAGGGGGACTTTGCCCAACGCATTGTTGCCGCTGCCAGGGCAGCCGGGGTCGATATTGTTGAAGATCCCGATCTGCTGGAGGTGCTGGGCCGGGTGCCGGTGGGGGAGGATATTCCGCCTGAGTTGTTTCAGGCGGTGGCTGAGATTCTCGCCTTTTTGTACCGGGTCAATGGCCGCTTCGGGGTCGAAGAGGGGGATTGAAAAATAACTTTACAGGCTCAATTTGGTTGGTGTATCTTCCCTGTTTCGCGGAGAGGTGACCGAGAGGCCGATGGTGCTCGCCTGGAAAGCGGGTGTAGTGAAAGCTACCGGGGGTTCGAATCCCCCCCTCTCCGCCAGATTTCAAACGGCTGAAAAATCCTCATCTGCTGCGTTTTGTTGTTTGACATTATCGATACGAGTTTGGATGTGTTGCCGGTAGAAGTGACAGCCGGGTCCTGCGCAACAGGCGGCCGTAAACCCCGTCAGGCCCGGAAGGGAGCAGCGGTAGCGGTTTGAATGTGTGCCGCGGGGGTGCCCGGCTGTCTCTTGTATCGGCAATTTTTTTCTCCTTCCTCTGAAATAGGGTATTTCATGTCGTACCTGGTTCTGGCGCGCAAGTGGCGTCCACAGCTGTTCGACGATCTGGTCGGGCAGGAGCACGTCAGCCAAACCCTGAAAAACGCCATCACCACCGATCGGGTGCATCACGCCTTCCTCTTTACCGGTGCGCGCGGGGTTGGTAAAACCTCGGCAGCGCGGATCTTCGCCAAGGCCCTGAATTGTCAACAGGGAGTAACCACCACCCCGTGCGGCACCTGTTCGTCCTGTGTTGAAATCACCTCCGGACAAGGGATTGATGTCCTCGAAATCGATGGCGCCTCCCACAATGGCGTCGATGATATCCGCGAGCTGCGCGATGCGGTGCGCTACCTGCCGTCCCAGGGTCGCTATAAGATTATTATTATCGATGAAGTGCATATGCTCTCCAACAGTGCATTTAATGCCTTGTTGAAGACCCTCGAAGAACCACCTGCCCACGTCAAGTTTATTTTTGCCACCACCGAACCTCATAAAATTCCCGTCACCATTCTGTCACGCTGCCAGCGGTTTGATTTCAGGAAAATCGGCATCGCGGCGGTACAGGCACGCTTGCGCTACATCGCCGGCGAAGAGGAAATCACCATTAGTGACATCGGTCTGGCCGCTATTGCCCGTCACGGTGGCGGCAGTATGCGCGATGCCCTGTCGGCTTTTGATCAGGTGATTGCCTGCTGTGGCAATGAGGTGGCGGACGAGCCGGTGCAGCAGATTCTCGGCCAGGTCAGCAGCCAGCTGTTGCTCGATACCCTGGCCGCCATTGTCGAACGCGATCCCCCCAAACTGTTGAGGCTGGTGGCGCAGATCGATGATCTGGGCCACTCGTTCCGTCAGTTCTGTCACCAGCTGGTGGCGCTGGTACGCGGTCTGGTGATTCTCAAAGTGATCGCCCAGCCGGGTGAACTGCTCGATGTCAGTGAAGGGGAACTGGCCGAGTTGCGGCGCCTGGCCGAGCCCCGCCCCCTCGATGAATTTCAGCGGATACTGGCGTTTTTGCTTAAGACTGAAGCCGAGTTGGCGACGTCCTCTTTCTCCCGGCTGACCATGGAAGTGGCGTTGGTCAAGCTGGCAACGCTGCCCACCGGAATTGATGTCGCGACCTTGATCCAGCGCCTGGAACGTCTGGAGAAAAAATTGCTGGCGCGGGTTGATTATTCTGCCCCCGCAGCGGTTGCCCCACCAGTGGTCAGCGAGGGTCACGGCGCGGCGCCTGCTGCTGTGAGCACGAGCCACGGTGCTGATCTTCCTCCCGAGCCACCGCCGCTACCGGAGGAGCCGGAGGAAAAAAAGCCTGATGCTCAGCCGGCTGAGGAGCAATCCGCAGGGAGCTGGGCAGGACTGGTAGCCTTTGTTAGAAATCGGCAGCGCCCGCGCATCTCATCGTTGTTGGAACAGGCCAGCCTGTTGACCCTGGAATTGCCACTGTTGCGCATCGCCATGCCGGCCAAGTTTTTTGGGCTGGCCGATAGTGAGATGCAGCAGAATCTGCAGGGGTTGGCGGCGGAATATTTTTCTGTGCCGGTAACAATCGAGATGATCAAGGGAGCTCATGGAGAAGCCCAGCCCCCATCACTGCATGAGGAACGTGAGCGTCAGGAGACGGATCGCCAACGCAAGCTGCGCGAGAACGCCCTCGAACATCCACTGGTGAAATCGGCGCTGGAGATCTTTGGCGGCACGGTTGAGAAGGTGACACCCATCGATAAGGGTTTTGTCTAATTTACTCATTATTCATAAGGAGATTGTTATGGCTAAGGGACTTGGTAACATCATGAAGCAGGCTCAGCAGATGCAGGCAAAAATGGCCCGGATGCAGGAAGAGCTGGCCACCAAAGAGGTTGAAGCGACCGCCGGTGGAGGCATGGTGACTGCGCGGGTTAATGGCAAGCAGCAGTTGCTCGAGCTGAAAATTGAAAAAGCGGTGGTTGATCCTGAGGATGTTGAAATGCTCGAGGACCTGGTGATCGCGGCGGTTAATGAGGGGATGAAGAAGAGTCAGGAGATGGTACAGGAGGAGATGAGCAAGATTACCGGAGGGATGAATATCCCCGGGATGTTTTAGCCTCAATAAAAAAAGATTGAGTTGATCCCTTTTTGCGTGGTAGAGTTCTTTTTGGTCAGACCAATGCGCCACCAATCTTTTTGGTCTCATTGTCGTTTTTTAGCGTCCCTGAAAACGACGTTATGAAAAGCACAAAGCGTTAGATTTCGGAGATAAAACTATGCTAGGCTCCCTCCCGTCATTCGCTCGTTTAGAAGCTGAACTGGGGAAGTTGCCGGGAATCGGTGGCAAGACAGCGACACGTTTGGCTTTTCATCTGTTGCGCACATCGGAGTCTGAAGTCGCAGCATTAGCTGATGCTCTGCTGGAGATGAAACGCAACGTTCGCTTGTGTGAAAAATGCTTTCATGTTGCAGAAGATCGTTTGTGCGGGATCTGCGCAGCGGAGCAACGTGATCAGCGCCTGCTGTGTGTGGTTGAACAGCCTCAGGATCTGCTGGCGATTGAACGCAGCCATTCGTATCCTGGCCTGTATCATGTGCTGCACGGGGTCTTGTCGCCGCTGGACGGGATTGACCCGGAGGATTTGAAGATTCCCCAGCTTGAACAACGCCTCGCAGTGGAGCCCTTCGACGAGGTGATTATTGCCACCAACTTTAGTGTTGAGGGTGAGGCAACCGCCCTGTATCTGGCACGCCTGTGTCAGCAACGTGGGGTGCCGGCCAGCCGTCTGGCCCATGGTATTCCTTCGGGCAGTGGTTTGGAATATATCGATGCCGGTACGGTGCAGCATGCGGTCTCCGGTCGTCGCACATTATGAACCAGCTTGATTTGTGTCATCAGTGACGTCCCTTTGTTCTTTTAATTGAAAAGAACACCATTTACCTAACTTACACAGGAGGTATGCATGTCTCGGAAAATGGTCAATATCGACGGTAATGCCGCAGCGGCGCATGTTGCTCATGCGACCAATGAGGTGATTGCCATCTACCCCATTACCCCGTCATCGGTCATGGGTGAGATCTCCGACGCCAAAAGTGCGGTCGGTGAGAAGAACATCTGGGGCTCCGTTCCCAAGGTGGTTGAGCTGCAGTCAGAAGGCGGTGCCGCGGGTGCTGTCCATGGTGCGTTGCAGGCCGGTGCGTTGACGACGACCTTTACTGCCTCCCAGGGACTGCTGTTGATGATTCCCAACATGTTCAAGATTGCCGGTGAATTGACCCCGACCGTCTTTCACGTGTCGGCGCGCGCTATTGCCGCCCAGGCGTTGTCGATTTTTGGCGATCACTCCGATGTGATGGCTTGTCGTTCCACTGGTTGGGTTCAGTTCTGTTCCAATAACCCTCAGGAAGTCATGGATTTTGCCCTGATCTCCCAGGCAGCGACCCTTGAGTCACGGGTGCCTTTCCTGCATTTCTTTGATGGCTTCCGTACCTCTCACGAAGTACAAAAAATCGAAGAGCTGACGCTGAATGACATGCGCCACATGATTAACGACGATCTTGTCACGGCTCATCGTCAGCGTGCTCTGTCACCGGAGCATCCGAAATTGCGCGGAACCGCACAGAACCCGGATGTTTATTTCCAGGGACGTGAGACCGTCAATCCCTATTACGAAAAAGTTCCCGCCATCCTCAAGGCCCAGATGGATAAGTTTGCTGCCTTGACCGGCCGTCAGTACAATCTGGTTGATTATGTCGGGTCGCCCGATGCCGAGCGGATCGTGGTGATGATGGGTTCCGGCTGTGAGGCGATGGAAGAAACCATCAATTACCTGGTCTCTAAAGGGGAAAAGGTCGGTCTGATCAAGATCCGACTGTTCCTGCCGTTCCCGATTGAGGATTTCTGTAAAGCGATTCCGGCGACCACCAAGAAGATTGCCGTACTTGATCGCACCAAAGAGCCGGGTTCCATTGGCGAGCCGCTGTATCAGGCGGTTCGGACGGCCATCGGCGAAGGCATGGTAGAAAAGATGACCAGCTTCTCCGGTTACCCACCGATTGTTGGTGGCCGTTATGGGTTGGGTTCTTTTGAATTTAATGCCGGTATGTGCAAGGCGGTTCTTGACAATTTACTTGCTGACAAACCGAAGAACCATTTCATCGTTGGCTTTAAAGATGACGTGCTTGGCAGCAGTCTTGATTTTGACAAGGACTTCCTCGTACCTTTTGATGGTTATGCGGCCATGTTCTTTGGTCTGGGATCAGACGGCACGGTTGGCGCCAACAAAAACTCGATCAAAATCATCGGTGAATGTACCGACAATAAGGTTCAGGCTTATTTTGTTTACGATTCCAAAAAAGCCGGCAGCCTGACCACCTCACACTTGCGTTTCGGCAAAAACGAAATCAAGAGCACTTATCTGATCTCCCAGGCAGACTTTATTGCTTGTCACAACTTTTCCTTCCTGGAGAAGTACGACATGCTCAAGAGTGCCAAGCAGGGGGCAACCTTCCTGCTCAATGCGCCTTTCGGCAAGGATGAAATCTGGAACAATTTGCCGCAACTGGTACAACAGCGGATTATCGACAAGAAACTGAAATTTTATGTCATCGACGGCATTCATCTGGGTGAAGAGATCGGCCTCGGTGCCCGAATCAACGTGATTATGCAAACCGCCTTCTTCAAGATATCCGAGATCATTCCGGTCAATCAGGCGATCAGTCAGATCAAGGCTGCTATTGACAAGACTTACGGTAAGGCCGGTGAAAAAGTTGTGGCGATGAACAAACGCGGCGTTGATGCCGCACTCGAACATATTTTTGAAGTTCAGGTGCCGGCTACTGCTGAAAGTTCTATTAAGATGCACATTGGTCAATGGGGCGACTACTCTGACATAGTGAAAACCACCCTCGGGCCAATTATCGACGGCGTCGGCCACGAGCTGCCCCTGTCAGCTATGCCGGATGACGGGACTTTCCCCACCGGTACCGCCGCTATTGAGAAGCGGAATATTGCCGTCAATATTCCGGTCTGGGATGAGAGCCTCTGTATTCAGTGTGGCATCTGCTCTTTTATTTGTCCCCATGCGGCTATTCGTATGAAGATTTACGACGAAAGTGTTCTTGCCGATGCGCCCGCAACGTTCAAGTCGGTCACTCCCAAAGGCAAGGACATGGAAGGCAAGCGCTATACGCTTCAGGTTGCTCCGGAGGATTGTACCGGCTGTGGCGCCTGTGTTTACAACTGCCCGGTCAAGAGTAAGGAAGATGAAAAGCACAAGGCGATCAACATGACCTTCCAGGCTCCACTGCGGGTATCGGAAGCTGCCAACTTCAAATTTTTCCTGGCGTTGCCGGAGACCGATCCTGCTCTGGTCAATCGCAGCACCCTCAAAGGGAGTCAACTGCTGCCGCCCATGTTTGAATTCTCCGGCGCCTGCGCTGGTTGCGGCGAGACCCCCTTTGTCAAGCTTTGCTCCCAGTTGTTTGGTGATCGGATGTTGGTGGCCAATGCCACAGGATGTTCCTCGATCTATGGTGGCAACCTGCCGACCACCCCCTGGACCACCCGCAAGGATGGCCTTGGACCAGCATGGAGCAACTCGCTGTTTGAAGATAACGCCGAGTTCGGCTACGGCATGCGACTGGCGGTTGATAAAAGTACGGAATATGCGCGCGAACTGCTTGAGAGTAACATCTCCTGTGGCTGTGCTGCCTGTAAGGGAACGGCTGATCTCAAGCGCAAGATTCTTGACAGTGCCCAGGATACCCAGGAAGAGATTGAACTGCAGCGCGACCGGGTTGCCAAATTGCGGGCGATCCTGGAGAAATGTACCCATGAAACCGCCAAGCCGCTGCTGGTGAATATTGATTATCTGGTGGTCAAGTCGGTCTGGATTCACGGTGGCGACGGTTGGGCCTATGATATCGGTTACGGTGGTCTGGATCACGTTCTCGCCTCCGGTGAAAATGTCAATGTTCTGGTCCTGGATACAGAAGTTTATTCCAACACCGGCGGTCAGGCATCTAAATCGACACCGCTGGGTGCCGTGGCTCAGTTTGCCGCCGGTGGCAAGCGCCAGCCGAAAAAGGATCTGGGGATGATAGCTATGTCTTATGGCAATATCTATGTCGCCAAGGTCGCTCTTTCCAATCCGGCTCAGGTGGTCAAGGCGTTCCTTGAGGCCGATTCCTATGACGGCCCTTCACTGATCATTGCATACAGCCACTGTATTGCTCATGGTATTGCCATGGACAGTGCGATCGAAGGCTGCAAGGAAGCAGTGGCTTCCGGTCACTGGCCGCTCTTCCGTTTTGATCCGCGTCTGGCCGATCAGGGCAAAAATCCACTCCAGTTGGACAGCAAAGAGCCGACGATCTCTTTCGAGGACTATGCTCTCAAACAGAACCGGTACCGGGTACTCAAGAAAGTTGCCCCGGAAGCGGCTCAGGGGCTCATAGAAGATGCCAACAAGATCACTTCCAATCGCTATCGCCTTTACCAGCAGATGGCGGAAATGAGCTACGGCGGCAATGAAGAAAAATAGTCCTGGTTGACGTTAGATCATGAACAAACAGGCCCCTGGTCGTTGATTGCCGGGGGCCTGAGTTTTTTGCAGGAGGAATCAGTGCTTGACTTCACTATGGTGCTGTGATAATCAGGCTCCAGCTTTTTCCAACGAGGGACACCCCATGAACCATCCATCTGCAGCGGCGGCACGAGCGTTGGTGGCGGCAATAATCCGCCGACAGTCTGTCCATCACCCTTGAACGGGTGTCGCCGCGCAGGTATGACAAGAATCAACCCGAGGCCATGGACAGATCGTCCGTGGCTTTTTTTCTTGTGATTTCAGGGAGAAAAAAATGCGTAATAACATAGTGCATATCGGCGCCGGTGAGCTGAGCTACGAAATTCGCGCGATTGTCACTATTGCCGAAAAAATGCAGAAACTCGGCATTAAGACCAACATGGAAAATATCGGTGACCCGATTGCCAAAGGGGAGAAGATTCCCCTATGGATGAAGGAGATTGTTGCTGACCTGGCGATGCAGGACTGTTCCTACGGTTATTGTGCCACCAAGGGGTTGCTGGAAACCCGCCAGTTCCTGGCCGATATGACCAACAAGCGCGGCTATGCCCAGATCTGTGTTGAGGATATCATCTTTTTCAACGGCCTTGGCGATGCTATTCAGAAGGTCTACGGGCTACTTAAGCGCGAAGCCCGGGTGATCGGGCCGTCACCAACCTATTCCACTCACTCCTCGGCAGAAGGTGCCCATGCCGGACTCAAGCCGGTGACCTATCGTCTGGATCCCGATAATCACTGGTACCCCAACATGGACGATCTGCGTCAATCGATCAAATACAATCAATCGGTTTCCGGCGTATTGATTATTAATCCTGACAACCCCACCGGAGCCGTTTACCCCGAGCGAATTCTCAAGGAAATCATCGCCCTGTGTAAAGAGTATGACCTGTTTTTGATCTGTGACGAGATTTATCATAACCTCTGTTATAACGGCATGAATACGCGGCCGATTTCCGATCTGATTGGCGATCTGCCGGCTATTGCCATGAAGGGAATCAGCAAGGAGCTGCCCTGGCCCGGCTCGCGTTGTGGCTGGATTGAAGTGTATAATGCTGACAAGGATGAAACCTTCAAGCGTTATATCGACAGCATTATCAACTCAAAGATGGTTGAAGTTTGTTCCACCACCCTGCCGCAGAAGGCGATCCCAAAGATCCTGAGCCATCCTGAGTACCCGGTCTATCTGGCGGAGCGGCGGGATCGCTATGAGCACTATTCCAATATCGCCTATGATATGCTTAACGGGGTGCCTGGTCTGAAGGTCAACCGCACCAATGGCGCTTTCTATATGAGTGTGGTGTTTGAGAGTAATCGGTTGACCAGTACCCAGACCCTGCCGATCAAGAGTCCGGAAGTCAGGTCGCTGGTCGAACAACTGGTCGCCGCACCGGGAACCCAGACCGATAAGCGCTTCGTCTATTATCTGCTTGGCGCTACCGGGATCTGTGTCGTGCCGATTTCTTCTTTCTGCACCGACGAGCGGGGGTTTCGGGTGACCCTGCTGGAGCGTGATGAAAAGGAATTTACCCAGATATTCACGACCCTTGCTGAAGCGATCAATACCTATCTTGAATCTTGATGGCGTGTTTTTGAAAGGCCGGGCAGAATGAGTCAACAGAAGGATCAGGCAGTGGTTGGCGCCAGCGATTATATCGAGCGTCCAGCGCAGTTGGTCGATTTTATTCTGCGCGGAGCGCGTCCGCGCGATGAGTGGGGGATCGGTCTGGAAACCGAAAAGCTGGTGGTCGATCGGACTACCGGTGAAGCGGTACCCTATGAGCGCATCCGCGAACTGCTGGCACGTCTTGACGGGATTGGTGGCTGGCAGGGGGTTTATGAAGGGGACAACCTGATCGGTTTGCAGGGTAAGCGCTCATCGGTGACCCTGGAACCTGGCGGGCAGCTCGAGCTTTCAGGGAAATTCTGCTGCGATATTCACTGCAGCTGGCGTGATCTGAATCGCTATCGCCAGCATATTGTTGCGGTTGGAGAGGAGTTGGGACTGCTGTTTCTAGGCCTGGGGACCCATCCTTTTACCCGCCTTGATGCGATCTCCTGGCTGCCCAAGGGGCGCTACAGAATTATGTCCCAGTATATGCTCAAGACTGGAGATATGGGACAGCGGATGATGAAGCAGACCGCCGGGACCCAGGTCAATCTGGATTTCTCCGATGCTGCTGATCTCGCCCGTAAATTGCGTTTGTCCCAGCGCTTAAGTGCGGTAGCCTACGCGCTGTTTGCCAACTCGCCGTTGCTCGATGGAGAACCGAGCGGGTTTCTGTCGACCCGCGGGGAGATCTGGTCACGTACGGATAACGATCGTTGCGGCTTGATTGAGGAATTGCTGAGCCCCGCTGCCGGACTCAATGATTTCGTTGCCTATGCCCTTGATGTCCCCCTCTATTTTATTGAGCGCAACCAGCAGTATGTTGATATGACCACCAGTCGTTTTACCTTTCGTCAGTTTATTGAGAGTGGCTGGAACGGCGAGGGCGCTACCCTGAAAGACTGGAATTTACACCTGTCGACCCTGTTTCCCGAGGTGCGGCTGCGCCCACAGATTGAGGTGCGCAGTGCTGACAGTCTGCCGCCACGTTTTATCCCTGCCGTAGCCGCCCTGTATAAAGGGTTGCTCTATAGCGAAGATGCCTTGCAGGGAGCTGAGGCGCTGCTGATGGCTCTGTCGCGTGAGGACGTTGTCAGTCTTTACCGACGCTCTTGGCGGGATGGTTTCGCAGCCCGGTATTCAGGCGGAACCCTGGGCGAAATTATTGCTGCATTGCTCAAGCTGGCGCAAACCAGTCTGCAGCAGCAATTTGCCGCAGCTTACAGTGGAGCCGATGAGAGTCATTTTCTCGATCCTCTGCAGGAACTGGTCGCACATCAGGAAACCCTGGCGGAGCGCCTGCTCAAGCGTTGGCCCGCAACCAGGGCAGAACAATTGCAGCTGCTGATTGACCATTGCGGTTACCGGGCAAAATAAAAAATTATCTGGTTATCTATTTGACTCCAGTAAATCAGAAAACAGGATATGGATTCTGCGACTACGCCTCGCTCCGCGCAGAATGACGCCCGTTTTTTTCATCAACGTCCTTCTGTGTCATCCTGCGCGAAGTCGCAGGATCCAGATTATTAGCAAGTCGCATCGGTCGCGATCTTCTAACTGTTATGCTGGAGCGAAGTGGATAACCAAAAAAAATTATTTCTGCGCTCCAACTGTGCATTGCCACAGTCGTTTTCTGCTGCTTCTGGATCGTCAAAATACGAAAAGGCACGTGGTGTTGCGGCACGTCGTTGGTTAATATCGGAACCATCAACAGCGTGGTGTGGCAGTCATTCTGTTGATGGAGAACGTAACATACCTCCTTTCCAGTACCGGGCCAGTGTCGGAACACCTCCTCCGACCCTGGCCCATTTTTTTTGTTTTCCACCTCCCGCATAACCGCTAAAACAGCTTGCAGGCCACCAAGGCACCAAGGTCTCCAAGAAAAACAGTCTGAGGCCTTTCGCAATAATCATAAACACCAGATTTTTTATTCTCTTGGTGGACTTGGAGTCTTGGTGGTTGATTGATGGTGTCTTTTACTGCGAGCGGTTAAATATCTCTTTCTTGAAGACTTTTACTTGATTTGTCGTGGCTAAAACTGGTTGAATACGGTGCCTTAAAAAACCGCCAAAGGAGCCGCTCATGTCCCATGTTCAACTGAATGACCCAATCGTCCGTGAATCCATTGATACCATCCGTCTGCTGGCCGCAGATGCCGTCGAAAAAGCCCAATCCGGCCATCCGGGAACGCCGATGGAGGCTGCTCCCATTGCCTATCTGCTGTACATGAAATATCTGCGTCATAATCCCGGCAATCCTCACTGGGCCGGACGCGATCGTTTCATCCTGTCCTGTGGTCATGCCTCAGCCCTGATCTACAGCATGCTGCATCTGACCGGCTATGACCTGTCGCTGGACGATATAAAAGCCTTCCGCCAGTTTGGTAGCCGAACCGCCGGTCACCCTGAATTTGCCCATACGCCGGGGGTTGAAACCACCACCGGGCCGTTGGGGCAGGGGGTGTCGGTTGCTGTTGGTATGGCCATGGGTGGGCAGTTCCTTGGTGAGCAGGTCGACGCGGAATTGTTCGACTACCGGACCTGGGTATTGTGTTCCGATGGAGATCTGATGGAAGGGATTTCCGCCGAGGCCGCATCGTTAGCCGGTCACTTAAAGCTGGGGAAGCTGAACTATATCTACCTCGATAACAAGATCACCATTGAAGGCGCAACCGAACTTGCCTTTAGTGAAGATGTCGGTGCCCGTTATCTGGCTTATGGCTGGCACGTTGAACGGGTGGATGGCGAAAACCTGGCCGAAATCGATGCCGCTATGGCCCGTGCATGGCAGGATAACCGTCCATCATTGATTGTCGCCCGTACCCACATCGGCATCGGTGCCCCCAACAAGCAGAATACAGCCGATGCCCATGGCGCACCCCTGGGTGCAGAGGAACTGGCGTTGACCAAGCAGGCCTACGGACGAGATCCGCAAGCCACCTTTGTGGTGCCCCCAGCGGTAGCACAGCATATGGGTTCCTGCCGTGAGCGTGGGGCCGCCCTGGAGCAACAATGGCAGCGCCTGTTTGACAGCAAACAAGATCAGCCGATGGTCAGCGCCTGGCAGCAGGCGGCACAGGGCAAACTGCCAAACGGCTGGGATGCCGAGCTGCCGAGCTTTGCGCCCGGCGATGGGGCCAAAGCGACCCGCCAGGCCAGTGGTGCGGTGATCAATGCCCTGGCGGCAAAACTGCCGTTTCTGATCGGCGGTTCAGCGGATCTGGCACCATCCAACAATACCGAAATCAAGAAAGCCGGTTCGTGGATTCCCGGTCGCAGTGATCGTAATATCCACTATGGTATTCGTGAACATGCGATGGGGGCCATTCTCAATGGTCTGTGTCATACCCCCGGTCTGCGTCCTTTTGCCGGCACCTTTTTTGTCTTTGCCGACTATATGCGACCGGCAATTCGCCTGGCGGCTCTGATGGGGCTTGATCCTATCTATGTCATGACCCATGACTCCATCGGCCTGGGTGAGGATGGCCCGACCCATCAGCCGGTCGAGCATCTGGCCTCATTACGGGCGATGCCCAACCTGACCCTGATTCGTCCGGCTGACGCCAATGAGACGGTTGAAGCCTGGAAGGCGGCGATCATCAATCGCCGTGGCCCGACCATGCTGGTGTTGACCCGCCAGGGACTGCCGACCCTGGATCGCAGCCGTTATGGCGCAGCGGCAGGGGTGCAGCGCGGAGGTTATGTGCTGGCGCCGGAACAGGGCGATCTTCAGCTGATTCTGATTGCCAGTGGCTCCGAGGTTCAGCACGCCCTGGCAGCTCAGGAGACTCTCAAAGCTGAAGGGATCGGCACCCGGGTTGTCTCTCTGCCCAGTTTTGAACTGTTCGAAGCGCAGGACGCAGCGTATCGCGAAGAGGTGCTGCCCGCAGCCTGTGTTGCTCGGGTGGCGATGGAAGCCGGTAGCAGCTTTGGTTGGGAACGCTATGTCGGGATGCAGGGACGCGTTATCGGGATGACGACCTTTGGTGCCAGTGCCCCGGCCGGTGCCCTGATGAAGCATTTTGGGTTTACCGCGGAGAATTTTGTTGCGGTAGCCAAAGAGCTGCTGGGTTAAACAACGGCAAGGACGATTTCGATCCCGATAGCGATTTCGATTTGGACATAGAACAATAAAAGCAGCAACGGGTGACCTCAAAAGAGGCCGCCCGTTGCTGTAAATAAAGACATCTTGATTCAGTCGAAATCGAAATCGGGATCGAAATCGCTATCGGCTTTGCTGTTTTTCGAAGTGTGCCTGATCCCCTCAAGTCAAATAACCCCCGTCAACCCGGACGAGGTAGCCGATCGCGAGGAGGTAAAAGTTTCAAGCTTCTCGTGTCGAAGTTCCAGGTCTTTTCGATCCCGATCCCGATAGCGATTGGGATATAGGACCTTTCAACAACTAATGGGTCGGCGCAAAAATCTTGCCGGAGAGTACGCCCTTAGTGGTTCGCACCAGCACCAGGCCCCAGACCAACAGTAAAAAGGTAACGGAGTAATAGTAAAAGATTTCCATGATGGCGAAGCCACTGACCTGCCAGGCGATCCCCGATGCTACCGCCAACGCCCCGGAAGGGAAGGTGAAGGCCCACCACGACAGAGCGTAGGGCAGTTCAATGCGGGTGAGGTAGTAGCAAGTGACGATCACTGCCATGATGTGCCACCAGGCAGCAAATCCCCAGGTCATCATGATGCCGAAGTTACACAAAGTAACAATGACAGTAGGGTCGAGATTCATGTAGGAGTGATCGGAAAACAGATGGATGATTTTGAATAGAATCACGGCGATAATCGCAGGGGGAGCGATACCGATAAAAAAGGTCGCAGCAAAACGACTCATGGGGAGTTCATGGTAAATATAGCGGTGATACACGGCGGCACCGACAAAAATAAACAGAAACAGGCCGATACCAAAACTGGCTGTTGATACCGCAATAATAAACTCTGCCCTATCTGGAAAGTGGGCGGCAAGTTCATAACCCGAAACCGGGATCAACAGTTTGGAAACCGGAGGGATATACCAGCCAAAATTTGCGTGCTGAAGCTTGATCTCTTGATGCCGGAAAATGTGGATCAGAATAATAAACCCCATGATATAGATGCCGGTAGTGCCAATCAGCCAGAGGTAATAGCCCAACTGCAAAGATATCTCCTGACTGAAAAACAGGGTCGGGTATTTTTTCAGGTTGAGGGCAAACAGAATCAGGGTGATCGGCATGGTCGGGAAAAAATTTGCCGCGACGGGGTGATTGAGATCCTTGCGGATGTTGGCCGGATAGGCAAAAAACTTGATGGTCCAGGGAATCATCAAGAGGACAAAAAGGACCACCGACAACAGGATAAAAAAGGTTGCCAGAGGTGTCACCCAGGCCGCATCGATGAATGAGATAGCCAGGGGAATAACCGCCGTACCCATGATGGCCGCAAACCAGGCCGGGCTGAAATGTTCGGTAATGGTTGCCGGAGTGGCTTGGAACGACTCGGACATGAATGTCCTCCGATCATGACGTTGTGAAAAGTTCTTCTATATATAGAAAAACATATATATGGTTTTATGGTTTTAGTCAATGCCTTTATGCTGCCGGAAAGGATTAAAACATTCCCTTTGATGTTGCCCCGGCTATACTGATAAAGATGACTTCGGTCAGCTGGTGAAAGGCTAGTAAGATTTGGCGTTTTGACAAGGGGGGAGGCAGCAAGGTTGGTTAACAACTCTAAACAAGCTCGTTTTTCCTGATGGGAGCCCTGTCATGGCAGATCTTTTTATCGCGACGGATATCAGTATTCCAGAACAGGAGATTGATTTGATCGCGGTGCGCTCTCAGGGTGCCGGTGGTCAGAACGTCAACAAGGTTGCCAGCGCCATCCATTTACGCTTTGATATCCATCAATCGTCTCTGCCCGAAGAGGTGAAGCAGAAGCTTTTGAGCCGCAATGATCAGCGCATCACCAGCGAGGGACTGATAGTGCTCAAGGTCCAGCAGTCGCGCAGTCAGCTACAAAATCGCCAACTGGCCGTGATCGCATTGCAGCAACTTATCCAGTCAGTGCTTGTCAAGCGCCGACCACGAAAAAAAACCAGACCCGGTGCCGCCGCCGCGGCCAAGCGCATCAAGCGCAAAAAACTGCGTGGACAGGTCAAAACTCTGCGGCAAAAAGTAGAGCACTGAAAAACAGCACAAAATAGAGGTGATCCATCAACTTGACCTGATGATGCAATGTGCATACTCTGTGCGCAAATATTTGCGCACCTTTGTCCCCTTGGTTGCCATCACCTCACCGCAGCCGGTGATCTCCAGGCTGTGCCCGGTCTTTTCTGTCCAGGGGGTTGAGGTAATGATGTCAACCCCTGAGCTTGCCGCTTATCCGCTGACTGATCTGGGGAAAAAGGTGATGTCTGCATCGGAGCAGCGCCACGAAATTTTTGCTGCTATCGATTTTTTGTTGAATGGATTTTGCAACCGACCAGAAAGGTGGTTCTCCATGCGCAAGCTTCTCCTTCTCATCATGTTTATAATCAGCAGTGCTCTCCCATTGCCGGCAGCTGCTACAGACACGCCTGCAAACCGCCTCGACCGTGTCAAACAGGCCAATGTCGTGCGTATCTGTATCTGGCCAGACTATTACAGCATCACCTACCGGAACCCGAAAACCCTGGAGCTGTCCGGGATCGACATCGACATGGCGAAAGAGCTTGGGAGGGATTTGGATGTCGCGGTCGCGTTTGTTGACAGCTCATTTGCTACGCTGATCGATGATGTAAGTCAGGACCGCTGTGACGTTGCCATGTTCGCCATAGGGATCACCCCTGCACGGGCAGAAAAACTTCGCTTTACCCGCAGTCATCTTGCCAGCGATATCTACGGAATAACGACTAAAACCAACCGCCGTATCAAGGAGTGGGGAGATATTGACAGTGCCGGCTCAATGGTTGCGGTCGCCAAAGGTACGCTCCATGTACCGGTCATGAAGGAAAAACTCAAAAAAGCGCAGCTCCTCGTTCTTGACACGCCCTTTGCCCGCGAGCAGGAAGTCCAATCGGGACGTGCTGATGTTTTCATGACGGATTTCCCCTATAGCCAACGATTTCTGGCAAACGCTGACTGGGCGCGCCTGGTGTCGCCACCGGAGACCTATCACGTGACTCCTTATGCCTATGCGATGAAATTGGACGATGACGTTTGGCATGCGCGCATGGAACAGTTCGTCAGTGATGTCAAAAGGGATGGCCGCCTTAGGGCTGCCGCTGAACGGCATAAGCTTGGACCCATTGTTGTTGCGCCATGACGGAACGGGCAAAACAGTTACGAACATATTTTATTGTCGCCCTGCTGCTCTTTGTCACTGGCACAGTGGCTCTTACCACCTACTCCCTGTGGCGGGCGCGCAATGATGCCATTCTCAATGGCATCGGCATGTCATCAATGTATTCGCGCAGTTTTGAAGATTTTATCACCCAAAGCCTGCATGTTACAGAGCTTGTCGGCGCCAACATTGTCGGGCTGGAAGGCCAATTCTCCGATCCGGACGCGGCAGCAACAAATCTCTTCAGGGTGTTGCGCCACACGCCCTTTCTTCGCTCGATATCAATGATCGACGACCGCGCATCGATCATTGCCAGCTCTAATGTCGCCAACATTGGCATTGATGTGGCTCTGGATCATTACTTGCCGCCCGCAACAGAAAAACTGGAAATGTTACGCATTGGCATCCCCTGGAGCGGGCGTGATTTTGCTGATGGCCAACCCAATGCCGGAGGCGATCAGTTCTCGAGATTCATCCCATTGGTCCGCACGCTGATAGAAGGTGGCCAGGCGTCAACCCTGCTCATCAATCTGAACCCGGATTATTTTATCAACCACATGGCACAGCAAATCGCTATGGAGGAAGGTACCGTCGAGATCGTGCGCTACGACGGGATTTTGCTGATGAGTACCGATCCGGACGAACAGCCCGGCGCGCTGCGTGAGTATGTGACCCGCGAGCTACAGCTGTCTGAAGAGGAGTTCGGTGAGTTCAAACGGGAGCTGGAAGATGGACGGCACGTGTTGACCGCCTTTCGGGCATCACGTCTTTACCCCTTTGTGGTTGTCACCAACATCAATCGCGATTATGTCCTGAGGCACTGGACGACCCAGGCACAAACACTCCTGGGGGTTGTTGTCCCTGCCTTGCTGGCCGTTATCCTGCTTACCATCGTGTTTTATCGCCGTCAGCTCCATTTTCTTGCCCGGCAGGCTGAGTACGAACGTCTCCAGCGCATCAATGCCACCGTCTTCGATGCGAGCACCGAGGCCACCCTGATCACGGATGTGGAGGCCAAGATTATTTCGCTTAATCCTGCCTTCACCCGGGTTACAGGCTATCGTCCTGAGGACGCTATTGGTCACCTGTTGACGGAATTTATGACGGCAGACGACACCCAAACCTTTTTTCAAAGCGTTAATTCGGAACCCATCGAGGTCCAGCATCGCTGTAAGGATGGTTCGCTGATCTGGGCTGAAATTCTCTCAACCCCCGAACGTAACGACCAGGGGGATGTCACCGGGTTTTACCGTATCAGCAGAAACATCACTGATCGCAAACAGGCCCAGTTAGCTCTGGAACAAAAAAATCAGGAGATGGAACATTTTGTTTACATCGTTTCCCATGACCTGAAAAGCCCTCTCATCACGGTGCAATCCTTTGTAAATATGCTGCGACAGGATCTGCAGGAGGGTAATCAGCAGGATATTTACGACGATCTGGGCTATATCGAAAAAGCCACCGACAAGATGCAGCAACTCCTGGGTGCCCTGTTGCAATTCTCACGCATCGGCACGGCGGATACTCCGGCGCAAACCCTGACCGCTGAACAATCGGTTCAAGGTTGTCTGGATTCACTGGCCGGTATTTTACATCAGCATCTGATCCAGGTCTCTACCGGCAAACTGCCCCAGCCGCTGTATGGTGATCCCATGCACTTTGGGCAGATCTGGCAGAACCTGATTGAAAATGCCGTCAAGTATCGGGGCAACCAGGTTCACCCCCAGATTGAGATTGGAGCAACTCAAGAAGGGCAAGATGTGGTTTTCTATGTGCGCGACAATGGCATGGGGATTGGACCTGAAGACGGTGAACGCATCTTCAACCTGTTTTCCCAGCTTAATCCGGCCAGTGACGGCAGCGGCCTGGGGTTAGCTCTGGTAAAAAAAATCGTCACCATCTACCAGGGGCGCATCTGGGTTGAATCGGCGGGCAAGGATAAAGGGAGTTGCTTCAAGTTTACCCTGCCCGGAGCAATAAAGGGTTACAGCGAAAAGCCGTAACCCTTTGATTTTGCTGGTGCCCAGAGACAGAATCGAACTGCCGACACGAGGATTTTCAGTCCTCTGCTCTACCGACTGAGCTATCTGGGCGAAATGAAGCCCGTTTATAACCAAAGGGCGCAGGGCTGTCAAGAGAAAATGCGGGGTTTTACGTTGCCGCAGGCGCTGATTTTTCACTTGCTTGTGGCGGCGGGCTTGTGTAGTCTACGCGAAATCACGTGAGAGGATGGTTATGACAACCTTCGGTCTTTATCGCAACTTTTTCTTTTTCTGGTTTTTCGGCTTTTTCAGGCCGTCTGCCGTGGAAGGGTGCGGGTAAAGCTCACCAGTATATGCAACCCATGGCAGAATGGCTTACAGCGTTCTCCCATGGGTTTTTTACTTTGTAGATGTAAGGGCCGCCGGGAGATCTGGTGGCCTTTTTGCCTTCAAACGTCGCTAGCGACAAAAGGAGCGCAACAATGATTATCGTTATGAAAAAAAGTGCGGACAAAGAACAGTTGGCAGCGGTGGAAGCCAAGATCTCTGAGCTGGGTTATCAGCCTCATGTGATTTACGGGGAGACCCGCAACGTGATTGGTGCTGTCGGCGAGGAACGCGGCAAAGAGAAATTGCAGATTCTGCAGTCGATGGCGGGGGTGGACAATGTGGTTCCTATCCTTAAACCCTATAAGCTGGCGAGCCTGGAGGTACAGCAGGAGCCGAGCACCATTGAGATCGTCCCCGGCCTGACAATCGGCGGCAAGGAGTTTATCGTCGGCGCCGGTCCCTGTGCGGTAGAGACCCGCGAACAGATCTGTGAAACCGCCGTCGCCGTTAAAGCGGCGGGTGCGCGGATGTTGCGGGGTGGGGCTTTTAAGCCACGCACCAGCCCCTATTCTTTCCAGGGGATGGAAGAGGAAGGGTTGAAGTTGCTGGCCGAAGCGCGTGAACTGACCGGCTTGCCGATTGTGACCGAGGTGGTTAATCCGCGTGACGTCGAACTGGTCGCCCGTTATGCTGACGTCATGCAGGTGGGAGCGCGCAATACCCAGAACTTTGCCCTGTTGAAAATGCTCGGCCAGCTTGACAAGCCGATTCTGCTGAAGCGAGGAATGGCGACCACCATTCAGGAGTTTCTGATGAGTGCCGAGTATATTCTGTCCGAAGGCAATCGCCGGGTCATCCTGTGTGAGCGCGGAATTCGCACTTTTGAAACCGCCACCCGCAACACCCTCGATCTGTCGGCGATTCCGGTACTCAAGCAGCAGACCCATCTGCCTGTTGTTATTGACCCGTCCCATGGGACCGGTCATTCAGCACTGGTGCCGGCCATGTGTTATGCGGCGGCGGCGGCCGGCGCTGACGGATTGCTGGTCGAGGTTCATCCCTGTCCGGAAAATGCTACCAGTGATGGGCCGCAATCCTTGCGCCCGGATGATTTTGCCGCAATGATGAACAAGCTACGTAGGTTCGTTGACGTCTGCGAACGCACCATGGCCGGCTAAAAAGAGAGAAAAAATATGTATCTGGTTCCCCTGTCTCAGCTTGCAAGTGTTGAATTATTGATTCATTGTCTTAAGGCGGCTGGTGGGCAAGCCGATTGTACCATGTGTCCGGCCTATCGGGTGTGTATGAAGCAATGTTTGGCGGTTGCTGCCTCGGTCGAGCAGATGCTGCAGCAGGGCACCCTGCCGATGCTGGGGGAGGAGTCTGAGGCAGCAGAAACAAAGGCCCCGGAAGACGAACCGGATCCGCCGGGAAAAGGTGGCTTGCGGGTGGTCAAGTGAGGCGTTGGACATTATGGTGGACGGTGATCTATGACTGACAGAGTGTATAATTTTGGTGCCGGGCCGGCGATGCTGCCCGAGCCGGTGATGCGCAAAATTCAGGAAGAATGGCTCAACTATCGGGGCATGGGGGTGTCGATTATCGAAATCAGCCATCGCGCTGACGCGTTTATCGAGGTCCTTGAAGAAGCCAAAGCCCTGTTCCGTGAATTGACTGACCTACCTGATAACTACCGGATTCTGTTTATGCACGGTGGCGCGCGGATGGTGTTTTCGGCGCTGCCGCTGAATCTCGCCGGGCGCTGTGCAACGCGTAAGTGTCTGTATGCCGAAACCGGTAACTTTGCCAAGGTGGCGGCCCAGGAGGCGCAGAAGTTCTGCCAGGTTAAAACGGTCATCAGCAGTGCCGCAGGCGGTTACGATCATATCCCCGAGCTGCCGCTGGAGTTGATCGATCAGGATGCCGCCTACCTGCATATCACCGGCAACAACACCATCTTTGGTACCCGCTGGAACACCTTCCCTGAAACCGGCAAGGTACCGCTGATCGCCGATATGACTTCTGAGCTGTTGTCACGGCGCATCGACTACCGGCGCTTTGGTGCTGTCTATGCCGGTTTACAGAAAAACCTTGGCCCTTCCGGTATGGCGATGGTGATTATCCGGGATGATCTGCTCGGGTTTGCTGATGCCGTGACGCCGACCCTGCTTGATTTTACCCAGGCCGACAAGGACAACTCCCTGACCAACACCACCAATACCTTTGCCGTTTATGTGATCAAGCTGGTGCTGGAATGGCTGCAAGAGCAGGGCGGTGTTGCTGCCATGGAGGAAATCAACGAAGCCAAGGCGGCGCGACTCTACCAGGTGATTGATGATGGTGATTTTTATCGTGGTATCGCCAGGAAAGACCATCGTTCGATTATGAACGTGTCTTTTCTGCTCAATGGTGATGGACTGACAGCTAAATTCCTGCAACAGGCCGAAGATCGTGGCCTTTACGCCCTGAAGGGCTACCGCAGTGTCGGTGGGGTGCGGGCCTCTATCTACAACCCGATGCCGATGGTCGGAGTAGAGAAACTGGCAACCTTTATGGAGGAGTTTGCCGCCCGGCACGGATGAGGAATGGTTGTCGAAATAGTTTACACAAAAGGGCCGATTGGCATTGCTGATCGGCCCTTTTGTGTAAAAAAAACCGACAAGGGGGGGTTTTTAGGTCATGAGTCCATTTGTCTCTGTTCAGCACCGGGCCTTTGGATCCTGTGGCAAGGATAGAGCTGAATAGTGACGTCCATTTTTTAGATAGAGAGAAGACTGAGGCAAGGAATAGATTCTCACCTGTCCTCATGGAATACTTCCTTCAGGTTGTTAGCGATAGGCAGGGGCGCTTCGGTATAAAAACGGATAAAGGTCCGCAGTTTCTGCAATTGTTCATCTGATAGAGGGGCAAAGTGGACACTGCCACGCCTGACGGGTACGAGGTTGTCGCGCAAACGATAATCCGACACCGATTTGACCGGCAGCTTCTCTACGATCAGTTCATGATTGTGATAAAGGCTGAGCTCCTTGATGTCTGAGCGTCTGAGTTTCTGCCCCAGATAGCGAAAAGACAGTCCACCCTCACTGATATCCATGATGTGGAAGGGGAGAGACTCGGGGCCCCGATCAATCAGAACCAGAGCCCGGTTCACGGCCTGAAAGCGCTGGTTCTCTCTGACGGGGCTGTATTGGTAGCGACTTTCCATTGTCATCTCTTTTTTGGCCGAGCGCTTATCGGCCATGGAAAGGGGTTTTGAGTTGAACTGTTTATCACATGAGCCAGTGTATTCTCTCATTTTTTTATCCTGGTTGCAACGAGTGCAAAAAATAACATAATGATTGAATATCTTTATGCAATAATTATTCCCCGACCCACTTCCCGGCTCTGCCGAGCCTGGCTCCAAGGGACCTTTTCACTCCTGATTTCACCCACTATGGCTATCTGTTTGTTAAAATAATCGCCGAAACTTCCTGTATCAGATATAGTCTGGATCTGAACATTGTCTCAACCTGATAGCTTTGTCGAAATTCTTTACAGGTGCCCTTATATGTTCGGCTTGTCCCGCTGCCAGACCTTTTTACTTCTGCCGCCGGCTCTGATCAGTGCGGTGCTGCTGTTTGTCGGCGGCCCCGGGCCGGATTCGTTACGGTCGGTTCGCCATGCCTGGGTGAGCGGACACCTGGTGTGCTTTGCCCTGTGGGGCTCCCTGTATTTGAGCTGGAGGGGCAACCTGCCGATTCGTCGGTTGCTGGTTGAAGTGGTGCTGCTGAGTTTTCTGGTGGGTGGTATGACCGAGCTTCTCCAGTCCCTGGTCGGGCGCGAGCCGAGTTGGCGGGATGTTTTCAACGATGTACTGGGAGGTCTGCTGGCGGTCCTCTTTTTTGCCCCTGGGCGACACCAGCTTGTCGCTCCGTTGCGCCATGTAGCACAGTTTGTGTTGTTGCTGGTCGTGGTCTGGAGCCTCATTCCTTTTTCCCGGGCACTGGCCGACGACCTCATCAGTCGTCATCAGTTTCCCCTCTTGTCCGGTTTTGAAACTCCCTTTGAACAGACCCGTTGGGGCGGCAAGTCGCGGCGTTATATCGACGAGGAAACTGTTTATCAGGGCCGTAAGGCGCTGCAGGTTGAGCTGGTTGCCGGCTGGTATCCGGGGGTTTTCCTCAATTTTTTTCCAGCCGACTGGCGGGGCTATGCGGCACTGCAGATGTATGTTCATCATCCCTTGCCGGAACCGCTGGAGTTGCATCTGCGGATTCACGATCGGCATCATCGCGTTGCTGATAATCTGCACAGCGACCGATTCAACGCCCCTGTAGTTCTTAATCAGGGCTGGAATCGTATTCGGGTGGCGCTTGCTGAGGTCGCGAAAGCCCCGCGTGAGCGCGAGCTGGATTTGCGCCGGGTAGCCGGTGTCGGGCTCTTTGCTGTGTCGCTTGAAGCACCGCAAATGATCGCCATTGATGAGGTCAGATTGCTCGGTTATGAAGAACTGCTTTTGAGCGATTGACATGAGGTAGTGGGGAACATAGAATCGTGATTTTCCCACAGATGATAAGTATGCTGCTGCAGGCAGCTACGAGAGAGGTTGATCCATGAAGGTTCTGATTACTGATGAGATTTCCGACAGCGGCCTGCTGCCGTTGACCAATGATCCGCGTATTACTGTCGATAAAAAAATCGGTCTGGAGATTGATGAGTTGCACCGGTGTATCGGTGGCTATGATGCGATTATTACCCGCAGTGGCACCCTGGTTGACGAGGCGTTGTTGAGCCATGCCCAGCGCTTGAAGATCGTTGCCCGTGCCGGCGTCGGGATTGACAATGTTGATGTCGATGCGGCCAGTCGTCGCGGGATTATTGTCGTCAATGCCCCGTACGGCAATGTGAATTCGGCCGCCGAACATACGATGGCGATTCTGCTGGCAAAATGCCGCAATGTGGGGATTGCTAATATCAGTCTGAAAAATGGCGAATGGAAACGCGCACCCTTTACCGGGCATGAACTCAAAGGCAAAACCGTCGGGATTATCGGCCTGGGAAAAGTTGGCGGGCGGGTCGCTCTGCGCTGCCGCGCTTTTGAAGCTGACGTGCTGACTTACGACCCCTATATTTCGGAAAAGCGGGCCGAAGATTTTGGGGTCAAGTTGACTTCGCTTGAGGATGTGATTCGCTTTTCTGATATTATCAGCGTGCACACCCCCCTCAACGACGAGACCCGAGATATAATCAATGCCGAACACTTTGCCGGCATGCAGGATGGTGTCTTTATCGTCAATTGCGCCCGTGGCGGGATCATCAACGAAGCGGCGATGTTGTCTGCTTTGGAGTCGGGTAAGTGTGCGGGTGCCGCTTTCGATGTGTTCAGCGAGGAGCCCCCACGCAGTGAGGTGCTGAAGAAGTTGATCGCTCACCCCAATATGCTGGTCACCCCGCACCTGGGAGCCAACACCTTTGAGGCACAAAAGAACGTGGCCGTCGACGTCAGCAAGGAAATTGTCAACTACATCGACGGTCGTCCCTTAAGCAACGCGGTCAATATTCCCCGCTTTGATCCGGACCTGATGGATCAAATGAAGCCCTTTATGGAACTGGTGACGATTCTCGGTGAGTTTATGTCCCAGCTGGCACCCGCCAATCCCAGCAAGATTTCCTTTACCTACAACGGCAAGATTGCCCGTTTTGACTGTGACCCCCTGACCATTTGTGGTCTCGCCGCAATGCTCAATTTCAGTACCGAGCAGGATGTTAATATGGTCAATGCCGGTCTGGTGGCTAAAACCCGCGGCATAGCGGTCGAGTCAATCCGTTCCACCGAAACGGATTCCTTTTCCAGTCTCATTACTATTGATCTGGAAAGTCCGGAAGGCAAGCGGCGGATTGCCGGAACCCTGTTTGAAGGTACCCCGAAAATTGTCAAGCTGCGCAATTTCCCGATCGATTTCCGTCCTGAAGAACATATGCTGGTTATCAATTATCAGGATCGCCCGGGGTTGATCGGCAAGATCGGCACCATCTTGGGGGAACATCAGGTGAACATCGGTAATATGAGTCTCGGACGTTTAGAAAAAGCCGGAGAAGCGATGGTGGTTTTTTCTGTCGACTCACAAGTTGAACCGGAGACTCTGGCCAAAGTCGGTGCGGCAGTTGAAGCGCGATTTATCAAGGCGGTGCGACTGGGAGTAAGATAATAAGGTATCAGATGGTCAGGGGCAGGTCGGTTGTAGCAATAATACCGACCTGTTCTGCTTTTTCCAGCAGACAGGAAATCGCTGCCAACCCGTCTTCGCCTAAATCGATAGAGTAATCATTAACATACAGATCGATATGCTGATTGATCACGCTATCGTCAAGTTCCTGGGCATGCTGACGGATATAACTGGTTGCCTGCTGCGGGTGACTGCGGGCGTATTCGATGCTGTGGCGCAACGCCTGATCTACCAGCCTGATGCGCTCTTCACCCAGGCTTCTTTTTGCCAGAATTCCCCCGAGGGGAATCGGATGCCCGGTTACCTCTTCCCACCACTGCCCCAAATCAAGTAACTGCTCGAGCCCGTACTGCTGATAGGTAAAACGTGATTCGTGTATTATCACCCCGGCGGCGGCGCGCCCCTGGCACACGGCCGGGATAATCTGATCGAAGGGGAGAACCAGCAGATTGTCCGTCCCGCCAACATAGAGTTGCAACAACAAATTGGCGGTGGTTAGCCGTCCTGGAATGGCAATGGTTTTGCTCCGCAATTGTTCAAAAGAAAGGCTTTCGTCGGCAACAATCAGTGGTCCACAACCGCGCCCCAGGGCGGCACCACTGCGTAACAGGACGTAGCGATTGCGCAGGTGGCCGAAGGCATGAAAGGAAATCTTGGTCAGATCCAAAGCCCCCTTCAGTGCTAACTGGTTGAGGGTTTCGACATCTTCAAGGCGTTCAACAAAGGCCAGATCCCCACAGGGCACCAAGCCATGAACCAGCGCGTGAAAGATGTAGGTGTCGTTCGGGCAGGGAGAATAGCCGAGGCTTAAGCTTGTCATGGTAATAGTCCTTCAGGGGTTCAGCAGGCCACGCTGCAGCAGGGTCAGAACCGCCTCTTGCGCCACTCTCATGCCCAGGGGAATGTCCCACTGTTCATCGGCACGGGTGCCGGTCGGGTTGGAGATCCCGCGTACTTCTAAAAGTGGGCAGGCAAATTCAGCGCAGACCTGCGCCGCTGCCGCGCCCTCCATGTTTTCACAGATCCCGGTGGTCAGTCGCTGGAGTTGCCGGCTTAACTCCGGGGTGCCGGAACAGTTGTTGACGGTCACAAAGGGACCGCAGTACGCCTGCGGAAGTAACTGGACAGCTTGGTGGTACAGTGGCGTGTCAAGTTTGTAAGATTGTTGAAAGAGCGGAGCAAGGTGGCTTTGCTGGGGTATTTTCAGCTGTTCCAGCGGGATAAAGCCACTGTCCGTCGTTACCCCGCAGTCGCCGTAGATCTCGCTGCTGGCCAGGGCCAGATCACCGATGCCCGGGCCGCGGTCGGGATAGCTGCCACCACAGCCACAGAGGATCACCGCTGCAGGTCGTAACTCAGTTAACATGCGGGTAAGTTGCATCGCCATCAGCATGGCACCGATGCCGGCATGGCCGACCACAACCGCTGTACCACACAGGTTTCCGCGTAATAATTCCCTGCCGCCACACTGCACGGTTGCGCTGGAGATCACTTGTCGGCGCAAAAGAGCGGTTTCAGCCGGGGTTGCCGCGAGAACCAGCACCATGATTACGGCCTCTTAAACCAGCCGTGGCGGATCAGGTCGCGCCGCAATTCACTCCCCTGATTGCGCACCACCCCCTGGTACCAGAAACACTCCTGACTGACCAACGGGTTGTCCGGGGTATCGAGACGTTTGGAACCATCCACCAGGTTCTTGCGAAAGATCGCATCGGGCTCGCTGATGATCGCCCTGATTTTTTCCGCCAGGGGCTCATCGAGCAGTTCAATGACCGTTGCAATCATGTCGCGAATTTTCAACCCCTGGCGATATTCCCATAAATCTCCATCAAAAACGTATTCGCACTCGGTGACGAAATCACTCCAGTCCAATAACAGCGAACCGAATTCGACATCGGCAAACTCATGCTGCATCAGTTTGCTGCTGATCAAGTCAGCAATTTGTTCCTGCTCTTTACGGGTCAGAAAAAAAGACAGGCCTTCTTCGACCTCGTACATATCAAGCAGTTCGGTTATTTCATCACAGTAAAGAGATGCATCAAGTTCTGCGGTGCCAAGCTTTTTAAGCTCCGGTGGCAGGAACTCACGCGGCAGTCCAAGCAGCGAGAGGTGGTGGTGGTCGTAGTCTGTGGGCAGAATCAGGTCGTCACGATAAGGAATCTGGTGGCGAACCAGAAAATTGCACAGACGCAGGTGGTTGTCGGTAAAAAAACTCAAGACCTTTTCTTCCGAGCAGAAAAATTCCAGACCCTTACGGTTATTGGCAAGGCCAAAACCGACAAAACCATCGTGGATCAAGCGACTTAAGTAGGGGGCAACGGTTTGCAGGATCAGATTGGTCGGCAGGTAGGGGGAATAATAAACTGCCGGTTCCGGTCGAGATTCTTCGGCGCTTGAACGCCGGATTGTTGCCTGTTCAGGATAGAATTCCAGAATAAAAAAGGATTCTTCGGTTAAAAAGCGGCTGAATTGAACAAAGATTTCGGCAAGCCGGGGGGCTGAGACCAGGGCGGTAAAACGATAGGCATTGTCACAATCGTCAAGCAGTGAAAAATCGTAACCTTCGCGGATCGATGCTGTCATTCGATGATTTTTAGCAGGTTGCAGACCGGCCGGGTGCAGGTATTCTGTTGCCAATGGAGATCCTGTTGTTGTCCGGGGTTTTTGAGAGCTCAGTTGTTTTTCGCCATAACAAATTTATATCATAACCGCCTGACCTGGTGCTTGGCTAATTTCTTTTCTGATGATTAGTTCCTTGATATGAGACTTTTTAAATGATATATAAATGCCTTCATCAAAGAGAATGCTTTCGCAAAAAGGATCAATTTCGCTGGATAAGCAAAAAGCACCAAATGTAAGGCGCGTCATTGTTAAGCAATGAGGCGTACTTACGTACCTCGAAGCAGTGAAACAATGGCAGCAACGCAGCAGTTGGTGCGTTTTGCGACGCCATCAAAGAGAATACTAGCCAAGGAGTACCACATGCTCAGCTCACAGTCATCTCTGGTCATGTACGACGAAGAATACCAGAAGATTATGATACTGATTGAACGTCTGCTGCGGGAATCTAATGCCAAGGTCATTTTTCTGGTTGATAAGGATGGCCAGTTGATCGCTGCTACCGGCGAAACGGAAAACCTTGATACCACCAGTCTGGCGTCCCTGACGGCAGGGAATATTGCGGCGACCGGAGGCCTGGCCAAGCTGATTGGTGAAAAAGAATTTTCGATTCTGTTTCATGAAGGGGAGAAGGATAATATCCACCTTTCCATCGTCGGTGGGCGGGTTATCCTGGTGGTTATTTTCGATCAGCGCAGTTCTCTGGGGCTGGTACGTTTGCGGGTAAAAAAAGCCAGTAACGAACTGGCAGTGATTCTCGAGGATCTGGTACGCAAGACACAAGATCAGCACTCCGAGTTTCAGGCGAGTCCGTTTTCTGAAATTACTGACGATGATATCGACAACCTTTTTAACTGATCGGAATTCGCCAGATGTCCTTCATCAACTACGCGTCACGAGAAATTAACTGCAAGATTGTCTATTACGGCCCGGGCTTGTGTGGTAAGACAACCAATCTGCAGTATATTTACAATAAAACGGCTGAAGGTTCCAAGGGGAAGATGATTTCCCTGGCGACAGAAACCGAGCGAACCCTGTTTTTTGATTTTTTGCCCCTGGCCCTGGGTGAAATTCGCGGATTCAAGACCCGTTTCCATCTTTATACCGTTCCCGGCCAGGTTTTTTACGATGCATCGCGCAAATTGATTCTTAAAGGGGTTGACGGGGTTGTTTTTGTTGCTGATTCGCAGGAAGAACGTTTTGACGCCAATATTGAGAGCCTTGAAAATTTACGCGACAATCTCGAGGAACAGGGTTTTGATATTGAAAAAATTCCCTTTGTTATCCAGTACAACAAGCGCGACCTGCCCAACGCCTGTGATCTGGAAGAACTGAGCAAAGCTCTCAATCCCCGTAGGGTTCCCGAGTTTGAAGCCTGCGCGCCAACCGGTGAAGGGGTGTTTGAAACCCTCAAGGCGGTGGCCAAGTTGGTACTGAATGATCTTAAAAAGGGAGGATAAAGAGCGCCAGAAAATCGCTTGACATGGAGATAAGTATCTCCTATATTCCGGAACCGCACCAACTATTCCCTCTTAGCTCAGTTGGCAGAGCATCTGACTGTTAATCAGATTGTCGCTGGTTCGACCCCAGCAGAGGGAGCCAATAAAATCAGCCCCTTGCAGCAAATTGCTGCAAGGGGCTTTTGATTTTTATGGTTATTCTCCCGGTGTTGTCCCAGATCCATAGCAATGTTTTGCCATAGGAACCATCTTCGTTCATTTTACCGGGCTGCCGATCCCCTCGTTCGAATTAATTTATCCCTTTCAGGATCATATGGCAAAGCCACTCATTTTCCACACTATCGGAGAGGTCCATGCCGCTGTGTTCAATCTGTCCGATCGGCAACTTGACAATATGGCTGGTCGGCGTGGTTCCCAGTGGCAGATGCCATTTCCCTGAAAGGTTAAGCAGCGCGGTTTTTTCCTGGGCCCCGGCGACTGAAATGCGAAAACCCTTATCATCACTCATGCCCAGAGGCATGGTTCGGTAGTTTCTCAGGGTTGCGGCGATCTCGGTATCGCTTAAGGGTTCCGCCTCTATTTTTTGGACATCGGCTTTGAGGGCCGCAGGGAGGAGTTGCAATGCGCCGACACAGTCTCTGCCAATATGCCACAGCAGATCAAAACCTTTGTTTGACCCTGCTCGGAAGCTTTTTTGAATGCGGTTTCTGATCGGCAGGCTATCGGGGAGTAAGTTGTCGAAATAGTTCTCGACCCTGTCGCCGGTGTAAACCTGTTCGGCTAAGGGCATCGAGAGAGACAGTGCGCGACCTGCGCTGCTTGCAATCCAGGATTGGGCATAGCTGAATTCCAGTCTGCCATTTGCTGCACGGGTCAAGGTACCGACCCTCTCCTCATTCATGTAGGCGAATAACTCTGCCTTTTGAGGTTTGCGGCCCATTTACCATTTGTCTCCATCGTTTTTGACATCGGTTTTGCTCCGAGGCTGTATGACCATCTCCAGTTCCAATGCGGCCAACAGGCGAAACAAGGTGCCAAGCTGCGTCCCTCCGCTACCTTGCTCAACCTTCGACACGGTGGGCTGATCTATACCAACCAGTTTTCCCGTGGCTGTTTGGTTTAATCCTTTTTGCTTACGCGCTTCCCGTAAGACTGACCCTAGGTTTTCAGGAGATATGGCTTTGCGAATCATTGGGGGCTCCGATCATTGTCTTTGGATATAGCTATAGAGATATAAATTAAAAATATAGCGCATATCGTATAAGAACGATCTATAGCTTATGCGCTATAAATTTATTGTCAATTGAGTTTAATACTGATTTTTTTTGTACTAATTCTGCACTGTCATTGCGTTGGGTCGGGGGGGTGTTTGTCGCCATGGACGGCGACAAAAAGCGGTCATGGATGACGAAAAGTGTCCCTTGGCGTAGGATCCCCGATCCGGTGCTGAATTCGATACTATTTTTTAATAGTATCTTCCCGGCGCCCGTTTCTTCAGGTGTGGGAGCCAAATATTCCAGGGGCTTACGGCATAACGCTGTGAGTCTCTGTTTTTTTGTGCGCAAGCGGGTCGAATTTTTGTAAACTCGAAGAGTGACATTTTTTTGAAATGCTGGAGGTGTTGTGATGAGTGATTTGCTGAAGAAGGATAATAATCGGCGTCAAGAGGACCCAGTTTTACCCTGTGAGGTTGTTCGCATGGTTCTGCACCCCGCAGAAAAAGATCTGGGCGGCTTCAGCGTTCGGCGTCTACTGCCGGCAACAGAGCTCAAATCAGTAGGTCCGGTGATTTTTTTTGATCATTTTGGCCCCGCCCGGTTTGCCCCAGGTCAGGGCATGGATGTGCGTCCCCATCCCCATATCGGCCTGGCGACCATCACCTATCTGTTTGCCGGCGAGATTCTTCATCGTGACAGCCTGGGGAATGTTCAGTCAATTCGTCCCGCCGAGGTTAACTGGATGACCGCCGGTCGTGGCATCTCCCACTCGGAGCGCACCCCACCAGCGTTGCGTGAGACCGGCCACTCTTTGCACGGCCTGCAGTTGTGGGTCGCACTGCCGGAAAATTTAGAGCAGGTCGAGGCGGATTTTGTCCATTATGCTGCTGAGCAGATTCCCCTCATCCACCATCAAGGCGTAAGTCTGCGGCTGATTGTCGGTGAAGCCTGGGGGGTGAGATCGCCGGTCAGGGCCGCCTCCCCAACCCTCTATGCTGATGTTCAGATAAGCCAGGGAGCGACATTGGAACTGCCGGACGAAGTGGGTGAGCGCGCTGTATACGTAGTCGCAGGTGAACTCCAGGTTCAGGGCGTGACAATCCCGCAGCACTGTCTGACCTTACTTAATGCTACTCAAGGGCTTGAAGTGACGGCAACGACAGAAGGTCGACTGATTGTTATTGGCGGGAAGCCTTTGGGTAAACGCACCGTCTGGTGGAATCTGGTATCTTCCCGCAAGGAGTTGATTGAACAGGCCAAGGACGATTGGCGCAGTGGCCGTTTCCCCCAGGTGCCGGACGAAACTGAAAAAATTCCGGTGCCTGGAACTTAGCGAGTTTTTAAGGTTGACACTTTGTCAGGATATGAAATAATAAACGATTTTTGGAAGGTGCTGCCAGTTTTGGTCAGCTTGAATGAATATGCCTAAGGGGCAGATACGGGGGAGTAAGTTCTGATGAAATTTCTGATAACCGGTGGCGCTGGATTTATTGGTTCTGCTGTTATTCGTCACATTATTAACAGTACAACGGACTCTGTTGTTAACATTGACAAGCTCACTTATGCCGGCAATCTGGATTCACTGGTCGATGTCAGTAACAGTGATTGTTACGCTTTTGAGCAGGTGGATATCTGTGACCGTTCAGCGTTAGATCAGGTTTTTTCTGCTTACCAGCCTGATATTGTTATGCATTTGGCGGCCGAAAGTCATGTTGATCGCTCCATCGATGGCCCCGCCGATTTCATCGAAACCAACATCGTTGGTACGTACACCTTGCTGGAGGCTACACGCAGTTACTGGCAAGAACTTGAATATAGCCGCAAAAAGGTTTTTCGCTTTCACCATATTTCTACCGATGAAGTTTATGGCGATCTGCCGCATCCGGAAGAAGATTCCAACGCCAAAGCGTCGCTATTCACAGAAACGACTTCTTACGCACCCAGTTCCCCTTATAGCGCCAGTAAAGCCAGTTCTGATCACCTTGTGCGAGCCTGGCGGCGGACCTATGGCTTGCCGACCCTGATTACTAATTGTTCCAATAACTATGGGCCCTATCAGTTTCCGGAAAAGCTTATTCCACTGATGATTCTCAATGGGATCGAAGGTAAGCCCTTGCCGGTGTACGGTAAGGGAAATCAGATTCGTGACTGGCTTTATGTCGATGACCATGCGCGTGCACTCTACAAGGTTGCGACAGGGGGTGTTGTTGGAGAAACCTATAATGTTGGTGGACACAACGAGAAGCAGAATATTGAGGTTGTCCACACGATCTGCACTCTTCTGGATGAACTGGTGCCCAAATCGCCCCATCGGCCTCATGCGTCCTTGATTACCTATGTCAAGGATCGACCCGGCCATGATATGCGCTACGCCATAGATGCCGGAAAAATTCAGCGAGAGTTAGGGTGGCTCCCTGAAGAAACCTTCGAGACCGGCATGCGCAAGACGGTGCAGTGGTACCTTGAAAACAGCGACTGGTGTCGGCGGGTGCAGGATGGGAGTTATCAGCGGGAGAGATTGGGGTTATGAATATCGCCCTCATTGGCTCTAACGGCATGTTGGCTTCCATGTTGAAGCAAAAGATTCCTGCATCGTACCGGGTGCATGAGTTTGACTTGCCTGATTTCGATATTACCAACAGTGAACAGGTGAACACGGTGATTGGTGCGCTGCATCCTGATATTATTATTAACTGCGCAGCTTTCACCAAGGTCGACTTGTGCGAAACAAAGCAGGAAGCTGCAGCGATGGTAAACGGAGTTGGGCCCGGACTCCTAGCCAATGCAGCGCATCAGGTCGGCGCTGTGCTGGTCCATATTTCAACAGATTTTGTTTTCGCCGGCGACAAAAAGTCACCCTACAGCGAAGAGGATCCTGCTGCCCCTTTGTCTATATACGGGTGCTCTAAATTAAAAGGGGAGGAGGCTATTATCAATAGCCCCCTGGAGCACTACTACATCATCCGTACCAGCTGGCTTTACGGCCCGGGCGGGCCGAATTTCGTCGAAACCATTGCCCGCCTCGCTTGTGAGAGAGAAGATCTGGGCATCGTTGCCGACCAGCGCGGCACCCCTACTTATACTGGCGATCTTGCCGAGGCAATTATGAGGCTCTTCCCTCGTCTCTCTCCCCTTGTCACTGACTTGCCTTTGCCGCCTTACGGCCTCTATCACTACTCTAATCAGGGTGAATGCACCTGGCACGAGTTTGCTTGTGAAATTGTTGATCAACTACAGAAAAAAGGTTGTGCTGTCAAAGCAAAACGAATAATACCAATTGCTACAGAGGATTATCCTGTGCCGGCCAGACGCCCGCAGTATTCGGTTCTGTCGAAGAAGAAATATATGGAAGCTACAGGGGCTGAAGTGCCTGAGTGGAAAGAGAGCTTGCAGACCTATTTTGATAACAGGGCATAGACGTATAACAGGGATGAACAGGGTGAAATCAAGGTCTTTTTTTGAGTTTTAAACATGATCCCGTTAATCCTTTTCATCCCTGTAGAATGATTTTTAACGGGAGAATTTTATGAGTGGAATAAAAAAAGGAATTGTTCTCGCCGGGGGTGCCGGAACGCGATTGTATCCTTTAACCCTGATTGCCAGCAAACAGCTACAACCGGTTTACGACAAACCACTGATTTATTATCCCCTGTCCACTATTATGAGGGCAGGTGTGCGCGATATTTTGATCATTTCCACTCCCCAGGATACGCCCCGATTCGAGGCGTTACTTGGTGATGGTTCACGGTTCGGAATTAACCTCTCGTACGCCGTTCAACCCGAACCTAAGGGGATCGCACAGGCCTTTCTCGTCGGGGAGGATTTTATCGGTAACGACGCGGTCAGTCTGATTCTCGGAGATAATATTTTTTATGGAAAAATGGGGCTGACTAAGATATTTTCCGAGTTTACCAGCGGTGCCAAGGTGTTTGGTTACCCTGTCACCGATCCTGAGCGCTATGGTGTCGTTGAGTTTGATCAAAACGGCAAGGCCGTCGGCATTGAAGAGAAGCCGGCTAAGCCTAAATCGAACTATGCTGTTCCCGGTCTTTACCTCTATGATAATCAGGTGATTGACATCACCAAGGGGCTTCAACCTTCTGCCCGTGGTGAGCTGGAAATTACGGCTGTTAATGTTGAGTATTTAAAGCGTGGCGAATTGAATGTCGAAAGACTGGAGCGCGGCATCGCCTGGCTTGATACCGGCACCCATATGAGCCTGCTTGAAGCGAGTCATTTTATCGGCACCCTCGAAGCCCGTCAGGGGCTAAAAATTGCCTGTCTTGAAGAGGTTGCGTTGAAAAAAGGCTTTATAGATTCAGCCAAGTTTCACAATGTTATTTCTCAAACGCCACCATCAAGTTACCGTGACTATCTTGAGCTGGTCTTGGCTGGTCATCAACCACAATGAACGGGAAGTTAAGTAACCAATGAATGTTGTTGCAACGGCAATCCCCGACGTCCTCATCCTCGAACCTAAAGTCTTCGGCGACGATCGGGGCTTTTTCTACGAAAGCTACAACGAACGCGTTTTTCTTGAAGTAATTGGTCGGGATATTCAATTCGTCCAGGACAACCACTCTCGTTCGGTCAAAGGTGTGCTGCGCGGTCTGCATTATCAGTTGCCACCCATGGCCCAGGGCAAGTTGGTACGCTGCGTAGTAGGAGAGGTGTTCGATGTGGCAGTCGATATTCGTAAAAGCTCAGCGACCTTTGGTGAATGGGTAGGTGTCCATTTGTCGGCGGAAAATAAGCGCCAACTCTGGATTCCCGAAGGCTTTGCTCATGGCTTTCTGGTATTGTCCGACGTGGCGGAGTTTCTCTATAAAACAACCAATTACTATGCTCCTGACTATGATCGGGGCATTGTTTGGAACGATCCTGATTTGAAAATTGATTGGCTGGTATCAAATCCACAGTTGTCACAAAAGGATAGTGCGGGGAGCCGCCTTGTTGATGTAGAGATTTTTGATTAATTTGGTATCGATGGTAATGCATAATTTTGCAGCTGAATAAATGAGATACCCACCAATAGCTATAGTTGTCTCAACATTCAATGGACAGAAATATATTGAAGAGCAGATTTTAAGCCTTCTTCAACAGGACTATCCTAACATCTCTATCATTGTCCGTGACGATGGCTCAGCAGATAAAACAGTTGACCTGCTTAGTAAGATTCAAAAAGCAAATCCGAACATAAGACTCATATTTGGCAAAAATATAGGTGTAATTGCCAGCTTTAATGAGCTTCTTTCTTTGGCAACGGTTCAACACGATTATATTTTTTTATGTGATCAGGATGATTTTTGGCATCCCGAAAAAGTTAGTATCAGCTGGTCTCACATGTTGGATGCGGAAAAAACACATGGGAGAAATGCGCCTATTTTGATTCATAGTGACTTGGAAGTTGTCAATGAATCGCTAAAAATTATTTCATCATCTTTCTGGAGATTTCAAAAATTAAACGGACACAATGCTGCACGCTTGAATCGTCTATTGCTACAAAATGTAGTTACCGGTGCGACCATCATGGTCAATAAGGCTCTTGTTGAAAAATCGCTACCATTTCCGCCTGAAGCAATAATGCATGACTGGTGGCTGGCCTTAAATGCCTGTTTATTTGGGAAGGTAGTGACTATAGAGCGACCGTTGGTCAGTTATCGCCAACATGGTGCCAATACCATTGGTGCTCATGGTGCAGGGATGACAGGTTTGTTTGTGAAGTTGGCAGATCTGGATTCAGTTCGTAGCAGGCTGGCTGCAACAATCGCTCAGGCTGAAACCTTGCGGAAAATGAACGCATCTGTACTATCACCTGAAGACTTAAACACTATTGATAGCTATGGTTCTTTGCTGAAGGGGCATCGATTAAAGCGTTTGGCGCTTTGGTTGAATAATAGGTTTTTCAAAACCGGTCTGATGCGCAACTGTGGATTGTTGTTGATTCTTTTGATTGGAGTTGAGATTGGAAAAGCCACCAGGCAAAATAGCAACTGATGTTTCTTCCCAGAGTGAATCATCAGATATGTCCCGGATAGTCGTCCTCTTTGCTGCTTGCAATGGTGCTGAGTGGATTGAAGAGCAACTTTTATCAATTCTTCATCAGCGAAACGTCCAGGTCGAAATATTCATCAGCGTAGATCCTTCAACCGATGATACGTTGGCCCTTTGTCAAAAAATGGCATCCCAATATCAGGCCATCAAACTATTACCTATGCGGGCAGAACCAAATGGCGCCGCCGGTAATTTTCTTTGGCTGATCCGCAATGTTGATCTGTCTCCATATGATTATATTGCCCTGGCAGATCAGGACGACCTCTGGTTTTCCGACAAATTATCTCGTAGTTGCTCAACTATCCTAGAACAGGGGGTAGCAGCTTATTCGAGTAATGTTATTGCTCTCTGGCCGGATAGAAAAAAAAAACTTATCGTTAAAAACCATCCGCAAAAGCAATGGGATTTTTTGTTTGAAGCGGCTGGCCCAGGCTGTACTTATGTGTTAACTCAGTCCCTTGCCCAGGCCTTTAAAGATTTCTTGACAGTCAACTGGCTTCAAGCTAACGAAGTTGGTTTCCATGACTGGCTGATATACGCTTTTACCAGGTCAAAAGGCTACAAGTGGTATATTGATGGGAATGCAACAATGTTGTACCGCCAACACGAGAAAAACCAATTGGGTATCAATCAGGGAGTCAGTGCCTACCGACTTCGCTATAAGCTGATAGCAAACGGTGCCTTTTTCAATAAAATTCGGTCTCTATGCCAGTTGTTGTCCATTGATCATCCATTTGTCTCCAGATGGATTGTATTTGATTCCCGCGCTTTGCTTAAGTTGGCAGTCGCTGCGCCCCACTGCCGCAGAAAATTTAGTGACCAGGCCATCATGGCTCTCCTGTGTTTTTGGTTGTCCATCGTTTTCCGTATGAAAAAAACCTTTGGTCAGGGCCATTAGTTGGTTAAAAATGACCAGTTGTGTTTCGATCAACCCTGATTTTTTCTCTGTTTTTCTCTTGACCCCACACAATAAACCTGTGATTCTTCTCGATTGGATTTCGTCTGTGGTTCAAAGAGTCAGTATTCCTTTATGGAAAAGGGTTTATAGCGAGTGAAAAGTATATTTAAAAATTGGCGCCCCTATATTGCCTATGGCGCTTTTTTCAGTATGTTCATTAATATCCTGCAGTTGACCTTCCCCATTTATATGCTGCAGATCTATGATCGGGTCCTCTCCAGTTACAGCTTACCGACCCTGTATGTTATTACTGTCGCAGCGGTTGTCGCCCTGATTGTCATGTCAACCCTGGAGTTTATCCGCTCGCGCTTGCTGGTGCGGTGCGGGGTTGCCATTGATCAGGCGCTTAGCCGCGATGTCCTCGACCAACTCATCAAAAAAGCGGCATTGCCCGGCGCCGTTCAAGCCAATCAGGCAGGTTTGCGTGACGTTAATCTGGTGCGCAATTTCTTTGGTGGTAACGCCATTTTTACCCTGTTTGATATCCCCTGGACCCCCATGTTTCTGGCCGTGATCTTTTTTCTGCACCCGCTGATGGGCACGGTTGCCACCGGCGGTGCGGTGCTGCTCATTATTCTCGCCCTGGTCAACGAAAAGCTTAGTCGCAAGCCGTTAGATGATGCCAATACCCTCAATAACTACTCAATGAAATTTGTCGAGGCCTCGCGCCGCAATGCCCAGGCGGTCAACAGTATGGGCATGCTAGGCGGTGTGACCCGTCGCTGGCAGGGCTTTAACGATAATGTCATGAAACTGCAGACCCAGGCCAGTCGCCGTTCCGGGGGGGTTCAGGCCCTTTCCGGCTGGATTCGCCAGGTCATGCAGGTTGCCATTTTTGGTGTTGGTGCCTGGTTAACCCTCGATGGCCAGGCAACCCCCGGGATTATGATCGCCTCATCCATCATTATGGGACGTGCCCTGGCCCCGGTCCAGATGGGGATCGGCTCCTGGAAAAGTATGATCGAAGCTCGTGGTGCCTGGCAGCGACTGAAAGCAACTCTGGGCGGATTGGAACAGAAAGATTCCATGGAATTGCCCGACCCCAAAGGCGAACTGGCGGCAGAACATGTCACCTTTGCCCTGAATAACAGCTTTATCCTGCGCGATATCAATTTTTCTTTGCAGTCGGGGGAGTCCGTCGGCCTTATCGGTCCGTCCGGCGCCGGCAAGTCAACCCTCTGTCGCCTGCTCTTGGGCATCTGGCCGGCCAGCGGTGGTGTTGTGCGCCTTGACGGCGCCAATGTTTATGATTGGGATCAATCCCGTCTGGGGTCCTTCATTGGCTATCTGCCTCAGGATGTCGAACTCTTTGCCGGTAGCGTTGCTGATAATATTGCCCGTCTTGGTGAAGTCAACTCCGAAGAAGTGGTCGCAGCCGCCAAACGTGCCGGTGTCCATGAACTGATTCTGGCCCTGCCCAAAGGCTACGACACCAATATCGGTGAGGGAGGAGTGGTGCTTTCCGGTGGTCAGCGCCAGCGAATCGGTTTGGCCCGGGCCATCTATTGTCTGCCGCGGCTGGTGATCCTCGATGAACCCAACTCCAACCTGGATGAAGAAGGCGAAAAGGCCCTGCTTGAATCGTTCAGCCACTTGCGAGCGGCCGGTAGCACCCTGATTATCGTTACTCACAAACCCTCGCTACTGGCCGGAGTCGACAAGATCCTGATGTTGAAAAATGGGCAAGTTGCCCTGTTCGGGCCGCGTGATGCCGTTTTCAAAAAACTTCTCGAAATGCAGAATAAACAGGCATGAGTACTCAGCGCCCGATTTGTTGCCTGACCTCCTGCCCTACTGACACGATGGAAAAAATATGACAACCACTACACCTGCAACGCCCGACCAAGGAAGCAAGAACGGGCGGCAGGATGCCATTTTAGCTATTCAGGATGAACATACTACGCCTCCTGAACTGAATATCCGTTTTGCTGAAAGTCGCCACATTATTGTCGCCGGACTCATTGTTATCGCCCTGTTCTTCGGTATTGGTGGTATCTGGATCTCCTTCGCCCAGATCTCCGGTGCGGTCATTGCGCAAGGGGAAGTACGCGTCGACACCGAGCGTAAGACCGTCGAACATCTTGAAGGGGGGATCGTCCACCGTGTTCTTGTTCGTAATGGCGACAAGGTTGAAAAAGGGCAAATCCTGTTAATTCTCGAGAGCGCCCGGGTGGGAGCTGCCGTCGATCAACTGCAGATCCAGCTGGCCGCCGCAGCCATCGAAGAAGCACGCTTGCAGGCTGAGCGTGATCTTTCACCTGAGCCCCGCTGGCCAGTGCCGGATGCTGCTGTCGTGACCGCAACCTGGGAGGACCTGCAATTGTCTTCAGCCAAAGCTTTTGTTGCCAACCGCGGTGCCCTGCGCAATCAAACTGATCTGCTTCAGCGCCAGTTGCGGCAGCTCCATGCCCAGGCTGAGAGTATCGACGAGCAACTTGTAGCAGAAGATCAGGTTGTAGCGTCATTGGAAGAGGAACTCGCGGCCAAAGAAGTCTTGTTTGCGCGTCAGTTTATCGATCGCACCCAGATCCTTGAACTGCGTCGGGCTATCTCCGATCGGCGCAGCAATATTGCTCGCTTGCGGGGTTCACGCGCCGAACTGTTTGAGCGCTTAGCTGAATTTGAATTGCGCATCGACTCACTCGAATCCGAATACCGCCAAAACGCCATTACTCGCCTGGTTGAATTGCAGCAGCGCATTTTCGATCTGCGTCAACAGCTGCTTCCCCTGCAGGATGCCCGTCGCCGACTTGAGGTCGTCGCGTCGGTAGCCGGCGAAGTCGTGGCCATGCAGGTGCAGTCAGAGGGGGGCGTGGTTCGTCCCGGTGAGCCGATCCTCGATATTGTCCCCGAAGACACGCCCCTGATTGTCGAAAGTCACATCCGCGTGCAGGATATTACCCACATCTACCGAGGTCAGCAGGCCGACGTGCAACTACTGGCCTTTCCGGTGCGAACTACGCCCAAAATTTCTGCCGAGGTTGTCTATATTTCTGCCGACCGCCTGCTGCAGCGTACCCCCTACGGGGAACAGCCAACCTATATTGTTCACGTTGCGCTGGATAAAAAGCAATTGGAGAGTAACAATCTTTATCTTACCGCCGGTATGCCGGCTTCTGTATTCATTCGCACCAATCCGCGTACCGTACTTGATTACGCTTTGGAGCCTCTGCTCGACAACTTTGATCGGGCCTTGAGGGAAAATTAAGAGAACCCTATGGCATTAAGCAATTATCTGAGAATTCCTGGCATTTTTCTTTGTCTATTGGCAATGGCATCGCCGGTCGCTGCAACTTCACTGCATTTAACCGTGGATGAAGCGATCCTGCGAGGGCTGGAGCAAAATCCCCAGGTCAAAGGGAGCCACCTAGCTGTTGCTGAAGCAGAAGAGGGGATAAATCAGTCCCGCAGTGCTTTTTTGCCGACCTTAAGCGTTGATTACAGTTATCGTCGCCTCTATAATAATACCAATGGCGAACGCGATACCGATTTCTTAAGTCAGCGCAGCCAAACGTTCCAGTCCCGCTTGACCCAGCCCCTTTTCAAGGGTTTTTCCTCGGTTGCCGGCTATCGCAAGGCTGAGCTGACGCGAGATTATCGACATTATCAGCTTAACGATCTGCAGCGTCGTTTGGTTCTCGAAGTAAAACAAAATTTTGCCGATTATTTGTGGGCGCAGCAGCGCCTGGTGCGATGGGAAGAATCCGTTGGCCGTCTCAAACGTCAGATAGAACTGGTATCTGCCTGGGTAGCTGAAGACTTTGCCCCGCGTTTGCGTTTGCTTGAGCTTGAAACCGAGCTGGCCCATGCTTTGCAGCAGCAGGTTGGTGCTCAAGCTGATCTTGCCACTGCAGCTGCAGATCTACGTGCCTGGCTCATGATCCCTGCTGACATTGAGCTGTTTCTGATTGGGGAGTTAACCAGTGGCGTTGACCCCATACCAGGCAAGCTGATTGATTACATTGAACAGGCCTTACAATACCGTCCTGAACTCAAGTTAACAGCAACTGATATTTCCCTGGCACAGCAGGAACGCCGGATTATTCGTGCCCGCAAACTGCCTGAAGTCAACCTTGAGGGCAGCTGGGTCGATTTTGAGCGTGACTATCGTACCGGAGGGGTGCCCAGCGACGACCGTAATTACTACACGGTTGGCGTCAACATCACTCTGCGCCCCTTTCAGGGAGGCGCCGTCTATTATGCCGATCGCCGTCAGGACCTGCAGATCCGCCGTCTCGGTGAGGTTCAGCGTTATTACCATAGTGCCATTGTTGCTGAGGTGACTGCACTCTATGAGCGTTTACAGGAAGGGCGCAGTCGTCTGGATGCTGCTGCCCAGGGGATTGCTGCCGCGCAAGAAGCCTATGCCTTTGCCGAAGAAGCCTCGCGCCTGGGCGCCGCGTCCCTGGATACCCTTCTCAATGCGGAGCTGCGTCTGACTCGCGCTGAGCTTGATCTTCTCGATGCGCGCTATCAGCAGCAACTGGCCTTGATCCGTTTTGAGCATGCGCTGGGTCTAGTCACTTATTGAGCAGGAAAGGTTTTTATTTTCAATGCAATTGCATTCGCCAAGCCCCTTTATTTTATTTAAGAATCTTCGTCTTCATCGGCAGTTGCTCTGGCAGATGACCAAACGTGAGGTTGTAGGACGTTATCGTGGCTCCATGTTGGGGCTTTTCTGGTCTTTCTTCAATCCGGTCTTCATGCTGATGATCTACACCTTTGTTTTCAGTGTAGTATTTCAGGCCAAATGGGGAGAAAGTGATAGTGGCAGCAAGGTTGAATTTGCGGTAATTCTTTTTGCCGGGCTGATTGTCTTTAATCTTTTCTCAGAAGTGATCAACCGTTCACCTGGGCTGATATTGAGCCACGTCAACTATGTTAAAAAGGTTGTTTTTCCATTAGAGATCTTGCCGGTTGTCGTACTTGGTTCCGCCCTGTTTCATGCATTGGTGAGCCTTTTGGTTTTGCTTTTGTTTAATGTGCTTGTCAATCAGTCGTTTGCTTGGACGATTTTCCTGCTGCCAATTGTCGTTTTTCCCCTTTTGGTATTTATTCTTGGCTGCTCATGGTTTCTGGCATCTGTTGGTGTTTTTCTGCGTGATGTCAGCCAGACAATAACCATTCTTACTACAGCTTTGCTGTTTCTAAGCCCGATTTTCTTTCCCTTGTCTGCCCTGCCGGAGTCATTTCGTCCCTATTTGTTTCTCAACCCATTGGCATTAATTATTGAGCAAGCCAGGGGTGTGTTGCTCTGGGGACACCTTCCGCATTGGTCTGCTTTACTGGTATATCTGGCTTTCAGTACCGGTGTTTTTTGCTTAGGGTTGCTTTGGTTTCAGAAAACACGCAAAGGATTCGCCGATGTCCTCTGACGTTGCTATCAAGGTAGAGAACTTAGGCAAATGCTATCATATCTACGACACTCCCCGTGATCGGCTGAAGCAGTTTGTGATGCCCAGGTTCAAACGTGCCGTTGCCCCTCTTAGGCAACTCGTCACTCGTCACTCGTCACCCGTCACCGCTTACTACAAAGAGTTCTGGGCCTTGCGTGAAATATCCTTTGAAGTAAAGCGCGGTGAAACAGTCGGAATTGTTGGACGTAATGGTTCAGGTAAGTCAACCCTGCTACAAATGATTTGCGGTACTCTCACTCCGACTACTGGAGACGTCACAACTAATGGGCGCATCGCTGCCCTGCTTGAACTCGGTTCCGGGTTTAATCCTGAATTTACCGGTCGTGAAAATATCTATATGAACGCCTCTGTTCTGGGTCTTGATCGCGAAGAAATTGATCGGCGATATGATGATATCGTCGCCTTTGCCGATATCGGTGAATTTATCGAACAACCGGTAAAAACCTATTCCAGTGGCATGTATGTTCGTCTTGCCTTCGCGGTTGTGGCAAATGTCGATGCGGACATCCTTGTTATTGATGAGGCTCTGGCTGTTGGAGATGCTTTTTTTACCCAAAAATGTATGCGATTTTTAAGGCGTTTTCGAGAGAAAGGAACAATTCTTTTTGTTAGCCATGATACCAGCGCTGTAATTAATCTCTGCGATCATGCCCTGTGGCTTAGTGAAGGTTATGCCCGTTGTGTCGGGACCGCCAAAGAGATCAGCGAAGCTTACTTGGCATCTTTTTATGACGATCAACCAGGCCAGCTCGAAGTTCTTCCTCCTTCAGACCATTACGAGGCCCCAACTCTGCCCGCTGTGGAAGCTGTTCAATCGTCGTCGACTAGCGACGATGATGTCGCCACCACTCTAACCCGCGATCAGCGCCTTGATTTTCTCAATGCAAGCAACTTGCGCAACGATCTGGAAATATTTACTTTTAATGAGGATTCTGCTGCTTTCGGTATCCGTTCAGCTCGGATTAAGGATGTCCTCCTGGTGGACGACCAAGGGCGGCGACTTCTGTGGGTGGTCGGCGGCGAACTAGTGACCTTGCGAGTCGTTGTTCTTTGCAGCGACGAAATTTATCGGCCCATCGTAGGGTTTTTTCTTAAAGATCGCCTTGGTCAGGTCTTGTTTGGCGATAATACCTTTTTGACCTACCTGAATCAGCCTCTTCATATTGCCGCTGGTAGTGGTTTTATCGCAGCCTTTACTTTCCGTATGCCCATTCTTCCCCTCGGCGATTATTCCTTCTGTGTCGCTGTCGCCGAAGGCAGCCAGCATGATCACATTCAACACCATTGGATGCATGACGCCCTGATGATTAAGTCTCATGCGACCAGTATAACCACAGGACTTGTCGGGATTCCGATGCTCGATATTACGTTGAGGCAAACATGAATCAGAAAGAGTTCAACCCGCTGAATTTTTCGCTGTGCTTCGCTCCTTATGACCCACGGTTTTTCAGCAGCGCATGGATCGAACATGTCCCATTTGCCTTCGCCTTGACTCAAATGTTACGTCCCCGAACTTTTGTCGAGCTGGGTACCTATGCCGGTGCCTCCTACTGCGCCTTCTGTGAGGCGGTTCGTCAGCTGTCATTGGAAACCCGCTGTTTTGCTGTCGACACCTGGTGTGGTGATGAACACGCCGGTTATTATCAAGAGGAGGTCTATCAGCAGCTCAGGGCCTATCATGATCCGCGCTACGGAGCCTTTTCCCAGCTCATGCGTCAGACTTTCGATCAGGCAGTCGAGAAATTTGACAATGCCACCATTGATCTGCTGCATATAGACGGCCTTCATACCTATGATGCTGTTCTTCACGATTTCCAGACCTGGCTGCCCAAAATGTCCTCCGCGGGTGTCGTGCTTTTTCACGATACCAGTGAACGTATCGCTGATTTTGGTGTTTGGAAGTGCTGGCAGGAACTGCGCAACCAGTATCCGGGTTTTGACTTTATCCATGGGCACGGTCTGGGGGTTCTGTTTGTTGGCAGCAAGATGCCTGTAGCTATTGAAATGCTCCTCGCCACTCCCACGCAGACACAGCAGAATATCCGCCAGTTTTATTCCTCTCTGGGGCGACGGTTTACCCAGGACCAGTCATTGGCCAATTGTCGTAAGGATGTAGAAGATCAGCGCAGCCATATCCAGGCCCAGCGTGCGATAATTGAAGACCAGCAACAATACATTGAAGCCCAGAAGGTAAATCTGGAAGACCAGCAACAATACATTGAAGCCCAGAAGGTAAATCTGGAAGACCAGCAACAATACATTGAAGCCCAGAAGGTAAATCTGGAAGACCAGCACCGATATGCAACCGAGCTAACCAGGAAGATTGAGGAACTAAGTGCTAAAGCTGAAAATCTGCAGCAACAGCACCAGCTTGAGATGAATAGCCTCCGTGAAAGCTATGAACTGTCCCGCTCCTGGCGCCTGACAAAGCCGTTGCGCGCTCTTTCTGCACGGCTCAGCCGCTGACGCAGGCCAACCCGATGAAACTCAAAATTGCGTTTATTTGCCAGCCCGAATATTTTCGTTTCTCTTATGAAAACGACCTTGATAGCTTTGCCTGTGTCAAAGAATTTCCTTTTCATTTCGACATGAGTGCCAGCGAATTCACAGCACTTGAAGAATTTGATGCCGATTACAATTTCTTTTTTCGCGGTGAATTTTTTCCCGACAAGGTACTCTGCCGGCTGCGCGGTAACAAGGTTAATTTCTCCAGCGAACCCTTTCCCCGTTGTATCGACGGGCGTCTCGTGTATACTCGCGATTCGTTGTCGCGCTATAATCATTTTCGTCATATCCGCCACAAGCCTTTTGATTATGTTTTCCACTATGACGAGAGCTCCCTGGCCTTTATGGCGCAAGATGGTATCAAGCTGTCTGGGGCCTTTCCTTTCCCTGTAGCGACCCGCACCTATGCCCCCCGTACAGCAGAAAAAAACTGGGATCTTTTCTTTATCGGGCGCAGCAGTACCCACCGCGAACAGTTTTTTGGGCCACTCAAACACCGCTATCACTTCCTCCATATTGCCCATGGTATCTGGGGCCCGCCCTTGGTTGAGTACCTGTGTCAGACCAAAATTTGCCTCAATATTCACGCCGAAGACGAAGTCTCCTGGGAGCCCCGTATGCAGATGCTTTTAGCCGTCGGCGTTTTTGTCATCAGCGAGCAGATTACCCCCAATTCGGTATTACGCCCCAACATCGATTATGTCGAAATCTCAACCCCTCAACAATTGTCCGAGGCGGTTGAATACTATTTAGCGCATCCTGAGGAGCGGCAGAGGATTGCCGCCAGTGGTCGTGCCCGGGTCTGCGAGCACCTTGACGCCCGAGCGGTGTACCCCCGTCTGGTCGAGCAGCTTTCCCAGGGCCAGCTGCCGCGGTTTGCCGCCGATCCGGTGACGGCACTCCGCGAATGGTTGCATACCGTGAGGCGGGCAATGCAGTTGCTGAAGGCCCTGTTGCGCCCTTGAAAAATGCGATTAACCAGGTAAAGGATAAAATTGAATCCATGAAGATAGTGTATCTCCTTCCTTGCTGTACTGTTTCCGGCGGGGTTGCTGTTGTCATGCAGCATGCCAATCGTCTGCAAGCCAGGGGGCATGAGGTTTTCCTCGTAAACCAGCAGAACGATAAGGAAACCAGTTGGTTCCCTGACCAGAAGGTGCCGGTGCTGACCCTTGCCGAGTACCCCGCAGATGTCGATATTCTGGTAGCAACCGGTTGGTCAACATCATTTCAGGTTGCCCGTCTCGAAGCCCAGAGCAAATTTTATTTTGTCCAGTCCGATGAAACGCGCTTTCACCCAGCGGAAAGCATCTGGCGTCATCTGACCGCTGTTTCCTACTGTTTTGATTTTCACTATATCACCGAAGCACGCTGGATTCAGCAGTGGCTGCAAGCCAATTTTCGGCAAACCTCTGCTCTGGTGCCCAACGGCATCGACCCGCAACTTTTCTTCCCCTGTTCACCTCTGCAAAAAAAGGGAAGTAAACCCCGAGTTCTGCTCGAAGGAGCCATCGGCCTGCCTTATAAGGGCATGGCCGAAGCTTTTGCCGCTATTGAGCCTCTTGATGTCGAAGTCTGGTGTGTCAGTTCCTATGGCCGCCCCCGCCCCGAGTGGAAATGCCACCGCTTCTTTGAGCAGGTTCCCATGGTACAAATGCGGGAAATTTACTCCAGCTGTGATATATTACTCAAGCTCAGCCGTGTGGAGGGGTTTTTTGGCCCTCCCATGGAGATGATGGCCTGTGGCGGGGTGCCCGTAGTGGGGCGTGTGACCGGCTATGACGAATACATCGTCGACGGGGGCAATGCCCTGGTGGTCGATCCTCTTGATATTCCGGCCGCGACTGCTGCTGTGCGGCGACTGATTGATGATCCCGGGCTGTACCGTCAATTGCAGGCTGAAGGTCAAGAAACCGCCGCCCGGTGGGGCTGGGAGCAGACCATTGATACCTTGGAAGAGCTATATTCCGCCACCCGCAATGTGCCATCCCCGGCAATCCAGCCTTACAGCGCCAACCTCAACAACAGCATTGCTGCGCTGTATGCCATGAGTACCGGGGAACAAGATATTCAGTGTGAGGTGCTTCAATCACCGCCGACCTTTACCAATGCCGATCTCCTCTGCCGCAAACTTCAGCAACAGCGCTGGTTTTCTGCCGTGGCCGATCTGGTGGCCAGGCTTTATCGTGTCGGTAAAGCACTACGCGCCCGCCTTGGATATCATGCGTAAGGCTTGGTTTTTATGACAATATGCCCACAAACCCCACACCTCTCTGGTACCTTGTCCGCCCTCAACGGTGTGCGCGGCATTGCCGTCATTTTGGTATTTCTCTTTCACGCTGGGGTTCCCGGTTTTACCGGTGCCTTCATCGGTGTAGATATCTTCTTTGTCCTTAGCGGCTTCCTGATCACCGTGCTGTTGTTGCAGGAGCACCAGCGCAATGGATCGATCAGCCTCAAAAAGTTTTATCTGCGTCGGGTCCTGCGGTTATTGCCAGCACTGCTGGTGTTGTTGGCTTGTTATCTGACCTACTGGTTCCTTGTCGCCCCCGATAGCGCCACCCGCCTTTATCACCTGCAGGATGCCGCCATGTCCCTCTTTTATGTTGCCAACTGGACCCGCGCCTTTGGTCTTGACCGACCATACCACCTGGGGCATTGCTGGTCGTTGTCCATCGAAGAGCAATTTTATGCTGTCTGGCCCCTTATCTTGTTGCTCCTGCTGCGCTTGAATAAAGCCGGGCAGATTGTTTGTGTTAGCGCCATGTTTCTGGCATCCTGGGGGTGGCGCGTCTGGTTGCTCGCCCAGGGTGCTGAGTGGGCACGGCTTTACAACGGCTTTGACACCCGGGCCGATATGTTGCTGGCCGGCTGCCTGCTTGCCCTGCTCTGGAATGCCGGTGCCCTCGAATGCTGGCGACGCCTCCTGTCAGCACCCGTCGTTACCTGGAGTGCCGCTGCTTCGCTGGGCGTCCTGGCGGTGACCGCTCGCTGGCAAACGTCAATCCTGTATCAGTGGCAGTATCTTTTGGTTGCGCTGGCAACGCTACTCATCCTGTTCGGATTGCTCGAGCGGCCCGGAATCCTTACCCAACTGTTAAGTTGGCCGCCGTTGGTAGGCCTCGGTACCATCTCCTATGCCCTGTACCTTTGGCACTACCCCTTGCTGCACCTCATGTCACGTCATGGATTTGGCGGTTCAGCCCTGGTGATCTGGACGGCTATTCTGACTGTGGGCGTGTCGATCATTTCGTGGTACGGTGTCGAACGACCAGCGTTGCAAATGAAGCAGCGTATTGCCTCAGCTCAAAAATAGCCATAAAAGGTTTAAAAATTTAAATAAAAGAACAAAAACTATTGACACAAAGTGCCAAGTCGCTATATTGGAGCACAATGTTTTGCCCTGCCGCGGTCTTAAGGGAGGGGCTTGTCAGTCGCATAAAAGTGATAGAAGCTAGAATCCAAAAAAGATAAATTCAAAGTAGGGCTTAAAGCGTAACGAACAAGGCTAGTCCTCGAGGCGACATGGTGTCGCAATTATTAACACGTGTTAGGAGAGAATATTATGGCGTTACAAGGATTTGACAAGGCGTATTATCTGGGAGCAAAGCTGGCCGAATTGCAGGCTACGCAACCCGAGTGGGTTGGTAAGGACGCAGATTTTCTTGAAACCGTTCTTAGCAATGTCTACGGCTTGACCGCCGAAGAACACTATGCTCAGTATGGTTGGCAGGAAGGGCTCGCCCCGAACCAATACTTCAGTGCTGCAGAATACAAGCTCGCCAAGGCGCAGCAACTGTTTGATTCCGGTAGTTATCTGACATTGAATAGCGCCCTGGCTGCATTCGAGCAGGCTTGGGATGGCCAGGACCCCTATCAGCATTACCTCCAGTGGGGCGCCGGTGAGGCGATCAACCCGTCCAACGCTTTCGATGCCACCCAATATTTTGCTGACAAGCTGGCGGCCCTGCAGGCTGACCCTGCTACCGCCGCTGAGTGGGCTGACAAAACGGCTACTGAAGTTCAGGATGCCTTCCTGGCTGCCGGCCTGACGGCTATTGAGCATTTCATGCTCTATGGTGAAGATGAAGGGCTCACCATCACCCCGGTTCCTGCTGATGAGCAGGTGGACGCTGGTGAGATGACACCGATGGTTGGCGAGACCTTCACGCTCACTGCAGGTGTGGACACGGTTGCCGGTACCGCTGGCAATGACACGATTAACGCGTTTATCGACACAACTGGTACATCCGATCGCAGCACCTTCACGGCTCAGGACACTATCGACGGCGGCGCAGGCACTGACACGCTGAATATCTTCACTGATAACGTTGGTTCTGTAAACAAAGTCTTCCCAGCATTCGCTACAGTGAAAAACGTTGAAATTGTCAATGTATACAACGATAACACTGCCGCAGCCTTTGGTGATGCCGCCAAGTTCCAAGGCGTTCAGCAGTTGTGGCAGATTGGTGCTGCTACAGACGTTACCAACCTCGGCGCTTCTACTGCTGCAGGCTTCCGTGATGTTGCTGCTCTGTCACAGACCGTCACGACAGCTACGGGCAATACCGCGGCAACCATCGCTTTGGATGACTCGACGGGTACTCTGACCACTAGCGGTGCAACCACTGTTAGCGTCGTTGGGGAAAAAGCAGCGGCAGCCTTCACTCTGAATGTGAATGGCACTGGTACAGCAACTGCGCTGACCGTTGATACGGCAGTTGCAACAACGATTGCCAAAAACACTGATGCAGCAGTCACTCTGAACGCTGGCGATTCGACTGGTGCTATTACGATCGCCGAGACAACTTCGCTGCAAAATATCACAACAGGAACCGGTAACGACACTATCGCCGCTGCTGGTGCAACGGTAAAAAGTATCAGTACCGGTGCGGGCAACGACACAGTGACCATCAACACCAACGCTTTGTCGGCGACATCAACAATTGACTTGGGTGCAGGCAATGACCGCTTGGTGCTGAACTTCGCTCCAACTGCTGGCGTGACCCTGTCTGGTGGCGAAGGTACTGATACGTTGGCAGTGGCAAAGGCAACTTACACCACTGTTTCAGGCTTTAGCCCAGCGAACCTCGCCAAGATCACCGGCTTCGAAGTGCTGGAGTTCACCGACGCTCTTGCAGGAGGCGACAGCTTCGACATTGGCAAAGTTGCCGGCATCACCTCCTTTGTTGCAGGTGCAGGCGTTACTACGGGCAGTTCCGCTACCATCACTGGCGTAACCCCTGGTTCCAGCGTGACTCTGGCTGGAAATGCAAGCAACAACGGTACTTTGGTTGTTGCAGTCAAAGACGCAGCGACCGGTGAAAATGATGTGCTGAACCTGAAACTGAACAAAGACTACACAGAAGACAACGACGGTACTTCTACCATTACACCAGTTTCGACTCATGTTACTGCTTCAAACGTAGAAACGCTGAACGTTGAAAGTACCGGTAAAGCAAGTGCAACTTTTGCGGGAGCTGCCGGAAATAAGGCTGACGGTGTCAACAATACGTTGAGTCTCACCAACGACGATCTGGTGACCCTCAATGTGACTGGCAACCAAGCCTTCAGTTTCACGAGCAATGCTGCCATGACTGAGCTGGCGACCATTGATGCCTCTTCTGTCGCATTGCAGGCAACAACGGAGGGAGTTGCAGTTACTATTGATGCTTCTGCTCACGTTTCAACATCTACAGCGTTGACGATTATCGGTTCTGCAACTGGCAAGAATGTCATCACAGGTGGAGCTACTGATGATGTTATTATTGGTGGTGCAGCTTCTGACACTATTATAAGCTCTGAGGGTGCAGATACTATTACCTTGGGTGGCGGTAATGACATTTATAAATTGGGTGCCGCTACAGACTCAGTGGTTAATGCCCGCGACGTCATCACCGACTTCAACGCTAACACCGTGGGCCAGGGTACTAACGGTGCCGCGACCACTGCAGGTGCTGCTGCAGTTGCGGCTCGCAACGGTGATGTGATTGACTTGACTGAATTTAATCCAACTTTAGTTAATGTTGCAGTATTAACTAATGCATCCGACGCGACAACGTTCCTTGCTAACTCGGCTGGTGCTGCAGCAGGTGTTGCTGTCAACGTAGCTCTTGACTCATCAACTGGTACACTGTATATCGATGGTTTAGACGATGGTGTCGCTGACAGTGTGCTGATGCTGACTGGTGTAACCACCATCGACGCAGCTGCATTTCTCGTCTAATCTAATAATCTAAAAGTGTACCCTAACCCCACAACTCACCGTGGGCTAGTATGACCAACAAAATCCCCCGTCCTTCAACCTTGAGGGGCGGGGGTTTTTACTTAAACAGGAGGGTGTCGTAAATGCAACGACGGGAGCGCATTAAGCATGCCAAGAGAGTGCTTAGTGGACTGCAGGAACTGGAAGCAAATTGGTTGGGAGGAAGCAACGACCAACACCAAGAAGCACAACGTCGCGAACGGCTTAAAATTCTTGAGGCAGAGCTCGCAGTAATGCGCTTTCTCCAATCAGAACGGCGACTGATGCAGCAAATCTGGATAGCCATTCCCAGCGTGATGGGAGGTTCGTTAGTGACGTTGTTCATTCAGCGTTTTCTTGGCTACCTGAGCAGTACTTATTAAACAGACAAGGACGTTTCCCCGCAGACCCAACCCCCACAACCCACCGTGGGCCAGAATGACCCCAACCCCCACGCCCAGCCAATCTTGGTTGGGTTTTTTTATTCCCCGCCTCAAAACACCTTCCTGAATGTCACCTTCCCGAACATCATTCATCAAAATCCATTCAGGGATAACCCAACAAACACAAGAAAGGAGCCCCTATGCGTGAGTATCACTGTATCAACGACCTGCTCGACCTGTCCTCAGAAGACCCCGTCCTCTGGCGGGAAATTTACGGCTATATGCAGGTGTGCCTGTATGAGGATGAAGAAGCCGACCTGCTGTTCCGCGTGGCCACCGAAGACGACCTGCCCGAGATTCAAGCCTTGGGAACCCCCGAAGAAACCGCCACCATCATCTTACAAAACCGCACCATCCAACGCATCATCTTTGTCACCGAAGTCATCTTCCTAATATTTATAGAACAGGCACTTTATTCTTGACCTGTGTTTTGCCTTGGGGTAGGGTGGCGGTGTACTGACCGGTGGTGAGCCTGGTCGACGTAATGCCATTTATGCGACAGTGAAATTGTTGTGTTTCTGAATGGGTGCTATACTGCATTTAGTTTAAGCTTTGTCCGAGGGAGTGTTCATGCCGACCATCAGTATGTTTTATGGAATTGTCATCCAGATGTTTTGGAAGGAACATCCCCCACCACATTTTCATGCATTATACGCAGAGTACGAAGTGTTGATTAATATCCAAACGCTGGAAGTTGTGAAAGGATATTTGCCAAGGCGGGCAATGGTTATGGTTCTGGAATGGGCTAATGAGCATCGAGCTGAACTCATGGAGGCGTGGAATCAATGTGTGCATATGCAACCACCGCAGAAAATCGAACCTCTCTCGTAGAGCCACCCATCACACCAGCGATGCCTTGGCGGGTGCAGCAGGTTGATGTCTTGCCGGATTATCGGCTTTTTGTGCGCTTTCTGGATGGCCTTGAAGGTTACGTCAATATGAAATCATTTTTGTTTTCAGATCAAGTCGGTGTTTTTGTCGATTTGCGTGATCCTGATCGATTTACTCAAGCCGCCCTCGTCTATGGTGCAGTGACATGGCCAGGTGACCTGGATCTTGCCCCTGATGCCATGTATGATCAGATAAAGGCTGTCGGTGAATGGAATCTTGATTAGTATGGCCCTTCCGCGCTACGCCCAAGTCTCCTTAAGTGAAACCCCCTGGTATCACGTTGTTTCCCGCTGTGTGCGCCGCGCCTTTTTGTGCGGTGTGGATCATATCACCGGCCAGAGCTTTGAACACCGTCGCGACTGGATCGAACAGCGCATTCTGCAGCTGGCTGGAGTCTTTACCATCGATGTCGCCGCCTATGCGGTGATGCACAACCATTATCATATCG
>NZ_JACWUN010000014.1 GCF_014773365.1 Pelovirga terrestris
AGGCCGATTTTTTCTAAATCCGACATTTTTCACCCTGACGTAACGTAAAAACAGGGTATAGGCAGGAAAAAATATCTTAAAAAAGACGTCGCGACCATCTATGCTTTTTCAGGTGGTGGATTTGGGTTATCCTGATTGTATTGTCCCCTCAGCGCTTCCTGTGTAATGATAGCGCTTTTATATTAAAAATATCGACAAGGAGTTATTTTCATGCAGCTACGTATTCTTTTGACCGTTCTATTGTGTTTTACTGCCACCCTGGCGAGTGCCGATGCCGTTGATATCGGTTTTAATAATGAAAGCTTTCACTTAGGGTATGAACGCCCGCTGGTGCAGGATGAATTTGGGGTGGTCACTGGTACGGCGGGTTTTCTTTACAACGACGATGAAGACACCACCCTTGGTCATGTCGGAGCTGACTTTGTTGGTAGCCCGGGGCAGTATCCCGGTACCCGGCTGGGGATGGGGTTGCGACTCTATGGTGGCTCAACCGCGAAAAATACCGATTTTATTAATCTGGCGTTAGGCTTGCGGGCATCTTATGCACCCCCACAGTTTGGCGGATTTGGTATCGCCGGCGCAGTTTATCACGCGCCCAAGGTGTTTTCTTTCCGAGATGCGGACAACCTGACGCAAACCGAGATTGCCCTGACCTATGCCCTGATTCCCAAGGTAAGGTTGAAGCTAGGGTACTACAACCTGCGTCTCAAAGAAGATGCCCAGGGAAGCAACTGGACGATCGATGAAGGGCTGCGTATTGGTTTTACCGGGTATTTTTAAGCCGGAGGATTGAGTTGCCGGGGTTTGGATTTTTCTGCTGATCCGGCAACTCGCGCTTGACAATCTCCCCTATTCTGACAGATAAAACACTGTCTTTTTAGCGTATAGGTTGTGGTTTTTGTTATGGCAGGGTCTTAACGGATAAATTTTTTAAGAAAATCGAGGGCAGCAATGAATGGAAAACAGTTACTACTCAAGGCACTGAAGGAGCGTAAGGTCCGCTTCCTGTTTGGTTATACCGGCGGTGCCATTATGCCGGTTTTCGATGAAATGGAAAGAATGGGAGCCTTTGAGTTTGTCATGGCCCGCCATGAGCAGGGTGCTGCTTTTATGGCACAGGGTCTGTCCCGGGCTTCCCTGTCGACCCCGACTCCTCAAATCGGGGTCTGCCTGACGACCTCCGGTCCCGGTGCGATGAACCTGGTAACCGGCGTTGCCGACGCTCATATGGATTCGGTTCCAATGCTGGCCATTACCGGACAGGTGGCTACCGGGGTGATTGCTACCGACGCTTTTCAGGAGAGCGACGTCGTCGGGGTGATGATGCCGATCTGTAAGCAGACCTATATGCCACTGGCTGCTGAAGATGTTGAAAAGACAGTACACGAGGCCTGTTACGTGGCGACCACCGGTCGTGGGGGTCCGGTGATTATCGACCTGCCCAAGGATATTCAGAACCAGCAGGCCGGCGAGGATTACCGCTTTGATGCTAAAAAATTTCGTCCCCATCTGCCCGGCTATTTTTACACCCCGACCCCCGAGCGTGAGCCGATCCGGCAGGCGATTGAACTGATTAACAAGAGCGAAAGGCCGCTGATTTTTTGCGGGCATGGCGTTATCAACAGCAATGCCGGCGATCTGCTCCAGCGTTTTATCGAAAAGACCAATATTCCTGTCGCTTCTACCTTCCACGGTCTTTCCGCTATCCCGGCGGACCACCCTCAGCACCTGGGGATGATGGGCATGCACGGCACGGTTGAAGCCAATCGTGCGATTATGGAGGCGGATCTGCTGATTGCCCTGGGGATGCGTTTTGACGACCGGGTGACCGGTAAGCTGGATGAATACGCCCGCAATGCAGCCGTGATTCACGTGGAGATCGATGCTTCAGAAATCGATAAAAATGTTCGTACCACGGTGGCCATCAACGCTGATGTCTATCGCACCTTGCATGTGTTGCTGGGTGATCCCATGCTGACCTGCATTCCGCGCCGCCGCTGGTGGGACAAACTCAACAGTTTCCGCGAGGTGATGAAAGAAGACCTGCGTGAAGAGATCGAAGTCGGTATCGGTAATGACAATAAGTTGCTGATGAAGGGGATCATCCATCGCCTGTCGGAAGTGACCAGGGGGCGTGATCTGATTATTCCTGATGTCGGCCAGCACCAGATGATGTGCGCGCGTTTTTACAATTATCAGACCAACAATAGCTGGTTTGGATCCGGTGGCGCGGGGACCATGGGCTGTTCATTGCCGATGGCGATCGGCGTCAAGCTCGCTCGTCCAAAAGAGCGGGTCTGGTCGATTAGTGGTGATGGCGGTTTCCAGATGAACTTCCAGGAACTGGGAACCATCATGGAAAAGCAGATTGATGTCAAAATCATCATCCTGAATAATGGCTATCTGGGGATGGTGCGCCAGTGGCAAACCTTTTTCTTTGACGGCTGCTTTGCCGGGACCCCGATGCAGAGCCCCGATTTCGGGTTGATCTCTCAGGCCTACGGGATTCCTTATCGTAAGGTTGAGTTGCTGGAGGATGTGGTGCCTGCCCTTGAGGAAGCCATCGCCTGTAAGGGTGCCATGGTTCTTGAGTTTATCTGTGATCCGGCGGAAGTGATCCTGCCGATGATCCCGGCTGGGGGTGGCTTTGGCGACATGATTATTCGTCATCCCCATGCACCGAAAAAAGATCAGAGCAAACAAGGAGAAGCTGCATGAAAAGGCGCGCCATACTTGCATTTACCCTTGATCACCCCGGGGTTCTCAATAAGATTTCGATGCTGATCCGCAAAAAAATGTACAATGTTGATACCCTGACCGTCTGTCGTGCCCGTATTCCCGGGGTCAGCCGGATGACCATCACCCTGCGTGAAAGCGATCAGGCCCGGGTCGATCAGGTTGTTCGGCAGTTGGAAAAATTCACTGAAGTTATCTCGGTCAAAGAGCTGGATACCGATCACAGTTACTGGCGCGAGGTGGCAATTATTAAACTGGAAATAGACGCTTCAGTGCTTGAGACCTTTCAAGGTCGCTATAACTTCGAGATTCTCGAACAGAAAAGTGATGATATCCATATCCTCCAGGTCGCCGGCTCAACCCGACGTATCGATGCCTTCCTGGACGAAGTCGGTCAGGAGCATATCGTTGAGATCGCCCGTACCGGTGTGACGGCGATGGAAAAGTAGGGAGTAGGGAGTAGGGAGTAGGGAGTAGGCAATTGACTGCTTACCGTTCACCGCTCACAAATAATTGATTGTGTTATGATATCGGGGTGTGGTGCTGGTCAATGGCGGCGTTGCACCCCGATTCCTTTTTGGCTGAAGGAGAAAAATATGAAACGACGCAGCGGTACATTAACCGGTGATCCCGGTCAGGCTAACTGGGTAGAACGCACTGCAGCGCGCACCATGCTGCGGGCGGTGCGTTTTAATGACGAGGATTTCACCAAGCCGTTGGTGGCGCTCGCGGTCCCTTATACCAATGGAACTCCCTGCAACGATCATATCCGGACCCTTGGCGATTTGCTCCAGGCTGAACTGGAAGCGATTGGGGCCAAGGTCATTGTCTTCGGTACGCCGGTGGTATCCGATGGTATCTCCATGGGCACCGAAGCGATGAAGTATTCCTTGGTCAGCCGTGAAGTGATTGCCGATGCTATTGAAGTGATGACCGAGGGCTATCAGGTGGACGCGGTGGTGACCCTGTCCGGTTGTGACAAGACCATCCCGGCGGCTCTGATGCCGATTGCCCGTAATGATCTGATCGGTTTGACTCTCTATGGTGGCAGTATCCGCCCCGGTCATCATGGCGGACGTGATTTGAATATAGTCAGCGCTTTCGAAGGAATAGGCGCCTACAGCGCCGGAAAAATTGATGCTGAGGAGCTTTGTCAGATCGAATGCCACGCCTGTCCCGGAGCCGGGTCCTGTGGTGGCATGTATACCGCCAATACCATGGCTGCCGCGATTGAAGCCCTGGGGATGAGCGTTCCCGGCGGGTCGTCGAATATGGCAGTGGAGGCGGATAATCAGTTGTCAAACGATAAGCAGGGAGATCTCCGCCGTACCGCCACAACCCTGATGACATTGCTTCAGCGCGGCATTAGTGCCCGGCAGATCATGACCCACAAAGCCTTTGAAAATGCCCTCACCCTGGTCTGGGCTCTGGGGGGATCGACCAACGCGGTATTGCACCTGCTGGCTATAGCGCGCGAGGCTGATGTGCCCTTGACCCTGAAGGAGATGGCCGATTTTACTGCCAAGGTGCCGCTGCTCGGCAACTTTAAACCTTACGGGCGTTATCTGATGAACGATCTGCATCCCCTGGGTGGCATCCCCATGGTGATGAAGCACCTGCTGGGTGCCGGCTTGCTGCACGGCGACTGTCTGACGGTAACGGGAAAAACTCTGGCTGAGAATCTGGCGAGCGCTCCTGATCTGCCGGCGGGACAGGATGTGGTATTCCCCGTTTCCAGCCCCTATGCAGCTGCCGGTAGACACATTCGTATGTTGTTCGGCTCCCTGGCTCCGGAAGGGTGTGTGCTAAAACAAAGCGGCAAAAATCTCCAAACAATGCGTGGAACTGCACGGGTGTTTGAACGCGAAGAAGAGGCTCTACAGGCAATTCTCGGCGGGAAAATCACTGCCGGCGATATTGTCGTGATCCGTTATGAAGGGCCACAAGGTGGTCCCGGTATGCGTGAGATGCTGTCTCCTTCGGCGGCGCTGATGGGGGCTGGTCTCGGCGACCGTGTCGCGCTGCTCACCGATGGTCGTTTTTCCGGCGGCACCCACGGCATCATGATCGGCCATATCTCCCCTGAAGCGCAGGTTGGTGGTGCATTGGCGCTGGTCGAAGAGGGGGATCAGATCGAGATCAATCTGGATTCTGAAACCCTGAATCTGCTCGTCGAGGAAGCTGTGCTGGCACAGCGGCGGGAAGACTGGCAAGCTCCTGTAAGCAAGGCCCGGCGGGGTGTCCTGGCCAAGTACGCGCGACTGGTGTCATCGGCCTCGTCCGGCGCTGTAACTTCGTAGCGCCTGTGCTGGCCATGAGCTCCGCCAATATTTTTTCATCCATACCAGATCAGTTGCCGAATGAGCTGGTCGATGTTCTTGCAGATAAGAATCAGGTGCGAATCGAGCGGATTGTCTCGCGTGGCCACGCCTCACCATCAGGCTTCTGGTACGATCAGCAGGAACACGAATTTGTGCTGCTGTTGCAGGGGCAGGCGGAACTCGAGTTGCTGGAACCGCAGGAACGCTTGTCCTTGCAGGCGGGTGATTATCTGTTGATTCCCGCGCATCGCAAACATCGGGTTGTCTCGACAAGCGACGAAATGGATTGTATCTGGTTGGCGGTGTTTTATCATGACCGGGAGTAGGAGGACGGGCTGCAGGTGGATATGTTGCGTTCAGAGAAATGTCTCGGTGATCCTTCTTCTGTGTTGTTCTCTGTTCGTTAGTGCTACCGGCGTTGCTGCCGGCAGGTCGGCGGCAAACGCGTCACTGGATTACAAAATAGGCCAGATGCTGATGGTCGGATTTCGGGGAACGGCGCTGAATGATGGACATTTCATCCTGCGTGATATCCGCCGGCACCATCTCGGCGGGGTCATTCTCTTCGATTACGATGTTCTGACCCGCCAGCCCGGGCGTAATATCACCTCGCCGCAGCAACTTAAAAATCTGATTGCAGTTTTACAGCAGGCTACGCTGACACCACTGTTGGTTGCTGTTGATCAGGAAGGCGGACGGGTTGCTCGACTGAAGCCGGAGTACGGCTTTGACCGGACGGTGTCTCACGCCGAGCTGGGGCGGCTGGACGAGCCGCAGGCGACTTATAGTGCGAGTGCGGAGATCGCCGTCACCCTGGCCAAAGTGGGAATTAACGTCAATTTCGCGCCGGTGGTGGATCTGTGTATCAACCCCGACAATCCGGTGATTGCCCGTCTTGAGCGCTGTTTTTCAGCGCAGCCCGACGAGGTGACTCTCCATGCGCGACAGTTCATCCTGGCCCATAAAACTCAAGGTGTGACCGCCGTCATCAAACATTTCCCCGGTCACGGCAGTTCGCACAGCGATTCTCATCTGGGATTTGTCGATGTGACCAATTCCTGGACAGAACGCGAACTGGTGCCATACACCAAACTGCTGGAAACGGGGGAGGTGCAGGCGCTGATGACCGCCCATGTTTTCAATGCCAATCTCGATGCTGATCATCCGGCGACCCTGTCACATTCCACCATCACGGGTTTGATGCGTGGGCAATTAGGGTTTGCCGGTGTGGTTTTTTCCGACGATCTGCAGATGGGCGCGATCAGCGAACATTACGGTCTTGACCAAGCGGTGCGCCTGACCCTCGAAGCCGGGGTAGATATCCTGCTGTTTGGTAATAACCTCGATTATGATCCGGAGATCGTTCCCAGGGTGGTGAATATCCTCCGGAATCTGGTAGCAACCGGAGTCATTTCCGAGCGCCGGATTGATGAGTCCTATCGGCGGATTATGCGGTTAAAAAGGGTTGTGGTTCAGTAGGGTGAAAGAAGGACTCTGTTTGTTTGCTCTTAATTACCTGCGGTCCCTTGGTTACTTCGCCCTGTTCGGCTCGGTGCTTGCTTTTGGCTGCTACTTAAGTCTGGTCGGTCGGATCGGCCCCGGACGGCCGAGGCTTTTGCCGGTATCGGACTGGTTCTGGGAGGGAACTCTCTGGCATTGAAAAAGGCAGCGCCTCCGCCACCGTGCCTGGAATAGAGCACAGGACGGATTCAATTACACGTACGCCACCTTCACCTCCGGGGAAAATCGACGTGCCGCACCCTGCCGCCAGGACCTGGTGTATTGGGCGGATTAGCGGTTATGTTTTTGTTAAATTCCAACCGGGATCAATCGCCAACGGGTTGCTGGACGTGGCCGCAGCTCCCGCAAGAAAATGCTGATTTTTCACCGGATTCCTTGATTGCTTCGGAAAACTGGTCTTTGACCGGGCTCATCTGTTGACCTGTTTTCTTATCACTCTCAGGAATATTGTGGTGACCACAATTGACACAGACAAATGCTGATTTTTCGCCGGACTCTTTGATGGCCTTGCTAAATTGATCCGTCATGATGAAACTCCTTTTTTTGGGGTTGCGGACGTTTTGCCGGGTCGCCGCGGGTGCCAGCAGATTTCGTCCGGATTTCCACTCGATCGATTTTCACCTTTATTCTATCATATTTTTCCGGTTCGGGATGAAATCGGCCAGAACACCACTTGCCTGGTAACTTGAAAGAAGTGGTTTCATTGATAACATTGTTAAAGGCAAGGATTGCAAATGAAATATCGACTTTCACTCTGCTTGCCAGGGTTTGTGGGAAAATACCCAGGAGAAAGGACGAAACGATGAAAGTTTTTGTTACTGGTGGAACAGGATTTGTCGGCAATGAGGTCGTGCGGCAACTGGTAGCGCAGGGGCATGAGGTTTCTGCCCTGGTGCGCTCCGGCTCAGAGGACAAACTGGCGATGGGCACATCAAGCCAGGTGCAAATCCATTCGGGGGATGTGACCCAGCCCAACAGTTTGCCGCCGGCCATGCAGGGCTGCGATGCGGTGATTCATCTGGTGGGAATTATCAGGGAAATCCCCGCCAAAGGGGTGACGTTCAAGCGCCTGCATGTTGAAGGCTCACGCCATGTCATTGATGCCGCTATTTCCCAGGGAATCACGCGCTTCCTGCAGATGAGCGCCAATGGCGTTCGCCTGGAAGCAACTATTGACTACCATCAGACCAAATGGCAGGCGGAACAGTTTTTACGCGACACAGCCCTTGACTGGACCATTTTACGACCATCCCTGATTTTTGGTCGCGGGGGTGAATTTGTCAACATGCTGGCGGATTTGATCCGTAAGCTACCGGTTATTCCGGTCATCGGGGATGGGCAGTACCGTCTCCAGCCGGTGAATGTTCATCAGGTTGCCGAATCGTTCGTCAAGGCCCTCACGCTGCCGGAGAGCATTGGTGAGATTTATCATTTGGGTGGCTCCAAAAGTTATAGCTATGACGAAATTCTCGATCTGACGGGCAGGGCTCTGGGTAAAGATAAGGTCCACAAAATTCATCAACCGGTATTCATGGTCAAACCTTTCGTCAAACTGCTGGAAGGTTTTGAAAAGTTTCCGTTGACGCAGGATCAGTTAGCCATGCTGCTCGAAGGTAATGAATGCGACATTCAAAACTGGGCGGAGACCTTTTCGATCCAACCGATCTCCTATGCTGAGGGGATAGCAGAGTGCTTCAAGGAATAACAACCCCTCTGCTGATTGACGCTGGATCCTATGGCGTTAAACCTATCAAACCTAAACTGAACGAGGTGAATCCCTATGCCCGATGACACATATCTCCGTCCTCACCTGGTGGGTATCAATCATGTTGCTCTGGAAGTAGGTGATATCGAACAAGCCCTTGAATTTTACGGACAGATTTTTCAGTTCAAGCTGCGTGGCCGCAGCGACAATATGGCATTTATGGACATGGGGGATCAATTCCTGGCCCTTTCCCAAAACAGTGACCGCCATCCCGATCAACATCGGCATTTCGGGCTGGTCGTTGATGACCGCAGCAATCTGCGCGCACGTCTTGAAGCTCTCGCTGTTGAGATGATCCCCGGCGTTGGGCTTAATTTTCGTGATCCCTGGGGGAACTATATCCAGGTTGTGGTCTACGCCGATATCCAGTTCAGTAAAACCCCCGCAGTTCTTAAAGGTATGGGGCTGGAGTTGACAAAAACCCCCGATGCCCTGCAGCAACTGCGGGAGAAGGGGCTTGGCTGATGCGGTATTTGAGGTAGTGAAATCAGCGGAATTTCGGGGACACAGTACCGTATTTATCTTCATGAATAGAATTGTGCCCCCGGTTTTGTAATGAAGTAAGGCCTCATCAAATGCCCATCTGGTTTTTTTGCCCTCATTCGGTTCACGTTTCTGTTTCTCAACATAATGCTTTTTATCCTCAGGGTTTGAGCCCCTTCGTCTGGTCTGTTATCGACCAAGGAATTTCGGTACCCATATCCAGGCCGACAGCTGTAGTTGCCAGTTGTCACCATAAGGTGTATATTTGTCCTAGACAAACGTAAAGATATTTGAAGTATGAACTATTAACGCTTTTAAATAGCATCACAAATAAGAAAAAAGAGGTTGTTTGCCAATGCAGGTCAGGCATGTCATCGGTGCATCGCCACAGCAGGTCTGGAACGTCCTGATCGATACCCACCAATGGCCGGTCTGGGGTCCTTCGGTCAGGGCGGTTCAGAGCCCCCGGCGATATATTGATGATGGTCTAAAGGGGTGCCTCCAGACGGTTCTCGGATTCTGGGTTCCTTTTGAGATTACTGGATTTGAGCCCTTAAATTTTTGGAGCTGGAAGGTTGCCGGCATACAGGCGACCGGGCACCGCCTGATAACAATCGACAAAAACCACTGTGAGCTGATCTTCGAGATGCCATTGGCTGTTTTTCCCTATGCCCTGATCTGTCGCCAGGCGGCCCGGCGCATTGGCCTTCTGGCGCGGAGCGAAAGAAGTTAACGTGATGAATCTTTCCCATAAAAAAGTCGAAGCAGCGTTAAAGAACATGTTTGTGGCTGATGCCCTCGCCATGCCGGTGCACTGGTTCTACAACCCGGTCGATATTGAAAAGGCCTTTCCCGGGGGCGTCACCCGCTTTGAAGCCGCTCCAGCTATGCACCCCTCTTCAATTATGTCACTGCATTCAACCCTTGCCGGAGGTCGCGGTGTTCAGCAAAAAAACCGCCGGCAGCGGGAGATTGTCGGTGACGTGATCCTCAAAGGAAAACGCCCCTTCTGGGGGCAGCCCAACCAGCATTATCACCAAGGAATGCTGGCCGGGGATAACACCCTGAACGCCCACTGTGCCAGAGTACTGATCCGGACTCTAACGGCCAACCGCGGACACTATGACAAACAACGATTTCTCGATGATTATATTGATTTTATGACCGCCTATCCGCCTCGACATCCGGACACCTACGCTGAATCCTACCATCGCGGTTTTTTTGCTAATCTTGAAAGCGGTAAACCCAGGGAATTGTGCGCGGCCAAAACTCATGATACCCCCTCCATCGGGGGTCTGGTGACGATTGCCCCGATCGTATTTTCTGAGCGGTTGCAAGGGGTTTCACTCAGTGAGGTGAAGGAGCATTGTCTGCAACATCTTTATTTGACTCACCCGGATGAGATGCTGGCCGGTGTTTGCGGTGACTACGTTCAGTTGCTGGACGATTTATTGTTCCGCGACCCCGACCAGGACAGCGCAGCCATCCTGGTCCACGCGGCAAAAAACAGCTGTGGCCTGGATCTTGAGAACCTGACGAAAAAGTCGCTTGATGACCGGCATGTGGTCGGCAGGGTGTTTTCCTCGGCCTGCTACATTACCGATTCCTGGCCCAGTGTCTTGTATTTGGCTTATAAATATGCCGCGACCCCGCAACAGGCCTTGCTGGCGAATACCAATCTTGGTGGTGATAATGTTCACCGCGGAATTGTTCTTGGTGTGCTGCTGGGCTTGATTACTGGCGAGGTTCTTCATGGCTGGTTTGATCAGCTCTCGCAGCACCTTGAAATCATCCAGGAAATTAACGCGTTAATGGCGACCTCGATAACTGAGGGGTGAGAGAATCGGCAATAAAGCGCCCGGCCGGGCCTGACTTTTTTCAGGCGTAAAAGTGCTATGATCGGCTCATGATCATCCCCGGAAAAAACAGGGTAAACACCAGGGCAAAGGAGAATCGATTGGACACCCTCAGGCAACAGATTATTGACCTGCTCAGCACCCAGAGCCTGGGTGTTCTGGCGACCAGCGCCAAAGGTCATCCGTATACCAGTCTGGTTGGTTTTGTCGTGACAGACCAGTTGGATGAATTGTTGTTCGCGACCCATCGCGCGACACGAAAGTTTGGCTATCTGCAGGCAGACCCACGGGTTTCGCTGCTGATTGATAGCCGCAGCAACCAGGTCGAAGATTTTCGTGAGGCCGTCGCCTTGTCCGCCATCGGCACGGCTCGTGAAGTGCCGCCGGAGCAGCGGGACCGGCTGCGGCAGCTGTTTCTTGCCCACCACCCCTACCTTGCTGAATTCGTGCATTCGCCCGGTTGCGCCCTGTGCTTGATCAAGGTCCAACGCTACAGTCTGGTGCAGCGCTTTCAGGATGTGCTGGAGCTTGATTTCGATGCGCCGCATTCAACCCCTTGAGCGGCTGAGCCCCGCTGATTTACCCCAGTTCGGTGGTAAAACGCTAGCTCTGGCCAAACTGACCCGCCGCGGCTATTCGGTGCCCCAGTCCCTCGCCATTGCGTGCGACTGCTATCGCGATTATCTACAGGCGACCGGATTGGGAGCACGGCTGACCATGGAGCTCGGCCGCAAGGACTTTGCCCAGATGCGTTGGGAGGAGCTGTGGGATGCGGCACTGCGGATCCGTAACCTGTTTCTGACAACCCCGCTACCGACGTCCCTCGCAACAGAAATTTCCACCGCCCTCGACCGGCATTTCCCGGAGCAACCGTTGGTCATCCGTTCCTCGGCCCCCGGCGAGGATTCTGCAACCTGTTCCTTTGCCGGACTGCACGATTCCTTCGTTAATATCCGTGGCAGGAAGGAGCAGCTGCTGGCAATCCGCAAGGTCTGGGCCTCCCTCTGGTCTGATCGCGCCTTGCTCTATCGGCAGGAGTTGGGACTGACGGTAGCCGACAGCAGTATGGCGGTGCTGGTCCAGGAGTTGATCGTGGGAGAAACATCGGGTGTCGCTTTCAGTGTCGCACCTGACGATCGCCGGCAGTTGATAGTTGAAGCCGTCCGGGGTCTCAATCAGGGGCTGGTCGACGGCAGTGTCGAACCGGACAGCTGGCGGATCGACCGGGACAGCTTGCGGACGATCAACTACCGCGCCGCGCACAGCAGCCACAAGCTGGTCCCCCGAAATGGGCAGGTGCAGCTCGTTCCCCTCACGCCGACAGAGCAAGGACCGGTGTTGAGCAACTCAGATCTGGCAGTTGTCGCTCGGCAGGTCCTGGCCCTTGAGCAGGATTTTTCCTCCCCGCAGGATTGTGAATGGACCTGGCGTGACGGTCAGTTGATCCTGTTACAGGCGCGACCTGTTACCACCGTCCCGGCGGATGATGATCGCTTGTGGTACTTCAACCTGCACCGCAGTCTCACCAACCTCAAACAACTGCAGCAACGGATTGAAACCGAGATCATGCCGGGAATGGAAGAGATAGCTGCCCGGTTCGCCCAGGTTGAGCTGACGAATCTGTCTGACGCGATCTGTGAGGAGGAAGTCAGGCAGCGGTTGCAACAGCTTCACTATTGGGAAGAGACTTATCGACGTGACTGCATCCCCATGGCCCACGGAATTCGTCTCTTCGGGGAATTCTATAATGATCTCCTCCAACCTCAGGATCCCTTTGAATTTCTTGAATTACTGCGGGGTGGCGAGTTGCGCGCGCTGGTGCGCAATCGCAGAATGGCGGATTTAGCCAGCCGTTGGGATGGCGGGGCTGACAGTTCAAGCATCGCTGAAATTGATGAGCTGGCTGCTGAACTCGGGCTATTGCCGGATCAGCTTGGCCGACTCCTGTTACAATTAACGGATCAGCAGCGACCACAGACGGCACTGCACCGTGACGATTTGGAGAGCGCTTACCGCCGCCATTTTAACGCGACAGAATGGCCCCAGGCCGAGGAAATTCTTGCGATCGGCCGGGCCAGCTACCGCTTACGGGATGATGACAATATCAGCCTGGCACAACTGCAGCGGGAAGTAAAACGTGGGGAAATGGAAGTGCGCCGTCGTTGTCGGGCGGGGATTAAACCGGAGTTTGGCCGATTGCTGGAAGAACTGACAGAGGGTAAAAACGCTTTGCGCAGCCCGTCGCCTGGTGGCGCAAAAGCAGGCGATCGTGCTGTTCGTGCCCGCCAGTTACAGGGGCAGCCCGCCAGCGCCGGACTGGCGACAGCCGTTGCCCGAGTGATCCGCTCTGAACAGGACCTGGCCGACTTCAAGCGTGGCGAAATTCTCGTCTGCGATGCCATTGATCCGGTGATGACCTTTATCGTCCCCCTTGCCGCCGGCATCGTCGAACGTCGCGGCGGCATGCTGATTCATGGTGCCATCATTGCCCGCGAGTATGGCATCCCCTGTGTTTCCGGTATTGCGGGCGCCGCCGATATCATCAGTAACGGTGATTTGCTGACCATCGATGGCTACCTTGGTCTGGTCTTTTTCCCGGCGACATCGGGTCGTCTGGCATCATCCCCGCAGCCTCACCAGCTCCGTAAAGAACTGGATGACGCCGTCCGTCAGTAGCTTATGTCAGCTAAGACGATGGTGAGCCTGAGGCCCTATCGGGGGGACAGGATTTATTTCACCATGTGGATGACTACAGATCTCCACCGATTAAGCACGTTCCTTGATCAGCCGTTCGGCCATTTCATCGGCAATCGCAATGCACTGTTGAAAATCCTTCTCTTTTGGCGACGACTTGGCCTCAACGGATTCGCCGACCCGTTGCCACTTGATTTTTTCGGCAAATTTATTGAGGTTTGAAACCCCGCCGCCGCTCCAGGACGCAGTGCCGAAAATACCCAGCAGCCGGTCTTTAAGCTGCGAGTTTTCCAGCTTGTTGACCAACGTTTCCATGGTCGGGAATAGCCCTGTGTTATAGGCACAGCTGCCCAGGATCACCCCTTTAAAACGCCAGAGGTCACTGATCAGGTAGGAAACATGGGTTTTTGAGGCATCGTAAATACGGATATTTTTAATACCGTTTTCGGACAATCTGCGGGCAATGACATCGGCCATTTTCTGGGTGTTGCCATACATGGAACCATAGACAATCACCACCCCTTCTTCGGTTTCCGCCCGCGACCAGCGGTCATAATGATCGATGATACAGTGGGGATCAGTGCGCCAGACCGGGCCATGGGTGGGAGCGATAATGTTCATGGGGATGTTGGCATCTTTCAGTTTTTTCAGCGCTTTTTGCACCATGGCCCCGTACTTTCCAACAATATTGGAATAGTAGCGCCGGGTTTCATCCATATAGAATTCAAGGTTCACTTCATCGTCGAAGATGCCGCCATCCAAGGTGCCGAAGCCACCAAAGGCATCCATGGAAAACAGGGTGCCGGTGGTGGATTCATAGGACATCATGGTTTCCGGCCAATGGACCATGGGGGTTAAATAAAAACTCAGGGTGTGTGTGCCCAACGATAACTGGTCGCCATCCTTGATAACATGGTAATTTTTCAAAGGACCGTAGAAATCTTCAAGCAATTCAAAGGTTTTGGTATTGCCTACCAGCTTCAAATCCGGATATTTATCCTGTAATGCCTTGATGGCACCGGAATGATCAGGTTCCATGTGATTAATAACAAGATAATCCAGGGGTCTGTCCTTGAGGATGCCGGCGATTTTATCGATAAAAACATGGGTTTTGGTGTTTTTTACCGTGTCAAAAACAGCAGTCTGTTCATCATCAATCAAATAGGCATTGTAGGAAACGCCGCGATCCAGAGGCCACAGGTTTTCAAACAGGTAGGTTTCCCGGTCATTGACTCCGATATAATATATGTCATCGGTAATATTGACGGTGGTCAACATATAAGACACTCCTTTGTCGTTAATCGGCCAGGGTCTGTTTGGGCTGTGTCGCTGCATCAACCAGATAGAGAATCGACCGGTAGGGGATCTCGCCGCGCAGCGACAGCCCGATTTCACAGGTTTTGCTGGTAGAATAGCCGGCGTCACATCCCAGCAGTTGTTCTTTTAATCCTTCCAGTGCCGATTCATTCAATTCCGGGTAGTTGAAGCCGCGATCCCCGGCAAACCCGCAGCAGTAGATGTCTTCCGGTACTACAACTTCATGGGCACAGGCCTGCGCCAGACGCACGAATTTATCCGTCAGATCCATCTTGCGCGCACTGCAGGTCACATGCAGGGCGATTTTTTGCGGTAAGGGGGTAAAGGTCAATTTGTCCTGGAGAAATTCAAGAACAAACTCGATTGGTTCATAGAGCTTCAATTTTTTATCCAGCTTATCCTTCATCCGCAGCAGACAGGGGCTGGTGTCACAGAGAACCGGAATTGCACCATCGTCTGAGATGGTCAGCAGGGCCCGGTTGAGCTCTTCACTTTTCTCATCGGCCTGTTTGAAGAAGCCTTTGCTTTCAAAGGCCTGCCCGCAGCAGAGTTTGCCGAGGCTGTCGGGATAGAGGATCTGATAACCCGCTTTTTTCAACAGGGCGGCGGTTTTGTGGGGCAGTGCGTCCGGTTCCGTTTCCCCCCGCGTCGGGCCACTCATGCAACGACTGGGACAGGCCGGGAAATAAATAACCTGAAGCGGGTTGTTCGGGTTGATCTTTTCTGCAAGAATTTTTCCAACACCGGACGGCATCTCACGGTTCCACAGCGGCAGATGGTTACCGCTTAAGGTGCGGGCGGCTGAAGAGGCCGTTTCCATGAAAGCGGTGCCGGTCAGCTGGTGGATTTTATCAACACCATTCAGGGTGGTATTGATGCCGGTGGCGACACCTTTGAAGTTGCGCGCAACCCAGTCGGCGACATGATTGGCAAGCTCCCCGTTGGCCTCTTCGCGTAGGGCTTTGATCATCTTTCCGGTGTCGATGCCGACCGGGCAGCGGGTGGCACAGAGACCATCGGCGGCACAGGTCTCTTTGCCCGGATAACGGTAGGATTTGAGCAGCTGTTTGACCAGCTCCGGCGACCCGTTTGCGGCTATTTGGCGACTGATTTCGCGCCGACCGACAATCCGCTGACGGGGGGTGAAGGACAGGTTGCGTGACGGGCAGACCGGCTCGCAAAAGCCGCATTCAATGCACTTGTCGACCAGTTCGTGGGTGGCCGGCAGCGGTTTTAAATTCTTGATATGGGTTTCGGCATCAGGGTTGATAATGACCCCCGGGTTGAGCAATTGATCGGGATCGAACAGCTGCTTGAGCTGGACCATCAGCTCGTAGGCCGCGGTTCCCCATTCCTTTTCCACGAACGGGGCCATATTACGTCCGGTGCCATGCTCGGCCTTGAGGGAACCGTCATACTTGTCCACGACCATGGTAACGACTTCGTCCATCAAATGGCGGTAGCGAAGAACCTCTTCCTCCTGGGAGAAATCCTGGGTAAAAACAAAGTGCAGGTTGCCTTCCAGGGCATGGCCGAAGATGATCGCTTCGTGATAATGATATTTTTTGAACAGCTCCTGTAAATCGAGGGCGGCTGCAGCCAGGTGCTCAATCGGGAAGGCGACATCCTCGATGATTACCGTGGTGCCGGTTTCGCGCACGGCACCGACTGCGGGGAAAAGCCCCTTGCGGATGTTCCAGTAAACCTTATATTCATCCGGATTGTCGGTAAACTCCAGTGGCCGGACGGTCTTGATTTTTGCCAGGGCTGCACCAATTTGCCTGATCTGCTGTTGCAGCTTGGCCGCACTGGTAGCACGGGTCTCCACTAGCAGAGCGGTGACGCCATCGGCGAGTCCGGCCAGATAGGCGGGCATGCCCGGTTCGTCCTGGACGGAGCTCAGGGCAGCGCGATCCATCAGTTCCGCAGCCGCAACCGGGAGATTGTCGCGCAGCAGCGGAATGACGCTGCAGGCGGTGGATACGTCAGGATACATGATCAGTGCGCTGGCTTTATGTTGATGCTCGACAACCGTCTTGTAGACGACGTTGGCGATAAAGGCGAGGGTCCCTTCTGAACCGACCATCAGCTGTTGCATGATGTCGAAGGGATCCTTGAAATCGACCAGGGCGTTAAGGCTGTAACCGGTGGTGTTTTTAATTTTAAATTTATAGCGGATGCGCTCACTTAATTGAGGATCAGCGGCAACCCGGTCACGCAGCTCGGCAAGTCCTTCGAGGATGTGGGGGTGGCTGCGCGAGAAAGCGGAGCGGCTTTTGTCATCAGCGGTGTCAACAACGGTTCCATCGACCAAAATCAATCTCAGACTATCCAGGGTCTTGTAGCTGTTCTCAGCTACCCCGCAACACATACCACTGGCGTTGTTGGCGACAATGCCGCCGATTTTAGCACTGTCAATGGAGGCCGGGTCAGGCCCGATCTTTTTGCCGAACTCAGCCAGCAAAAAGTTGGCACGACTGCCGATGATCCCGGGCTGCAGCTCAATCTTGCGGGCTTTGTCGAAGATCCGGTAGCCCTGCCAGCCTTTGCCCAACTGCACCAGAATGCTGTCGCTGATCGCCTGTCCCGAGAGGCTGGTCCCTGCCGCCCGGAAAGTGACCGGCAGTTTGCGCTTGTTGGCTTCGCGCAGAATCAGCTTTACCTCGTCCTGGTTTTCTACCTGGATGACGATTTTGGGAATCAGCCGATAAAAACTGGCATCGGTTCCAAACGTGACCGTCTTCAGCGGATCGGTAGTCAATTGCTTTTTCGGCAGGGTCTTGCTGACGGCAGTTAAGAACTCTTGATATGAAGCAGGGAGCATGGCCTTAGATCCTTTACCTTTACCTGAGGTGACAATGGGTCTGGCGGGGCGTCAGTACCCCCGATGATAGCCTGAATCTTCTATAAAGCAATTACATCACTGATGATATTGCAAAGCCGGGATGCTCATGCTTCCGGATGAGAGCTGAATAACCATGGTGACTGCTGGCGATGTTGCTCTTCAAAGGCTTTTATCGCTGCTAATTTTTCCAGGGTCAGGGCAATGTCATCCAGCCCACCCAGCAGACAGTGCTTACGGAATGGGTCGATATCAAAGCTATAGGTTGTTTCGGTCGGAGTGGTGATGTGCTGCTGTTCCAGATTGATCGTCAGTTGATAGCCGGGAGTGGTTTCTACTTCGTGGAACAGCAAATCCACCTTCTCACTCGGCAAGACGATGGGCAGAATACCGTTTTTGAAGCAGTTGTTATAAAAGATATCGGCAAAGCTGGGCGCGATAATGACCTCAAAGCCGTAGTCGAGCAGGGCCCAAGGGGCGTGCTCACGCGATGATCCGCAGCCGAAATTGGCGCGGGTCAACAGAATCCGGGCCGCGGTATAGCGGGGCTGATTGAGAATGAAATCTGGATTAGCCGGGCGCTTGCTGCAATCCATATCGGGTTCGCCATGATCGAGATAACGCCACTCGTCGAACAGGAAGGGACCGAAGCCGGTTCGTTTGATTGATTTAAGAAACTGTTTGGGGATGATCGCGTCGGTATCGATGTTGGAGCGATCAAGGGGGGCAACCATGCCGGTAAGGGTTTGAAAAGGTTTCATGCCAGCACCTCCAATTGGCGAATATCGATAAAGTGACCAGTGACCGCTGCCGCGGCGGCCATGGCGGGGCTGACCAGATGGGTACGCCCTCCCTGTCCCTGCCGTCCCTCAAAGTTACGGTTCGAGGTTGACGCGCACCGTTCGCCCGGCTTGAGACGATCGTTATTCATCGCCAGGCACATGGAGCAGCCGGGTTCGCGCCATTCAAAACCGGCGTCAATCAGGATCTTGTCGAGACCTTCGGCTTCCGCCTGTTGCTTGACCAGGCCGGAACCGGGAACGATCAGCGCCTGCTTGATGGACTCCGCCACCTTGCGCCCCTTGACCACGGCAGCAACGGCGCGCAGATCCTCAATGCGACCGTTGGTGCAGGAACCGATAAAGACGATATCGGGGCGGATAGACGTCATCGGCATGCCTGGGGTCAGGCCCATGTAGGTCAGGGCGTTGATCATCCCTTCGCGTTTGACCGGATCGGGCTCATGCTGGGGATCAGGAACGCAGGCGTCGATGGTCACCACCATTTCCGGCGACGTGCCCCAGCTGATCTGGGGTTGCAGATCACGGGCATCGATGCGAACGACGCGATCAAATTCGGCGTCAGGGTCACTGCGGAGCTCCTGCCAGGTCCTTGCCGCCTGATCCCACAACGGGCCGGTCGGGGCAAAGGGACGTCCCTTGATGTAATCGATGGTGGTCTGGTCCACGGCGATCAGGCCAGCCCGTGCTCCCGCCTCAATACTCATATTGCAGATCGTCATGCGCCCTTCCATCGACAGGCTGCGGATGGTGGATCCGCCATATTCGATGGTGTAGCCGGTGCCGCCGGCGGTGCCGATGCGCCCGATAATTGCCAGCACGATATCCTTGGCGGTCAGACCCGGTGGCAGCTCACCATGGACTTCGATCAGCATCGATTTTGATTTTTTCTGAATCAGGCACTGGGTGGCCAGCACATGTTCGACTTCGGAAGTGCCGATCCCAAAGGCCAGCGCCCCGAAGGCCCCGTGGGTGGCGGTGTGGGAGTCGCCGCAGACGATGGTCATGCCGGGCAGGGTCGCTCCCTGTTCCGGGCCGATGACGTGGACAATGCCCTGGCGCGGATCATCCATGGTAAACAAGGTGATGCCGAAATCTTTGCAGTTTTTTTCCAGGGTTTCGATCTGCAGACGCGAGATGGGGTCACTGATGCCGGCAGCGCGATCTTTGGTCGGCACGTTGTGATCGGGCACCGCCAGGTTGGCGTCGGTGCGCCAGGGTTTGCGACCGGCCAGGCGAAGTCCCTCGAAGGCTTGGGGCGAGGTGACTTCGTGGAGCAACTGGCGGTCAATGTACAGCAGGCTGGTGCCGTTTTTATCATGACTGACGAGGTGAGCGTCCCAGAGTTTATCGTACAGGGTTTTCGCCATGGACTCTTCTCCTTAAGAATGTGTTGAAAATTTACGTGATTGTCAGTCTAGCCTAATCTGCCTCCGGAAGGGTAGGGTCGTGATAAAAAAACAACTGAACTGTCGATCTCATCATAACTTGCCTTATGGCCGTTCTTTTGTTAAAAGTAACGGTCGTACTCATCGGATTAATTACCCCCCTTTGGAGAGTTGAATATGGGATTGATGGCTGGAAAGCGTGGAATAATTTTTGGTGTTGCCAATGATAAAAGTATTGCCTGGGGAATTGCCCAGCAGCTGCGGGCTGCAGGTGCCGAGCTGGCCTTTACCTATCTGAGTGAGGCGTTGGAAAAGCGGGTACGGCCGTTGGCGGAAAGTGTCGATTCTACCATTATCCTGCCCTGTGATGTGCAGAATGAAGAAGAAATGGTTGCGGTCTTTGATCAGCTGAAACAAGCCTGGGGCACCATTGATTTTGTCGTTCACGCGGTCGCCTATGCCAACCGCGAAGATTTGAAAAACCCCTTCAGCCAGACCAGCCGCGATGGTTTCCGCCTGGCTCTCGATGTCAGTGCCTATTCGCTGATTTCCATGACCCGCTGTGCCCTGCCGGTAATGACGGCGGGTGGCAGCATTGTCACCATGACCTATCTTGGTTCCGTGCGCTCTGTTCCCGAGTACAATGTCATGGGCGTTGCCAAAGCGGCCCTCGAGTCGTCAGTACGCTATCTGGCGGCCGAACTGGGGGAAAGGGGGATTCGCGTCAACGCCGTTTCTGCCGGTCCGATTAAAACCCTGGCGGCTTCCGGTATTGCCAATTTCAAGGAAAAACTACGGGTAGCAGAAGAGCGTTCACCGTTGAAAAGACTGGTGACCCAGGAGGATGTCGGCAAGGCTTCCCTCTACCTGCTGTCTGATCTTGCTTCGGGAGTGACCGGAGAAATCCACTACGTTGATGCCGGGTTCAACTTCAATGCCGGTTAGTCCCGGCTGTTCCCCTGATCCTGCTGAAAAGGCCCCGATCGGGGCCTTTATTCGTTGTGATCGTTTTGGCGGTCGCCGATGATTGAGGGAAAAACTAGCGGACTGAAGGCCGGGCAGATCAAAGCGCTGGAACGTATCTATCGGCGCAAGGTTCCCGCTAATGAGTTGATCAGTGCCGACCTGGCGCGCTATCTCACCGAACTTTCCCGCGACATCGAACGCCAGATCGGGTTGATTATCGACCGTGCTGGAGTGATCCATCACGTTATTGTCGGCGATGATCGCGAAATTGTTATCCCCGACCTGTCGCGTTTTGGTCTTGGGCGTAGCGGCCTGCGTGGCCTGCGCTGTGTCCATACCCACCTCAAACAGGAACCCCTCAATCAGGACGATATCGCTGACCTTGAGCTGTTACGCCTTGACCTGATGGCTGCCATCGGCGTGTGTGACGACGGCCTGCCCGGACCGCTGATTTATGCACACCTGCTCCCGACCGCCGATAAAGCCCAGATCGAAACCATTCATCTCAGTGATTTTCACCGGCTTAAGCTCGATTTTTCTGCCTTTATCCAGGCTCTTGATCAGGAGATGGAAGGGCTCGTTGCCGAAACCATCGATCTCAGCGATGGCCGCGAACGCGCACTGTTGATTTCTGTTGCCCAGACCGGACGTGAAGCGGTAGACGCTTCCATGGCGGAGCTTGAAGAATTGGCCCGCACTGCCAACCTGGTGGTGATTGATCGGGTGATCCAGCGTCCGCGCCAGCTCAATCCACGTTACCTGGTGGGGTCGGGAAAGTTGCGTGAAATAATTATCCGGGCTCTGCAACAGCGTGCCACCCTGCTGGTGTTCGATCAGGATTTGAATCCCAATCAGATTCGTTCCATCTCGGAGATCACCGAGATGAAGGTTATCGATCGCACCCAGTTGATCCTCGATATCTTTGCCCGCCGCGCCCAGTCGCGCGATGGTAAGGTGCAGGTCGAACTGGCCCAGCTCAAGTATATTCTGCCGCGTCTGACCGGCAAGGGAACCGCCATGTCCCGCCTGATGGGGGGAATCGGCGGCCGTGGGCCGGGTGAAACCAAGATCGAAATTGATCGCCGGCGGATTCGCGATAAAATCAGGCGTTTGGAAAAGCAGTTGGATGAACTCGGACGAGGGCGGGTGCAGCGCCGGCAAAAAAGGATTCGCGCCGGCTTGCCGATTGTTTCAATCGTTGGTTACACCAACGCCGGTAAATCGACTTTATTAAATGCATTGACACAAAGTGACGTTTTTACCGAAGATCTACTGTTTGCTACTCTCGATACGGCCACCAGGCGGCTACGCTTTCCTCTGGATCGGGAAGTGATCATCACCGATACCGTCGGTTTTATCCGCGATCTGCCCGAGAGCCTGATCGGGGCGTTCAAGGCGACCCTCGAGGAACTGGAAGATGCCGACTTGCTGTTGCATCTGGTCGATCTTTCCAACCCCGGTTATCAGCAGCAGATTCGAGCGGTAGAGAAGATTCTTGCTGATCTAAACCTGGGCACCAGTAAGCTCCTGCTGGTGTTCAACAAAACAGACCAGGTGTCCAAAGAAGAGCTTCCGCACATCTGTCGCCGGTTCAACGCTATTCCGGTGTGCGCGATTGATCGTAGCAGTTTTGGCCCGTTGCTGGATGAAATGCAGCGCCGTTTCTGGCCCGAAGAAATGCTGACAGCTGACGATGGTGAAAGCAACGAGCAGGATGATTCTGCTCCAGCGAAAAACCAGCCCCCGGCACTATAACGGGCTGCGTAAAAGGATGTGATGTGTTGATGTATCGATATTTTTATCTGCTCTTTTTCCTTGTTCCCGGGCTGATCAGTTGTCAGCTGGGTTCAGTGGTGCCTGACCCGGTTATTGATGTTAAGGTCAAACCGAACAGGACCGAAACTGATCCTGCACAAACAACGGTTGTTCCTTCCGACGCCGATCCGTTGCTGGTTCATTCGATTCTTAAAGGCCATGAACTTTCCAGCGGTCTATCTGAGTCGTTGGATAGTTTTCTCCAACCCCAACCCTTGCTGCCCTACGTTGGTGATTTTCCGTTGAGCGACCACCCGCGGGTGATGGCATTTCTTGATCGTTATCAGGGGCGGCAAAAATCGACCTTGACTGCCTGGTTGCAACGCTCAGGTCGTTATCTCCCCAAGATGCAGTTGGTCTTTGCGAGTGAGGGACTGCCGCTTGATCTGGCTTATCTGGCGATGATTGAGTCGGGATTCAATGTGCGGGCCTACAGTTGGGCTCATGCTGCCGGACCCTGGCAGTTTATTGAAAGTACCGGACAGATGTACGGGCTGAAAAATGACTGGTGGCAGGATGACCGCCTTGACCTCGAACACTCAACCCGGGCCGCCGCCCGATTTTTAAAGGATCTGTACAAACGTTTTGATGGTGACTGGTACCTGGCGGTTGCTGCCTACAACGCCGGTCCGGGGCGTGTTTCCCAGGCGATACGGGCCAGCGGCAGTCGCGATTTCTGGGATCTGGCCGACGGCGGGGTGCTGCGCACTGAAACCATCGAATACGTCCCCAAGCTGCTAGCCGCCCTGCATCTGGCCCGTGATCCGCAGGCCTATGGCTTTGCTGATCTTGAGCTGGCAGAGCCGATCGATTACGAAGTGGTGACGGTCGAGAGCCAGACCGATCTGGAAATCGTTGCCGAACTAAGCGGTGCCGGCTATCAGAAGATCAAGGAACTCAACCCGGCCCTGAAACGCTGGTCGACGCCACCGGGGGTCAAAAATTATCAGGTGCGGGTCCCGGTGGGAACGGCAGAGCAGTTTAAGCAGTTGTATGCCGATCTGCCGGCCGAGCAGCGGGTTCGCTATCATCGCCATCAGATCAAGTCCGGCGATACCCTTCTCCTGCTGGCCAAGCGTTACCAGATTCAGGTTGATGATATTATCGCGCTGAACAACATCAGTAATCCGCGGGCCCTGCAGCTTGGACGTGATCTGATTTTGCCGTTACGGGAAGGATTCACCCAGCGCCCGGTAGAATCCCTGGCGGACGGCTACGTCCGCAGTCGTCGCCGCAGCTACACGGTGCAGTCGGGGGACAGCCTCTGGTCGATCGCCAGACGTTTTGAGGTAACGGAAAAACAGCTGCGCGTTTGGAACACCCTGGGGTGGAGTAACATGTTGCGGCCGGGGCAGGTACTGCTGGTCTCCCAACCATCAAGTCGTGTAGCCCAACAGGCCGGCACATCGCCACAACCGACGGCCGAGGTGATCTATCAGGTTGAACCCGGCGATACCTTGTGGGGGATCGGTCGCCGCTTCGCGGTCAATACCGACCAGATTCGCCAGTGGAACGATCTGACCCGTGAGCATATTCTGCGCCCCGGCCAGAAACTTACTCTGCTGGTTCCTGCTGGTCGCCAGGGCTGATGTCTTCACCCCTTCATGTCGGCGCAACGCATCCTTTTTTTTGACTTTTAGTAACCGGGTTGCTATAAGGATTTTGCGGTTTTTTCCGCTGTTTTGTCGCCGTATTTTGCCCCCGAATATTTTACCAGAAGGATCCTTAAGGCCATGCTTAATTTGTTGATTTCGATTACCGCATCAATTTTTACCACCGCTTTGATGCTGCGCTTTGCGACTGATAGTACCTGGATTGCCATGGCTGTTTCAACACTGGTTTTTCTGGCGATTTTTATCCTGATTACCCGCGTGGTGATGAAAAAAGTTGGTGTGCTGATGCAGTCGGCCCAAAAAGATGTGCTCGCTAACCGAGGCGACCGCGCGATCAAATCGCTGCAGGAGGGGATGAAATACGGTACCTGGCAATTTTATGTCAAGCCGCAGATCAATTCCCAGATTGGCAGCATCCATTACCTCAAGCGCGAGTTCAACGAGGCTCTTCCCTATCTGGAAAAAGGGTTCGTTCGTAACTGGGTCAGTATGGCCATGCTGGGTATCAGTTACATGAAAAAAAACAAGCGTAATAAAATGCATGCGACCTTTGATAAAGCTATGACCGGTAACCGCAAAGAGCCGATGATCTATGCTCTTTATGCCTATTGTCTGGATCAGATCGGGGAACGCAACAAGGCGATCGAGGTGTTACAGAAGGGGATCAAGAAAACCGGCGGTGATGAGCGTTTGAGTGAAAACGTTGCTCTGCTCGAAGCCGGTAAGAAAATGAAGATGAGGGGGTTTGGTGACGCCTGGTATCAGTTCCATCTTGAAAAGCAGGGAGCGATCATCAAAAAACAGACCAAAGCCCTCACCGGACGTCGCAAGCAGGTGCTCAGGTAGCAAGCAATGGCCAAGGATAAGAAAACAAAACCCGTTGGCAGCAAGCATCTTAACAACCCCTTTGGTTCGCTGAAGGGGTTTGCTGTTTCCGCCGAGCAACCACCGGTTTCAGTGCCGGTTAAGAACCCTGCTGATGAACCTGTGTCTGACGCTTCTGAGCAAGTTGATTTTGATGCGCAGATGGCGCGCTTGGGCGTGCAGCGTCTGAACTCTGAAAAATTAACCGGGGAGGAGGATCGCGCCGCGCCGGCAGTAGAGATTGAGACCAACCCGCAGGATTGCGAGCAGGATCTTTTTTTATCGGCGATGACGGGGCTGAATGTGCCCTTTGCTGATCACCTTGACCATGAGGAGCCGCTGTCACCGGGCGCGCCGCGGCGCATGAAACAGCTGCGTCGGGGTACCCTGGTTCCCGAGGCAACGCTGGATTTGCATGGTACTGTGCGCCAGGAGGTTGAGGTAAAAATGAGCTCATTTATCGCCAATGCGCGCTACCATGGTTGGCAGGTGCTGCTGGTGATTACCGGAAAAGGACTGCACTCACCGGAAGGAGAGGGGGTTCTACGTTCGGCGGTCGAAGAATTTTTACAGCGTGGTCAAAGAGATCTGGTTGCCGAGTGGGGTCGAGCCCCGCGCCGGTACGGCGGTGATGGCGCTATCGTATTGTTTCTGCGCCGTCAGCAGGGGTGAGAGGTTCCTGCTACAGCCATTCATCTTTCGATCCCCGCCCTTGTGTGATAAATTCATTAAGAAAAAAATCATCGTGACGATCACATCGATCGGTTGGCTTCTCAAGTTGATGTGATGTCTCCCTTATGGGCATTAACCCCTTTGTTGTGAAGAGTCCTTGTTTATGACATCCGATGCGAATATCACTCTCGATGCGATCATTGATCGCACCCTTGACGCTCTTGCTCCTATTGACCCACAGCAGCAGGCAGGGGATGCTCCTTTGCAGGCGTTACGGGCGCGTCAGGAGGAAGGAACCTTCCGCTTGGCGGTTCTGGGGCAATTCAAGCGCGGTAAAAGCACCTTTTTAAATGCTCTGCTTGGCGCTGACCTGCTACCTACCGATATCCTGCCGGTTACCGCCATCCCGACCTTTATCGGCGCTGACGACTCAGTAACGGCCAGGGTGTTTTTTTTCAACCAGACCGATCCGGTGCGCTTTGAAGAGGGACAGGATGGGAGCTTCGGTGATTTTTTGCAGGCCTACGTAACCGAGGCCGGGAATCCTGATAACCATCGTCAGGTGGAGCGGGTTGAGATCGGTCATCCGGCGGCGATTCTGAAGCAGGGAGTGGTGCTGATTGATACCCCGGGAATTGGATCAACCTTTAAGCACAATACTGAGGTCGCTTATCAGATTCTGCCCCACTGCGATGCGGCGCTGTTTCTGGTGTCCCCCGATCCGCCGATTACTGAAGCTGAAATTGCTTACCTGCGCGAAGTGCGTGAACTGCTGCCACGAACCTTTTTTCTGTTGAACAAGGTCGACTTTCTCAGTGAGAAGGACAAAGTCGTCTCCTTGACCTTCCTGGCGGATCAGCTCAAACCCCTTTTTGACGGTGCGCCGCAGGTGCTGCCCCTCTCCGCCAAAAACGGCCTGACTGCCAGGTTGACACAGGATAAGGAGCTGTGGAAAAGCAGCGGCATGTATCAGGTAGAACAGAACCTGATTGATTTTTTCGCGCGGGAAAAACAACAGATCCTTGAATTGTCATTACGGCGCCGGGTCAAGGATCAGCTCAATACCCAGATCATGCATCTGCAGCTGTCCCTTGAGGCGCTGCGTTTGCCGGAGCTCGATCTGAAAAAGCGGATTACCATGTTTGAGGAAATTCTGCCCGCCATTGAGCGTGAGAAACAGTCTTCAGCCGATGTTCTGGCCGGTGATCTGAAGCGGATTGTCACGGCCTTGACCCAACAGATTGAGGCGCTGCGCTCAGCTGCCAAACAGCGGGTCATGCCGAAGGTGGAAGGGGTCATTCAGGAGGTGGCTGATACCGAAGAGCTGGAGCGGCAGGTACGTGCCATTGTCGCAAATCAGTTGCCGATATTTTTTGCTCCGGCACTGCGTCAGGTTGATGATGCCATCCGGCGCCAGGCGACAGAGATCCTCTCTCTGCATCAGAAACGCGCTGAGCAGCTGATCGAACAGGTTCGTAAGGCAGCCGCGGAACTGTTCAATGTTCCCTATCATGCGCCGCTGGTGGAGAGGGTGTACGCCCATTTTGATCCACCGGGCTGGAGTCAGGATCTGTTTATTTCAGATATGGACCCCATCGGCCAAAAGATTTCCCGTAAGCTGATGACCAAGCGCTTCCGTCATCGGCGCACAGTACAGCGCCTGCGCGAGCAAACGCAAAAACTCCTTAATGAGAATACCGAGCAGATGAACTGGGCTTTACGCCGTGGCCTGGATGAGAGCTTTCGGCGTTATGGTTCTGAGCTTGATGAACAGCTTGACAAGATTATTGCTGCAACCCGGGCAGCGATGGACATTGCTCTGCAGAAAAAATCCACCCAGCATCAGCAGCTTGAAGATCAGCTTGCACTGCTGGAGCGGACCATCACCGAATTGCAGGCCCTGGCGCAGCAATGTCTGGCACCGGAAGAATCAAACTGAATCATTCCAGCCGTCAGGACTCCGGCGGTGTCAGGTCGGTTGGTTCAGCTGTCGCCGCTGCTTTGGTCGGCTTGGATCGGCGCCGGCGCTGAGGGGTTCTGGCTGCGATTGTCTCGGTCGGCGGGGCCTGCCCCGGGTCAGCACTGTTGTCTGTCGCGGCCACCTTCTTTTCTGCAGTTTCTCCAGCAACTTCCTTTTTATTTGACTCGTCCGCAACGCTGGTGTTGTCCTCTGCCGCTGCCGGCGGGCTGGTCTTGCGGGTTCGGCGTGGCCGTTTCGGCGCCGGTTTGTCAGCAGGAGCGTCCGGGGCTTCCTGCGTCGCGTTTTCTGGAATCGTCGGGGTGGCGCTTTTGGCAGTAGAGCTCTTGGTCCCAGGTTGACGGGGTTTACGGCCCGGTTTTTTTACCGGTAGCGGACCTTCAGGAAGCTTCTCTGACGGGAGCGGCGCATCATCAACCGGTGGTTGCTGGTCTGCCGCAGGTATCTCCGGGGGCGCTTCTGCCGTGGCGGTAGACGCCGACCGGCTCTTGTTTGTCGGTCTCTTGCGTGCCGGACGCGCTGGTTTAACCCCTGTGTCCGCCGCACCCTCTGCCCCTGACGTCGAATCTGTTGTCATCGCTGCCGCCGGTTGCAGTGCACCGTTGATATCTGCTGCTGGTACGTCGGATTCCTGGTCTTGCGCATGGCTCTCGTCCCCCTGGGTGTTTTTAGCTGCTGTTTTGCGGGGTCTGCGTGAACGACGTCTGGGTTTTTCCTGGGTCGGTGATGCTGTTTCCGAGGTTTCCGGGGCATCAGTTAGTGGCCTGGCTGATTGGCTGTCACTTGTCTCCTGCCCGGAGATGTCAGTAGGTTGTTGATCGCCCCTGGGGGTTGTTTCCTCTGAAGCAGAAAGATTCTCTGCCGCTGCTTCTTCGTAGGAGGTCGTGGTGGGTTGTGCTGCCGGTTTTTTCCGCCGTCTGCGGCGACGTTTTTTTGCCGGTGCAGGGGTTTCAGCCTCATCCGAAGATACTGCGGAGTCGGCCTCGGCCACTGCTTCCGGCGTACTTATGTGTCCATCAGGGGGAGAATCCGGATCGGTAGCGGTAACGGAGTCAGGCTGCTGGTCCTCAAGCTGTGCCTCAGCCAGGGCCATTTCAATCTGATTGGCATGGGACACTGGAACGCTCTTGGTGTCGTCACTGGTGTCTTTTTCCCGCTTGAAGCTTTCAAGGTGCAGTTCGCCGGGAAGCAAGTCTGACTGTCCAAGGATTGTGACCTTGAGGCCAAGGAGGATTTCCAGCTGGGTAATGGTGTTGCGTTTCTGATTCAACAGATAATTGGCAACCTCGTAGGGGACACGTGCTTCGATGTGACCGATCTGCCCTTTGGCGGCAGCCGTATGGGCCTGGCGCAAAAAGGATACCGCCTGGGCTTCGATGCTCTTGATCCGGCCAAGTCCATGACAGTGGGGGCATTCCTGATAAGCTCCGACACTCAGGACCGGCTTGATGCGCTGGCGACTCATTTCCATTAGGCCAAATTGGCTGATTCTACCCACAGACACCCGCGCCTTGTCATTTTTCAGAGCCTTGCGCAGTTCCTGCTCGATTTCGCGGATATGTTTGCGATCGCGCATGTCAATAAAGTCGATAACAATCAACCCGCCGAGATCCCGCAGGCGCAGTTGGCGGCCGACCTCTGTAGCTGCTTCCAGGTTGGTTTTTGCCGCGGTCGCTTCGATGCCGCTTTCGCTCGACATTTTGCCGGAATTGACATCAATGGCTACCAGTGCTTCGGTCGGGTCGATGACGATCGAGCCGCCGGAAGGTAAGGCGACCTGGTTGCGCGACAGGGCGTCGATCTGTTCCTCAATCTGGTAACGAGAAAAGATCGGGCGGCGTTCGCGATGGCGCTTCACCAGGTGGCTATGTTCGGGCATTACCAGGGCAAAAAAGTCTTTGGTGTCGTTGAATACCTTCTCATCATCAACCAGTACTTCGTCCATGTCAGTGCTGAAATAATCACGAATGGAGCGGATCGCCAGGTTCGACTCCTGGTAGAGCTGTGCCGGTGCTTTGACTTGCTCTTTACGTTGGATAATCCCTTCATAGAGGCGTACCAGATAGTCAAAATCGCGCTTGAGTTCTTCTTTCTCCTTGCCGATGCCGGCGGTGCGTACGATATATCCCATCTGGTCGGGAAGATGAAGCTCGGCCATGGTTTTTTTAAGGACCTTGCGTTGCGCCTCCTCGGTGATTTTTCGTGATACCCCTTTGGTTGTGCTGTCCGGCATCAACACCATATAGCGGCCGGGCAGAGACAAGAAGGTGGTTAAGGCTGCGCCCTTATGGCCGCGTTCTTCTTTGACAACCTGAACGAGAATTTCCTGGCCACGATGGAGAATGTCGGCGATCCGTGGACGGCCATTGGTCTGGTGTCTGGCGGGATAGATTTCGGGGTGGATTTCACTGATTTGCAGAAAACCGAGTTTGTCAGCGCCATAATCAACAAAAGCGGCCTGCAGCCCGGTTTCGACCCGAACAACAGCCGCTTTGTAGATGTTTCCTCTACTTTGCTCCTGACCGGCAAGTTCGATGTCAAGCTCGCTCAGGACCCCGTCAACGACGATCGCCACCCGGTTTTCCTCCGGATGGGAGGCGTTAATCAACATCTTTTTGCTCATCGGTAAACCTTTCTGTCCGTACAGTTATACGGTGCCTGGTGCCAAGCCACTGCTCCGGACCTCACCGCAATGCGGGGTCAGCGGAACAGCACGTTGTCACTAAATGAATGGGAAAACACCAGACCATCACAGAAGTGAGAATCAGGTGGAGTGAAATATCTCAACGGCCTCGACGCGACAGTAGTTGCGGAAGCGGGTTTCGTGCCATAACAAACAGATTTGTTATTCTAGCAGAGAATGCCACTGAATGAATATGAGAATTATCTGCGCTTGAAAATTTGTATCTGTTCAGCACCGGGCCTTTGAATCCTATGGCAAGGGACGCTTTTCGTCATCCATGACCGCTTGTTGTCGCCGTCCATGGTGACAAAAACTTTACCACAGGACCCCCGACCCGGCGCAAGGATCGTGCTGAATAGTTACGATTTTTTTACAAAGGGTTTAAAAATAGGTTATTATTATGCCAAGTTATAATTAACAAGGCGATGGAGAGAGTGAATAGCGTTTGGAAAGGAGAACACCATGATCAAAAGTCATGTCTGGACCCCACAAATGGAAGCCAAGCTGCAGGCCTGGTATAAACAACAGCAACTGGCGGATCAGAGCAAACCAGCTGTCTGCATTACCCTGACCCGTGAGTTTGGTTGTCAGGCCTACGCCCTGGCTGAGGCGTTGCAAAAGCGTCTTAATACTCGTACCAAGGGAGAACCGTGGGTTGTTGTCGGGCGTCAGGTGATTGATGAGGTGGCCAAGCTGTCAGGATTTACTGCTGAGCAGATTGACAACTCGGAGAATACCCCGGCGGCCTTGAAATCAATCTTTTCCATGTTTCTGGATCGCAGCAGTGCTGAGGAAACCGAAGTCTTTGCCCATATGCGCCGGGTGATGCGGGGCTTTGCCAAGCGCGGCAACTGCATCATTGTCGGTCGTGGCGCCCCTTATGTGACCCAGGACCTGCCAAACTGTATTCATTTGCGCCTGGTCGCCCCCATGGATTTTAAGATCGCCAACATCTCCAGCAAGTACGGTATGGACCAGGCCGCAGCGCGCGATCATATCGATAGACTGCAGGGGCAGCGCGAGGCTTTTGTGCGGCGCTTTGTCAACGAGGTTAGTGAGCGACCGGCCGTTTATCATTTAATCATGAATGATGCGCGGATGCCTACCGAGGGACTTGCACAATTAGTTGATGACTATATCCAGCGTTTGTAGCCCGGCCCTTGATTGGTGCTGATGGACGGTGACCCGACTAATTGCAGGGTTACATGTTGAACATCATGAAAAAATGGAGGTCGCCCTATGCGGACCTCCATTTTTTTATTCCCGGGCTGTCATCTTGTTGTATAAAGTAACGCCTGTTGTTTTTCTCCATCCGAACCTTTCGACCGATGTCTTATGATACAGCTGAAAAATATTGATAAATATTTTGCCGACCGGCGCTTGTTTGCCGCCATCGACTGGCATATTCGACCGACCGACCGGATTGGTTTGTGTGGCGCCAATGGGGCCGGCAAGTCGACCTTGCTCAAGCTTCTTGCCGGCCTGGTAGAGCCTGATGGTGGGAGCATGCAGGTTGCCAAAGGGACGACCTTTGGTTATTTGCCGCAGGAAGGGCTGGTGCATCAGGGCCGCTCCCTGGTGGCCGAGGCCCGCAGCGCTTTTGCGCAGCTGCAACAGATGGAGAAAGAGATCCGTCGGCTTGAAAGCTCCCTGGATGCCCACACGACTCCAGCCGAAATGGAGTATTACGCGCAATTGCAACAGGATTTTGAACAGCGCGGTGGCTATCTGATGGAAACCGAGGTAGGCAAGGTGCTCCACGGTCTTGGCTTCTCGGCGGAGGATTTCGACAAGCACTGCGAACACTTTTCCGGGGGGTGGCAGATGCGGATTGCCCTGGCCAAGTTGCTGCTGCAGCGCCCGAATCTGCTGTTGCTGGACGAGCCGACTAATCATCTTGATCTGCCGGCCCGCGACTGGCTGGAGGGGTATCTGCAGAGTTATCCCTACGCGGTGGTGCTGGTCTCCCACGACCGATTTTTTCTTGATCAGGTGGTCCATCGGATTGTCGAGGTCTGGAATGGTGCCCTGACCGAGTACCCAGGCAACTACAGCCGCTATATTCAGGCTCGCGATGAGCGGATCGCCGCCCTCAAGGCCGCCAAAAACCAGCAGGATGAGGAGATTGCCAGGATAGAGGCGTTCATCAGTCGCTTTCGCTATCAGGCAAACAAGGCGTCCCAGGTCCAGAGTCGGGTCAAACAGCTGGAAAAGATTGAGCGGATTGACCTGCCGCCGCAGCGCAAAAAAATTGCTTTTACCTTTCCTCCGCCACCGAAAGGCGGCCGGATCGCCCTGGGACTGAAAGGCGCTTCACAACACTATGGTACCTTGAAGGTCCTCGAAAAAATAGACCTAGACATTCTTCAGGGCGAACGGGTTGCGCTGGTCGGTCCGAATGGTGCCGGCAAATCCACCCTGATGCGCCTGCTGGCTGGAGTCGAAGCGCCGGTTTGCGGTAAACGCGAAGAAGGTCACAACCTGGTGCCGGCCTATTTTGCCCAGGACCAGGCGGTAACCCTGGACCCGGCGCGCAGCGTCTATGCCGAACTGATGGCCGATGCGCCGGTAGCGATGGTGCCCCGCTTGCGCAATATCCTTGGGTCCTTCCTGTTTTCCGGGGATGATATCGAAAAACCGGTCAGGGTTCTTTCCGGGGGGGAACGTAATCGCCTGGCTCTGGCCAAGCTGTTATTGCGGCCGGTCAATCTGCTGTTGCTCGATGAGCCGACCAATCATCTGGATCTGCAGTCAAAAGAAGTGCTGCTTGAGGCGTTAAAGAAATATCAGGGAACCATTGTTTTTGTTTCTCACGACCGCTATTTTGTGGATGCCCTGGCATCCCGGGTGGTTGCGGTTGGTGGCGGGGGAATCGACTCCTATCCGGGTAACTACGAAGATTTTCTGGCGGCACGTCAGCAGCTGGGTGATATCTCTCACAGTAGCAGGCGGGTTGAGCAGAAGATCGATAAACCGCTTGATTCTGCGCCGCCTGAGGATAAGACTGACCGCCTCAGGGCCCATGCCCAACGAAAAGATGAACAACGTCAGCAGCAACGGCGCGACCGTGAGCTGAAAGCCCTGGAAGAGAAGATAGCCTTGGCTGAAGGAAAGCTCGGAGAGCTTGAAAAAACCATGGCCCAACCTGATCTATATCAGGATCAGGAAAAATGGCGACTGGTCAGTCAGACCCATGAGCAGCTGCGCCGGCAATTGGATGATATGTACCTTTCCTGGGAGCAGCTGCAGGAAGGCTGAATGTAGACAACAGCGCTTTAAGTGTACCGATCTCCCTGTTTTTTTGGTAGGATGTCGCGGTTCACCCATTTCAAGGAAAGGCCGGCTGACAGTCCGGAACACGTAGATGGTGTATCTACCCAAAGGAAAAGCAGTGCGCCGGCAGGTCAACCCGGCACGGATTAATCTGCCGGAGGCCATGGCCAAGTTGCGCGCTGGAAGATTTACCGGCTATTTGCGCTTCGATGCCCAGCAGGACACCGGAATCGTGATTTTTCAGGGCGGCAAGTTGATCAGCTCGGTGTTTTTCGCCAGTGAAAAGGGCTCCCGACAGATTGCTTATGATGCGATTGCCAGGATCTTTGAAATATCGATCATGGGGGACGCCCGTCTTAACATCTATCAGTTGTCGGCAGATCTGGCCATTGCCATTCATGCCCTGCTGCAGGGACGCTATTTGCATCGCGGGGAAGACATAAGCTCCTTTGATGTCGCGGCTATGCTTCAGCGGGTCACCTCAGAAGGTCTTAGCGCTTGCGTGCGGGTATATGTTGCTGATCGAACAACCCTGATTTTTTACGACAGCGGGTATCCGCTGGGTTTTTTCCTCGAGGGGACAAACGATCTGCAACAGGAGGTTGATTTGACCACCTCGGTAGCGGCACTACCCGGGGCTTGCCTGGATCTGGTTGAGATCTCAAGTCCCGACCAGATTGTTCTGGCAGACCTGATGGGATCAGCTGATCTTGCTCCGATCTGGCAAAAGGCACGCAAAGAATTGCTTGAGGAGCGCCGCCAGAATGAGGAAAATCTGATTCTATCTCAGAAATAGGCATCGTACCGTCGCAATGATTGATTGAATTGCTTGATCAATTTTACCCGTCGCCCGGTTCATAGTTGACCATTTAGGTCGGTTAGTTTATAGATGATAATTCATTCAGTTTTCTCTATTTCGTAACAAATCAGGAGGTTAAACATGAAAAGAATCTTGGTCTTAGGTGTCTCTTTAGTGCTGTGCTTTGTTGTCTCCGGCGTCTCTGCCCAGACCATTAAGCTTGGTGTTGCCGGTCCCCATTCGGGTGACCTTGCGCCGTACGGTATTCCTACCATGCGGGCAGCCCAACTGGTGGTCAAAGATGTTAACGCCAAAGGTGGAATCCTCGGCAAACAGGTAGAATTGCTGATTCAGGACGAGCAGTGTGATCCGAATATCGCTACCAATGTAGCGACCCGTCTGGTGACTGACGGTGCTCACGTGGTCCTGGGGCATATCTGCTCCGGTGCAACCCGGGCAGCACTTGGTATCTATCGCGAGGCAAAGATTCCGGTCATGTCTCCGTCAGCAACCAATCCGCCGTTGACCCAGAGTGGTGAGTATCCCAACTTCTTCCGGACCATCGCTTCGGATGACATGCAGGCGAAACTGGCGGTTGATTACGCCGTTGACACACTGGGCATCAAAAAAGTAGCGGTTCTTCATGACCGTGGTGATTACGGCCGTGGGTTTGCTGAATTCGCCAAACAAAGACTGGACGAAAAGGGCATCGAAGTGGTGATGTTCGAGGGGATTACTCCTGGTGCCATGGATTATTCTTCTGTCGTTCAGCGGGTTCGTCGCGAGAATGCCGACTCCCTGATTTTTGGTGGTTATCATCCCGAGGCGTCCAAGCTGGTAACCCAGCTTGAGCGGCGCCGTGTTGATGCCGTCTTTGTCTCCGATGACGGGGTTAAGGACGATAGTTTTCTTAATGTTGCCGGTTCCGCAGCCGAAGGTGCCTATATGACCGGACCGAAGGACCTGTCTGCTCTGCCCCTGAATCAGGCGGCGGCAAAAGCCTATCAAGAGACCTATGGTGCTGAGCCCGGCGCGTTCTTCCAGGAAGGTTACGCCGCTGCCCTGGCGTTGCTTAATGCGATCGAAAAAGCCGGCAGTACCGATTATGATGCCGTGGTTAAGGCATTGCGCAACGAATACGTGGATACGCCGGTTGGCAAGATAAAGTTCGATGAAAAAGGTGACGCAGAAGGTGTTGGCTTCTCGATGTTTAATGTTCAAAACGGCAAGTTTGTTGAAATGCAGTAGATTTCACCTCACTTGATGTAGCAGGGATATTGCCCTGACGGTGATGCCCTCTTTGGCATCAGGCGGGGGGCTGCGGTCACACGCAGTCCCCCGAACTGTCTCAAGCCGGCAGCCCCGAACCTACGGGTGGTTACCTATATGGATATGGAATACTTTTTAGAGCTGTTCTTCAGTGGTCTGACCCGGGGGAGCATCTATGCCCTGATTGCCCTCGGCTATACCATGGTCTACGGCATCATTCAGCTGATCAACTTTGCCCATGGTGAGATCTACATGATCGGCGCTTTTGTTGCTCTGATTGTGGCCGGGGTCTGTACCATTTACGGCTTGAGCGGCTTTGCGATTCTGATTCTGGCGGCGGCTATTGCCATTCTTTACGCCGCAGCTTACGGCTACACCCTGGAGAAAATTGCCTACCGCCCGTTACGCGGATCGCCTCGGCTGTCGCCGCTGATCAGTGCCATCGGCATGTCGATATTTCTCCAGAATTATGTCCTCCTTGCCCAGACCCCCGATTATTTGCCCTTTCCCCGTCTGATCCCCAGCTTTGCCTTCATGGACCCGGTAGCCCATATTATCGGATCGGCCGAACTTGTCATCCTCGTCACCACCCTGGTAACCATGGTGTTGTTGACCTTGCTGATCAAGAAAACCCGGGTCGGCAAAGCGATGCGGGCAACCCAGCAGGACCTGAGCATGGCGCGGCTGGTGGGAATCAATGTCGATCGGGTGATTTCTCTGACCTTTGTCATTGGTTCGGTCCTGGCAGCTATTGGCGGTGTTCTGGTGGCATCCTATATCGGCCAGGTCAATTTTTATATTGGCTTTCTCGCCGGAGTAAAGGCCTTTACCGCTGCGGTTCTTGGTGGTATCGGATCAATTCCCGGGGCCGTACTGGGCGGGTTGATCATCGGCTGGTCCGAAAGCTTTGCCGCCGGTTATTTTTCCAGTGATTACGAAGATATCCTCACCTTTGTGCTGCTGGTTGTCATCCTGATTGTCAGACCGGCGGGGATTCTTGGTAAGGTTCGCAAACAGAAAGTCTAGGTCTTAAGTTATGGTGCGTGAATTCAAACAGTCGCTACTGATCGCATTGTGGTTTGTGTTTCTGACCTTTCCATTGATGGTGGTGCGGGTCAACACGATTGAGAATATCGTCGTCTGGCGCTGGGAAAATATCTTGTGGGTGGCGATCGGCGCTTTTCTTCTGTCCTACTGCTGGCGTTATATGCTGGCGCGGCGCCGGCAACAGAGTAAAAAGGCGGAAGAGGGCATCGATACCCGTGGCCCGCTCCAGGCCGCTCTCGATAACGTCCAGTTACGTAACCGCGCAATGGCAGTGCTGTTGGTTCTGGCGGTGATTTTCCCGCTGGTGTTTGATACCTATCAGACAAACATCATGGTGACCGCCCTGATTTTTGTCGTGCTGGGGTTGGGGTTGAATATTGGTGTCGGCCTTGCGGGGCTGCTTGATCTGGGTTATGTCGCTTTTTTTGGAGTTGGCGCCTACACCTATGCCATCCTGAACGCCAATTTTGATCTGGGGTTCTGGATCGTGCTGCCCATTGGCGGGGTTTTGGGTTGTCTGTTCGGCGTGGTGTTGGGTTTTCCTATCCTGCGCTTACGTGGTGACTACCTGGCCATTGTAACCCTGGGCTTTGGCATGATCTTCAAGGTTGTCATGGAAAACTGGGAAACTCTGTCCAAAGGGCCGAGCGGTATCGCCAACATTGATCGACCCGGATTGTTCGGTCTGGAAATGACGCTGGCCCAGTCGACGGTTTATATCTATTACATCATGATTGCTCTGGTCGTGCTGACCATCATCGTCACCAATCGCCTGAAAAACAGCCGGGTTGGACGGGCCTGGATCGCCCTGCGCGAAGATGAGATTGCCTGTGTCGCCATGGGCATCGACATGGCTCGTACCAAGTTGTCGGCCTATGCCCTTGGCGCGTTCTGGGCCGGGATGGTGGGTGTGTTGTTCGCGGCGAAAACGACCTTTATCAATCCCGCGGGATTTACTTTCATGCAGTCAGCAATCATCCTGTCGATTGTGGTTCTCGGGGGGATGGGATCAATCCTCGGGGTGATTCTGGGGGCTTTTATTCTGGTGCTGCTGCCGGAATATCTGCGGGCCTTTTCTGAATACCGGATGTTGGTGTTCGGAGCGGCCATGACCCTGATGATGATCTTCAGACCTCAAGGACTGATCAGCAATCTGCGGCAAATTTATCAATATAAAGGCTCTAAGGAAAAAGCGGCTCATGACGGATAAAAAACACAAGTTGCTCGAGGTTAAAGGGCTGACCATGGATTTTGGCGGGCTGCGCGCGGTGGACAGTGTTTCTTTAACTGTTCACGAGGGGGAAATCGCTGCGCTGATCGGTCCTAACGGCGCCGGAAAAACGACATTTTTTAATTGTGTCACCGGCATCTATACCCCAACCAGCGGTGATATCCTGCTCCATCCCAAGGGGCTGGCAACTCGGCGGCTTAATGGGCTTAAGCCCAATAAAGTGACCGAGATGGGACTGGCGCGCACCTTTCAGAATATTCGTCTTTTTTCCGGGATGACGGTTCTGGAAAATGTCATGATCGGACGCCACTGTCGTACCTACTCCGGTATCTTCCGCTCAATTATCCGTAATCGCAGCGTCCGTGAAGAAGAACAGGAAATTGTCGAGACCAGTTATCGCCTGCTGGAAAAGGTCGGTCTGGAAAAATTCGTCAATGAGTTCGCGCGCAATCTGCCCTACGGTGCCCAACGTCGCCTGGAAATTGCCCGCGCCCTGGCAACTGATCCCTTATTATTGCTGCTCGACGAACCTGCCGCAGGGATGAACCCTTATGAAACCTCTGAGCTTGATCAACTGATTTGCCGGATCAGCGAAGAGGAACAGATTGCTATTTTATTGATTGAACACGATATGAAGCTGGTCATGAAAATTTCTAATCCGATCTTTGTCATGGAGTATGGCAAGAAAATTGCGCAGGGCTCACCCCTGGAAATCAGAGATAACCCGAAGGTGATCGAGGCTTATCTGGGAGAAGAAGTCGATGCTTAAGGTGCAGAATATTCAGACCTACTACGGGAATATTCAAGCGTTAAAAGATGTGACCATTGAGGTGGCCGAAGGGGAAATTGTTGCCCTGATTGGTGCCAATGGCGCAGGAAAAACAACGACCCTGATGTCGATCTGCGGGATTACTCCCCCCCGTTCCGGAGAAATTTTTCTCGATGGTGATCCGATTCATGATTTCAGCCCGGAAAATATTGTCAAAAAGGGTATTGTCCAGGTGCCGGAAGGCCGGCGGATATTTCCTGATATGACGGTGCTGGAAAATCTGGAAATGGGTGCTTTTTTGCGCACCAACAAACGCCAGATTCAACAGGATCTGAATTATGTCATGACCTTGTTTCCTATCCTGGAGAAGCGCCAATCCCAGTTAGGTGGCACCCTCTCCGGTGGTGAGCAGCAGATGCTGGCCATTTCCCGCGCCTTGATGGCGCGTCCGCGGGTCCTGTTGCTGGATGAGCCGTCTCTGGGCCTGGCACCGTTGATCATCAAGCAGATTTTTGAGATAATTCGCCAGATTAACAAAGAAAGCAGCACCACGATTTTTCTGGTTGAGCAGAATGCCAATCAGGCTCTAAAGCTGGCCGATCGCGGCTATGTTATGGAAAATGGCAGAATTACCCTGGTGGATTCAGCAGCAAACCTGTTGTCTAATGTGGATGTACGTAAGGCCTACCTTGGAATCTAACCCGACCCTTGGCGATTTATTGGTCTGGTTGTGGACACAATATGCTTAAGCTGTTTTCAACGGTGACCAAAAAGGTCGTCATCGGCTATCTGGTGATTGTTCTTTTCACTGTATGTGCTGTCGGTTATGCACTTTTTCAGCTGCACCAGCAAACCCGCCATACCGAACATCTGGTCCAGATCGAATTTTCAACTTTTGAATTACTGCGAGATCTGCAACAGAATCTGTTAGCCCTTGAGAATATCGAAAAACAGTTGCTGATCTTGCGTGATATCGAGCTGGTCGGGTTGCGACAGAATCGCAATGAAGAACTGTTCAATCACGTCCTGACCCTGGAAGGATTGCCCGTCAATGAACAGAGCCAGACCCTGCTGAAGGTTCTCGAGGCGTATCTTCAGGCCGACAAACACCTGGCTGAAGCGCTGCAGGTCGAAGACTGGCAACTGGCAACGACTCTTTCTGACCGGACGATGGTGCCGCTACGATCCCAGATCGTTGAATTGCTGGTAGCTTACCGGGAACGCCAGCAGCGGCAGATTAATGCCGACTTGACTCAGCTGTCACAGAAAACCAGCGCCGCTTTTCGTGCTACCGCGATGCTGACCCTGTTCGGGATTTGCCTTTCGGCGCCGGTGACGATCACGGTTATCCTCAGCATCCATCGCTCGGTGAGGGCGCTTAAAAGCGCAACCCAATCGATATCAGCCGGTCGTTTTGATCATCACCTGGAACTTGCCGGCGGTGATGAGTTCTCAGAATTGGCCCATGATTTTTATCAGATGGGAGAAAAACTGCGTGAACTTGAGCAGTTGCACCTTGATGCCAATCCCTTGACCCTGTTGCCGGGCAATCGGGCCATTGATCGCGCTATTGATACCCGGATCAATCAGAAGATCGATTTTTCTCATCTGTATATCGATCTCGATAACTTTAAAAGTTATGGAGACCGCTACGGTTATAAAGCCGGGAGCGATGTCATCAGCCAGGTTGGTGATCTGGTTCAAGCGGTTGTTAACGAATTCGGCAACCCTGATGATCTGGTTGGCCATATCGGGGGAGATGATTATGTGGTTTTGACCTCGCTTGATAAAGGAGAACTGTTGGCACAGACCATCATTTCCCGTTTTGACCAGATGGTGCCCACCCTTTACTCGCCGGAGGATCGTCAGGCGCAATCTTTTGTCGGTAAAGATCGTTATGGTGTGGAGCGTAAATTCCCTCTGATGTCGATTTCCATTGCCGTAATTCATTCAACCCGCTACAAATACCCATCGCGTCTGGCAATCAGTCAGGATTGTGCTCGCCTCAAAGAGTACCTGAAGTTGCAGGATGGCAGCACCTATATGGTGGAGGAACAGAGGAAATGAGCAAGTGGCCTTTAGTGTTGTTATGCTCGTTGCTGGTGACAGGATGTGCTTTGTTTTTTCCAGAAGAAAAAGAGCTAACTTCAGTGCCGCTGGAATCAGTCCAGACACAACAACAGGAAGTTGCACGTTACCTTGACGATTTTCTTGCTGGTGGGGATCTGCATACCCTCGACCAGTATCTTGCCGATGCTCCCGCGAGCAAACAGCTTGCAGCGATCAGTCGCCTTGTCCAGGAATTACAGCTGTGTCGCGCTGAACATCGTGAGCAGAAAGCAAAACTTGAGTCCAGCCGTCAGTCCATTGTGGAGCTGGAGAGTCGGAACCTGCAGCTTCTTGAGACCATTGACCAGCTTAAAAGCCTGCTGATCCAGCTGGAACAACGCGTCCACTAATTCACCTATAGATCTACGCCCCTTCTCCTCCGGCGTTTTCATTAACCTCCACCTGGCTTTGCCTGACGGTTCTCTACTGCTATGGCTGCTCCTCCAATCCCTTCAGATTCCGGTCGCGGTATTTTGCTTCTTTATGTCGGGCTGACCCTGCTGAGCCTTAACGGTTTGTTTGCCAAATTGATTCCCCTTGATGCTTTTTCCATAACGCAATTACGCAGTCTGGTTGCGATCGGGGGTTTCTACCTGTTCTGCCGGTTTTTTGGAATGCCGCTAGGGGTACAAAGCGTTAAGCAGTTGCTGGGGATTTATGGGCTTGGTGTGGTCATGGGAGTGCACTGGGGCACCTTTTTCCATGCGATGCAGATATCAACCGTGGCCGTTGGTATTCTTGCCCTGTTCAGTTATCCGATGATCACCATTCTGCTCGAACCTATTTTTACCCGATCCCGTCTGTCGACCCGGGATGTCTTTTCCGGTCTCCTCGTGTTGGTCGGACTCTTGATTATGGTTTGGGAGGACCTGGGTGGTGGATTGTCCGGCAATATCCTTCAGGGGGCCTTCTGGGGGGTGTTCTCTGCCCTGTTATTTTCCCTGAGAAATTTATGTCAAAAATATTATTTCGCAGCGACTCCCAGCAGCGCCCTGATGTTTCATCAATTAGTGGCGATTGCCCTGTTGTTTATTCCTGTCGTCGATCTGTCGACTACCCGTCTGCTTGGTCCCTATGACTGGCTGCTGCTGGTGCTGTTGGGGTTTTTGGGAACCGCGGCAGCCCATACCCTGTACACCGTCAGTCTGAAACTGCTGGCAGCTAAAACGGTTTCGTTGATTGGCTGTATGCAGCCTGTTGTTTCCATTCTGCTGGCCTGGATCATTCTGCGCGAAGTGCCATCTGTGGCGGTTCTGATCGGGGGGTCAATCGTCCTGATTGTTGCCATTGCCGAGTCCCTGGTCAGATCCCGCTAGCGTTCATCTCTCAATGTTTGTGTCAGGTTGAAGTGAAAGCATAGGGTGTTCTCTTGCCTCTGCAGCCGCTTGAATTCTGTCGAAAATGCGCTATCATCTTGATAGATTAATGGTTGAAGCGTAAATCATTTTAAGCTGGTTTCTGCTCTAATTCCTTTAGCTTAGGCAGGCTGTAGCGGGTAGCTTGCCGGATAACAACTTTCCCGCGTTGAGCTAAGGAGGAAGCAATGAAATTGACAAAGTGGGATCCGTTCAGGGAAATGGAAGGCATGGTTGGACGTCAGGATTGGCCGTTCCGGGGCGGGGCTTTGACTCCTGGTGAAGGAGCCGATTGGGCACCGCGGGTCGATATCAGTGAGACGGACCAGGGATTCACCATCAAGGCGGATGTGCCCGGGGTCAAGCGTGAAGATGTGAAAATTACTATTGAAGATCGGGTGCTGAGCATCCGCGGAGAAAGTCGTCAGGAAAAAGAAGACAAAAGTGAAAAAATGCATCGGGTCGAGCGTTTTTACGGCAGTTTTAGTCGCAGCTTTACCCTGCCGGAGAATGTTGATATCGAAAAAATTGATGCCAGTTTCAAAGATGGATTGTTACATCTGGTGATTCCTAAAGTCGAGGCGGCCAAACCCAAGAGTGTTGAGGTGAAAATCAATTGACCGGTAGTGATGACGCCTATCGATGTGGTGCGAAAAAAAGAAATCAACGATAAGGCAGGCAGTTGACCTGCCTTTTTTTTGTTGATGGTTAGCATTGACCATGGTTTATTAGTCGGACTGCACGTCTTGTTTATGCTGTCCGGATGATACTGTTGATTCCGCCAGTGCTGGATATCGGAGAGACCCGGTATATCGAAAACGGATTAAGGTATTAACAGCACCATTGGCGCATATGAGCTGAGATTGGCAGTTTTCCCCGCAAATTTCCACATGTTGTATCTGTTCAGCAGCGGGTCGGAAATCCTATGTCAAGGGACGCTTTGCGTCATCCATGACCACTCTTTGTCACCGTCCATGGCGACAAAGAGCCTTGCCATAGGAGCCAAAGGCCCTGCGCGAAGGACTGCAGCTGAATCATTACCACATTGTTTCGTAGAACTGGTAACAGGTCCATAGGATGTCGTTGTGAATCACCGTTTCATTTTTCCGGAGGATTAAATGAAAACCTTCAGCAAATTGTATATTGATGGTGTCTGGAGTACGCCGCTGGGCACTGATCTGATTGAGGTGGTTAATCCGGCAACGGAAGCGGTTATTGCAACGGTTCCGGCCGGGAGTGCCGACGATGCGGCGGCAGCCGTAACCGCAGCGCGTAATGCTCTGCCCGGGTGGGCAGCTACCAAACCTGCGATCAGGGCTGGGTATTTGTCCCAGATTTATGAAGCGTTGGTGACGCGTGGGCCGGAGCTGGCTGAAGTTATTACCAGCGAGATGGGAATGCCGATCAAGCTCAGTCAACGTATTCAGGCAGGGTTGCCGATGGTGGTGCTGGAAAGCTACATCAAGCTGCTGGGGGAGTTTGCGTTTTCCGAACGCATTGGCAACTCATTGGTGCTCAAGGAACCTGTTGGTGTTGTTGCCGCCATCACCCCCTGGAATTATCCCCTCCATCAGCTGATGATTAAGGTGGCCGCCGCCCTGGCTGCCGGTTGTACCATCGTTGCCAAGCCGAGCGAACTGACCCCCCTCAATGCTTTCGTTCTGGCAGAGATTGTTGATTCCAGTGGGTTGCCACCAGGGGTTTTTAATCTGGTGTCAGGTGAGGGAAGGGTGGCGGGAGAATCTTTGGCGTCTCATCCGGCTGTCGATATGGTTTCATTTACCGGGTCCACTGCCGTTGGCAAGCACATCATGGCTCTTGGTGCCCAAACAGTGGCGCGCGTAGCGCTGGAATTGGGGGGGAAGTCTGCTGCCATTCTGCTGGATGATGCCGATCTTGAAACCGCGGTTAAGGCCACGCTAAGCAGTTGCTTTCTTAATTCCGGCCAGACCTGCAACGCTAACACCCGCATGTTGATCCCCGAGGATAAATATGAGGTTGTGGTTGAGCTGGTTCGCCGGCATGCTGCACTTTATGTTCCGGAAAACCCCCTCAACACAAAGGCTCGTATCGGCCCACTGATTTCTGCCGGTCAGCGTGATCGGGTCCTTGATTATATCCGCAGTGGCCTCGAAGAGGGTGCAGACCTCCTGCTTGGAGGCATCGAGCCACCGGCTGGGTTGCCTCTGGGTTATTACGTGCGGCCGACGGTGTTTGGCCGGGTAACCAAAGAGATGAAGATCGCCCGCGAGGAGATCTTTGGCCCGGTGCTGTCAATTATGACCTATCGCGACGATGATGAGGCCATTGCCATCGCCAATGCCACGGTCTATGGCCTTGCCGGAGGGGTCTGGTCGGCAAATAGCGAGCGTGCCGAGCGGGTGGCGAGAAAACTGCAGACCGGTCAGGTCGATATTAACGGTGGTCGATTTAATCCTCTGGCACCGTTTGGTGGCTACAAGCAGTCCGGTAACGGACGGGAGTTGGGGCGTTACGGTTTGGAAGAGTTTTTGCAGACCAAATCGCTGCAGTTTTGATTGCCGCAGGGTAGAGGGTCCTATGTCAAGGGCGACTGTCGCTATGGCTGGCGACAGTCGCGTGGTCAGGGATGACGAAAAGTTCCCCCTGGCATGGCCCCCGAGTCGATGTTGGACAGTTGCACCGCCGATTCACTCGCCAAGTTCCGACGCAAAAGGCACCAGCAGGATTTCGATGCGCCGGTTCTGGGCACGTCCCTGCGGGGTACTGTTATCGGCAACGGGTTGATACTCACTGAATCCGGCGGCGATCAGGCGGTTTCCGGGAATGTCGGCTTCCTGTTGGAGAAAGTGGATAACACTGGTGGCGCGGGCGGTAGAAAGCTCCCAGTTGGTGGGAAATCGTTCCGCTAAGCGTGAACTGATCTGGACATTGTCCGTATGCCCGGCAATCTGCAGGGCACGATCAGGAAAGCGATGCAGGACATCTCCCAGGTTTTTCAACACCTTTTTCCCTTCTTCACGCAGTTGGGTGGCGCCCGAGTCAAAGAGAATCTGATTCAGCAGATTGACGGTCAACTTGCCTTCCAGGTTGGAAATGGTGAGTTCGCCGCGGGTGATTTCTTCTTCAAGGGCCTCAACCAGTTCTTCATAAGTGTGTTTGATCTGAGCCAGTCGCGCTTCGCGCGCAACCCGTTCCTTGTCCAGAGCAATATTCAGCGCTTCCACTGTCGCCTGCAGTTCCTGGTTTTTATTCTGTAATGCATCGATACGCTGTTGATGAAGGGAAAGGTTTCCCTCCTGCCGTTCTTTTGTCGCAGTGGCAACCAGCAGTTCGCGTTGTAGTTGCGAATTCTCTTGTAAAACCTCTACCAGGCGCGAGTTGAGGGTTGCCAGGTCGGCTTGCAATATCTGTTTTTCCTGACGTAATTCAGTGGTTGTTGTGCTCAAGGTAGCAACATCTGCGGTGAGTAATTCGGTTTCGTTAACCTTTTGTTGATAGCTATTCTTGCTGACACAACCGACAGTTGATAACAACAGGCTGGCCAGCAAGAGAAATGTGTACGGTTTCATGTGTTGTTCCTCGCAAGAAGTGAGTCGACAGGATCGCTAAAAGTCCCTTATTTTTACCACAAGTAACGGAAATGTAAAGGAGATTTGCCATCTAGTCGACCCTGTTTTAAGTTGCGATGGGTGATGTCAATATGCTATAGATGATGGCGTCGCAAAAACGCACCAACTGCTGCGTTGCTGCCATTGTTTCACTGCTTCGACGTACGTATGTACGCCTCATTGTTCCACAATGACGCGCCTTGCATTTGGCGCTTTTTGCTTATCCAGCTAAATTGATACTCTGTGCAAAAGCATCATAGATGGACCTCATTTCTTAAATAACGTCATTGGTTTCAAGGTTGTTGGCACCTTTTGGTGGAGATACATAGAATGCACTTTGAGATTGAACGAATAGTCCGCACCGCACTGCAGGAAGATATTGGTTTAGGCGATGTCACTTCCCTGGCTGTCGTTGCGGCCGAAACGACGGTACGCGCCGAGTTGGTGGCCAAGGAGGACTTTGTCGTTGCCGGCCTCGATGTCGCGGCAGCTGTTTTTCATCAACTGGACCCCGATCTTCGCTTTGAGAAGATTTTTATCGACGGTCAGAAGGTGAAAAGAGGGGATGTCCTTGCCTGGTTGAAAGGACCCGCCCTGACGTTGTTGCAAGGAGAGCGGGTCGCCTTGAACCTGCTGCAGCGCATGTCCGGGATTGCCACTCTCACCGCACGGTTTGTCGCCGCGGTCGAGGGCACCGGTGCCGTTATTGTGGATACCCGCAAAACCGTCCCCGGCTTGCGCTTCCTTGATAAGTACGCAGTCCGTGCCGGCGGCGGGCGTAATCATCGTATCGGCTTGTTTGATGGCGTGCTGATCAAGGAAAACCATATTGCCGCTGTCGGCGGGATCGCTCAAGCGATTGCAGCGACCCGGGAAAAAGTGCCTCATGTCCTTAAAATAGAGGTCGAAACCCGTAACCTCGACGAAGTTCAACAGGCCCTTGATGCCGGTGCCGATGTGATCATGCTCGACAACATGTCGAACACCGACATGGTGACTGCGGTAGCGTTGATTGGCGGCCGCGCCCTGACCGAGGCCTCTGGTGGTGTCAATCTGGAACGGGTTCGAGAAATTGCCGAAACCGGTGTCAATATCATTTCTGTCGGTGCGCTGACCCACTCGGTTACGGCGGCTGACATCTCCATGCTGTTCAAGTGATTCCGTCTGCCTTGTCTTCTCGTGATCGTATTTTGGCCTTGCTGCGCAGTCACCCTGACTGTTGGCTGTCAGGTGAAAAGATCAGTGCCGAGCTGCACCTGTCACGGGCCGCCATCTGGAAGCAGATGAGCGCCTTGCGGAGCCTGGGCGTGGCGATTGAAGCCCGCCACGCCAAAGGTTATCGACTGCTTGAGCCTCCCGATCTGTTGTTTGATCGTGATATTGTCAGCGGACTTGATTGTCAAATCGTTGGTCGCTCCCTGCAAATTCTTCAGGCTGTTGATTCAACCAACCTGCAGTTGAAACGTCAGGCTGAAGCGGGGGCGGAAGAAGGTACCGTGCTGGTTGCTGATCAACAATTGGCCGGGCGGGGACGTCTGGGGCGGCAGTGGGCTTCGCCGGCCGGGGTCAATCTTTACTGCTCGGTTCTGCTGCGGCCGCTGATTCCGGTTCAACAGGCTCCGCAGTTGACGTTTCTTTCAGCTGTTGCCGTTGTCGATGTTCTTGAGGAGGTTGGCCACATCAGGGCGGAGGTGAAGTGGCCCAACGATATCCTGGTTGGCGGCGCCAAAATTGCCGGACTGCTCAATGAGATGAGTGCTGAAACCGAACAGATTAATTACGTTGTTCTTGGTCTTGGGGTGAATCTCAACATGACCACCGAACAGTTTCCGGCGAAACTCAACTACCCGGCCACCTCCGTTTTGCTTGAAACCGGTCGGCCGGTTGTGCGGCGGATTTTTTTACGTGCGTTGCTTGAGCGGCTCGATTGCTATTATGCTGAGTTTCTCCGCCGAGGGTTCGCACCGATTCGTCAACGTTGGGAGCAACTGTGTCCGATCATCAATCGCCAGGTTACGGTCGACTCCGGTCCGATTGGGACGGTCGTGGGTCTGGAAGTGGATGGGGCCCTGCGCTTGCAATGCGCTTCCGGTGCGATCGAACGCATTGTGGCCGGCGATGTCCGCCTGGTCAACTGATCAACGTAAAAGGAAAATTGCTACCATGCTGCTGGTCATCGATGTAGGTAACAGCAATACCGTATTGGGTGTATATCAGGATCAGAAGCTGATCTACGACTGGCGGGTTGCTACCGATAAGTATCGCACGGTGGATGAATATGCCATGCTCATGCGACAATTATTTCAGCTTGCTGGTATCAGTTTTTCTGACCTTTGCGATGTGATTGTCTCAACCGTCGTCCCGTCCATGCAGAACACCGTCGAGGGGCTGTGTAAAAAATATTTTCAACTGGTTCCCTATCTGGTCGGGCCGGGAATGAAAACCGGCATGCCGATCCATTATGATAACCCCCGGGAGGTCGGCGCTGATCGGATTGTTAACGCGGTTGCAGCCTATGACCAATCCCGCTGTGCCCTGATTGTGGTAGATTTCGGTACGGCCACCACCTTTGATGTGGTCTCAGCCGATGGCTGCTACCAGGGGGGGGCCATCGCTCCGGGGATCGGGATTTCTGCCGATGCGCTGTTTGAGCGCGCAAGCAAATTGCCCCGCGTTGATTTTTTACAGCCCGGGCAGATTGTCGCCAAGAATACCGTGAACAGCATTCAGGCGGGGATTTTTTTCGGCTATCTCGGACTGGTGGAAGGCATTGTCAGTCGCATGAAAGTCGAGATGTCGCAGTCGCCATTAGTTGTCGCCACGGGCGGGCTGGCAGCCCCCATTGCTGCGGCGACCCCTGTCATTGACCGGGTAGAACCTTATCTGACCCTTGAGGGGCTCCGTTTGTTATACGAGCGCAATAAAAAGTAGCGGGCCACTAATCTTTCTGTGCTCCGGTTAAGCGACCCTACCCATGTGGGCAGAGACGTTTGCGGGGAGTGACTTTTCATGCAAAGGAGCGATTCATGGAGAAGTACGACACGACAAAGGTGAGAAATCTTGGCATTGTGGCGCATAATGGCGCAGGCAAAACCTCGCTGGTGGAGGCCATCATCTTCAATACCGGGATGACAGATAAACTGGGGAAGGTTGATCTGGGCACCTCGTCCATGGATTTTGAAGAAGAAGAAATTAAACGCAAGTCGACCCTGAGCGCGAGCCTGAACCATTGTCGCTGGAATGATTACAACCTGAATATTGTTGATACCCCCGGGGTCAGCAATTTTCTCCACGACACACGACGTTGCCTGCGGGTTCTTGGCGGAGCGGTGGTTATTGTTTCGGCGATATCCGGGACCAAGGCCCAGACCAAAAGAATCTGGGAGTGGTGCGACGCTTTTGAGGTGCCGCGCATTGCCTTTGTCAACAAAATGGATAAAGAGCGGGCAGATTTTCTCAAAGCCGTTGATGATATGGAAAAATCCCTCGGTGCCCGGGCGGTTGTCGTAACCCAGCCGATTGGTGCTGAAGAAAATTTCAAGGGAATTATCGATCTGGTGCGGATGAAGGCGCGGGTCTATACCTTTGACGAAACCGGTAAGTATGATGAAATCGACATTCCCGAGGAGTACCTGAAAGAAGCTACGCGTCTGCGTGAGCAACTGGTCGAAGCGGTTGCGGAGGCCGACGACGAGTTGATGGAAAAATATCTTGAAGGGGAAACCCTGTCGCAGGAGGATATCTTGCAAGGGTTGCGTGAAGGCACCTTGACCGGTGTTTTTACCCCGGTATTCTGCGGCAGTGCGACCGCCAATATCGGTGTGCGGCAACTGCTCGATTATGTGGTTGCCTGCCTGCCATCCCCGATCGACAAGGGGATTCAGATCGGATTCAAGCCTAACACCGACGAACCGGTGGAGCGCAAGCCGAGTCCCGACGATCCCTTCTCCGCCATGGTGTTCAAGACCATTAATGACCCCTATGCCGGTAAATTGACCCTGATGCGCTTGTATTCAGGCACCTTGACGGCTGATACGGTTGTGTTAAATCCGAATAAGGATGAAAAAGAGCGCATCAGCCACATTTACAAAATGGAAGGGAAAAAACAGACCCCCATCGAGGTCGCTGCCGCCGGTGATATTATCGCAGTCCCCAAACTGAAAGTAACGGGTACCGGAGACACCCTCTGTGACCTGAAAGACCCGATCATGTTCGAACCACTGGTGCCCCTCAAGCCGGTTATCTCTTTCGCCCTCGAAGGTCGGAACAAAGGGGACGAAGACAAGATCTATACCGGATTGCAGCGCCTGATGGAAGAAGACCCAACCTTGACCGTAACCCGCGATGATGACACCAAGGAGATGGTGCTCTCAGGTATGGGGCAGATCCATCTGGAGGTTGCAGTGGAGCGCCTCAAGCGTAAGTACGGCGCTGATGTTATCCTCAAGGAGCCTAAGGTGCCGTATCGTGAGACCATTCGCGTCTCCACCCAGGTTCAGGGAAAATACAAGAAACAGTCCGGTGGTCGCGGTCAGTACGGTGATGTCTGGATTGAAGTCAAACCCCTCCCGCGTGGCAGCGGCTACGAATTCGTCGACAAGGTTGTCGGTGGTGTTGTGCCGCGTAACTACATTCCGGCGGTTGATAAGGGGATTATTGAGGCGATGAAAACCGGTCCATTGACCAAGAATCAGGTGGTTGACGTTCAGGTCAGTCTCTATGATGGTTCTCATCACTCTGTCGACTCATCGGAAATGGCCTTTAAGGTGGCCGGTTCCATGGCGTTCAAAAAAGCCATGGAACAGTGCAAGCCGGTGCTGCTCGAACCGATCATGGCAATGGAGATAACCGTTCCTGATGACTGCATGGGGGATGTGATTGGCGATCTGAATTCGCGTCGCGGCAAGGTTGTCGGGGTTGAACCCCAAGCCAACAGCCAGACCATCCGTGCTGAAGTGCCGATGGCTGAAGTATTGCGTTATGCGCCTGAGTTGCGCTCAATGACGTCTGACCGTGGTATGTTCACTATGGAATTCTGCAAGTACGAAGAAGTGCCTTCCCATCAGACCGCCAAGATTCTTGAAGAACAAGCCAAAGAATCTTAACCTGTACGGCGGGGCAATCGACAGCTTTGCCCCGCCGTCAATTTTCGCCGGAATCAAATAATGACAGAGGAAAACCATCACAGCCGTGTTACACCGGATACGTCCAGCGGCGCATCAGAACCGCAGACTTCAGCCCATAAAAAAAGACTCGAAGATCTGCTGATCGATGATGATGCGCCCAAAACGACCTTCAGCGCGCTTGCCGATCAGGAAGTAACCAGCGGTAGCAGGGTTGGTGGTTCATTGGTTTGGCCCCTGGTGATCCTGGCTTTACTGATTATCGTAGTTGCCGGTGTTGTCGGTGGCTGGTACCAGTACGGCGATCTGTTAAGCGGTCAGTCCGGCAACCGACCGCAGGTTCGCGTTGAAAAACGGATGACCGCTCCCGAGCGCCCGCAACCCCTTGAAGGTGCCAAGCTAACAAGCACCGGCGCAACCCCGGAAGGAGTTGCCGAGGGACAGGATAGCGGCACATCAGCAAAACCGGTAATCGCTGATGCCGCCGCTGAAGAGGACGCTGTTAGGGGGATGGAGGAAGCCGTGGACGAGGTGGTTGCGGACGTAGCGGCCCACCTTGCTGTCGTCCCTGCTACTGTTATTGGTGGTACCAACGATAGTGACCCCAGCGTGGCAGCGGAGGTTGGCAGTGAGGCCCAGCCGCCACCTGCAACAGAGGCTCCGGTTGCAGCGGTAGCTGAGCCGGCTCATCGCGTGCTGGTTGGCCCGTTCATCAGTCAACGAGATCTGGAGCGGGCCGCAGCACTGTTGCGAGAACGTGGTTTTGATCCGCAACAGGAGCGTGGCTCAGGCAGGGTCGATATGATCCGGCTGCTGGAGGGAATCTATCCCCTGGCCCAGGCTCAGATTCGTCTGGAAGAGCTGCACAAAGATTATTCTTCAGCGTTTTTACTTCCTGATGGCGACCGCTGGGCCCTCTACATCGGGTCTTTTTCCGATCGTGAACGCGCCCGCCGTCAGCAGCGTGAGCTCGCTGAGCGCGATATCCAGGTGGCGCAAGTGGATTCACAGCCGACCATCGAAGGTTCCGTGCTGGTTGTTGTGCGCAACGGACTCAAGGCAGCTGAAGAGGTCGTCGCGCAGGTCAATGCGAGTGGATTGCGCGCCCGTATCGAGGTCGAGCGCTGATAGGTACTTTTTGTGAACCGCGAAGATAAAAGCGAAAAAGTTCAGATCAAGCTCCCCGCGGAAGTTGCAAAGATTATGAGCAAATGGGGCGGGCATAGTGTCCGTCTGGCTGCTGCCCGTGGAGCTCTGCCCATGTCCGGTTCGAATCTGGTCATGGTTCTTTTTGTTTTTTATAACGGCGAGAATCCGGAACTTAAAGAAGAGGCCTTAAGTACCCTGCAGACCCTGCCGGCGAAAATTATTCTGGCTGCTCTGTCCCTGCCGGAACTCCATCCTGCGATTATCGACTTAATCGTTCATCTGCGCTTTGAAGACGAGGCCGTCATGCAGGCGGTCTTGGTCCACCCGATGACCGGAATCAGAAGTCTGTTATTTATAGCTGAAAACAGTTCCGGTCAGGTCCTCGACATGTTGGCCGACAATGACAAGATTCTGCGCAAGTCCGACATCCTTCGCAAGGCAATCATCAATAATCCCAATACCGAAAAAGTAACACGTTTGCGTCTGGGCTGGGTTGAACCACAGGAAAAAGCAGATCCGCCAGAGGAGAAAGAGATCGAAGCAGCGGCCGATGATAGTGATCAGGATCAGGCTGTAGCTGGTGCCGAGAACGAAGACAAGCTTGATGATGAATCACTGTCCAAGTACCAGCAACTGCAGGAAATGAGCGTTAATGAAAAAATAAAAATGGCTCTTACCGGTGATAAGGAGTGGCGTACCCTGCTGATCCGCGAGGCGAACAAGCAGATTAACACCGCAGTGCTGCGTAACCCGCGCATTACTGAGGCCGAAGCCATCGCCGTAGCCCTGAATCGCAGCAGCTCCGAAGAGCTGATCAGGATTATTCTGCTGAATCGTGATTGGGTGAAGCTGTATGATATGAAAAAGGCCCTGGTCTATCACCCCCGCACCCCGGTACAGCAGGCTATGAGGCTGATGTCTTTTTTGTCGGAGCGGGATATTAAAGAACTGGCTACCAGTCGCAATGTGACGCAACCGATCATCAATAATGCCAGGCGGATGCTATCCACGAAAAAGAGATAATCCCCTCGGCAGGGAGCAGTGTGATGACTTTAGAGAAATTCAGGATCGGTATTCTTACCCTGTCTGATAAAGGCGCCCGTGGTGAGCGGATTGATGAGAGTGGACCACTGCTATCTCAGATGGTAGCCCCCTTGGGCGATGTGGTACGTTATCAGATCATTCCCGACGAAATGCAGACCCTGGCCCTGATGCTGACCCGCTGGGTCGATGACCTGGGCCTTGACCTGATTCTGACTACCGGCGGGACCGGGCTGAGCCCTCGCGACCAGACCCCCCAGGCGACCGCCTCGGTTCTTGATTATCAGATCCCCGGTATGGCTGAAGCGATGCGTGCCGCCAGTCTGGCCAAGACCCCTCATGCCATGTTGTCGCGGGCACTGGTCGGCGTGCGCAAGCAGAGTCTGATCATCAATCTGCCCGGCAGTCCCAAGGGGGCCTCAGAGAACTTTTCCGTATTGTTACCGGTATTGCCCCATGCCCTGGCGAAACTCAAAGGGGATCCAACCGATTGTGCGGTAACGCCATAGTTCCTTAGTTGTTCACCATTGGTGCCATAGCGCTGAGTAACCGGTGGTTTTGACGACCACAAAGGGATATCACCCATGCGTATAACCCCGTTGACAGAATTGACAGAGCGTTCACGTAACCTTCAGCAACAGCTGCGTGAACAACAGCTAGATGCGGCGATCCTGGTGCAAAATAGTGATCTTTTTTATTTTACCGGTTCTATTCAACGTGGACTCTATTATCTGCCGGCAGAAGGGGAGCCGATCTATTTTGTCTTTCGTGACCAAGGGCGTGCGCGCATGGAATCAGGGCTTTGTCACGTCGTCCCCATCGATCGGCTCGCCAGCTTGGTCGGCGAGCTTGGCCGTTTTGGGGTGTCGTTACCAGGACGCGCAGGGATGGAGTTCGATGTATTGCCGGTCATTGAGGCACAGCGATACCAGAAGCTGTTGCCCGCAACTGAATTTGTTGATATTGCCCCACAGGTGCGCACCGTAAGGGCGATAAAAAGTGGTTACGAGCTTGAGATTATGAAGGATTGCGCCCTGCTGGCTGATCGGGTTTATGAAGAGGTAAAGAATCTGCTGGCGGTCGGCAAGACTGACCATGAGGTGATGGCCGAACTCTTTGGCTTTGCTCTCAAACAGGGGCATCAGGGGTTGATTCGCATGCGCCGGTTCAATGCTGAAATGTTCTTCGGCCACATTTTTTCCGGCGTGGATAGCGCTGTTCCAGCCCATCTTGATGCTCCTCTGGGGGGATTGGGGACAACTCCCGCCGTGGGGCAAGGAGCCGGGCATAAAAAAATTGCCGCCCATGAGCCGATCATCGTCGATTTTATTATCGCCTACGATGGCTATCTGGTTGATCAGACCCGAACCTTCTCGATCGGTCCGCTGACGGATAAATTACAACAGGCCTATGCCGATATGCTGACGATCCAGAAATTCATGGTTGATCTGGCCCGTCCCGGGGTGAGTTGGTCCGATTTATATCGCCAGTGTTATCAGCGCGCCTGCGAACTGGGATATGAAGAACATTTTATGGGGGCTGGATCTTCCCGGGTGCGTTTTATCGGTCATGGCATTGGTGTTGAGGTCGATGAATACCCGTTTATTGCTGAAGGTTTTGATGATCAGGTGCTGCTGCCGGGGATGACCTTTGCCTTTGAACCCAAGGCGGTGTTTCCGGGGTTGGGTGCGGTCGGGGTGGAAAATACCTGGCGGGTGGCTGAAGAAGGGGTTAAGCGACTGACCTACTCCTGTGAGAATTTATGGCAGCTGCCGCAGCCGTAACGACCGGGGTGGCCAATCCAATTACTGGCGCGACGAATTGCACCAGCGTATCGCCCGCTTGACTCTGGCCTGCAGCCGGAGCGGATTGATGGGCTTGGCAATAAAATCGTAAAAGCCCATTTCCAGTAGCTTGTATTCATCTTCGGCCGTTGATTTTCCAGTATAGGCAATCACCGGAATATCACTCAAATCGGCATTCTCCTGCAGGGCTTTGAACAGTTCAATCCCGTCCATGCGGGGCAGTATGATGTCAGTAATAATCAGATTCGGCCGGTGTTGTGCTGCCGATTTTAGCCCATCGACACCCGTACGCGCCTTGTGAATGGTAAACCCCTTTCTTAGTAGTGCCGCTTCGGCAGCGTTCAGCGCCAGTTCCTGATTGTCTACCAGCAGAATATCCCAACTGTGATCCTCTTTGGTTTCGGGCGTACTCTGTTGGTAGTGCTTTTCAATCGCCATTTTGATATCTACCGGGGTCGCAACACAAGGAGCAATACGTAGCCCTAATTGGAAGCCCAGATCACTCTGCAGCGTCATATTGAGGGGGTTTGCCATGGCCAGGTAGAGGGTTTTGCCTTCTCGTTTCAATGGAAAAATCAGATGGGCCAGGGCTGTTTCAGCGGTGACTGTGCTTAGAACGGTCGGCGGGAATTTGTGCCGGGTGAGCTGTTTCGCAAAGGGGAGGCCAAACTGGGTCGATAGTGCTCTGGCAATATCCTCCTCAAGGACGATATCCATGTCCTCAAGGATTTTTCCCAGGGGTTTTTTTGACGTTTTTTGGCGGGTCAGAGCATCATCCAGTTGCTCTTTATTGATCAGTTGATTTTCCAGCAAAATCTCGCCAAACTTTTTTCGTGACATGGGTTCCTCGAGGGGGTCGCTCTGGCGTTTGCCCGCGAATGAATAGCAAATATAGCGTCGTGTGCATCCACTTTGATTATGGCGCTAGTGCTATTTACTTGCAACCCCTTATTTTTCCGAAATCAGGGAAAATCTTGTATTATTTTCAGTATATTATGTGAATAGATTCATGTTAAACCTGCTAACGCTGACTGAGGGCTTGGTTGAGGGCCGAGAGGGTCTCGACAGCACCGCCGGCAAACGAAAAGTGGTCGCCGCGAATCTGCGGTTCCCGTGGGTTGATACGTAATACCCTGGTATCAGGTCGTCGCCCCAGGCGTTCACTTAGATTGCGAATGGTGGGAATCGCCGTGCCGGCGCCGATTTCTATGACGACCAGGGGTTTATCCCGGTGCTGCTGCAGAAAGTGATCGAAGCGCTCTTCCTGCGAGGCGGAGCGTTGATGCAACCAGGCGTAGTCCCCGAACATGAGGATGTTGGGCCTGGCTACGCGTCCGCATTCAGGGCACTTAGGGGTTGTGAGGGAACGCATGGTTGTTTCGTCAATATCAAAGGCTTCCTGATTGAGCCAGATATGGCGACTGCAAGGGGTTGTGCATTGCAGATGATGGATGGAGCCATGAACTTCGAGAATCTGATCTTCAGCAAAACCGGCCTTCTGAAATTGACCGTCAACATTTGATGTGGCGATAAAGGTGAGCAGGTTGAATTGCTCACCCCAGGTTTTTAACAGGTGGAATCCGGCGTGGGGAACGGTATTGCGGTAAAGATTGGTACGGTGTCCATAAAATCCCCAACCAAAGTGTGGATCCTGTTCAAAGTGTTCGGGGTTTGCCGCCTGAACAAAACTTAAGCCTAAACGTTCATACCTGGGGTAAGCATTCCAGAAGCCCTGGTTGCCGCGAAAATCCGGGAGGCCGGAATCAACCCCCATGCCCGCACCCGTGGTAATTACCAGCGCGGCGGCATTACGGATACATTGTGCCGCCTCAGAGAAACGTCCCGCTACGCTCATCACTGTCCTCCTTGATCAGATGGCTACCGATACCTTGACCGGTTGCAGGGTGCGGATCAGGTCTGCCGGGGAAATCTCGACCAGCAGACCGCGCTTGCCTCCATTAATCCAGATTTTTCCCAGTGGTTCAATGGAGGCCTCCATATAGATGGGGAGCGATTGGCGGGTGCCGAAAGGTGAAATGCCTCCGGTCTGGTAGCCCGTGACTCGGTCAGCCTTGTCGGGGTTGCAGGGGGTGATCTGTTTGACTTTCAACTGGCGGGCCAGATGCTTGAGAGACACTTCACAACTGCCGTGCATCAGAATGATAAAGGGGTGCTGTTCGTCATCTTCCATGACCAGGGTTTTGATCACCGAAAACTCATCGACATTCAATGCTTTAGCACTGGCCTTGGTTCCCCCTTTTTCTTCATAAGGATAGAGGTGGGGAACAAATGTGACCTTATGCTGTTTGAGAAAGCGGATGGCATTGGTTGCCGAAATCTTGAGCTTGCTCATGTTGGGTCTCCATGGCTGTTCAGAGCCGATGATTGATGGTCAGCGGGCAAGCCACGATAACGGGATGCAGAGAATGCTGATGACGGTCGCGGCAGCGAAAATCAATCCGCTGATGTGAAACAGGCGATCGGTCTGACGCACACCGCGAATGCTGATCGGCATCCACCAGCCGATGGCCGCGCCGGAGAGCAATCCGCCCAGGTGAGCGGCATTGTCGGCACCGATAATAATCCCAAAAACAAAAGCCATCACTGCCCACTGAAACATGAAGTTGCGGCGTTGAATGCCGATATGACCACCGATACGGTGATAGTAGCTGACGGAAAAACCGATCAGTCCGAAGATCGCGCCGGAGGCTCCCACCGTTACGACCTGGGGATGCCAGAACAGTCCGGCAACGGTTGCAGCCAGAGCGGTTACCATATAGACCGACAGAAAACGGTTCCAGCCGATTTCCTGCTCCAGTAACGGACCTACCTGATACAGAACCATCATGTTGAAACCGAGATGAATCAGCCCACCGTGGGTAAAGGCGTAGGTTATGGCACGCCACCACTGTCCGCCTTCCAGCACCAACGGCCAGTACTGACCTCCCCAGTAAACCAGCAGATTTGTCGGTGGCCGGAACATCACCTGCATGCCCAGGCCGAGGATAGTGCCGTGGAGAACAACCAGGGTGAACAGGGCCAGATTGGTATAAATCAGAATCTGTACAAGTGAGCGCCCGCGCAGGGAGTTTTTAAGAAAAAAAAGATGACGAGACGGTTGGTTCATTGATCACTCCAAAATATCCGGATTAAAACAGACTTTTGATCCAGCCCAGGGCGAAGAAAGTACCGATGGACGAACCAAGGGATGAAAACAGAAAAACCAGCAGCACTCGTGCCAGGCGATTATGCCACCAGCCTTTGAGACTGAGCAGGTCTTCGCCGACCCGTTGCATGTCGGACACCAGGGGTGGGGCAACAAAGGATTGTACCAGGGCGGTAACAAAGCCCGCGCCAATCGTCGGGTTGAGGGAGGTCAAGGGGGCAGCAATAAAAGCGGTTATAATGGTAGCCGGGTGCCCCCAGGCAAGCAGGGTGCCGGCGGCGGAAAAAAGGCCATTGGCGAGAATCCAGGCCCAGGCGGCCTGCGCCATCTGCTCAGGGTTGGCGAAAAAAAAACCACCGATAAAAAGCGTCAATACCAGGATCGGAATAACCCAGGGGATCAATTTCGAGGTCAGGGATTTTGGCGGAATGGTACTGATGCGATCGATGTCGATGGCGCTGGACGGTTCGCCTTGTAACCGCGCCACGATTCCCGGCAGGTGAGCAGCACCGACGACGGCGACTATCTTGTCACCGGGAGCCAGGCGGATATGGTAAGCCATATAGGTGTCGCGCTCATCAACCAGAATCTGCTTGACCGAGGGCAGCAATTCCCCCATCTCTTCGAGCATGCCGGCAAGGTTGTCTGCCTGCCGCAACTTGGCCAGTTCCGCTTCGTTGACCTGCTGCTTTTCAAACAGACTGGCAAACAGACTGGCCAGTACCTTCATCTTGTTCCACAGACCAGTAATACGCCACACCCGCAACAGGGTCGTGCGGATATTGCGGTCAACCAGTTCGACTTTTAACCCCCGTTCTTCGGCAATTTGAGCGGCAGCTGCAAGTTCTGCCCCAGGCTGTACTCCGGTCGCCAGCCCCATGCGTTTCTGGTAGGAAGAAAGGGCAAGGTTGGCGAGCAGAAAGGGCAACTGTTTCTTGCGGATCACCTCTTTGAGATTGAGGGACTCCCACCCCTTTTTGTTGATCAGTGACTGATAGCGCTGCTGATCGAGTTCGACACAGACGGTATCAGGATGCAGGTCGTTAATCGCCTTGATAACGGTATCTACCGATTCCTGGGAGATGTGGGCGGTGCCAATCAGGGTGATGTTTTTATTGTCGACCGTCAGATGAACGACATCTGAGGGCAAGGGGGTTTCGTTCACAGGTTCCTCCAGGAAAATCCAGGCCAATGACACAACAGAGAAAAACAGACGTGCATATTAACATAATGACTTAAAGGGGACCATGATTTCAGAATTTCAGCGGTTTGCCAAGGGGAGCAGGGGAACAACAGGAGCAGACAAAAAAAGGACCCGGTGTGTTGCCGGATCCCCTTGCTTCAGACGACTCTCCACCGCTACCGTGGGTCATTGGACTCACATCGAGTGCCAATGAGGTGGGGCATGCTGTAAACCTTTCAGGCGTCCCACTCTGGAGGTGGGCTGGCTCACCAGGTTTCTAAAGTGTGCCCCGAATTACTGCTATTCCGAGTGGACGTTCTGACCTCACCTGCAGGGCAGAGAGTCGATCATCGTCTTTGCTGCTCAGTATAGATAAAATGCCGGGAAAGATCAAAGCAAATGATAAAAAATAAGCGTTATCCTAAGGGATGAAATGCGATTGATTTAGTGCTACAATGTTGCGTTAAGTTAGGTCGATTAATTGGCCTTTCATTGATCTGTGCCCTCATGGCACCAAACTAACGGAGGAAAACGATGCCCAAACGTCTCGAAGTGTACAAGTGCAGTATCTGTGGGAATATTGTCGAAGTGATGCACGCAGGAGCCGGCGCTCTGGTTTGCTGTGGCAAAAACATGGAATTAATGACTGAAAACACGGTCGATGCTGCTACCGAAAAGCACGTACCAGTGATTGAAAAAGGTGATGGCACAATTACTGTTAAGGTTGGCAGCGTATCTCACCCAATGGAAGAAGCGCATTATATCGAGTGGATTGAATTGATTGCTGACGATAAGGTTTATCGTAAATTTCTTAAACCCGGTGAAACCCCGGAGGCAACCTTCAAAGTCACCGCAGAAAAAGTCACTGCCCGTGAATACTGCAATCTGCATGGTCACTGGACGGCCCAGGCGTAACTTGCCATTGCGCTGACGAAACAAAAAAGCAGATACCTCCGGTTGTGGGTATCTGCTTTTTTATTATCTTACGCCAAGCCCCCATCAGGTGGACCGATGCTTGTATCTACCTGATGGTATCTGTTGCTTAGAGAACCACCTCCAGGTAGGCGTTGGTCTGAGCCTGCTTCTGGCGAATAATCTCCTGCGGATCAACCTCAACGAACTTTTCGTCCGGGGTGACCTTGAACAGGGGTTGTCCCTTCTGAATGATGGTCCCGTCGCCACTGTCGATGAGAATCTTGTCGATGGTACCGGAGAAGGGTGCAGGAACCTTATTGAACATCTTCATGACCTCGAGAATAAACAGGGGCTGGCCCTTCTCAAAGTGCATTCCTTCGCTGACGAAGGGCGGCAGGCCTGGGGCTTCCTGACCGTAGTACATGCCGCCTCCAGGCGATACGATCTCATCGGCCTTGGTCGAAGGCGGTGGAACCAGAATCTTTTTCATCGCCGCCTGCAGGTCGGTATCGTGGAGATACTCAGGAATTGTCACTTCCAGATCTTCTTCGACCTTCAGGTCATAAAAATTGGTATGCTCAGCGACCAGAAAGAGCAGGCCAAGTAACTCGTTGCCGATTTCGTAACCGGCATGGGCGGACTGGATGCGTGCCCAGGTTTCCTTGTCGTAGCCCCCTTGTGGCTTGTCCTTGGCGAGCATATCGTTGAGCTTTACGAAGTCCTGTGCCGTCAGGGAGAGTTTTTCACGCAGTTTGGCATAGAAGGCAAGGGCATCTGCCAGCAGATCGCGGTCATGGGTCCAGATCACTTCCGCCGCCGGCGCATCGGCCCGCCAGTCCATGTTGAGGTAGCGGTAGGTATCTTCAAGGACCAGCAAGGGATTGCGCAACCAGACAATTTTCCCCTGTTCCATGCGGTAGTTGCATTTATTTAGGCTGAGCCAGCCTGAAAGCAGGTGGGGATCGTTCAGCAGCATTTCCATCGGCCGGGTCAACAAGGTTCCTTTGCGATCCAGGGCAACAGATGCCGCCTTGGCCCCTTCCGCGTCATCAGCAAAGAGCTTGCCGTAATGCTTTTTAGCTGACAGGAAGGCGTGAACAATATCGATTTTCTGTGCTTCTTCCTTGAGTTTTCCGACCAGGGTCAGATAGGGAACAATGAAGCGGGTGGTCGGCTTAGCCATGACATTGTTACCAATGAACCAGTTGACCAGGCCGTAATGAAACTTCAGGTTGGTAGCCAGGTTGCGTCCCCGCAGGATGGTACTGCACAACACCTTGGAGAGGTGATTGTAGCTGTCGAGGCGATCTTCCCCTTTGGTTAACAGCAGGGCGATGTTGGAATCGTAAGCTCCGGCCAGGTGATAAAACATGAATTGACCGGTGTCGGGGTTGGGGGTGCTGATCCCCTGATCATCGCGGATTTCTCCTTCAATCGGGGGAGACCAATAAAGGATGTAGCCGCCGGCGCTCGGCGACAGGGAGGCGTCAGTGGCATTCAGGCGGGCTTCTGCGGCAGCGCCAAAACGTGGAACGCGCTCCGGGCGGGGCAGGCGATCCTTGTGGAGTGCCAGCAGCGCCATCGCCTCAACCAGGGATTCGACGATAAAGAACTCGTTTTTATTGTCGGGATTGGTAAATTTCAGGCTGTAGACCAGTTCCGTTACTCGGTGTTCCACCTGGATGCGGGTGTTGACTTCCATGAAATAGTGGCGCGCACCATCAACGATACATTCAAAGGTCGATGCCGAATCGAGCCCGACCGCGAGGCCGAAACGCTCGGATTCTTCTTCCATGCGCTTAAGTACGGTCAGGTCAGACTCGAGGGCTTTGACCTGCTTGCTGTTCCTGGCCTTCTTCGCCTTGGCGATCTCTTGCGCCAGCCCCTCCTGGGTAACGGAAATCTCCAGCAGTTTCTGCTCGTGCATCTGCAATGAGCAATCGCGGCCACCTAAAGCGATACACCACTGGCCGTTACCCAGCAACTGAATCTCATTGTGACGGGTCTGCTCAATGTTCAGCTCGATCAACACGTTCTTATTGTCGCCGACACCGTTGGCTTTGACTTCGCCGAGGATTTCCCGCACCAGACCGGGGGCCGCGGCAGCGGCCTCCTGAATTTGTTTTTCCGTCGGTTGTTTGACCATCAACAGCGAAGCGCCGAGGATCCGTTGTCCCTTGCCGCCCCCACCGCCGATAGCTTTAAGGCGAATGCGGGCGCCGGGATATTTTTTGAACATTTCCGCACATTCGTATTGCACCTGATTGCCGAGCTCTTCGATGGAAATCAGATCAATTCCCTTGCTGTACGATGCGAACAGGATGGCGTCCGCCAGATCTTCCAGCGCAATGTCCTTGTCGTTGATCAGTTTCGGGTCAAGGTCCAGCCCTTCAGCTTTCACCAGTTCGCGCAATTGTTCACGGGTTTTATTTTTCTTGAGCAAGGTGCGGGCGGTGACGTTATCGACGCCCGGGGTGACGGACACATTTACCTGTAAGGCGGTACGCTTGGCCTCGTCCTTTTTTCCTGCGGCGCGCTGGGTGCCGGAGCAGGGCCCGATAAAGCGCAAACCGGCATTTTCAAGGGCAGCAACAAACTCATCATCCTCCGCCATAAAGCCGTAACCGGCAAAAACCGAGTCGTAGCCATTGTCTATGGCAATACTGATGATCTGTTGGATCCTTTCAATGCGCTCTTCCTTGGAGGCTCCGGTGTAGTCGGGTACCCGATGGACCCTGCTGGTATCAGTCAGCTGACGCAATTCCGGGGAGAGGGCATTCGGGTAGACAATGGAATCTTTTTCTGACAACAGGATGCCGTAGTGGCTGATCCCCATCTCTTCGTAAACGTCCATCGCTTCTTTGCGGATCGGGCCACGGCAGACAATCAGCGGCTTTAATTCTTCGCAGGAAAAAGAACTGATCCACTTCGATGGTGATTTGCTGAGTCGACGATCCTTGTGGATCAAGGGGTTATTAAAGTACAGGTTGGTATTTTGTTGCATGAGTTTTATCTCCAATTTTCATGTGATGAAAAATAGCACTCAACAGGTTTAATGGCGAACAGGGTCAATGGAATTCGCGCTGAACGCCCTGCCAGGCCGATGGCTTATAATGACGCAGGAAGAAATTGAGATTCTCCCCCAGCACCTTGCGCAGGTCGGTCGGCATCACCAGGGAGGAGATGGAGCCGAGCGCCAGTCCTTCCCTCGGATTCATCAGTTCTTTTTCGTAACGCAGATTCAGCGCGGCTTCCTCACGTCTGAGCCATTCAGCCGCTTCCTTCTCGGCATCTTTTTTGGCATCAGCGCCATCGAGACCGGCCTTGATGCGCTCGGCAACACCCTGGGCGATGCGTGCCTTGATCGAGCCGCGCAGCTTGCGTAGTTCATCTTTGTAGACAAACTCTTTGCCGGCCGGGCCCATAACGGCCAGGCGGGTGGTCGGCAATGCCAGCACCAGGTCGGCACCGGTCGGGTAGTTGTTGTAGGAGGCATAGGCGCCACCAAAGGCATTGCGCAGGATCAGCAGGATCCGTGGGGTGCGGACATCGACAATCGAATCAAGCATGGAACGACCGGCCTGGACAATACCGCGCGCCTCTTGTTCACGTCCGGGGAGGAAGCCGGTGGTGTCTTCCATGAAAATCAACGGGATATTGTAGATGTTGCAGAAGCGCACAAAGCGGGCAATTTTCAGGGCCGAATCACAGTCGATCTGACCGGAGGAAACCGCGGAGTTATTTGCTACGAAACCAACCACATTGCCGCCCAGGCGGCCAAAGGCGGTGATAGCCTCCCGCGAACGGGTCGGCTGAATTTCAAAATAATCGCCATGGTCACAGATCTGCTGAATGACGATGGAAACATCGAAAGGTGTATTGAAGCCGGTCGGTGAGTTAAAGGCTTTTTTCAGCAGGGTGTTGATCTCCCAGGTTTTGCGATCAAGAGGGTCGCTGGTCTCCTGGAACGGGGCCATGCTGTGATTGTTGTCGGGGATGTAACTGAGCAAACGGATAGCTGTGCGCAGGGCGGCCATTTCATCGGAAACGGTCAGATCGGTTACCCCGGAAGCAGCATGAACCTTGGGTCCACCCAGATCCTCGGGGCTGATGTCTTCGCCCAGAACCGATTTGACAACCCCGGGTCCGGTCAGACCAAAGAAGGTGTCTTCCGGTTGAATCACAAAACTGCCCTGGCGCGGCAGGTAGGAGCCACCACCGGCATTAAAGCCGAACATGCACATAATCGTCGGAATCACGCCACTGATCTTGCGCAGGGCGGTAAACGCTTCGGCATAACCGTCAAGACCACCAACCCCGGCGGGGACAAAAGCGCCGGCAGAGTCGTTCATGCCGATCAGCGGGATCCCTTTTTCGCCGGCCATGTACATCAGTCGCGCCAGTTTCTGGCCGTTGGTGGCGTCGATAGAGCCGGCACGGACGGTGAAATCATGCCCGTAAACAGCGACATCTCGACCATTGATGTTGAGAATGCCGGTGACCAGAGAGGCGCCATCGAGGTTTTTCCCCCAGTTCTGGAAAAGGATATTGGGTTCGTGACTGGTTAAAAAGTTGATGCGTTCCCAGACCGTCATCCGTTTTTTGAAGTGCTGTTTTTCGATCTGGGCGACGCTGACAGACTTGACCGGCCGCTCAATCAGTTCGTAGCCTTCACGCATGACCTCTTCATACGCCCCTGCTTTGCCGGCAATTTCACCGGGAATATTGAAGTCGACCTGGTGTTTTTCGGCGAGCGGGTTTTGCAATGAGGGTTTGATTTTGTTGTTTGACATCGTTGGCATCCCTTTACAAAAGTTTTTGAGTCGATTGTCTGATGTTGTTGTAGCTCAATGACATCAAACAAACTAAAGCACTAAAAAGTTGATCAGGTGGTTCATGGGAATAAGATTTTTTTGATTTGCCCCCAGGTGAGCGCCGGGACAAGTCAACATGATTCACCAGTGAAACATAAAACGCTGTTTTTTACAGCGCTAACAAACAAAAAATAGGGCAAATTGTCAAGGATAATTTTACTTAGGGTAAAAAATTACAGAATATGTTTATCCCGATTTGAATCCTTCTGGCATACCGTTTGGCTGAAGCGAGACCCGGTTTTATAAATGACAGCAAGAAGTTAAGGGCATGAGAGCGGGCTATTTTCGGTTTTTTTCAGACCTGTTAGCAGCTTTGCGCGGTTTGTGAGAGCCAAGCAGCAGCGGCAGCAGATCGGTGCGTCTGCACAGGCGCAAAGCCTCCTCAATATCACGATGGGATTCCGGTCGGTGGTAAAGGAGCAGCGCCTTCTGTAATCTTTTTTCTTTTGCTGAGCGCACGACTTCTATCCGACTGCCACTAAAGGGATCGCTCCCGGTGTAATAAATGCAGGTCGAGAGGGTGCCCGGGGTTGGGGTGAAATCCTGTACCTGTTCAACCCGAAGTTGATGATGTTTAAGGTACCGGGCCACTTCAATCATGTCATGCAGGGTACAGCCGGGATGGCCGCTGATCAGATAGGGAATGATACCGGGAAAACGGCCCTTTGCTCGGCAACGCCGCCGATAATCATCGAGAAAGGCAGTAAATACTGCCGCCCCTGGTTTGTGCATGACCCGGCTGACGGAATCGCTGAAGGTCTCGGGGGCCACCTTGAGCAATCCACTGATGTGATGATCCAGCAGGGCATCATAATAATCAGGCTGTAACGGCAGCAGATCGTAGCGGATACCGGAAGCAACAAAAACGTGCCTGACCTTATGGTGGTTACGCACCTGTTGCAGCAACTTAAGGTTGGTGCGGTTGTCGATCTGCAGATGGCGGCAGCGTTCAGGATAGAGGCAACTGCTGCGACGGCAGGTGCGTTCCTGGGCGGGGTTGGCGCAAGCCAGACCATACATGTTGGCGGTTGGTCCGCCGACATCGCTGATGGTCCCGTTAAAGTCGGGCTGTGCACTCATCGCATCGACCTCTTTGACGATTGAGGCAAGCGAGCGTGACTGGATCCGTTTTCCCTGGTGGGAGGCGATAGCGCAGAAGGAACAGCCGCCGAAGCAGCCGCGATGGCTGGTGATGGAGTGACGAATCTGCAAGTATGCGGGGATGGGTTCGCGATAAGCCGGGTGGGGCTGACGAGTAAAGGGGAGGGCGTAGATCCGGTCCATTTCCTCTTCGCTTAACGGCAAAGCCGGGGGCAGCACAACCAGTTGGCGGTTGCCGTGGGGCTGGATCAGGGATTTGGCTGAAAACGGATTGGACTGCTCTGCTGCCAGGCGAAAAGCCTGGTTGTAGAGCTGGGTGTCCGCACTTACCTGCTCAAAACTCGGCAGCAGCGAGTGCTCCGGTAGTGGTTGCTCTGGGCCGGACAGATATGCCGACCCTCTGATATCGCGTAGCGCAGACATCTCCTCCCCGCGATCGAGTCGGCGGGTTACCTCAAGGATAGCGGTTTCCGCCATCCCGTAAATCAGCAGGTCCGCCTTACTGTCGACCAATATTGAGCGCCTGACCCGGTCAGACCAGTAATCGTAATGGGCCAGTCGGCGTAAGCTCGCTTCAATGCCACCGATCACTGTAGCTACCCCTTTGAAGGCCCCTTTGACTGCGGCGGTATAAGCAATGGTGGCGCGATCAGGCCGCAGACCGGGCTTCCCACCGGGGGTATAAGCATCATTGTGGCGGATTTTTTTTGCTGCCGTATAATGGTTGACCATGGAATCCATAGCGCCGGCGGAGATGGCAGCAAAAAGTCGAGGGCGTCCCATGCGCTGGAGTTCTTCAGGCTGCTTGAGATCCGGCTGGGCAATCACACCAATCCGATAACCGGCTGCTTCGAGTAAGCGTGCCAGCAGGGAAACACCGAAGGCCGGGTGATCAACATAGGCATCGCCACTGATAAACAGCACATCAAGTTGCTCCCAGCCACGCCTGGACATCTCCTTGCGGCAGGTTGGCAACGGCTCTGAATCATGTCCCGGCAGGTTGATAGTCATGGTAACATGCCGACCTCTTGGCGGTGGTTTGTTGTTGTTAGAGTGAAAACCATAGTACCCCTATTGGATACCACAACAGCGCTGGTTCTAGTGAGCGTAAACAGTAACTGCGGGAGGTAATTGCGATTGAGTCGATCGATATGGGCACGGTGAGCTGGGCCCGTGCCACCTTCACCCTGACAGCCATGCCACCAGCTCAGGATTCCTGCTTGCTTCGCTGTTTGTTATCGGTATTTCCAGTTTTTATCTGCTGAAAAAGCGTCATCTTCCGTTTGCCAAGCGATCGATTGTGGTGTCGTATTTTGGTGCGGTGAAGCTGCTCAAGCGCTGGAATCTGCTATAGATTCACCAATAAACAGAGCTTCGCACCCGTCGTCCATAGGTTGGGTGCGAAGCTCACTGTCTCCTCTGTCGGATCAGCAGCTTGCGCCGCTGGCGGCACCGATAGAAAAGCCTTGACCGTACTCGTTATCGATATAGTTGATCTGACGATCCTGGGTAAAAGGGAGGACCGACTCTTCGATCAACAGATTAATGTCATTGATGGTGTGAACCTGCCGGCTTACCTGTAGCTCATCCAGAGCCAACCCCAAACGGGGGCCACCTCAGCCAAAGCCTTCAAATACAATCCGCAGGTGTTTTCCGGGGTGCTCCTGCATCAGTTCCTTGATTTTGTCACGGGCAACATCAGTTATTTTCAGCAAAATTTTTCTCCTTCGGTGATGGTTACGGGTTGTCGGGTTGTGCTCAATCCGGGTAGTAAGGTGGTCACGCCACCTTTTTTGTCATCCTCAGGTAAAACCTGCTCCGCTGCTCGAGCCACACGAACTGCCGGACGTGCTGATCGCTGAGCGCGAGACCCTGCGTACTGCCGGTTTAAAGCAGACCGGGCAGGGGATGTCGGTTTGCGACCTTGTCTGAATTTTTTCTGTTATTTTTCCACACTGCGGGCACTGATACTCGAAAATCGGCATAGCTCCTCCTTGATGTAAATATACATATAAGTATATATATGGCTTTGTTTGTTTTCAAGCCTTTTTTTGATCGTTTCTTTGTTCGGGTCAAAGAAAGCAGGTAGCCCGATCGTTTTTTATCCGAAACCTTCACATTCAACCATAGACGCAAAGCCATTTTGATATATACTAACGCCGTTTTATTCTTTCTCACAGGGAGGTTGTTATGACAGAAACACCAATTTTAAGCCGGGTAGAACATCACATCGGCTACATTACCCTTAATCGTCCGCAGGCCTTGAATACCTTCACCCCGGAATTTTCCGATCTGCTCGATCAGAGCCTTTGGGCAATGGAGCGGGACGATGATGTTCGGGTCATCGTGATTGAAGCAAGAGGAAAGCATTTCAGTGTGGGGATTTCCCTTGAGGAGTTTCGTGGCAAGACCCCTCTGGAAGCGCGGCGTTTTCTCCATCGGATTGACGCTTTTTACCATACCCTGAATCGCCTGAATAAGCCGACGATTGCTGCCGTGCAGGGGTATGCTGCGGCTAACGGTGCCGGGCTGTCCTTCGCTTGTGATATGACGGTTGCGACTGAAAGTGCCGTGTTCGGTACCACTGCTATCAACGTTGGGCTGATCTGTCTGGGGCCGGCAGTGCCCCTGCTACGTCTGGTCGGGCGCAAAAAGGCGATGGAGATGGTTCTGACTGGTGAGACCATGAGCGCGACTGAAGCACAACGACTGGGCCTGGTCAACCGCGTAGTCGCTGACGATGCGCTGGCAGCTGAGACCCTTAAGCTGGCCCAGACCCTGACCGCAAAAAGCCCGCTGGCCCTGCGGGCCGGTAAAGAAGGTTTGCGGCGCCTGCAGGATGTCCCTTACCATCAGGGCCTGGAAAATATGGATGACCTTTTTGCTGCGTTGACTACCTGTAGCGATGCTGAAGAGGGGATCAGCGCCTTTCTTGAAAAACGCTCTGCGCAATGGCAGGAATGCTAGCATGGTGAATGATCGGATCAGGGTCAGCGCTAATTCCTTAACCATAGCGGGATAACTTAAATGCCCAGGGAGCTGTTATGTCAAAATGGTTTGTAACTTAATTTACCACTGTCCTTGCGCAGGGTCGGAGTTTCTGTGGCAAGGGTGACCGGCCGTTTTGTCCTGTAGGATCGCTATACCGAGGATTGGGGGTCGGCCATCTGGTCTGACATGATGGGCATATGAGCCAACATGATTCGATTCATCAGTCATTGTTGCTGAATTATATTTGACAATGGATGGATTTGAGCTATAGTTGGTTAAATTTAAATAAGCTTCCGATAAGGGCAAACCCGGCGCGATCCGGGGACGCAAAGCCACGGGTCCCACGCGGACAGCCGGGTTGCCGAAGAGTCAGTTGTCGGACCCACTTCGGTATGAAGCTGGGTCTTTTTTTGTAAGTCAGGGGGCCTTTGTTGCTTTAGGGCGAAGTGACCAACTTATGATTGGGAGCGGACAGCAATGGGCAAAGCTCAGGATGACAGGTTCCAGCGCAGGGTCAGACTGCAGAAGCTGCGTTGCCGTGCCCTGAGCTTCTGGTCAGGTGTTGGTTTGCGTCCGCGCCTGATTGGGGCTTTTTTACTGGTTTCCCTGATTCCTTTAGTGATTCTCTTTTTTGCCCAGTATCAAATCTCCAAACGTAACACGCTTGATCAGATCGAATCGAACCTGATCCAGATTGCCGAGGGGCAACAGCGGCGTATCAATCTGGAGTTGCAGCGGCTTTTTGAACAACTGAAACTGGTAAACAGTCGAACCCAGCTACGGATCAGTTTAAGGGCTTATCACCAGACCGGTGAGCATCACCACCTGGAACTATTGAACCGGATTATCGGCGATGCCCTTGCGTCCATGGAGCATTTTGTCGGTATCTGGATTCGTAATCCCGCTGATGATCTGGTAACGGGAGTTCACAATGAGGATCCGGAGGCTCTCTGCTCACTGATTCCCCCTGTTCAGCAGTCAGGGGCGGAGCAACTGCAGTTGCACTGGTTAGCCGAAGATACCCCCTGCATCTGGGTGAGTGGACCCCTCTATCTTGAAGATCAATACCTCGGCAGTCTTCATCTGCTGGTCACTATGGCCGACATCGTTGCCGTGCTTGAAGATTTTCGTTGTGAGCACTCCGGGATGGGAAATGTTCTGCTGCTGCCGACTGAGAATCACAACGTAAAAATCCTGGGAACCCAGTGTCCGGTTCATGGGGAAGCTAATCAGGCTTTTTATCGTTTGTTAGAATCGCCCGGTCTTGACGGCTCATTAATTGCTGGTGGGGACAATATGCCCCCGGTTTACCAACACGACCAAATAGCATTGGTTCGGCAACTCAGTTATGGCTTCGGTGATGTGCTGGTTCACGTTCCTCCGACCTCGTTGAATGATGTTTTCTGGGGTCAGATGCGCTATCTGTTGGTGATGACCTTGTTCGCTCTGGCCCTGGTCACTGTGATGGCCCTTGCCTTGGCGCGCATGATCGCCCGCCCGCTGCGGGAACTGACCAAGGCGACTTCAATCTTGCATATCGGCCAAAGCGACGTCCATATCAAAGAACGGTTCTGGGGTGAATTTGCTGAACTGACGCTGTCGTTCAATCGTGCCATGCGTGCGCTTTCACGCCGTACTCGCGAGCTGAATCGGGAGGTTGAAGCGCGCCGCCGTTCGCAGGAAAAACTGGTCGATCTGGCCAATACCGATACCCTGACCGGTTTGATTAATCGTCGCTATTTTATGGAAAAATTTCGTGAGGTGCTCAGGTTGCCTTTCAGGGATCGGCAACCGGCGGCGCTCTTGTACATTGATCTGGACAATTTCAAACCCATCAACGACAGCATGGGGCACGAAGCGGGCGATCTGGTGCTGCAGGTGGTCGCTGGAAGGATTCGTCACTTGCTGCGCGAAGGGGATTTGGCGGCGCGGATGGGCGGTGATGAATTTGTGTTGTTGTTGATGGCGGATGGTTTGCATCCTCTCGATCCGGAGATGATAGCCATGCGGGTTGAAGAGCAATTAAGCCTGCCGATGACGATCAAGAATCAGGTGATCAGGGTTGGGTGCAGCATCGGTACCGTCAGACTCTCCCCCGGTGAGGAACCTCACGTGGCGCTCAACCGGGCAGATCAGGCAATGTACCGGGTCAAGCATTCACACCGTACCAACAAGACTGAAAATTGATACCGCTGCTCTTAAAAATAGCCTCTTTGACCTCGTGACCCCCGGCAATGGCTAACCAACAAAACCTAACAACAGGGAATCAACGATGATCCAGGCATTAAAGAAGATCTTCAGCCGAGGTGGTTGCGAGAAATGTGGCTGGCTGGTGGCTTGTCCTGAGTGTTCCGAACGGATGCGCCGGGTAGATAGCGATCTGACAAAGATTGAAAGAGCCCGTGCCCGCCGCAAAGACCCACGATATTTCAGCAAGGACCAACCCCTTAAAGGGCGTTTCGCGGGCCTGGTTGATAAGGGGTCTTTTATCGAGGTCCTGAAACAGGTGCTGGTCGAGACGAAAGGTGAATCAGGAGAACCCCTGATGCTGACGGTTACCCTTGCTCCCTTCGGGGCGATGGTTGCTCCTGCCGATCGCCGGCAGGTGATGCAGGAGGTGGCGCAACGCATTATCTCCCAGGTACGGCACCAAGATTTCGTTACCAGCTTTGATGAGCTGACCTTTGCTTTGTTGCTGGTTGCCTGTGGTGAGGAACCACTGAACTTCGAGGTTTGCGCCAAGCGGATCGAAGATCGGCTGGCACTACCCCTGGTTTGTTCAGATCAGCAGATGGAGCTTTGTTATAAAATTCGCAATATTTTGTTGCGGCCGGGAACCACCCTTGATCATATCCAGCAGCAGATGGATTCATGAGTTTAGAGAAATTGGGTGAGAGGGCGCTTTTGACCATTTCAGGCCCCATCATTCAAAGAAACAGCTGGTAAACCGGATCATCTGTCTGTTCCAGAAACCGATAGCCGATGCGGTCAAGAAACGCCATTAGTTTGTTTTCATCACCGAGCGGCAACTCCAGGCCGATCAGCACGCGGCCGAATTCCCCCCCCTGATTGCGGTAGTGAAACAGGGAAATATTCCAGTTGGTTCCCATGTCGGCCAGAAAGCGGGTCAGGGCGCCGGCACGTTCCGGGAACCAGAAGCGGAACAGGCGCTCCCTGGTCGCTGCCGTCGAGCGCCCGCCAACCATGTAGCGCAGATGGGTTTTGGCCAGCTCGTTGGCGGTCAGATCGATGGTCGGATAGCCGCGCCGGCTGAGCTGGTCACAAAAGGCTTGCCGTGCCGGTTCCCCACCAATGGCAACGCCGAGAAACAGGTGGGCTTTGTCGCGATCGGCAAGGCGATAGCTAAACTCGGTGATGCTGGTACCGGCCAGCAGCTCGCTGCAAAAGTGGCGCAAAGCGCCCGGTTTTTCCGGAATGGTGACGGCAAACAGGGATTCAAGCCCTTCACCAACCTGGGTGCGTTCTGAAACATAACGCAGCCGCTCAAAATTCATGTTGGCGCCGGAGTTGATGGCGACCAGGGTTTCTCCGCTGACCTGCCGTTGTTTGACGTATTGTTTGAGCCCGGCCATGGCCAGGGCCCCGGCGGGCTCGACGATAGAGCGGCTGGCCTGATAAATACTCTTGATCGCACTGCAGATCTCGTCGGTTGAGACGCGGATAATCTCATCAACATGCTTGCGGCACAGGTCAAAGGTTTTTTTGCCGACCTGCCGTACCGCTACGCCATCGGCAAAAATACCAACGGTTTCAAGGGTGATGCGTTTGTCCGCGACCAGGGATTGGTACATGGCGTCACTGTCGAGGGGTTCGACCCCAATAATCCGGACCTGCGGTGCCAGCGCCTTGAAATAGGTGGCAATGCCGGCAATCAGACCGCCACCACCCACCGGTACAAAAATCGCATCGAGTTTGCCGGCACTCTGGCGCAGGATTTCATCGGCAACGGTTCCCTGACCGGCAATAATCATTTCATCGTCAAACGGCGGGATAAAGGTCAGGTTACGCTGCTGTTGCAGCTGTTCGCAGTGGTCAGCGGCTTCTGAATAATTATCGCCATGAAGGACAACCTCGGCGCCGAGTCTTCTAACCGCATCAATTTTGATCCTCGGAGTGGTTACCGGCATCACGATCAACGCCTTGATGCCCAGCTTTTTGGCCGAAAAAGCGACCCCTTGGGCATGATTCCCGGCGGAGGCGCAGATCACCCCACGGATCTGTTCGGTTTCGTGGAGTTGAGCGATTTTGTTGTAGGCCCCACGAATTTTAAATGAGAAAACCGGTTGCAGATCTTCGCGTTTGATCAGAATCCGGTTGCCCAGTTGCAGTGAGAGTTCGGTGGCCTCTTCGAGGGGGGTTTCGACTGCCGCCTCGTAAACCCGTGAGGTCAGAATTTTGCGAATCATTTCCTGCATGGAGGTTCTTTCCTGTTGGTTTTGAAGTTATTCGTAGCGCAGACCAGGTGTTCGACCATCTTGTTCGATAAACATTTTCACATATTGCAGCCGCTCGTAATCTTTCGGAGCGTTGCTGGCGTGACGGCTCATGCGTCCGCGCACATCAGCTAACGTACTGTAGCCGTTGTTTTCCATCCACTGGCGCAGTTCTTTTTCGATGACCTTGATGGAACTGAGGCCATGCAGGTAGAGGGTCGAACAGAGTTGGGTCACGGTGGTGCCGGCGAGCAGTGCCTTGATCACTCCGGTGCTGTCATGGATGCCGGTCGTGGCGCCAAAATCGCAGTTGACGGTGCCATAGAGCAGAGAGATCCAGCGCAATGTGTCGGCCATATCATGGGGGGAACTGTAGGGCGAACCATGGGTTAGTTGTTGCTTGTCAATATCGATATCAAAACGATAAAAGCGATTGAACAGAATCAGGGCATCGGCTCCTTTACGGATCATCTTGCCGGGTTGACGATCCTTCCCCATCCAGCCAACGCTGTAGTTCGGCGCTTCGGCCTGGTCGCTGGTCAGGCGTTTGGCCACATGGGCGAGTGAGGTGAAGTAGGGGCCGATTTTCAACGCCACCGGAATGCTGGCCTGGTGTTTGACCTCACGCAGAATGTTAAGGTAGTCAGCAACAATATGATCACAGGGACGTGATGAGTCGGTCGGCAGGATGCTGATATTGAGCTCGATGGCGTCAGCTCCGGCTTCCTGGAGCTGGTGGGCGTAGCTGGCCCAGGAATCAGCGCTGACGCAATTAAGGCTGGCAATAATGGGAATCGTTACCGCCTTTTTGGCGTCCCTGACCAGTTTGAGGTACTGCGAAGGGCCGAATGCGTTCCCATAGCTTTGCAGATACTGGAACGCTTCACCGTAACCCGAGTAGTCCTCGGCGTGGCGGCTCAGGGACGAGATGTCACCCCTGATCTGTTCCTCAAACAGGGAGCGCAGAACCACCGCACCGGCACCGGCTGCGGCGCACTGACGGACTCCATCCAGGGTGCCGGTCAGGCAGCAGCTGGCGACAACCAGTGGATTTTTCAGGGCAAGCCCCATATAGTTGGTGGACAGGTCGGTCATCATCGTCTCCGTTCGTCGTCGGTATCATCGTTGCTGGCCTGAATTTATGCCGGTCTGTTTCTTTCCCTGTGTTGCTGTTGTTATACTGTCGACCTATGAAAAAACTACATGTTTTCGGTTTTCATGAAGCGTACCTTGCCGGCCTGCTGCGGGATATCCTGATCCGCGAGGAGATTGACTGTGTTTTGCGCAATGTCGAGCTGACCGCCGCTGTTGGTGAAATTCCCTTTATTGAGTGCTGTCCGGAACTCTGGGTAGTTGATAATGAAGCCTGGCCCCGGGCGAAAATGTTTGTAGATGCCTGGCTCAAAAAAGATCCGCTCGCACCTGCTTGGCGCTGCCCACAATGTCAGGAGACCCTTGAAGGGCACTTTGGTGCCTGCTGGCGTTGTGGTTGTTTGCGTGTAGATGGATAGATACCATATCGTTATGATGCTGAACAGGGTTGTCTGGGCAGAGGACAATAATCGAGTCGGAACGGCTGCCCTGATTTTTTAATGGTTCGTTAATGAGGGTCACAGGGAGGAACATAGATGATACTCTCCGGCAGGGAAATCGACGCCCGTATGGGTCAGGACATTGTTATCCGTCCCTATGACAAGTCGCGCCTGAATCCCAATAGCTACAATCTGGAATTACATGACGAGTTGCTCATTTATACCGAAAATCAGCTCGATATGAAAAAAAATAATCCCTGGACCACTCTGACCATTCCGCCGGATGGTTTTGTTCTGGAGCCGAACCGGCTGTATCTCGGCCGGACCCGGGAATATACGGAAACCCGCAACCTGGTGCCGATGCTGGAGGGGCGTTCATCGGTCGGGCGTCTGGGTTTGTTCGTGCACGTCACGGCAGGGTTTGGTGACGTTGGTTTTCGCGGCTTCTGGACCCTTGAAATGTTCAGTGTCCAGCCCATCCGGATTTATGCCGGAGTGCAGATATGCCAGATTTATTACCATGCCCTGCAGGGGGAAAGTGATGCTTACGCCAGCGGCAAATATCAGGATAATCAGGGGATTCAGCCGAGCCTGCTGTACCGCGACTATAACGTTCAAGCCTGATTGCTGCGCAAGAGGCAGCTACTATATCAACCCTTTTCGTTCGGAGTCTTATGACAACCCAATCACCACAAACCAAATATCTTAAGGATTATCTGACGCCTGCTTACCTGGTTGATCAGGTTGAGCTCGATTTTTATTTGAGCCCGACCGCAACCCAGGTGGCCTCGACCCTCGCACTACGGTTGAACCCGGACCGCAACGGGGTTATTGAGCCCTTGGTGCTTGACGGTGAACATCTGCAGCTGGTGGCAGTCGAGGTAGACGGTGTTTCCCTGGAGCCGGCTGATTATCAGTGCGATGATGTCAGCTTGACGATTCCTGCACCGCCGGCGCAGCTCACTGTGCACATCATCACCCGCATTGATCCGCTGAACAACACGGCGCTCGAGGGGCTTTATCAGTCCAACGGGATTTTCTGTACCCAGTGTGAACCGGAAGGATTTCGAAAAATTACCTACTACCCGGATCGCCCCGATGTCCTGGCGCCCTTTCGGGTACGGATCGAAGGGGAACCGGCCGACTGCCCGGTGCTGTTGAGTAACGGCAATCTGGTGGACCAGGGAGTGCTGGATGATGGTCGTCACTTTGCCTGCTGGGAGGACCCGTTTCCCAAGCCGAGCTATCTGTTTGCTCTGGTGGCGGGAAACCTGGTCTGTCTGGAAGATCACTTCATTACCCTGTCCGAGCGTCGGGTTCTGCTGCAGATTTTTGTCGAGGAGCGCAACCGCAACGACTGCGACTTTGCCATGGAGTCGTTGAAAAAGGCGATGAAGTGGGAAGAGCAGGTCTACGGGCTGGAATATGACCTTGACCGTTATATGATCGTCGCCGTGGACGATTTCAACATGGGAGCGATGGAGAATAAGGGGTTGAACGTATTTAACTCAAAATACGTGCTTGCCCGCCCGGAAACGGCAACCGATAATGATTACCTGGGGATTGAAGCGGTCATCGCCCACGAATACTTCCATAACTGGACCGGCAATCGTGTCACCTGCCGCGACTGGTTTCAACTCAGTTTGAAAGAAGGGCTGACGGTGCTGCGCGATCAGCAGTTTTCGGCCGATATGCAGTCTGCTGCGGTCAAGCGGATTGATGATGTCGCCCTGCTGCGCCAGTATCAGTTCCCCGAAGATGCGGGACCCATGGCGCATCCGGTGCGTCCGGAGTCCTATGTAGAGATCAATAACTTTTACACGACGACGATCTACAATAAGGGTGCAGAGGTCATTCGGATGCTCGAAACCCTGCTGGGACGGGAACGGTTCGTCGAAGGGGTTCGCCTCTATCTGAAGCGTCACGATGGTCAGGCCGCGACCTGTGAGGATTTTGTCGCCGCACTGGAACAGGCCGGTGAGGTCGATCTGACCCGGTTCCGCCGCTGGTACACCCAGGCCGGCACCCCTGAAGTACAGGTGGTCTGTCATTACGATTGCGCTACTCAAACCTTCACCCTCGACTGTCAGCAGAGCTGCCCAGCCACCCCTGGCCAGCCCGACAAGGAGCCGTTTCATCTGCCCCTGGTGATGGGATTGCTTGGTCATGATGGTACCGACCTGGCCTTGCAGTTGGCCAGCGACGAAGCCCCCGGCGGCACCAGTCGAGTCCTTGAGCTGACCCAGTCCCGCCAGCAATTCTCTTTTGTCGGGGTTCAGGAGCAACCGGTACTGTCGCTGTTGCGCGGGTTTTCCGCGCCGGTCCGCTTGACGATGGAGGATCGGCCCGAAGACCTGGCGTTTCGCATGGCTTACGACAGTGACCCCTTTAACCGCTGGGAGGCGGGGCAGCAGTTATCCGTTGCTGAGTTGTTGCAACTTTACCGGCAGCAACTGGAGGGGCAACTGTCCACCGGCCTGAGTCAGGTGTTTGTTGATGCCTGGGGGGTTGTCCTGACTGATAACGAGGCGGATGAAAGCTTGTTGGCGCGCATGCTGCAACTGCCCAGCGAACAGTATCTTGCCGATCAATTGGATGAGGTCGATCCACAACGGATCAGGGCGGTGCGTGAACAGGCTCTGCGGCACCTGTTGTCGGTCCATCGTGAGAAACTGCTGCAGTGTTATGACCGCTATTCGAGCGCAGGGGAATATTCCCTCAATCCTGTCGCAGTTGGTCGCCGCCGTCTGGTCCATGGCTGCCTGTCGCTGCTGATGCTGGAACCAGATGAACTGCTGCAGGATCGTTGCCTGCGTCATTATCAACAAGCCGGCAATATGACCGATCGGCTGGCAGCATTTGCCGCCCTGGTTGACTGCCGGCAGAGTCCGCTGCGTGATCAGGTCAAAGAGGATTTTTACCGACAGTGGAAGCACTACCCGCTGTTGCTCGACAAGTGGTTCTCAACCCTGGCATCAGGGCGTCACGAAAACACCTTTTTCGAGATTGAACGTTTGCTGTTGCACCCTGATTTTACCCTGAGCAACCCGAACCGGGCGCGCTCTTTACTCGGTGCTTTTGCCCAGAATCTGGCTGTTTTTCACCGTCAAGACGGCAATGGTTATCGTTTGTTAACCGAGCAGATCAGGCGCCTTGACAAGCGCAACCCCCAGGTGGCGGCGCGCATGGCTACCCCCCTGACCCGTTGGAAACGCCTGGAACCACAGCGGCGGGCACTGCTGCGTGAGGAACTGGTGGCGTTGCAACAGGAGAATCTGTCGCGTGACCTATACGAAATTGTCAACAAAAGTCTGGTCTGAAGCGAAGAGGAGAGCGGATGATGGATTACACAATCATTGGTTGTGGAGATATCGGTAAACGGGTAGCCAGGGAGCTGCTGAACCAGGGACATAAGGTGCAGGCCACGGCCCACGACGCCGAAGGGGCCGCAGAGCTCTTGGCATTGGGGTTGACGCCGATTGTCGCCAACTTCGATTGTCGGGATGACCTGCCGCTCCTGCTACTCCAGCGCCAACGGGTCTATTATTTTATGCCGCCGCAAGGGGGGGGATCAATCGATGCCCGCATGGCAAATTTCTGCCGTATGCTGAACGCCGATAACTGTCCGCAGCGGATTGTCTACATCAGTACCAGCGGTGTTTATGGTGACTGTGGTGGTGACCTGGTGACCGAAGAAACACCGATCAATCCCCAAACCAGTCGCGCCAAAAGAAGAGCCAGCGCCGAAAGCCAGTTGTGCGACCAAGCCAAAGAACTGGGTTTTGACCTGATCATTCTACGTGTGACGGGGATTTACGGCCCTGGACGTCTGCCGTTGGCACAATTGCACAAAGGGCATCAGGTGCTGCGACCGGAAGATTCACCGGTAACCAATCGTATCCATAGCCTTGACCTGGTGCGTATCTGTCTGATTGCTATGGAACGGGGGGAGGCGGGGGACATTTTTAATGTCTGCGATGGTCAGCACAGCAGTATGAGCGAATATTTTACTGCGGTCGCCGATTTGTATGATCTGCCGCGCCCACAGCAGTTGACCTGGGACGAAGCGCAACAGATCATGAATCCCCTGACATTGTCATTTCTGCAAGAATCGCGGCGGATGACCAATCGACATATGCTGGAAAAGCTTGGAATCAGGTTGTTGTATCCTACCCTCGAAGAGGGGCTGGCGATCTGCCGTCAAGGTGATCAAGCGCAGGCCATCGTAAGCAAGTCCACAGACGAGTAATGCTGATTAATTTTGTCATTAAGGTCAGTTCACGGTTGCTGGAAATCTTCCGGTGGGCTAAAGTAGTTACTCAAGTCGAAGCTGGCAGCTGACCCTGAGGGTCGATTATTGCTTATAACTAGATAAGGGGAGCGTATCTCATGAGTGAACCGGGTAAAACCAAGTTTCAGGTCGATCTGCGGCGTCATTTGCGTGAAACCGGTGTTGAAGATAATCTGACCCATCTCATTTGTGAGATAGCCGAGGCATCCAAATACATTATTCATTCCATTCGAACCGGCGACCTCGGGGTTGCCGGTACCTCCAATCTTTATGGTGAAAAACAGTTGGCTCTGGATGTATTGGCGGATCGGATCTTGCGCAAACGCCTTGATCATTCAGGCGTGGTCGTTAATATGATGTCGGAGGAGATGGATCAGATTATTCCTGTTTCGACCGACTGGGAGGGTAAATATTCGGTTGCTTTTGATCCTCTGGACGGTTCATCCCTGGTTGACGTTAACCTGGCGGTAGGCACCATCGTTGCTATTTTCCCCGGCTATGATCTGCTGCGCCCCGGGCGTGAGCAGGTAGCGGCCATATATATTCTTTACGGTCCGCGCACCACCCTGGTTTATAGTGTCGGGGACGGCGTTTATGAATTCGGGATGAACAACCTGATGGAATATACGCTGCTGCGAGAACACATTACTCTGAAGCCAAAAGGCAACCTTTACTCACCGGGTGGTTTGCGTAATCAGTACACTCCCGGGGTTGAAAACTATGTTTCTACGCTGGAGAAGCGCGGGGTGAAGTTGCGCTATAGTGGCGGTTTTGTGCCGGACATTAATCAGGTGCTGCTCAAGGGGGAAGGGGTTTTCCTCTACCCGCACCTCAAAGACCTGCCCCGAGGCAAACTGCGCTTGTTGTTTGAACTCAGCCCCATGGCATACTTGGTCGAACAAGCCGGTGGCGCAGCGTCCGATGGCCACCAGCCGATTCTCGATCTGCTGCCGACCCAGATTCATGAGCGTGCCCCGGTCTTTATCGGCTGCAAGGACGATGTTGCCCTGGCTGAAGAAATGCTGCGCACCTACGAGGGGAAAAAGGACGTTCCCGCCGAAAAAGGACGCTCAGTTAAGGCGTCAGGGTAAGTTTTCTTAAATGAGACGTATCTGTTCAGCCCCGGGTCGGAAATCCTATGTCAAGGGACGCTTTTCGTCAGCCATGACCGCTTTTGGTCGCCGTCCATAGCGACAAAAACTCTTGCCACAGGATTCCCGACCCGGTGCCAGGATAGTGCTGAGTAGTTACAACGAGACTTTATCTCAACAGTCTTGAACGGGGAGGGGGCCTTGCCGTTATTATTTTATTTGCTGGCGGCGGCCATTGGTGGTTTGGCCGTTGCCAGTGTTTCTTCTGTCGGGACGACGACCGCCTGGATTGCTATCCTGCTCTGTCTGTCCCTGGCATTTTATTTCCGTTGTTTTTCGAGATTTCCACGACTTTCCCTGCTTCTGACCTGCCTTGCTGTCTCGTTTTTTTTCAACAGCCAATATGCTGCCCGGTTACAATTTGTGGATGATGTGACCAGGATCGACCAGCTGTCCCGGAGAACCACTGCTGTTGGGGTAATAACCGATGTTCGTCAGCTGACCGATGGGCGTAGCCGGATTGATTTGCTGATTGATGAGGTATGGGATAAACAGCAAGCGCTGGAACTCCAACGCCCGTTGAGATTGCGCCTGAGTGTTGAAGAGGGCGGCACCAATGATGCCATGTTGCCCCGGGATCGTATTCGTTTTACCGGCCGACTGCGCCAGCCTCGGTTGTTCGGCACCCCGGGTGAATTTCACTGGCCGCGTTATGTGATCAGTCAGAATATCGATATGACCAGTTGGGTTAAAAATATCGATCAGGTCGCTCTCGTGGCCGCGGGGGAAGGAGGGCTGCGCAGATCGATTGTCCAGTGGCGAATCCGGGTTGCAGGCTTTATTGCGGCTAAGGTGCCAGCAAAGAGCGCCTCCCTGGTCCGGGCCCTGGTACTGGGGGAGGGGCGGCAACTGCCGGAAGCCGTACGCGAAACCCTGGCTGGTGCGGGGGTCAGTCATCTGTTTGCCATTTCCGGACTGCACCTTGGCATATTGGGGGCGTTTGGCTATCGTTTATTGCTGACGTTTTATCGACGCTCAACCTGGCTGCTTAACTGGCAGCCACCACAACGGGTGTTGCCGCTGTTGCTGTTGCCGTTGCTGTTTGTTTATCTACTGTTAACCGGTGATGCGGTGTCGACCCGCCGTGCTTTTGCCCTGGCCGGTATCGGGTCACTGTTGTTTTGGTGGCGCTATCCGGTGCATCCGCTCCACCTGCTGGCCGCTGTAGCGCTGATCTTTTTGCTCTATAACCCGCTGCTGTTGTGGTCAGCAAGCTGGCAGCTGTCGTTTTGCGGCGCTGCCGGCATTTTGTTGTGGCGACCCTGGTGGCAACATGCGCACGTCTCGGAATTGCCATGGACAGGGTTGCGCTATCTGGTCCAGATTTTTCTCGTCAGCCTCGCCGCAACCCTGGCAACCTTGCCTTTGGTCCTGTTTAACTTTCACTTGTTCGCACCCGCAGCTTTGGTGGCTAATCTGATCTGTGTGCCGATTGTTACCCTGGTTGCCCTGCCGGTCGGGTTTGTCGGGCTGTTTTTATTTCCCCTTTGGCCACCCGCAGCTGCGCTTTTATTTCGTGTCAGTGGATTTTTTTTGGAACAGCTCTATCAATTTTCTTTGTGGCTGACCGACTTTTCGCCGTTGGCGGGAAACTATCTCTACTGGTCGCGCAGTCAGTATCTTGCCGTCGCTTTACTCTTGGTGCCTGCACTCTTGTTTCCCCAGTTGGCCCGCCGACCATGGCTTAAGCTGACAGTTGGTTGTTTGCTGTCGGCAGTGTTGCTGTGGCAGTTGCCCCTGGGGTCACATGCTCCGGTGACATTGACCATGTTCAGTGTCGGTCAGGGGGAGTCGCTGCTGTTACAAAACAATACCGGCCAGAATATTCTGATTGATGGGGGCGGCCTCTATGGTGATCGTTTTGATGTCGGGCAGCGTTTGCTGGCGCCGGCCTTTGGTGAGTTAGGCGTTCAGCATTTTGACCGGATTATCCTCACCCACGATCATGCAGACCACTGGAAAGGACTGGTTTATGTGCTTGAACGCTTTCCGGTCGCGGAACTGGTCGTTGGTGAGCCCCTTGAAAAATACCATCCGGTCCTCGTTGACGCCGTCCGGCAACGCAATGTTCCGGTGCGGGTGGTAGAACCGGGGTGGAGTTCCTTCGCCGACTGGCAGGAGGGGACGCTGGAGATATACAATGCCGGTGCTGTGGCCGCTAATGCCAATGATGCCTCTCTGGTCCTCTCTTTGCGCACTGTTGATGCGACGGGACGCGAGCAGGGGATGCTGTTGGCCGGTGATCTCGAGGCGCAGGGGGTGCAGCGCTTGATGGCTGCAGGGATTCGGAGTCCCGCAACCTTGCTCAAGCTTCCCCATCATGGCAGTGGTAAATCACAGACCGAGCGCCTGTTTTCTCTGCTCGGTTCTGGGATCGGGTTGGTATCCGTCGGTTACCAGAATGTCTATCGGCTGCCGTCAAAAACCCTTTTGGAACATCTAGAAGAAGAGGGGCTGAGGATATATCGAACCGACCTGGACGGGACGGTTCGGGTGCAGCTGGATGATGCCGGGTGGCGTCCGCAAAAATGGCAGAATGGCCTTTTCCGTTGACTTTGCGGGGCAAAGACTGATACTTAAATGACAATATTGCTAAGGGGTTATGATGGTAGAACAAGCTAAAATACTGGTTGTTGATGATGAACTTTTTTTTCGTCATCTGTACCGTGATCTCCTTGAAGATGCCGGTTACGCTGTGGTGATCTGTGCTAATGGTGATGAAGCTGTCAGGTTGCTGGAATCAGACCCCTTTGATCTGGTCTTAAGTGATGTGGTCATGCCCGGTCGCAGCGGTATCGACGTGCTGCGTTTCGCCAAAGGGTTGCCGTCCCCTCCTGAGGTGGTGATGGTGACTGGTTATGCCAGTCTCGATTCAGCGATTGAATCCCTCAAAAATGGTGCCCGCGACTACCTGGTCAAACCCTTTAATCCGGAAGAGTTAAAACATCTGATTGCAACCTGCCTGGAACAGCGACGCCTGCTGGCTGAAAATGCCCATCTTAAGCGCCAGATCAATCTGTTTCAGACCGGCCAGACGCTCTCCTCGCTGATCGACCTGGAGTGTCTGATTCCTCAATCCCTTGAAGCCCTGATGCGCAAACTGGGCTCTGAATCGGGATTTTCCTTTACCCTGGCCGACGATGAGGCAACCTACCTGACGGGTCTTAAAAAGATCCACGCCGGCGATGCCGAGCAGTTGATTGAACTGCTGCTGCCGGAATTTTATCAGGCGGGTGGAGTTGTTCAGCCGTCGGGACACTGCCTGGAAGGTTTGCGCAGCCTGAATAAACGGCCTGAACAGATCTGGATGCTGCCATTGCGCGACGGAGATCTGTTGAAGGGCGGCATTCTGATCAGTGATGCGGTTTCTAACGATACCGATTTCTCTCCGGCTGACCTGCGCTACCTGTGCGATCAGATTGCCCTGGGGTTTGCCAACGCCTCGCGTTATCGTAATGCCCAGCAACTGATGTATTCCGATGACCTCACCGGTCTTTATAATCATCGTTATCTTCAGATCGCCCTTAATCAGGAGATGATGCGTTCGCAGCGTTATGGTTTGAAGTTTTCTGTTTTGTTTATGGATCTGGACCGGTTCAAGGAGATCAATGATCAGTACGGGCATCTGGCCGGCAGTGCGGCTCTGCAGGAAGTGGGGCGGCTGATGCGTGGTTGTGTTCGTGATGTCGACACCCTGTTCCGCTTTGGCGGCGATGAATTTGCCGCCTTGCTGGTAGAGACCGATCAACGTGCAGCCCGAGTGGTTGCCGAGCGGATTCGCGGGCTGATTGAAAAGCATATTTTTCTGGAAAAAGACAATCAGCCATCACAGGTCACCCTCTCTATCGGTATTGCGACCTTTCCCGATGACGCCACCAGTCAGGAACGCCTCCTCGGTCTTGCTGATCAGGCCATGTACGCCGGCAAGGAATCGCGTAACAGCATCTGCAGTGCCGTCGATCTGGTAGATACTCGTTAACCTCAATGTTAGTCATCCCCTAAAAAAGCGAGTTCTTGCTGTTCCCTCTTCTTTGATTTATAACATCGGCGGACATTCTTCAGTTATTATCTGCAGATCGTTCGCCCCCTGTTAATCCCCTTTTGGCCGCTGATAAAACGGAGTATGGTCACAGTCATGATGGTCAGTGGTTTGCCGTTTATCAGGGCAAGCCTAAGTATGAAAGGATAAAGCGTTGAGTATCTCAGGAATCAAGGGAATGAACGATGTGCTGCCGGATGCCGTTGGGGTCTGGCAGTTTCTTGAACGCAGTGCGCGCGAGGTGTTTGGTACTTATGGGTTTGCTGAAATCAGAACCCCGGTGCTGGAAAAGACTGAACTCTTCTGTCGTTCTATCGGTGAAACGACCGATATCGTTGAAAAAGAGATGTATACTTTTGCTGACAAGAGTGGCAACTCCATGACCTTGCGCCCGGAAGGGACGGCTCCGGTGATGCGCTCTATTATCCAGAACCGTCTGGCGGCCCAGGATCCGGTTGCCAAGCTCTTTTATATCGGCCCCATGTTCCGCTATGAACGTCCACAGAAAGGACGTTACCGGCAGTTTTATCAAATTGGGGTCGAAGCGATTGGGGTCGAAGATCCCAAGATTGACGCCCAAATACTGATGATGCTGCATCATTTTTTTAACCGTATCGGCATCAATGCCGTCTCCCTCGAAATTAATTCCCTGGGCTGTCCGGCCTGCCGCCCCGATTATCGCCGGCAATTGATCCAATATCTTGAACAACGCCTGGAGCCGCTATGCAGTGAGTGCCAACGGCGTTATCAGACCAACCCTTTGCGCGTGCTTGACTGCAAGGTGGAATCCTGCCGTGCGGCTACGACTGATGCGCCTGCAGTGGTCGAACATCTGTGCGGCGAGTGTGATCAGCATTTCAGTCAGGTCCGGCATTATCTTGATCTGCTTAAGGTTCCTTACACTGTCAACGTGCGGATGGTACGTGGTCTTGATTATTATGTGCGCACAACCTTTGAACTGGTGACGGATCAGTTGGGCTCACAAAACGCCGTGGCAGCGGGTGGACGCTATGATGGGCTGATCGAAAGTCTGGGCGGCCCGGCACTGCCGGGTATCGGCTTTGCCATCGGCCTCGAACGGCTGGTGCTTATGCTTGATCAGGATGTTGTCAGCACTGCCGCGCCGGAACTGTTTATTGCTGCCCTTGGGGATGCTGCCGTCGAGCAGGCCTTTATTCTGATGTCGCAACTGCAGGTTCAGGGCGTGCGCGCGGACATGGATTTCCAGGGCAAAAGCTTGAAAGCACAAATGCGACGGGCGGACAAGCTGGGTGCCGTCCATACCCTGATCATCGGCGACGACGAATTGCGCAGCGGTCAGGCGCAGCTCAAAAAGATGGCAGATGGCAGCCAGACCAGCGTTCGCCTTGATGCCCTGCTGGACCTACTGACGTAATTTTTTCATGCCCATTTCTAGTGCTTGACCGACAGTCATTGAAATCCATATAATAACACGTTTAACAATAACTATTTAGGCGCTGTTTGGGCGCATCTGGAGGCACCGTGCAAAACGATAAACTGGGAAGCTGGAAGCGAACACATCGATGTGGCGAACTGACGGCAGCATTGATCGGTCAGGAGGTCTGTGTCATGGGGTGGGTGCAGAAGCGCCGTGACCACGGCGGCCTGATTTTTATCGATCTGCGTGATCGTGAGGGGATTGTGCAACTGGCTCTTGACCCTGATCGTGATGCGGCTTCACATAAGAAAGCTGAGCAAGTGCGAACCGAATATGTTGTTGCTGCCAGCGGAACGGTTTCGGCGCGCCCGGAAGGAACGGTCAACCCACGCATGAAAACCGGTAAAATTGAGATTGAGGTGGCGGAGTTATTGATCCTCAACCGCTCAGAAACACCGCCCTTCATGATTGATGAATATACCGAGGTGGCTGAAAATATCCGCTTGAAATATCGCTATCTTGATCTGCGGCGGCCGGCCTTGCAGCGCAATCTGATGATGCGCCATCTGGTTGCCAAAACGGTTAGAACCTACCTCGATAGCCAGGGATTTCTTGAAGTGGAAACCCCGGTGCTGACCAAGAGCACCCCGGAAGGGGCGCGCGATTATCTGGTACCAAGCCGGGTCAATCCCGGTAATTTTTACGCCCTGCCCCAGTCCCCCCAGTTGTTCAAACAGCTGCTCATGGTGTCCGGTTTTGATCGCTATTTTCAGATCGTCAAATGTTTTCGTGACGAGGATCTGCGGGCTGATCGCCAGCCCGAATTTACCCAGATCGACTGTGAGATGAGCTTCGTTAAGAGTGACGATGTTATTGCTACCATGGAAGGGCTGATTGCCGCGATCTTTAAAGAAGCCATCGGGCTTGAGGTTAAGCTGCCGATGGAGCGCCTGACCTATGCTGAAGCCTTGCGCCGGTTTGGGGTTGATAATCCCGACCTGCGTTTCGATCTGGAGCTGGTCGATCTGACGGCCCTGGTTGCTGATTCGCAGTTTAAAGTGTTTGCTGAGGTCGCTGCCGGCGGCGGCTTGGTCAAAGCCATTAACGTTAAAGGTGGTGCCGACTTTTCACGCAAGGACCTTGACGGATTTACCGATTTTGTCAAGATTTACGGTGCCAAGGGGCTGGCCTGGGTCAAGGTGACGCAAGAGGGCTGGCAGTCCCCCATCGCCAAATTTTTCACCGGTGATGAGTTGGTCAGCCTTAATCAGGCACTGTCCGCCGAGGATGGTGATCTGTTGTTGTTTGTTGCAGATACGGCCGGGGTTACGAATGAGGCGTTGGGGCGTCTGCGGGGTCATTTAGGGCAACGTCTGGGGCTGGCGAGCAAGGATGCGTATCGCTTTGTCTGGGTGACCGATTTTCCGCTGCTGGAGTGGGATGCCGAGGCCAAACGTTACGTGGCCGTCCATCACCCCTTTACCTCACCCCTGGAAGAGGATATCCCGTTACTCGACAGCGATCCGGGCAAGGCGCGGGCTCAAGCCTACGATCTGGTGCTGAATGGCTCGGAGGTCGGTGGCGGCAGTGTCCGGATCCACGACCAGGCGGTACAATCGCGCCTGTTCGAGCTCTTGGGTATCGGTGAACAGGAGGCACAATTGAAGTTCGGCTTCCTGCTGGATGCTTTGAGCTATGGGGCACCACCTCATGGCGGGATCGCTTTTGGTCTGGATCGGTTGATGATGATTCTGACCGCTGCTGATTCGATCCGTGATGTGATTGCCTTTCCCAAAACCCAGAAAGCGACCTGCATGTTGTCGGATGCGCCAAATGCGGTTGACGAAAAACAGTTGCAGGAACTTGGTATCCGGCTGCGGAAAAAGCAGGAATAGATCCTAAAAAAGAGTCTAAATGACCGTCAGATTTTTACTTATCATCAGTATCGCAGCCATGGTTCTCGCCGGCTGTGCCAAGCCTCCGCTGGCTGAGCTGGAAACCGCACGTTATCTGGTTCGCCATGCTGCTGAAATCGGTGCCGCGGACTGGTCACCGGGTGAATACCAGTTGGCCCGCTCCGCCCTGGACGCTGCTGAAGAGCAGATGGAACAGCAGCAATACCGTGCTGCAGCGCGAACCATTAGTCTGGCCCGGCGTTACGCCGAAGAGGCGCGCAGTGAGTCGGAACAAGCTCTTGCGCGCCAGGCCGAACTGGAGCGGCAGCGAGCAGAAAAAGCCCGCTTGCAGGAAGATCAGCGTTTACGCGAACTGGCTGAACAGGAGGCAGCTTTGCGTCAACGGCAGTTGGAACAGCGCCGCCAGGAGGAAGCCCGGCAGGCAGCAGCACGCGCAACTAGCGCTGCCAGTGTGGCAAAGCCACCACCACCCTCACCATCACCACCAGTCGAACCCGCCAAGGTTGAGCGTTATGAAGTCAGGGCCGGGCAGAATCTGGCCGAGATTGCTCATCTGCCCGAAGTGTATGGGGATAGGCTGTTGTGGCCGCTGATTTATCGCGCGAATCGTGATCAGATTAAAACCCCTCAGGAAATCGCGCCAGGCCAGATGCTTGATATCCCGCGCGATAAAAACAGTGAAGAGCTCGAATCGGCGCGCAAAGAAGCACGGGAGCTGAATCTGTTCTGATGGCTTGGGCGCAGCCTGGTTACAGTGTTTGCGCTTTAAGCTTTTTGGAGATTCCGGTCAGTTGGCGTGACCCGCGCTAAGCTGTCTTTTAATGGAGAGTTTTAATCGCCGGTTGGCCCCGAACCCTCTTGACAGACCCTCATCATTTGTATACTGTATACAACGCTTTCCCATGCGGGATTCTCAGTTTATAACTTTGTTATAAGCTGGTTTGTTTTGACACTACATTAATCAAGGAGAGAGACGAATGGCAGCAAAAATTATCTGGTCTGAAATTGATGAAGCACCGGCGTTGGCCACCTATGCCTTTTTGCCCATTGTTCGAGCCTTCACCAAAGGCTGTGACATCGAGGTGGAAACCCGTGATATTTCCCTTTCCGGCCGTGTCCTGACACTTTTTCCGGAGCGCCTGACCGAAGCACAGCGGGTCGCTGACCACCTGGCAGAGTTGGGTGAGTTGGTCAAGAACCCCGAAGCCAACGTGATCAAGCTGCCGAATATCAGTGCCTCGATTCCCCAACTGCAGGCTTGTATCAAGGAACTCCAGCAACAGGGTTATGATATCCCCAGCTACCCGGAAGAAGCGGAAAACGACGAGGACCGCAAGCTGCAGGAGCGTTTTTCCAAGGTGCTCGGATCCGCGGTAAATCCGGTGTTGCGCGAAGGCAACTCGGATCGTCGTGCTGCCGCATCGGTTAAAAAGTTTGCCCAGAAAAATCCCCATAAAATGATGCAGCCCTGGCCGCCGGCCGGTGAATCCAAGTGCCGTGTGGCTTTCATGGATGGCGGTGATTTCTATGAGTCAGAAAAATCGGTGACCATGGATGGCGCTGATACCGTCAAGATCCAATTCGTTGATGAAGGTGGTCATGCCAAGGTCCTAAAAGAGCTCAAGCTGCTGGCCGGTGAGGTGTTTGACAGCTCTACCATGAATGTGCGCAAGTTGCGCGATTTCTATACTGCTACCGCCGCCGAAGCAAAAGAAAAGGGTGTGCTGTTGTCACTGCACCTCAAGGCCACGATGATGAAGATCTCTGATCCGATTCTGTTTGGTCACTGTGTCTCAGTGTATTTCAAAGATGCCCTTGAAAAGCATGCTGCGACCCTCAAAGAGATCGGTGCCAGCCCCAACTATGGTATGGGTGACATTCTTTCTAAGCTGGATAAGCTGCCCGCTGAGAAAAAGGCCGAAATTGAAGCCGACATCAACAAATGTTACGAAAGCGGCCCGGCGCTCGCCATAGTTGACTCCCGCAAGAATATTACCAACCTGCATGTGCCCAACGACGTGATTGTTGATGCTTCCATGCCTAACGTTGTCCGGGATGGCGGTAAAATGTGGAATCTGCAAGATCAGTTGCAGGACACTATCGCCATGGTTCCTGACCGTTGCTATGCCACCATGTATGCAGAGATCATTGATAATGCTCGTGCCAATGGTCAGTTCGATCCTTCGACCATGGGCAGTGTTTCTAACGTTGGTCTGATGGCGCAGAAAGCTGAAGAATACGGCTCCCATGACAAAACCTTCGAAGCGCCGAGCAACGGAACCTTCCAGGTTGTCAATTCAGCCGGTCAGGTGTTGATGGAGCAGAAGGTAGAGAAGGGGGATGTCTATCGCTCCTGCCAGACCAAGGATATCGCCATCAAAGACTGGGTTCGTCTTGCGGTTGAGCGGTGCCGTGAATCGGGTGAGCCGGTCGTGTTCTGGCTGGATGAAAAGCGCGGTCACGATGCCCAGATTATTGCCAAGGTCAACAAATATCTTCCCGACTATGATACCGCCGGTCTCGAGATCAAGGTGATGGCTCCCCGTGAAGCGATGACGTTCTCACTGGAGCGGATTCGTAAAGGGCTTAACACCATTTCAGCAACCGGCAACGTGCTGCGGGATTACCTGACCGACCTGTTCCCGATTCTGGAACTGGGTACCAGTGCACGGATGCTGTCTATCGTACCGTTGCTTGCCGGTGGTGGTCTGTTTGAAACAGGTGCCGGCGGTTCTGCTCCCAAGCATGTCCAGCAGTTCCTGAAAGAAGGGCACACCCGCTGGGATTCATTAGGCGAGTATTGTGCTCTGGTTCCGTCGTTGGAACTGGTTGCAAAAAATTTCAACAACAACAAGGCCAAGGTGCTGGCTGAAACGCTGGATACCGCGATTGGTACCTATCTGGAGAACCAGAAGCTGCCGTCACGTAAGGTCAATGAGCTTGACAACCGTGGCAGCACTTTCTACCTGACGCTGTACTGGGCTCAGGCGTTGGCTGCTCAGAGTCAGGATCAGGATCTTAAAGCCCGTTTCACTCCGATTGCCAAGGAAATGACTGACAATGCCGACAAAATTGATGCTGAATTGATTGCGGCGCAAGGTAGGCCGATTGATATCGGTGGTTATTTCCGTCCGGATCGAGTCAAAACCGAAAAGGAAATGCGTCCAAGTGCAACTCTGAATGCTATTATCGACAACATGTAGTGGTCTTTAGTAAATCAGCCGAGCCGGGGCGAACGGTCGTCCCGGCTTAATTAAATATAAAATATTAATAACAAGGAGAGAGAAAATGGCGAGACCAAAAATTGCTTTGATCGGTGGCGGACAAATTGGTGGTGTTCTGGCTCAACTTTGTGCCCTGCGTGAACTGGGTGATGTGGTGATGTTCGACATCGTCGAAAATATGCCCCAGGGAAAAACCCTTGATATCGCTGAAGCATCACCTGTAGACGGCTTTGACGTCAGTGTTACTGGTACCAATGATTACAAAGATATCGCTGGCTCAGACGTTGTTATCGTTACTGCCGGCCTGCCGCGTAAGCCTGGTATGAGCCGTGATGACCTGATCGGTGTTAACTCAAAGATCATGACCAGCGTGGCTGAAGGTATTCGTGAAAATGCTCCGAATGCCTTTGTTATCGTTATTTCTAACCCCCTTGATGCGATGGTGACGTTGTGCCAGAAGGTTACCGGCTTCCCCTCTGAGCGTGTTTGTGGTCAGGCCGGTGTCCTTGACTCTGCTCGTTTTGCTGCTTTTATTGCCTGGGAACTGGGTGTTTCTGTCAAGGACGTTACTGCTATTACCCTTGGTGGTCACGGGGATACCATGGTTCCCCTGGTACGTTACGCCAATGTTGCGGGCATTCCGGTCATGGAACTGCTTGAGCAGAAGTACGGTAATGCAGCCAAAGCCGAGGAAGTGATGACCGCCATGGTTGAGCGCACCAAGAATGCCGGCGGCGAAGTCGTTAAGCTTCTTGGTAACGGTAGTGCTTTCTACAGCCCGGCCTCGTCAGCTGTAGCGATGGCCGAGTCATTCCTTAAGGACCAAAAACGGGTACTGCCGACCTGCGCCTTGCTGCAAGGTCAGTACGGTGTTGATAACTTCTACGTTGGCGTTCATTGTGTCATTGGTGCCGGTGGCATTGAAAAGATCATTGAAATGAAACTCGATGCTGGAGAGCAGGCACTGATGGACAACTCGGTGGCCGCAGTCAAAGAACTCGTCGGCAGCATGAATCTCTAATTGAATTATTGCTCTTGATTCAGAAGGGCAGTCGTTTGACTGCCCTTCTGTTTTAGGCTCCACTCTGGTAATTAAATAACGATGGTGCAGGGGTGCTGCAAACAGGGTAGTGATTGTTCGGGTATGGGATCAGATGCCTGTAAAAACCTGTTGCAGCGTTTTTTTTGTTGTGAAAATCTTTTATTCGATTCCCAGGGTTGAACCTAACCCGCTGCTTTTATGAGGAAAGCACCATTGTTCCAGGTGCTTCAGGGATGGATGTTTTTGCTGGCGTAGAGTTGTCGCTTATGTTAGCATTCCGCCGCTTTGAAAAGCTGTTTGTCGACAGTCACTATATAGTAAAGGAGATAATCGTTCATGAGCGCGAAAGCGGAAATTGAAATCATCGAAGCCTATTGTAAGGGATGCAGTATTTGCGTAGAGTTCTGTCCTACAAAGGTCCTGGAGATGGATGCATTTGTTGTCAAGGTTGCAAACGCTGATGCCTGCATAGCATGTAATCAGTGTGAATTGCGTTGCCCTGACTTCGCCATTAAAGTTCACAAGCTGTAATAGCTAGAGGAGGTCAGTTCGTGGCAAAAAAAATTGCTCTTTTACAGGGGAATGAGGCTTGCGCCCAGGGCGCACTTTATGCCGGATGTAACTTCTTCGGCGGCTACCCAATTACTCCCTCCACTGAAGTTGCGGAAGTTATGGCAGGTGAACTTCCCAAAATTGGTGGTAAGTTTATTCAGATGGAAGACGAAATCGGCGCCATGGCCTCGATTATCGGTGCTTCCCTCGCCGGCTCCAAAACCCTGACGGCATCGTCCGGTCCCGGGATTTCGCTGAAACAGGAATTGATCGGCTACGCCTGTATCGCTGAAGTTCCCTGCGTTATCATCAATGTTATGCGTGGTGGTCCCTCAACCGGGATGCCAACCGGCCCCGGACAGTCTGACGTGATGCAGGCGCGGTGGGGTACCCATGGTGACCATGCCGCTATTGCACTGTGTCCGGCGTCCTGTCAGGAAATTTTTACCGAGACTGTTCGTGCCTTCAATCTGGCAGAAAAGTATCGCATGCCGGTTCAGGTTCTGTATGATGAAATCGTCGGTCACATGCGTGAGCGTATTGTCTTCCCGGAACCAGGTGAGCTCGAAGTAATCGATCGCACGGCGCCATCGGTTCCGCCCGAGAAATATAAGCCGTTTGATACCTCTTTCGGTGATGTCCCACCGCTGGCTGCTTACGGCTCAGACTACCGTTTCCATGTTACTGGGTTAAACAAGGCCGAGGATGGTTTTCCAACTACCAAGGCCGAATTGGTCGATGCTGAAGAGCGCCGTCAGATCCGCAAGGTTGAGTGCCCGGAAGCCCGTGCAGATATAGAGTCAAATGAGGAATATCTGATTGATGATGCCGAGGTCGTTGTCCTGGCTTACGGATCTACCTCTCGCTCAGCCCGGTATGCTGTCAATGAACTGCGCGAGCAGGGCATTAAGGCAGGCATGTTCCGTCCCATTACCCTCTGGCCGTTCCCGGAACAGCGTGTTGCTCAGATTGGCGAACAGGTCAAAGCGATAGTTGTCCCTGAAATGAACCTTGGCCAGATGATCTTTGAGGTGGAGCGGGTTGTGAAAAATTCCTGTAAGCTCGCAGGCGTCCACCGGGTTGACGGCGATCCGCTCACCCCAAGCCAAATCATCGACCAGGTTAAGGAGGTTCTCTAAATGGCTTACGATTACGAAAAATCAATCCGTCCAGGAAAGCTGCCTCACATCTGGTGTCCCGGTTGTGGCCATGGCATTGTCATGAAGGGTCTGATTCGGGCCATGGATGCTTGTGGTCTTGAAAAAAAGAATACCGCCATTGTCTCTGGTATCGGCTGTGCCAGCCGGATGCCCGGGTACCTGGATTTTAATACCCTGCATACTGCTCATGGTCGTGCAGCAGCTTTTGCTACCGGTATAAAAATGGCAAAGCCGGAAATGACAGTCATCTGCTGTGGCGGCGATGGGGATGGTGCCGCGATCGGGGGCAATCACTTTATTCATGCCTGCCGGCGTAATATTGATATGACCTACGTTTTGATGAATAACTACATCTACGGCATGACCGGTGGACAGTTCTCTTCATCTACTCCGACCGGACATTTGGCCTCGACAACTCCCTACGGCAATCCTGATCCATGTTTTGATCTGGCAAAACTGGCGATCGGTGCCGGCGCAACCTTTGTTGCCCGGACGACGGCTTTCCATGCGAACCAGATTGACAAATTGATCGCTGAGGGAATCAAGCACAAAGGCATGGCTATTATCGAAGTTCTGGACGACTGCCCCACTACTTACGGGCGGCGTAACAAGTTCCGCAGTGTCGTGGATATGATGAAGCGTCTCAAGGAAATCGCGGTTCCGGTGACTGCAGCGGCAAAAATGACACCCGAGCAGCTCGAAGGTAAGACCTTGACCGGTGTTCTCCACAAGGAAGACCGTCCGGAATACTGCGAAAGCTACGCAAAAATCATTGCGCGTGTACAAGGCGCCTGATCACATCCATAAGGAGACGAGAATCATGGCAGAAAGATATGAACTTCGCTTTTCCGGTGCGGGTGGTCAGGGTCTGATCACTGCCGGAATTATCCTGGCTGAAGCCGCTTCGATTATTGAAGGGCGTCATGCCGTACAGTCACAAAGTTATGGGCCGGAAGCCCGTGGTGGAGCTTCCAAGTCAGAAGTTATCATTGGCGATGAGCCGATCGATTACCCTAAGGCAACCGTTGTTGATGCCTGTCTGGCAATGACCCAGGAAGCTGCTGATAAATATGCCGTTGGTATTAAGGACGGTGGTGTGCTGCTGGTCGACAGTGATTTTGTTAAAAACCCGCCACAGGGTAATTACAAGGTTTACAGTCTGCCGATCATGCGGACCGCAAAGGTTGATGTCGGCCGTGAAATTGTAGCCAACGTTATTGCCCTGGGGGCGATGATTGCCTTGACCGACGTTGTTAAGCGCGAGTCCGGTGAGCAGGCTGTTCTGGCGAAAGTACCGGAAGCCTTCAAGGACCTGAACAAAAAGGCCTACAGCCTTGGTTTTGATAAGATGAAGGAAGTTCTGGCTGGATAGTTTGTTGGACAGTTAAAGATAAAGCAAGGCCCGGTGTTATTACGCCGGGCCTTGCTTTTTTTTTATGTGCGCCCGGCAGGGCGCGTGGTGCTCAAGCACCATCCATTTGGCTGTGGTGACCAAATGGTGACTTGGAGGTGAAAGTCCTCTGCGGACCCTGATGACGGGAACCGCTAGCCGAACG
>NZ_JACWUN010000015.1:0-40000 GCF_014773365.1 Pelovirga terrestris
AGCGGGACTGTTCAGTTACATAGAGCAGTTCCATCGTTTTCAACACACTTCGTGAACCGCCGTATACGGAACCGTACGTACGGTGGTGTGGGAGGACGGCAGGGGCGACCCTGCCTCCTACCCGATGTGGAAATCAGGTTAATCTTAACGCTGAGATCTTCGTTAGATTAATCACCACACCGATTCACGCATATAGATCAGGCGAGGGTTGCCTTTGAAGATGCCGAAGGTGGCTTTGGCGGTGGGGTTTGTTTGGTTGCCGTCATTATTCCAGTCGTACAGCAGCCAGGGATAATCGCTATCGACATTAGTGCGCACATAAAAACTTCCATCATTTTCAGCTCCGGGAAAAGCGAACACTAAGCCTGCATCACCACTATCCACAGGAGAGTTCCCTATTGTAGCTGACGTACTACCATTGCCAACTGCAATGCTATTTGTTCCATTAAGCCATCCAGTTTCATCATCAATATCCAGGTTCAGCTGCAAATGATCTGCGAGGTTTAGTTCTGTACAGTCATCATCCGTGTTGGCCTGAAACCATCCCTGATAAAAGTATTCAGTTTTCATTGGCACATTTAGGTCTAACAACTCAGAACCATAGGCATTTTCAAGACTAACGCGACCGTAGCGGATTTCTGTGCCGCCCACTTCAACATCCAGAGGCAGCCCGATGGCAGAAACACCATCGATGTCTTCAATACTGTCCAATTGCAATAAAATTCGCGAATCAAATGGAGAAATGCGGGCGTTGTCTTTTAGGTACATGTATTCATCGGTAGATGAGGCGGTATAAGTGAGAGTCCCATCACTATTATCAACAAGAGTTCCGATATCTAACCAGTTATCTACCTGTACTTTATTTACTTCATCCACCCCTAATTGATCAACATCAGACCCACCAAGCGGTCCACCTAAACCAATATCCGCGGCCTCAAGTTTAGCGAAATCACCCGTGTAGTTTTGCGTCGTCTGAGCTGGAACCAAGGAATTCAGCGCTCTGATGATAAACTTGGGTTCAGCACCAACAACATATCCCTCTATCATCTGCTCAGTATAAGTAAAGGCATTGCAGGCGCTGTTAAGTGTTCCCGGAACAATATCCTCAATATCAAAGTGATTCGGAATAAAACGACCGATATTGTTACTGATCCCGCCACCCGCCGTGTAACCAAAATAGCCGTTTTCCGGCGCTATGGCAACAAAGCGAAATACCCCCACTTCTGAAGCATTCTGAGGGAAAATAACCTCTCCACCAGCGCCGATATTTCCCTGTGTAACACCAATGGAACCCAAGATACCGCCGGCAGGAGCCATGAGTTCATGTCCGATTGATATATTATTTTGCCGATAGTTAGGGGTAATCGGGTTATCGTTGATGTCGGTATCGCCATCATGGGTCCAGGCCACGCCACGCACTGTCAGATTAAACTCTTCTCCAGCACGGCGGAACACACTACAGATGTGATCACCGCTCACGCACTCGGCGTTTGTGTCTGTCGACAGCACAGCCAGTCCGACCGGGCGGGAAACAAACAGTGCATTCCCTCCCAAAACCAGTCCAGCTTCATCACCGCTGCCGTCAAAGCGAGCATTGAGTCGCATCTGACCGGCATCGGCATAATGAATAGTTGAAATACTGGCGCGGGCATTGCTGTCAAAAGAAAGAGCAAGAGACGTCCCTGACGAAGTGGTCGCAATAGAGGTATCACCAAGACTGACTGCCATGGTGCCGGTATTGGGGTTTTCGTAGGTTGACCAGAAGTGTACCGTACGGGTACCAGTGAAGGCCGGAGCGCAGGAAACACCGTCATCCCCCAACTTGACCGCACGCAGCGTAACAGGACCATCCGGCTTATTGGCGATCAGATCAGGAACCTCCATCACGAAGCCTGCCTCCGCAAAGACCATGACACAGCTTTCGGTGCTACCGTTAAAACATCGGGTAGAACCTGTCGCGGCAGACGATGTCACGACGGCACCAAGGGTTACACTGTCCGGTGTTGTTCGGCGTAAAAATGCTGTTGTTTCGCCCCCGCTAAAGGTCAGGCTGTTGCCATCAACCCAGCCCGAGGGCGATAAGTTTACGGTCACCGAACCGCTAAACAATGATGTACAATCTGCGTCCTCACAGGCCCGTATCGTCACCCCCTCCGGCAAACAGGTCAGACCCTGACCATCGTGGAGCAGGCGAATGTGATGGAGGGAGGGTGGTGGGGGGTCCTCTTCACCGGTATTCGAAGCACCGGGGGTTATATCACCAGAGTTACCGGGAGGTTCCTGGTTCCAGGGACCAATCCCATCAGGCATACGGGCTACAGCGAATGAGTTTTGAATAATAACAGGAATTGTGGTTGCATACTTGTATTCGTTACAAGAAGGTGGTGAGAGCCGTCGATAGTTATTAATAGATAAATAATCAATAGCTCGGTCACTAGCATCAAATAAAACAATATCCATTGCTGGATTTTCATCATAATAAAAGCTTCGCTCTAAATTTTGGGCAAGCACCAGATAAGGGAGTGATGCACTTGCAGTGGACAACGGAATCCTTTCACAAGTGGGCGCAGCCCCGTAACAAAATGAGAGGTACCAACTGCCATAAATGCTCGAAGGAATATTCGCAAGCAGCTTCACTTCGACAAATCGGCCTTGACCTGAACCGAGACCTTTGTGGACTTCATTGATGGTTGCATTGCCGAGGTGAGGAGAACATTGGGCCGCAATCACGTCATTATTGAAAGATATAACGACTAAACAAAGCACGATCAACAAACAAAAACCCATACGCCTTCTGTTTTTTTTCTCCATTAAGGATCTCATTTCCACAGTTTGTAGCCTCCTGAATTTAGGGGGATGGTCTCAGGAAACCAACCTTCATCTCCACACTCCTTGATACAAAACTAACATCACCGTAGGTGCCGTATTTTGCCGTTGCTTTAATGTTATAAACAACATAGTCCAGCCCGGCTTCGTTAAATGAGTCAGGGTCCTCGCAGGCAACCTCAACGTCAAAACCATCAATCTGCATATTCCCAGAACACGACTTCCCGGCACTAGCCCATGCCGCGCCCCATTCCAAGCCACTGCGAGCAGCGTGGTAGGCTCTAGCCCCTTGCAGGGCCATGACTCCGGTCGAGGTCTGCACACCGATCAGGCGCACCATCACCATCCCCAGCAGTCCGAGAACAACGAGGATAAAGACGGCCTGCACCAGAGTGAAGCCTTTTTGATCTAGTCCATTCATGGCGCGTTCACCACATGAACCTGATGCAGCAAAGTGATCTCTTCCTCTGCCTCTTCCAGGGTCAGTTTCAGGGTCACCAGACCGGCGCGTTGGGTGGCGCCGGGGTTGTAGGTGAATTTACAATCAATGACATTGCGGGTAACCAAATCTCCATTCCGAGTCAGAGTGCTTCCGTCACAGGTATAAGTAACAGATGAATCATTTCGTTCAAGAATGTAAAAGCGCTGTTGCGGTGAGGGCTGAGGAAACTGCCAGGGAGACATAAGCGTTACGATGTGCGGTGCGACCGGATCAATGGAGGCGACGCCCTGCCGGTTCCCCGTGTCCGCAGGTGACGTATTGTACACCACCATATCCAGGGGAATTCCGGCGGCCAGCCTTTCCAGTATACCATTATTGGGTGCACCCAACATTTCAAAACTATCATCTGTGGTATTGAATTTAAGCGTATCATTGAAACCGGGGCCCGGATATCTTCGATAACGCCCACCATCAATTGAGACTTCCATGGTTAAAGATAGGGCATCATTAACAGCAGGGATACTGTTGGGCAAGGCATGCCGGATATCACGCTGCATGCGCCGCAGGGCCATTTCCGCCTGATCGACCAGCTTTGCCCGGCGTGACAGATCGACATAGCCCCTCACCGGAGCAACGATAAACTGCCCCCCCAGTGCTGACAGAATACCGACGATAACAATCACCACCACCAGTTCGATCAGGGTGAAACCCGTAGGGGCACGGCGTGCCGTGCCCGATTTTATTGTCGTTTTCAATCCCGATTCCATATATACCTGTGCACCAAGGGCACGGCACGCCGTGCCCCTACGATTATCAATAATCCGTCCGGTAGCTGGTCAAGGTAATTTCTTCTCCTGCAGGGTTTTTCACAGTAACATCGATACGCAGGGCATCATTTGACGAACTATCTGCAACAAACCCATCTGCGGTTATCCGCTGTTTGCTTATAGTCACCCAAACATGGTATCCACCCAGCCCTTCAATTGGCTCATCCGGTGTGATGAGATTTCTGGCCCCTTCGTCGTCCAATCCATTGTAATCGCACACATTGTCATAGCGATCGCGGCTTGCTTCTTTCGCAGGACAAACATCACCCGTGTCCGGGTCACGAAACTCCTTCAACGCAATCTCTTCCATGTAGGCTTCGGCAATGGCAATCGCCTGATGGCGCAACACCGGATCAGCAGAATGGCGCGTGGTGTAATTGATCACCGACATCACACCCACCAGCGCCACGGAGATGACAATCATCACCACAATCAGCTCAATCAGGGTCAGACCTTGCTGGTTATTTTTCATGGCGCATCCACATAGCCGGTTTCTGCGACAATGGTAATGGCATGAGTGCCCACGTTGATCGTCGTACCGGCATCACTGCGCCCCATCGCGTTAAAAATGATACTGGCTGTCGGACTGATAGTGACACCGGGAAAGCTGCCACTAGTCACCGGGTGGCCGCTGATGACGGTAAAGGTTCCGGTATGACAGTCGCCTGCCCGCTGTTTTATCGCATAGCCACCAGCCGCCAACGCTACCTGGACCTCACAGCCACTCGCCACCGCCAATTTCTGCGCGTAGCGCAAAGCACTCGCCACCTCATCATAAGCCGCACGTTCTTTGTAGGTATCCAGATCAAAAAATACCGGCACAGCAACCGCCGCCAGAATGCCGAGGATCACCATGACCACCACCAGTTCGATCAGGGTGAAAGCTCGTTTCGAAGCTATTCTTGGGGAAATGGACATAGCTTGTGACCTGATTTATTTAACGTAAGATTATCTACGCAAAACGGAGCCATAAGGCTCCGTTTTAGTTGAAACAAATCTACCCTTACATCCCATATCAAACCTGCCTACAGACAAGCATCAGTAATGTCAATGTCGGGTGGTGTAGTTGCATTCGCGGCTTCTACATAGGAAACTCGGCAATTAGTTCTTGTCGCGTCCGACCCAAGATAAAAGTAAGAAGGATCTGTAGCACCAGCACCAGCAACAAAGAAGAAACCTTCAGCATTGACAGCATCTTCTATTGTAACTCTGGAGGGGTAGCCAAATACCAGCCCAACATTTCCCCCATCCATTTGAATTGTTCCAACTGTTCCAGCTTGATCTTTTACCAGAGCTTGTGCTCTTGCCAAAGAAGCTGCACTTTGAACGGCGCCGTACATTCCATTTATTGTCGCCTTTCTGGCATCAACCTGCATATCCACGAACTTAGGCACCGCCACCGCCGCCAGTATCCCGAGGATAACGATAACGACGACCAGTTCAATCAGGGTAAAACCTTGTTGATTTTTCATGCTGCTGCGCTCCTTTGTTTCCTGTTGAGTTAATTGTGACATTCCTGTTACACCATCTTCAAAATACGTCACCCCCAGGGCGATACCCAACGATAGGGGTGGATTGTTTTTAATTCCAGTCCGCTGACTTGCTTATAAACCGTTTCTCCTGACTGCCGTTCCGTGAACAGGGCTTCCAGCCGGAATTCCGCTCGCGCCGGGCTATCCAGTTCCGATTCGAAATAGAACCGGTTGCGCGCCAGATAGATCAGAACACCCCTGCTCTTATCGAAATACCAGCGTCCCTTCTTTAGTTCTAAATCGACCTGCTCAACAACGCCCCCATAGTTTTCAGGCGGTGCCACCAGCAGGACCATCGGGTTACCACCGGTCCATCCTTCAAGCTCCGCCATTCTGCCGCCGGCATAGTGAGCGGCGATCTGCAGGCCGATGGCAGTGCGCATGGCGCTGACATCGCGCTCCATAGTGGTGCGTTCAATATCCACCATCAGTTTGTAATAATAATGCAGGGCAACCAAACCAACTACACTGATCACCAGAACGACCACAGCCAGTTCAAGCAGGGTCAGGCCACGCTGATGCTTGCTGTGCATAATCGGCCCATAATTAATTTTCACTTATGTAATGTCTCTCATTTTTCTTCATGTGTCAAGCACAACAATTAGATTTTTTTATTTATCTAGGTTGCATATATTAAAAAATTTACCTATCCAGCACCCAAAGCAGGTGCGTTTTTTAGTTTTTTAGCCACCAAGGCTCCAAGACCACCAAGAGAGGCAAAAAATAAGATTTTGATTAACTGAACAAGAGGCCTCACCCTGATTTTCTTGGTGTTCTTGGAGATTTGGTGGCTGATTCATATTACCTTGGTGACACTATGTCATTTTGTGCGTAGTCAGGATCCAGGATGCAAGGATCGTATCAAATCCAACCCTCTATCGCGCGATGCTCGCCAGATTCCACATCGGCAAAAACACCCCCAACGCCAACACCAGCACCATAACACCAATGATAACGATCATGATCGGCTCGATGGCGCTGGAAAGGTTCTTCAGATCGTAATCGACCTCGCGCTCGTAAAACTCCGCCACATCTTCGAGCATGGTATCAACGGAACCGGATTCTTCTCCAACGGCCAGCATCTGCAGCACCAGCGGGGTGAACATGCCGGTTTTAGTGGCGCTGCGGGTCAGGGTTTCTCCGCGTTCGATCCCGTTGCGGATCATTTCGATCTTTCCCCCCACATAGGTGTTATTCACCGCCCGGGCGGTCAGGCCAAGAGCCTGTGAGAGAGGAACGCCGGCAGTGTAGCTCATGTTAAAACCGCGGGAAAAACGCGCCAGGGTGGCCCGCAAAATAATACTGCCAACCAGGGGCAACCGCAGTTTGTATTGGTCCCACAGATAGCGCCCTTTGGTGGTTTTAAGGGCGCGCCGAACAACAAAAACCACAAGCACGAGGGCTACCAGCAACAGATGCCAGTAATTTTGCATAAAGGCTGAGAGCCCCATCAGGATCCGCGTGGCCAGGGGCAGGTTGGATCCGGCACCGGCAAAGACCTTTTCAAACGCCGGGATGACGAATAAACTGACAAAAATTACCGCGAACAGAATGGCGACGATGACAAATGTCGGATAGCGTAGTGCCGACTTGACCCGATTGATGGTTTCTTTTTCCCGCTCAAAATACACCGCCAGCTGGACAAACACCTGATCCAGCTTGCCGGTCACCTCGCCGACCTGCACCATATGGCACAACAGCGGCGGAAATACCTTGGGGTGACGACTGTAGCAGCCTGACAGCTCCATCCCCGATTCAAGATCCTCCACCACCAGGTTCAAGGCCTTGCCGAGCGACGGATTACGACTGGTAGCCACCAACCCCCGCAGGGCTTTGATCAACGGCACGCCGGCGTTAATCAAGGTATACATTTGGCGACAGTAGAGATTCAGATCATCCAGGGTGACGCCGGCATCCAGACGGAACCTGAAGATCTTTTCCAGCGAGAGGGATGTTTTGGCCGGGATTTCGACGATATCGATGGGGATCGCCTGCTGGGCCTGGAACAGGGACGCCAGACCTTCCGCAGAGGAGGCCTCACTTTCCCCCTGATGGTTATTGCCCTGAGCATCTCTGATCTTATAGCGATACAGTGGCATCAGTGATCCTGTTCAGCCGGTTGTTGACTAGTTTCCGTCTCGGCCCCAGTGGCATCAACACTGATCCGTTCCGCCAGGGGGTTCTCCGCCACCTGACCGGCAATCCGCAACACCTCTTCCATGGTGGTCACCCCTTCCAGCGCCAGCTTGAGGGCACTGTCCCCGAGGCTGACAAAGTGGGGCAAGCGCCGCACGGCCAGCGCAAAAGCGGAACTGTCATTACGCCGCAGGGCATCGGCCAACTCAAAGTCAATTTCCAGCAGTTCAAAAATGCCGATCCGTCCTTTATAGCCGGTGTTGTTACAGGAGGGGCACCCCTGCCCTTTTTTGAAGGTCAAGGTTCCTTCCGGCCGCTTGACCTTACCACGATAGCCCTTGAGCCAGGCCCGTTCACCCGGTTCCAGCGAATCACTGGTCACACAACTGTCGCAGATGCGGCGCACCAGACGCTGGGCCAGAACTGAGCGTAGGGAACTGGCCACCACATAGCCGGCGGCGCCCATTTCGATCAAACGCAGGGCGGTGCTGACCGAGTCATTGGTGTGCAGGGTCGAGAGCACCAGGTGGCCGGTCATGGCGGCACGCAGAGCGATGTCGGCGGTTTCCTTGTCACGCATCTCACCGACCATAACAACATCGGGATCCTGGCGCAGACCGGCGCGCAGCACCCGGGCGAAATCAAGGCCGATCTTTGGATGAACCTGCACCTGATTGATGCGCGGCAGACGATATTCAACCGGATCTTCAACCGTGATGATTTTCTTTTCAAAAGTGTTGAGCTGATTGAGCGCACCGTAGAGGGTGGTGGTCTTACCACTGCCGGTCGGTCCGGTGACCAGCACCAGCCCGTGGGGCTGGCTGAGCTGGGCGCGAAAGCGCTGGAGGATATCTTCATTCATGCCGATGTGACTTAAGTCGAGCAGGCCACCGGACTGATCCAGCAGACGCATCACCACCGATTCGCCATACTGTAATGGCATCGTAGACAAGCGGATATCAACGCTGTGCCCCTTCACCCTGACGTTAAAGCGCCCATCCTGCGGCAACCGCCGTTCAGAAATATCGAGACCACAAACCAGCTTCAAGCGAGACACCAGAGCCGTGCCGATGCGCTTTTCCTTCATCACCTGCTCATGCAGCACACCATCAATCCGCTGCCGGATCCGCAAGACCTTTTCATCCGGCTCAATATGGATATCGGACGCGCCGACCTGAACAGCATCTTCAAACAGAGACCGCAACAGACGTACCACCGGCGCGTCCTCGACGTCGGCGGTGGTCAGCAGCTGTTCCAGATTACTGTCGCCCTGGGACAACTCTTCGCCAAGTTCTTCGGCCAGGGAGACGATCTCCTGGGTGCGCCGGTAAACAATGTCGAGAATGCGCAGCAACTCCGATTCATACACTACCGCCAGGCGCAACGGTTTTTTCAGAATCCGGCTCAACTCATCATAGGCGTGCAAGTCGGTAGCATCGGCAAGACCAACCAGCAGCTGCTCACCGTCACGACTAAGGACAATCGCGCGGAAACGGCGGGCGGCGGTTTCCGGCAACAGGCGCACGGTTTCGGCAGCGTAACTGTAGTGTTTCAGATCAATAAAAGGCAGGTTGAGCTGATCAGCGAGGAACTCATGGAATTGCTGGGCACTGACCAGGCCCATCTCCACCAGGGTGTTCCCCAGTTTGGTTCCGGTTTTTTTCTGCCGGGTCAGTGCCGTCATCAGCTGTTCTTCACTAATCACTCCGTGTTTGACCAACAGGTCACCAATCCGTATTTTCTGCCGCCCTCCGGCGGGTTTGTCATTAGACATCATTGACTCCTGTAATGATGCTACAGATACTGCAGCCTCTCACGAACAAACTTTTCCAGATCGGGGCGCAAGCCACTCACATCCAGGGCGGTGCGATAGGCATCACGCGCGCCGGTCGCCAAACCCTGTTGTTCAAGAGCGATAGCCAGCCCCAGCCACCACAGGGATTCACGGGGGCGCTGTTCCAATAACCGGGCATAGAGTTGCGCAGACCGGGAATACTCGCCGAGCTCCTGATAAATCACAGCACGCAGGGCATGATAATCGGGATCCGCCGCCAGCGCCGGAAGCGGATCAGCCTCCAACCGGGTCAGTGCCGGCTGGTACTGCTGCAAAGAGAGCAAGTAATGGGCAATCAGTTTGCGCAGCTCCGATTGGGCCGGATGGAATGTCAATCCCTCCTCAATCACCCGCAGGGCTTGCTGTTCATCGGCCAGTCGCTGCAACACGCCAATCAGCTCAAGGCGCGCCACCAAAAGCTCAGGATTCAGGTGCAGAGCAGTGGTTAAATTGTCCCGAGCGGCGCCCAGATTACCCTCACGCACCTGCTGCAGTCCGCGTTGATAAAGCTGTTGGTCGGTTTCTGCCAGGGGTTGAGTACGGATCGGAGCCGGTGAAACCAGCGGTGAGACCGCCGGTGTGGAATTCGGTGTTGCGACCGACGCAACCGGCAGCGCACTCACAGTTACTGGGGTGCGGATTATGACCTCTGCTCCAGCCTCGACTGCAGCAGGTGTTGTGCCAGGCAATTCAAGTCCGATAAACAGCATCGAAGCAAGGGGGTCCAGACGCTGTGAGGTCGCGATCGGCTGCTCTGCTGCTACGGCAACAATCACATCAAGGCCGGCAGCTGTCGGCATCAGGCTGATATGACGGATCAGGTCATGCTGCGGCTGCGGAACAACCAGACCCGACTGCAGCTGGGTTTCAGGCAAGCGGATCAGCACCTGTCCTTGCTGCGGTAACGCCCGGATTTCGGCGTGCGCCGGCAACGGATTAAAGGTCAGCTCAAGCTGCAGACGCTGGTCTTCTTGAACAAGATTTACCGAGGTTAGTAGTGGGTGAATAAGCGGTGCGGGGTCACTCTTCAGGATTGACGTTTCCAGTGCTGCCGGCTCAAGGGGCGACGGGTTCAGCTCTTCTTGCAAACCGGCAGCCGCAAGGTTCACATCAGGCGCTACCGGTCTGGGCAAATAATAAGACCAGCCTGCCACCAGCAACAGCATCAGCAATAACCCCAGCGCTCCGAGGACCGGCATCAGCCGGTGTTTACCCGGTCTGCTATGGACCGGGGTTGGAGCGGCAGCCGCCCCCTGCTGCGGTTCCTGTTTGCGGCGCTGCTCGAGATCACGCAGCATGTCATTAATCAGGCTCATCGCAATACACTCCAGGCAAACAGCAGAACAACACCAAACAGCACGATCAAACCGGATTCCAATAGATAGGGGGCGACAACGCGGCGAGGAAAGGTCAGGGCTGCATCACTGTCGCGCACCGCAGCTTGGGCATGACAACGTGCGACCCTTCTCGCCCCCTTGCCATAGCTTGCCAATAGCGCCTTGTGGGCCAGCAGGTTAACCAGGCGCGGCACGCCACGGCTGGCCCGGGCAAGACACTTAACCGCTGCGGGGGTGAAAAAATTTTCACCATTTAACCCGGCCACCGTCAAGCGGTGATGGATATAGGCTCCAACTTCAGCGGCGCCCATAGGCGCAAGTTCACAGGTAAAGGTGATGCGTTGGCGCAACTGGCGCAGCTCATTGGCAGCGAGGCGATCTTTCAATTCGGGCTGGGCAAACAGGACAATATGCAGCAGTTTTTCCTTTTCGGTTTCGAGATTACTGAGCAATCGTAAGGCCTCCAGGCTGCGGTGGGACATGGCCTGGGCCTCATCGATCAGAATGACCAGTGGTCGTTGCTGCTGCTTCAGCCGCGCCAACTCACGGAAAATAAGCTGCACCAGTTGCTGCAGGGTTGTCGCCGACGGCAGCTCAAGCTGGAGATCTTCAGCAATGGCACGGTAGAGCTCCGCTGGTGACAGAAGGGGGTTGGGCAGATAGGCGGTAGCGCAAGTGTCCTGAAGTAACTGCAACAGTCGTCGGCACAACAGGGTCTTGCCGGTTCCTACTTCACCGGTGACCTGGATAAATCCTTCACCGTTCTGCAGGGCGATCAGCAGCACATTAAGGGCTTCCTGATGGCCGGCATAACGGTAGAAAAATCCGGGATCGGGGGTCAGGGAAAAAGGTTTTTCCTGAAGACCGTAGAAGGATTCATACATAATTTGAACCTATTGTCCTGCGGTCTGATGACTACCTGTTTGGTAAAGGATACATGCTACCAGCCGTGGTGCATCTGCGGTGTCATCTGCTGAACCCGTTCACGACTGGAATCGATATCACGTTGCCAGTCGGCAGCCGTACGAATCACCTGGGGACGCAGAAGAATGACCAGTTCACTTTTGCTTGAAGACATACGCGTGTGACGGAACAGGCCACCAATACCGGGCAAACGGCCCAATAGTGGCACCCCGGAGCGATCATCGATGGTTTTTTCCTGCATTAGTCCACCGATGACAACTAGCTGCCCACTATCTGCACGGACAATGCTGTCCGACTCTCGCACGGTACTGAACGCCAGGGGCAAGGACTGGTTTACACCGAACAGGCTGATCTGCTTCTGCTGGTCGACAACCTTACTGACTGTTGGGTGAATATGAAGGATGATCCCGCCTTGTGCATCGATCTGCGGTGTAACATCGAGGGCAATGCCGGAGAAGAAGGGAGTCAGAGTAATATCCGTACTACTGTTAGTTGTGGTGCCGGTAGTGGTATCGCTAGAGATATCGGTGACAAAAAATTCATCAGAACCAACCTTGATGACCGCCTTCTGATTATTGACCGTCGAAATCCGCGGGCTGGAGAGAACCTGAACATCTCCTTGGGTTTCGAGCAGCTCAACAAAGCCCTGAAAATTATTAAAGTTCAGCGCCAGGCCAAAAACACCACCAAACATCTGCGACGCCATTTCAGTCGGCAAAGAACCATCAGGCTGCAGAACAATGGGAGACCCACTGCTACTACTGTTCTGGTTAAAGACGGATCCACCGCCGGTTTGGCTTCCAAAAGCGCCTTTGCCGCTATCGGTAATTGCCAGTGCTGCCCAGTTGATACCGGACTGGAAACCGTCACCCAGGGTCACCTCGATAATCTTGGCTTCAATCACTACCTGCCGTTGCATGTTACGCTGGACGGTCTGCAGGTATTCATCGACCTGGCGCAACTCTGTCGGCAGAGCGACAACAACAACCAGACCGGCCTGTGGCTGAACGACCACCTTGCGGCCATCGTCACTGCCGATCAAACCCTGCACCGCACTGGTCAGTTCGGTCCAGAAATCAGTCAGAGACTGGGTGTCGATACGGCTACCGGAGAGACTGCCTTCACTCGATCTCTGGCCACCATCACTTAAATCGCCTTGTGTCACCTGACCCGAGCTGATACGGGTCTGGGATGAACCGCTACGCATCAGGTTGAGGTAGTTCACCTGAAACGTCCGGCTTTGCAAGCCGACCGGCATGACCTGATAGATGGTGTCATTTTTGCTGTAGGGGTAACCGTAAACACTGTAAACAACGCGCATTACTTCGTCGATGGTGGTGCTTTTCAGATTCAGACTGATCTGCCCTTTGACCTCAGGATGGACAACCATGTTGGTACGGCTGCCCTCAACCAGTCCCATAAAAAAATCACGGGCTTCAACCTGATGGGCGTTGATGTCAAAACGTTCGACGTCTGCAACAGTAGCTGCACGGCTCGGTACCGGCGGGGGAGGGATCAGTGCTGAGCGTACTTCGGCTGGAGGTACCGGCAGCGGCACCGATTCGCTGACAGCAGGTACTCGCAGGGCTTCTTCAATAGCCGTCGCCGGCACCTTGCTGCGCGACAAAGGGGCACACCCGACTGCCAGCAATACACACAGGCAACTGATTGTTCCTTGATGAATCCTTTTTCTCATCAACTTGGTCACAACAACTCCTTATAACGGCATGTCACTGCTTTTGGGCTGGTGACTTTTTAACACCACTGATAGTTCGATGCAGGGTCAGTGTTTGCTCCCCCTTGCGCAGATCAACGGAGTCAACCCCGATCCTGACAAGACGAAAGCCACTGATGGTCTGATCAACCTGCAACGGTCTGCCATTGATCACCGCCATGGTACGCTCGGCCGATGTCAATATGACGGTTAGTTGCAATTGATCGCGCAATCGTTCGATCGGTTGCGCATCCAGCTGTACTTCTGCTGGTGGCTGCGGCTGATAGTGAGATGGCCGCAAGGGGTCGACCAGCTGTGCTGACGACTGGGCCCAGGCCGGGCCGGGAATAACGATCAGCAGGAACAGAATCAAACTTTTATTCATGTCAGCCACCCAACCACTCCTCAGACAACCCCAGGGTATAAACGCGTAGACGAATCGTTGTCGTCGGATATTCCTTGGTTGCCACAGCAACCTCTTCCCATACCAGTAAACGCGGCAACTGGTCGAGCTGACGCAGATAAGCCAGTAAGCCCAGATAATCTCCACGCAACTCCATCTGCACCGAATGACGATAAAGACGCAACGTCTGGTCACTGGAATCTTTGCCGAAAGAGATCCGTTCCGCCGGCAGGTTTTCCAGAGAAATCAAATGAAGATCACCCTGCGTGAGCATCTGTTTCAACAATTCCGGCATTTCTGCCGGTGTGACCAGATGTGACACCCCCTGATGCAGTTGTCGGCGTTGTTCGGCCAGTTGCTCTACCAGGTGATCATGCCGTTCACGCAGTTCCTGATCAGGGTCAACCTGGGAACGTGCCATAATCAGGGTTTCCGTCATTTCCAGCTGACCTATTTCGGCTGTCATCCGCTCGATTTGCTGACCGGCCAGGGTTCTCTTTTGGGTCGCCGGTGCAAGCACCAACAGATAGACCGCTGCCACCATCACCGCAACCGCACATAACAGCAGTACTGCCCGTTCGCGCAGAGCGCGCTGATCAAACCACTGAACCAATAGTGTCCACTGCCTGGCCATCAACGTGCTCCTGCCGCACTGGAACCAATATGAAAATCAACATGACCGGGAAATTCCTGCAGGCGCGTCAGGCGCAAATGGGAAAAGGTCAGACCGGAAAAAACGCCTTCGTCGCTCAACCACTGCAGGTAATCGGGCACCCGTTCCGGGGTAAAGGCGCGACCGGACAATTCCACCACCTGGCCCTGACGGGAAAGACGAATCTGGTTGAGCCAGAGTCCGCTATGTTGACGCTGGGCCAGGCCTTCCAGCGCGGCCAGCATTTCCGGATTGCGCCCATTTTCGCGCTGTAATACATAATCGAGGGTCTGTTCCAGCCCCTTCACCTCCTGCTCCAGGCGCGCGACCCGCTGCTGTAACAAAGGGGAGGACTGTCGAACCGGGAATTGCTGCTCAAGCTCGGCAATGCGGACCCGCATCTGTTCCTGGTGCTTCGCCAATGCGGTGCGCTCTGGTTCCAGCGCCACCCCGCGCCAATAACCATAGCCGCCAAGAGCAAGGGTCAACAACAGGCTCAGCAGAAGCAGCAGTCCGGCCTGGCGGCCGGCGAGCGGGACGGGGCGATCAATCAACCCTTGCTGATAGAGATTGATCTGTTGGCGCATCATTTATCTCCCTGGCGCAGGGCGCCACCAATCGCCAGCAGCAGATGATTCAGCATCAGTTGATCAGCTGGATCGGGAACATCCATGACGTCAGCCAGCCGTAATGGCTCAACCCGGGTCGTCAGATAATCGCTCAGATAATGAACCAGCGCAGGAATTTCCTGCTGGGTCTGAGCAACGAGCAAGCGTGACACCGTCGGCAGTTGAAAGGTACTCTCGCAATAATCGAAGGAACGCTGGATATCCAGGACAATGGTATCGAACATGCTGATCATGGCTGAATCGTCCGGATCATAAGCCAGCAGACTGTTCATTCCCATCGGCAACTGCCTGCTCAAGTAGAGAACTCCGTCCCGTACCACAACAAAAAGTCCGGACTGTTCAAGCAGCAACAATAAGGCTACGCCACGTGGGTCTTCCACAAAGAGCTCACAGACATTACGCAGGGCAAATTCGGGGATATCAATGGTCTGCAGACGCTGGCCGGCCGCAGCAATGAGGTCAACCTGCTCACGCAACTCCTGACGCCGGGCCGCAACCGCATAACTCTGTGCCCGCCGCTCACCGGCAAAGGGGGCAATCTGGTAAAGATCGATCTGCGCCTGGTCGGCTGGATAATCAATGCGCTCGCCGATCTGCCAACGTACTGCCTGACGAGCTTCTTCCAGGGGGACATCGGGCAAGTCGAGCTGTATGGTCTGATAAGTATTCAGGGGAAGAATCATATGAGATGGTTGGCCCTGGAGCTTGCCACGGCGCAGAAGCTCTTCAAGATCAGATTTGCGCTGCTGAGGGTCAGTAACCGCCGTCCGTTCAGCGAAGGTTAGACGCGGTGGGATAGCAGCCCCACGGGACACCCCGGCAACAGAAAAGGCATCCGTCTCCAGGCAGATCCCAACGGCTGCGCCCCCTTTTTGACGTCGTTTGAACACTAAGCCCAGACCATCCTCCTGTTGTTATTTTGTAACTATTCAGCTATGTCCTTGCCACAGGACCCTCGACCCGGCACTGAACAGCTAGGTTATTTTTTGTAATTATTAATAATACGGCAAATTAAATCTTATTATAGCTTTATAATCAATAAAAAAAGGCGGCAAATGCCACCTTTTTTTATTGTACACAGCGAAATTAAAAAAACACTATAGCTTTGCTGCCTGCTCTGCCAGATAGGAGGCAACCCCCTCACCATCAGCAACCATCCCCTGATCCCCTTTTTTCCAGCCGGCCGGGCAAACTTCGCCATGCTTTTCATGGAACTGCAAGGCGTCAACCATGCGCAGCATCTCATCAATATTACGCCCGAGCGGGAGATCATTCACTACCTGATGGCGAACAGTTCCTTCGCGGTCGATCAGAAAGGAACCACGCAGTGCCACACCGGCAGGATCCAGTTCAACGTCATAATCACGACAGATCTGATGTTTGATATCAGCGATCAACGGATACTTCACTGGTCCGATACCACCGTTTTCGACGGGGGTATTGCGCCAGGCCAGATGGGTAAACTGAGAATCGATGGAACAACCAAGCACCTGAACATCCCGTTTTTCAAACTCGTCAATACGATGACTGAAGGCAATCAGCTCGGTGGGGCAGACAAAGGTAAAATCGAGGGGGTAGAAGAACAACACAACGTATTTGCCGTGATAATCCGACAGGGAAAATGACTCATTGATGGATCCATCAGCCATAACGGCAGGGGCTTTAATGTCCGGGGCTTTTTTTCCTACAAGTACACTCATTGACAAAACTCCTTGTTTTTATTGATGAGACATAGTGAACCACAGATGTTGGACGTTATTCTAATGATCATTATCTGTGAGTCAAGGACAAAGATAACGAATTTGGTTATTTTTTTCGGCTGCGGGGATGAGCCCGGTCATAGACACTGGTCAGATGAGCAAAGCTGACACTGGTATAGCGCTGGGTGGTCGACAGGGAGGCATGCCCCAGCAACTCCTGAATCACCCGCAAATCGGCACCGGCATCCAGCAGATGGGTGGCGAAGGAATGGCGTAGCGCATGGGGGGTGACATCGGTTGGCAGGTTCAACTGCAACAAACGGCGCTTGAGCAGGCGCTGAATACTGCGGGGGGTGAGACGACCGCCACGATAGTTGAGAAACAGCCCTTTTTCATTGCCCGACGAGCGCTGCTCCAGATAAAGCTGAAGAGCATGGCAGGCAGTCCGCCCCACCGGCAGAATCCGTTCCTTGTTCCCTTTCCCCACCACCCGCACCTGTCGTTGTTCCAGATCGATGGAATCAAGATCCAGGCCGGCTAATTCACTCACCCGCAAGCCACAGGAATACAGGAGTTCACAGATAGCCAGATCGCGGATCAATTGCGGGTACGTATTGACCGGTGTATCGAGTAGAGCACCGGTCTGCTCGGCGCTGAGGACCCGGGGAAGATAGCTCTGCCGCCGGGGTGCCATGACCGCAGCGATGGGAGAAGAGTCGATCACCCCCTGACGCTCGAGATAACGATAAAAGGTTTTGAGTGAGGAGAGTTTACGCACGATGCTGGAACGCTGACAGCTTTTCTGCAGGTTTGCCAGAAAACGGCGCAGCACCAGCACATCAACGCGGGCAAGGCTGTCGAGATTGACCGGCGCCCCATGGACCGCTTCAATAAACACACAAAACTGCCGTAAATCGCGCAGGTAGGCTTTGATCGTATGAGGTGAGAGGTTTCGCTCGACCTCCAGATGCCGTTGAAACAGGGGCAGAAAATGATCCATTGATGTACCTTTTCATGCAGAGGGCTGATTGACGATTGCCCTGACGCGTGGCATACTCCCACCATCTTAAGCCGTTACAATGGTTGCCGTCGAGGTTTTTCGATCTCCCAGCCCGGCCCGGAAATTTCAGCTCACCACCACCACAAAAGGTCACCCCATGAGCCTGACCATGAGCCTGTTATATGTGTTGATTCTGCTGCTAACTCTGCTGCTGATTTTTGACCTTCTGGTTGTGCTGTTGAGTTTCAGTATCCTCTGGTACGAATACGCCAATGCCCACCCGGAGTTGGTAAAACATCGCTGCAGCCGTGCCAATCTGCGCCGCATTATACCCCTGCTCCTGCCGGAGTTTTTTTTCAATTTCACCACCTTGCTCACTGTTCCTTTTGGCCTTTTCCCTGCGGGTCGTCCTCAGCTTAAACGCGGAGTGACCCCGACCCTTCTGCTGCATGGCCTCTTTGTCAACCGGGCCTGCTGGTTCTGGTTCGGATCCCGGTTAAAACGTCATGGCTGCGAAAATATTGTTACCATCAACCTGTCAGGCTTCCACAGTGAAGAGGTTCTAACCGAACTGTTGTCTAAAAAGATTGATGAACTGCGCCATCGGCTGGGAGTTAACAAAGTCAACCTGGTGGGCCATTCCATGGGTGGGATCATCGCTCGCAACTTTGTCCAGCGCCGCGGCGGGCAGGACAAGGTTGATCGCCTGATCTTTCTCGGCACCCCTCATCAGGGCTCAAAGCTCACCCCCTTTTCCTTTATGCCCCTGGGAAAGCTGTTGATGCCCGGATCTGACTTCCTCAGGCGCCTTAACAGCGAACCTGAACCTGCCGGGGTGCTAACAGTCAATATCTACACCCGCAAGGACAACATGGTTCTGCCTAACACCTCGGCCCAGTTGGCCTGGGGAACTCAGGTCGAACTCGATGATATGGGGCACACGTCTCTGCTCTATCGTGCGACCGCCATTGACGCGACTGCTGCCGCTCTCACGGCAAAGCCTGCGGCATAAATGGAAGTCATGCCGCTTACTACCGCACCTGTCCACCATCAATGTGCGAGGAGAACATCCAACCCGCCACCACATCGGGTCAGCCTGACGGCCCTTGACAACTACGACTCCGTCACCGTCGATCAGGCGCTACGGACATTGCTCGCTCCCTTAGGTGGCATGAACAACTTCGTCAAGCCCGGGCAGAAGGTGCTGATCAAGCCCAACATGCTGTCAGGAAAAGATCCGACAAAAGCGGTAACGACCCATCCGCAAATTGTCCGCGCGATCATCAGACAAGCCATGGCTGCCGGCGGCAGAATCTCGGTGGGAGATTCCCCGGGAATTGGCAGTCCTGCGGTGGTAGCCCGCAAAACCGGAATTTTTGAGGTGATTGAAGAAACCGGAGCAGCTTTTGCCCCTTTTTCCCAATCCGTTATCATCCACCCGAAGGGAACAACCCTTCATCAGCTTGACGTGGCAAAGGACATCCTTGATGCCGATGTCATCATCAACCTACCGAAGCTCAAAACCCATCAGATGATGGGCCTGACCTGCGCTGTTAAAAACATGTTTGGCGCCCTGATCGGAATGCGCAAGCCGGGCATGCACCTGCAGGCCGGGGCGGATAAAAAGCTGTTTGCCCGCATGCTGCTGGAAATCTGTGAAGCCCTGCCTCCCACCCTGAACATTGTCGACGCAGTCATCGGGATGGAGGGGGAGGGTCCGGGCAGCGGTGATCCGGTAAAGATCGGCGCGCTCCTTGCCGGCACCTCAGCGCAGGCGGTTGATACAGTTGCGACCGCCCTGGTCAAGATGTCCGCGGAGCAGGTCTTCACTCAACAACAGGCGCTGGTCAGCGGCCGCCCATTGGCCCGCCTGGCAGAACTGGAGTTGGTCGGCACGCCTTTGATTGAACTGCAGATTGATCACTTTCGTGCCGCCAAAATGACCGATGTCAACTTCGGCATCCCCGGCTATTTCGGTCGGCGGCTGAAACATCTGCTGACCGCACATCCCCAGGTTGATCATCAACGCTGCGTCCGTTGCCATGCCTGCGTTACACATTGTCCACCGCAGGCCATGGCGATAGAGGATTTCCGCCTTGGCATTGATTACAATCTGTGTATCCGCTGCTTCTGCTGCCAGGAGTTGTGCCCTCATGCCGCCCTGACAACCCACCAGGGGCTGATGTTGCGACTGTCGAGCATGCTGCGGTGATTTCTGGTTCCCATATTCTGAATTCTGAATTCACAGATTCTAGCTTTAACGACAAAAGGCCCGCGCGCAAAGCACAGGCCTTTTGTTGTTATGAGGATGCTGTCCGGAATTAATTAGCGGACCTGGACAACCTCTTTAACTTCCGGAATCTGCGCCATCAGATTTTTCTCAATCCCCATTTTCAGGGTCATGGTTGACATGGGGCAGGAACCACAGGCACCGGTCAGCTTGACACTGACAACGCCTTCGTCCGAAACATCTACCAGCTCGACATCACCACCATCAGCCTGGAGTGCCGGGCGAATCATATCCAATACATCCTGTACACGTTGTTTCATCTGCTTATATCCTCCCTTGGTTGTTGTATAGCCCATTATAGGCGCGTTCAATTTGCCGGCGCAAGGATCAGATCAAACCGGTTGCCGGTAACGGGATATCCTGTATCCGTCGACCACACAGCAGCTCAGGTTGCCCGACATTTTTACCCTGAATCAACACCTTGAAACTCTCCCCCATCCCGGCCTCCGGGAGGATCAGGCGTTTCATGCTCATGCGCAGCGCTTGCGCTTTGCGTGGATCGGTTTCACGGCTCTGCATCTGCATCAACAGTTCTATGAAACCTAAACCCATCAGAAATTGGTATTGATGACCGAAATAAAGGGGTTCAAGTCCATTTTCTTTCCCGACCTGCTGCAGGGCAGTAAAATCGACGTGGGCGGTCATGTCCTGACAGCCGATATGCCGATAAGGGTCTTCGTTGGTCTGATGCTTGTGATAACAGAGCAAGGTACCGCCGTGCCGCTCCGGGGCATAAAGGTCCTTGGCCAGGTAGCCGTAGTCGATGGTCAGAACAAATCCTTCGGCAAGAACGCCTGCGACCTGTGTCATCCAGTCACGCGCCGCCAGATTGACCTCGCAGCGATTACCTTCCGCCGGGGCAATGCCGATCTGTTCAAAATAATCGACCAGTTGTGGCGTTGACGGTGCACGCAACTCTTCTGCGAATCCATTTTGCCGACTGACCACATAAACTTCCTGCAGCTTACCCTTTATCGTCTGAACCAGATGGACAGGAAAAGCATCAACCAGCTCATTACTCAAAAAGCAGCCGCGCATTCCCGCCAGATCGTCAAGGGCACACCAGCCAACCCGGCCGGCGGCAACATGCTGGTGTAAGGCTTCCTGCTGACGCTGACGGGCATCGGGACTGATCTCGACAATGCGATAGGTTAAGGATTGATAACAGGCGGGAAAATCTTCCTTGATGGCATCGAGCACATCAACTGCCAGGTGCCCCTCACCGGCGCCCTGTTCAGCGACCACAAAATCACCGCGGCCGAGCAGTTGCCACATCTGCTCCAGCTGACGTGCAATCAGATGGCCGAAACAGGAATGCACGCTGGAAGAGGTGAAAAAGTCACCCTCTTTACCGATGCGGGTACGCGCTGAGGTATAGTAACCATAGTCAGGATGGTAGAGTGCCAGTTCCATAAAACGCGCAAAGGTTATCCCCTGCGACACTTCGATCTGCCGCTGCAACCAGCTGATAAATTCCGGCTTTTCTTCAACGGATGTGACTGTCATGATTGATATCCATGCCCTATTGATATTCAAGACGCGGATTATTCCATCCCCCCTGGCGAATTACAACCCTTAAAGTCACCATGGGACTGCAGGCATGTCAAATGGCTGCTACCATCCTGTTGCCCAACGGTGAGGTGACTTAAGCCTCTGCAACTCGATCACGGCTATTGAATTATGAGAAAATTCATGCGAATATTGGGCCCCTGACAAGCTGTTGAACAAAACAGGCCCCGGCAACGACAGATTTGACCAATGACGGAGAAATTGAACAAATGGCAATCATTACCTTTTCCAGAGAAATGGGCAGCGGAGGAATTCCGATCGCTCAGCAACTGGCTGAAGAAATCGGTTACGAGCTGGTCGATGGTGACGCGCTTAAAGAAGCCGCTTCAGCCTATGACCTCACCGATGCAGCCCTGCAACAGGCCGATGAGAAGCCACCGGCATTCGTCGACGCCCTCGATCGTCAAATCGATCTGAGTGTTCACCGCATCCAGCTCTTTGTGCTCGAACGGGCCCTGCAGGGCAATGTCATTATTTACGGGCGCGGCGGGCAGGATCTGCTCCCGGGCATTCAAAGTGTCCTGCGGGTTCGCGTTATTGCTCCTTTCGAGGAGCGGGTTGGGCGCTGGGCCGAACGGGAGTGGATTGACCCGGATCTCGCCCGCTATCTGGTGCGCAGAAGCGACCAGCAGCGCGCCGGATTTATCAAGTATTACTTTGATCGGGATTGGGAAAATCCCCTCGACTACGATCTGGTCATCAATACCGTACGTATGACCAACGATTGTGCGGTCAAGCTGATCAAAACTGCGGTTGAGGATCCTTACCTGCTGGAAATGAAGCATCTGTGCGAAAATAAAATCAAAGACCTGATCATCCAGAAAAAAATTCAGATTGCCCGCCTGGCAGATGAGCGGATTGACGACATCTGGTTCAATATCGACGTAACCGACGGCAAAGTGATCCTTTCCGGCCACATCCACAGTGATGCAGAACGCCAGGCCGCCCTCGAAGATGCTCAACAGGTCGAAGGGGTTAAAAGTATTACTGATAAATTAAAGGTGGTTCATTACTGATCATCGGTGCCACTGGCTTGGGTGCCACATTTATTATCAGATCAAACGCCGGCGTTGCCGGCGTTTTCTTTCCTTACCACAATTGTTTCAAGGAGCATGATCGATGGCCGGCCACAGCAAATGGGCAAACATTAAACACCGCAAGGGCGCTCAGGACGCAAAACGCGGCAAAATATTCACCAAACTGATCAAGGAAATTACCATTTCCGCGCGTATTGGCGGGGCAGATCTGGAGGCGAACGCACGTCTGCGTTTGGCCGTTGATAAAGCCAAGCAAGCCAACATGCCCAAAGACAATATTGAACGGGCGATCAAAAAAGGGACCGGCGACCTTGATGGTGTCACCTACGAAGAGGGCACCTTTGAAGGCTATGGCCCTGGCGGTGTTGCTGTGATTGTCGAGTTTATGACCGACAATCGGACCCGTACGGTGGCAGAGGTGCGCCACGCCTTTAATAAATATGGTGGCAGCCTCGGGGTCAGTGGTTCCGTTGCTTTTATGTTTGACCGCAAAGGCCAGATTATTTTTGATCAGAGCAACGACTTTGACACCATCTTTGAGGCCGCTCTTGAGGCCGGTGCCGAGGATGTCAAGGACGATGGCGACTGTATTGAAGTGATTGTTGAGCCAGCTGACTATGAGGCGGTACGCAACCATTTAAGTGCCCAGGGTCTGACCTACCAGTCGGCCGAAGTTACCATGATCCCGCAGACGATGACGGCCGTTAGCGGCAGTCAGGCCGAGTCGCTGATGAAGATGATCGACGTGCTCGAAGATAACGATGACGTGCAGAATATCCACGCCAACTTCGATATCGATGACGAGGAAATGGAACGCCTGATGGGGTGACCTGGCCCGGTCGGTGTTGATCTGATATGCGCATACTTGGAATAGATCCGGGGAGCAAAACCACCGGCTACGGCTTTATTGAACAACGCGGCAACCATCTATGCCACCTTGATAACGGGGCCATTTTTACCGACAGCAAGACCGAACTGGCGCTGCGATTACACCGCATCTACAGCGAAATCTGTCGCCTGATCGCCGTCCATCGCCCTGATGCTGTTGCGGTTGAGCAGGTCTTCATGGCGCGCAATCCAGCATCGGCACTCAAGCTTGGTCATGCCCGTGGCATCGCCCTTTTGGCCGGAGTCAATGCCGGCTTACCGGTCTTTGAATATTCGGCCCTGCAGGTAAAATCGGCGGTCGTCGGCTATGGGCGGGCCGGCAAAAACCAGGTTCAGCAGATGACCCGGGTCCTTTTGAACCTGCCTGAAATCGCCCAGGAAGATGCTGCGGATGCTCTGGCGGTGGCTATTTGCCATGCCCACAGCCATCACCTGAACAAAAAGATGCAACCAGACCAGCACAATCTACTGCGGAGACCTTCCTGATGATTGCCCTGCTTAGCGGCCAACTGGCTCATCGCGCACCCGATCATATCATTATAGATGTTGGCGGAGTCGGCTATCAACTGCATATTCCCTTGTCGACCTTTTATCGTCTTCCTGAAACCGGGCCGGTGCGTTTGCAGGTTTATACCAACGTCAGGGAGGATGCCATTGTCCTGTTCGGATTCCTTACCACGGCAGAAAAAGATCTATTTACCCTGTTAATTTCTGTCTCCGGAGTCGGTCCCAAACTTGGCATTACTATCCTCTCCCACATCGCTCCGGCGGAATTGGCCCTGGCCCTAAGCCAGGGAGATGTCACTCGCCTGATCGCCATCCCCGGAATCGGCAAAAAAAGTGCTGAACGCCTGGTCCTGGAATTACAGGATAAAGCCGGCGCTTATGCCCTTTCGGCAGCGATCAGTGTGCCATCTGCAGATGCCAACACCAGCGATTCTCACCATCAGGATGCCCTCTCGGCGCTGGTCAACCTGGGGTATAAAGAATCTCTGGCTCGACAGGCCCTGAAAAACCTCAAATCAGCACCGGGAACACCATTGGAGCAGATCCTTAAAGCGGCGCTGCAGATCCTGCTGAAATAGTGGCAATTGATGGAGAGCCCATGGATGATCGCCTGATTAACCCCGCCGGCCAGCCCGCAGAGGAGCAACTTGACCTGTCACTGCGCCCTCGTTCCCTTAAAGATTATGTCGGTCAGGCTAAAGCACGGAGCAACCTTCAGGTCTTCATCGACGCTGCACGTAATCGCTGCGAAGCCCTTGATCATGTGCTTTTTTATGGCCCACCGGGGCTTGGCAAAACCACCCTGGCCAATATTATTGCCCATGAAATGGGGGTTAACATCAAGAGTACCTCGGGGCCGGTTATCGAAAAAACCGGCGACCTGGCAGCGATACTGACCAATCTGGAAGAAGGTGACGTCCTGTTCATTGACGAAATTCACCGCCTCTCCCCCGTCGTTGAAGAGATCCTCTACCCGGCGATGGAAGACTACCAGCTTGACATTCTCATCGGTCAGGGGCCTTCTGCGCGCACGATTAAACTCGACATCCCGCGGTTTACCCTGGTCGGCGCCACAACCCGCGCCGGACTGCTGTCTTCTCCCCTGCGTGACCGTTTCGGGGTTATTTGCCGACTGGAATTTTATTCAACCGACGAGTTGACAACCATCGTTAAACGCAGTGCCGGCATCCTGAATATCCCGGTTGACGAAAAGGGGGCCTGGGAGATTGCCCGACGTAGCCGTGGTACCCCGCGCATCGTCAATCGTTTGTTGCGGCGGGTACGGGATTTTGCTGAAATTGTAGGTGACGGTATCATCAGCCAGGCCTTGGCCGATCGCTCCCTCGGCCGCCTGGAGGTTGATCAGCAAGGGCTTGATCACATGGATCGACTGTTGCTGCTCACCGTGATCGACAAGTTTGGTGGCGGCCCCGTTGGCCTCGACACCCTGGCGGCGGCCATCGGTGAGGAGCGCGATACGATCGAAGACGTGATTGAACCCTATCTGATTCAAAAGGGTTTTTTAAACCGAACGCCGCGTGGACGCGTGGCCACGGAAAGCTGCCTGCAGCATTTCCATCGGGAAAAACCACGCCCTGCCATTGACTCCCTGTTCAAGGACTGATTATCTGTTCATGAGCCCACATCTCGAACAGTTTGCCCACCAGCTTAAGAGTTGGGCACAAGACATCATTGACCACGGACGCACGCCTTTTCGCCGCGTCGACTGTCTGCCCTCTATTGTTACGGAAGGTGGCGTTACCAGACCACCGCTGATATTCTGGATCAATCGCCAAAGCATGATGGCCGGCGGGATAGTCCTGTTGCCGAAAAAAAATCTGGCGGAGGAACTGCAACGAGGAAGACATTGTGCTGAAGCCCTGGGACTGAGTCACTTTGTCACCTGGGAAATCGAACAGGTGCGTTTATGGCGAACCAGCAACGGCGAAATCAGTGAAGAAAAATGTTTCCCCTTGCCGGGAACGGATCACCCCGATTTTTTTCAGCACCTGCTGCGCGACCTGATCGACGCATTGAAAATTCCAGCGGTTACCGGTGCCATCCCCCAGGATCAACGTTCACATCACTATTTTCACAACCTGTTTAATATTGCCGAAGAGCTTGCCTTACCCGCCCTGACCGACGCCTTTCGCAGCCAGCGGGCCGAGGAGCTCGAAGGGATGGCCTTCGATGTCGATCAGCGCGCGCTGGAGGCCAACCGTCTGTTCCTGCTGCAACTGCTCACCGCCTTACGGTTCAGCCTGCTACCTGACAGCCTGCTACCTGAAGACCTTGGTGAGGTGGTCATCACAGCGCTGGCACGCGCCCCCGAACCTTTTAATACCAGTCTGGCCTACCGCTGGGAGGGAGCACCCCTGTCCCTGCCCAACGAAACAGCCATCTGCTACCATCATCTACTGTTGCGCCTGCAGCAGTTGCGCTGGACGACACCACCCCAGCGCATGCAAAAAAGCCTGCGCAATCTTCTTGATTCCTGGTATCCGGTGAGGGGAAACGGTCCGATGGAAAATGCCGACATGCTCCTGTATCCCCGCACACCGGCCACCAACCCCAACTTAACAGCGATCCTTTCTGACTCGCCCTTGCTGTTGGCCGGCACTGCTGTTACGCGGGAACTTGCCGGATTGCCCCAGCCGGCATACTACTATGACTCACTGCTGTCACTCACCCCGGAGACCCTTTGTCGGGGCAGCGTCTCGGCCTGGCTGCTGAGTTCGATCCCCATTTCCCGCAACGAAAGAGCCCAGTTTGGTGCCCGACTGCGCACCTCGTGGCCACATCGCAACTTCAAGATTCTAACCGATCAGCCACGTTGGAAATGGCAGATGATTCACCTTCTTGGTATTTGTCAGCCACACCAACGCCTGCAGATTGAATGCCCTGTCGCCCTGGTCGAGATCGCTAGTGATGATCCCCTGTGGGCCCTGTTATGTGAATATTTTCATCTGCGTGAAATCGTCAAGAGCCGGCACAGTTTGTCTTTATCGCTATCTCGCTCCCCGCTGAATACGGAACCAACACGGATTAAAGCAGTCGCTGATCAGGCTGAGGTGTCCCTGGTTTTTACTGAACCGGAGCATTTTCGCCGGCAATTAATCAGTGTCCTGCAGTTGTCTGAGCCTCAAGCAGACAGAGATAGGCCGGTAGACAGAATAACTCATCAGGCATCAAAAAACGTCAGACAGCAGATCATAGAGCAATTACAAACCCACGGCATTCCAAACTTTCCGGATCAGTACCTGTATTTTCTTGACCATCCCGACATGCTACACTATGACATCACGTTGCCCCTAAAAGTGACCTCCAGACTCCTTGGTCAATTTGATATGATCGATGGGAACGGCCAACCCTTAAGCGGTTACGGGGAAGAACTGGAGCAGGCGTTGCTGCTCTGCTCCCAGCTGGGCAAAACGTCTTTCGATCTGCCCGGCGATCGCCAACAGCTTGTGCAGATCCTGCAACACTATCGCAAGGATCTCGACAGCCTGCATCAATTGTTGAGCGATTTGAGCTACAGACAGATGGAAAAGCCGCAAGCGGCGCGAAACCTGGTCCGTAATGTCTGGAAAAAGCTTGCATTGCCCGATCCGGAATGGTTTAAAAATTAACAGCGATCTATAGATTACTCAACCTGAGCAGGGTCAATACCAAAAGAAGATAACAACCATGAACATTTTACTCCACATCTGCTGTGCTAACTGCGCCATTTATCCTGTTACCATGCTGCGTCAGCAAGAACATGAGGTTACGGGATTTTTTTACAATCACAATATTCACCCCTATCAGGAATTTCGGAAGCGTCTTGATACCACGCGCGAGTACGCCGGCCAGGTCGAGCTGCCGCTGTTGGTTAATGACAACTACCATCTCGATGAGTTTCTCGCCCAGGTCGCCTCGAAGCCCGAAGAGCGCTGCAAATATTGCTATCAGTCGCGCTTGCGCCTGGCAGCCGAGCAGGCTCACAAGATCGGGGCTGAAGCCTTTACCACAACCTTGCTCTACTCACGTTACCAGCAGCATGATGCCATCGTTGAGTATGGCCGACAGCTGGCAACAGAATTCCGGTTAACCTTTTTCTACGAGGATTATCGGCGGGGCTGGAACGAAGGAATCAGGATTTCCAAGCAGATGGGCCTCTATCGCCAGCAATACTGTGGTTGCATTTATTCGGAACGGGATCGCTACGCCGGATGATATACCCCTGTTCCAGGTTGAAGCATCCTGCCCAACTGCTATAATCAGACACAACTACGGAGCAGTTCCAACTGTCGCAAGGAGATTAATATGATTGAAATCATCGAAAAAACCTTACTTACCGGTCTTGGCGCCCTGTCCATGTCACAAAAAAAAGCAGAAGAGCTGGTGGGTGAGCTCAAGGAACGGCTTAACCTGAGTGAAGAAGAGGGAAAAAAGCTCCTGGACAAACTACAACAAACCGCCAAGGAGAATCAGAGCAAGCTGGAGTCAGTGGCACAGGATGAGGTTAAAAAGGCCCTAGAACGGATGGGCGTTGTCACAGAAGAAGAACTTAACAGCCTGAAAAAAAAGGTGGACGCCCTGGAGAAAAGACTCAAAGCGCTTGAGCAATAGGCTGCCGACAGGACAGAAAACGTTGCCTTTTAATCGATTCAACCGCAATGTCCGGTCGCTGAAGCGCTACCGCCAGGTTCTATCTGTGCTGTTCAAGTATGGCTTCGGCCACATTATCGAACAGCTCAATATCGACTACTATATCCAGCTCGGCAAACGCGCAGTTACCTTTGGAGCAACCTCACGGGATCTGCAACGACTTCCCCATGGGGCGCGTTTTCGCCTCGCCCTCGAAGAGTTGGGGCCAACCTTCATCAAGCTCGGACAGCTCCTGTCTACCCGCCCTGATCTGGTTCCCGAAGATATCATTAACGAGCTAAAAAAACTCCAGGATCATCTTCCGCCGGTGCCGCTTGAGGAAGTCCAGGCGCAAATCCATTCCGAGCTTGGCTATCCGGCGGAAGACCTCTTTGCCCTGTTTGAGATGATGCCCCTGGCAACCGCAAGCATGGCCCAGGTTCACCGGGCAACGCTGAAAGATGGCACGGAAGTGGTCTGCAAGGTTCGGCGACCAGGGATCGAGGCAGTAATCATGACTGACCTGGACATCATGATGGGGCTGGCCTATCTGGCCAACAAGCATCTGCCGGGTGCTGACATGTACGATCCGGTGGGGCTCGTCAAGGAGTTCCGTCGTTCCATTCAGCGTGAACTCGATTTTTCCCGAGAAGGACGAACGATTGATCGCTTTCGAAAAAACTTTGAGGATGACGAAACGATACGGATCCCTACCGTCTACTGGGACTATACCGGTCATACCGTCCTGACAATGGAATATGTCTCCGGGATCAAGATCTCCAACTTTGATGAATTAACCCGGGGCGGGCACGATCTTAAACTGATTGCCCGGCGCGGAGCGAACAGTTTCCTTAAGCAGGTTTTTCAATTCGGTCTGTTTCATGCCGATCCTCATCCCGGCAATCTGCATATTCTGGAAGATGATGTCATCTGTATCTTCGACTTCGGCATGGTTGGACGGTTGGACGATGAACTTAAAATTCACCTCACCGAACTGCTCCTGGCCATATTGCACCGTGACGCCGACCAGATTATCACGCAGTTATTATATTCGGGGGATCTCAACGATGAATCAAGCCGGAAAAACCTGCGTCATGACCTGGCTGAATTCATCGATGACTATTACGACACCCTGTTACAGGACATTAAGGTCGGCAAACTGCTGTTCGATTTTATCCAGATTCTTTCGCACTATCAGATCAAGTTTCCACCCAATCTCATGCTGCTGTCACGTTCGCTGATTGCCATGGAGGGAATTGGCAGACAGCTCGATCCGCACTTCAACATGGTTGAGCAACTACGGCCTTTTGCCGAAGAGATCGTCAAAAAACGCTACTCGCCCGGCAATATGACTAAGGATATTGCCGGTACAATCCGCGAATATCACGCCCTGGGTAAAAGTCTGCCAAAAGACATCAAGGAATTCATCAATCGCATCAATCGTAATCAATTCAAAATAGATCTGGAGCACCGGGGTCTGGAGCGGCTGGTTACTGATCTGGAAAAATCAACCAACCGGATATCCTTCAGCATGGTGATTGCCGCGTTGATTATCGGTTCATCCGTCGTTATGCAGATCGATAAAGGTCCAAGCCTGATGGGATTCCCGGTTATTGGTTTATTTGGTTATTCGGTTGCCGGCTTTCTCGGTTTCGGACTGGCCATCGCTATCTTAAGATCGGGCCGACTGTGATCGCCGGTCTTGATCGGTTGACTGTGGCATAATCACCACAGCAAATCCCTGATTTCATCCCGGCCCTGCCACACTTTAAAAAAACCGCACATCAGACTCTAATAATTTCAGCATGTTGAATCACTATAAAAGTGGCACAACTCTTGCTTTATGTTAGGGCCAGGTTAAATGGTGTACCTATACAGCAGATCGGAAACCAAATGATTTTTCAACGCACCCTCGCCAAAAACGTCAACATCTCCGGAATCGGTTTGCATAGCGGTGCGCGCATTAATATGCGCCTGCGCCCGGCAACGGCCAATACCGGTATTATTTTCCATCGCACTGATGGTGACACACATGTCAGTATCAAAGCCTGTTCAAAAAATGTTGTTGATACCCGCATGGCGACCGTTATCGGGCACAATGGGGTCACGGTATCGACCATCGAACATCTGATGGCCGCACTTGCCGCTTTTTCTATCGACAATCTCCATATCGACATCGATGGTCCGGAAGTACCGGTATTGGATGGCAGTGCTGCCCATTTTGTACGTGAATTTCAACAGGTGGGATTTACCACTCTGGGCGAACCACGGAAATTTATTGCGATTCGTAAACCACTGGAAATTATTGAAGGGGAAAAACGGATCAGCCTCATCCCCTCACGTTTTTTCAGAATCACTTTTGATATCGCCTTTGATCACCCGGCTATTTCGGTACAGAATCACAGTTTCAAATTTGACACCGAAACTTTTTGTAAAGAGATTGCCTCATCCCGCACCTTTGGTTTTCTTCATGAGGTAGAATACCTCAAAGCTAACGGTCTGGCCCGTGGCGGTTCTCTTGAAAATGCGGTGGTGGTTGACGCCAATGGGGTAATGAATCCGGAAGGGTTACGCTACCATAACGAGTTTGTCCGTCATAAAATCCTTGACGCTATGGGCGATTTCAGTCTGCTGGGGTCACCGCTCCTTGGCCATATCCGTGCATTTAAGGCCGGCCATGATCTTAACGCTAAAATGGTCAGGCTGATTGAGAATCATCCGGACCATTGGGTTTATGTCGATTTTACTGAAGAGGCCCTGCGCGAAGCCCAGCGCGTTTTTTCAGGTGCCCGCGCTAACGAACTGGTGTTCAACAAAGCATAAACCACTCACCAAAGGCAAATCGCCAAAAGAGCGGCCCGCATCCGGCCGCTCTTTTTTTATCCGGCTAAAACGGCCTATCATGCTTGTGTTGTCCGCACGCATTCTCTAAAATCAGCAAGCGCAGCGATAATGATTCAATGAGGCAGGCTTGCATGACAACTCCCGACCCACATTCTGACGAAACACCTAAACCCCGTCGCAAAAGTCGTGACTGGGTTGCAATCCTTTTAGCGCTCGTACTGCTCCTGCTTATCCCCCAACTTGAAGTGCATCTGGTCGATCTGACATCACAGCTACCGATCAGCAACAGCATCATTGCCCTGGCTGTGATCAATCTAAATATCCTGCTGATCCTGCTGTTTTTATTTCTGATCTTTCGCAACCTGTTCAAGCTGCTGCTGGAGCGCCGCCGCGGAGTTCCCGGCGCCAAACTGCGCAGTAAACTGGTCGGCGCTTTTATTGCGCTCTCGCTGATTCCAACCCTGTTACTCTTTTTTGTATCTGCCGGTTTCATTCGCAACAGTATTGATAACTGGTTCAGCACCCAGGTCGAGATGGCCCTGGATGAATCCCTGGAAGTTGCGCAAACCTACTACCGCAATTCAGAAGCCAACGCCCTTTATTACGCTGATCAGTTGAGTCAACGAATCCGCCGCGAGCGTCTGCTCAATGAGGAGAACCTGCCGCAATTGCGTGAACTGATCAAGGAGAAACAGGAAGAATACAATCTTGGTATTGTTGAGGTATTTTCGGCCACTCACGAAGAACTGGTGCGAGTCGCCAACCCGAAGCTGCCGATTTTCGACATCACCCCGGCGACCTCAGACCCGGTACGGGAAGGTCTGCAGGGTATCCGTTTTTCCCAGATCACGACGGTTGGGCAGGCCGACCTGATCCGTGGTATTGTGCCGGTACAATCAAACTGGGATCCGAAAGATATCGTCGGGGTCGTGGTGGTAAATTACTATGTTCCCTACTCCCTCATCGTCAAAATGAAGGAGATTGCCAGTTCGGTTGAACAGTATAAAACCACCCGATCGATCAAGGGGCAGATTCAACAGAGCTATGTCATTGTTTTGCTGCTGATCGCCCTGATCATCATGTTCCTGGCCACCTGGTTCGGATTTCACCTGGCCCGCGGTATTACCGTGCCGATTCAGGAGCTGGTCAGTGCGACAACCAGGGTGGCATCGGGCGATCTTGACATCCAGCTGGAAACCACCAGTACTGACGAAATTGGCGCCCTGGTTCAGGCCTTTAACAAAATGACTGGTGATTTACGCTATGGTCGCCAGGAAATCAACGCCGCCAACCTGGAGCTTAAGCGCTCCAACCTTGAACTTGACCGTCGCCGGAACTATATGGAGATTGTTCTGGCGAACGTCACTGCCGGGGTTATTTCCATTGATCGCCATGGCTGTTTGACCACGGTGAATAAATCGGCGGAAAATCTGCTGCACATGAAAGCAGACAAGGTCCTTGGCAGGGATTTTCGAGAAGTCATTCCCACTATGTATATGCCACAGATCATGACCCTTCTCAAAGATCTCTTCTATTCAGAAAAAGGCACGGTACGTCAACACATGACCATTCCCATTGGTGATGAAAAATACACCCTGATGATCAACCTGACCACGCTACGGGACAATGACAATAATTTCATGGGAACTGTTGTTGTTTTTGATGACCTGACGCAATTATACAAGGCCCAACGCATGGCAGCCTGGCGCGAAGTGGCGCGCCGCATTGCCCACGAAATTAAAAACCCGTTGACCCCTATCCAGCTCTCAGCGCAGCGTCTGCGCCGCCGTTATCTTGATCGTTTTAATGCCGAGGACGATGTTTTTGACGAGTGTACCAGCATGATCAGCAAGCAGGTGGATGAGTTGAAGAATCTTGTCAATGAGTTTTCCAACTTTGCCCGCATGCCGGCCACCAATCCCACCCTGAACAACCTGAATGATATTATCCTGGAATGTCTGACCCTCTATCGCCAGGCTCATAAAGATATCAGATTTGACACGCTCCTTGACGGCAATCTGCCCAACAGTAAATTTGACCGTGAGCAAATCAAGCGTGTGCTGATCAATCTGCTGGAAAATGCTGTCAGCGCAACCCCTTCCAGCGGGTCCATTACGCTGGGCACCAGCTATAACCAGGAAATCAACTTAATTACCCTGACGGTATCTGACACCGGCTGTGGCATCCCGGCACTGAACAAGCCACGCCTGTTTGAGCCATACTTTTCTACTAAAAAAACCGGTACAGGTCTCGGTCTTGCTATTGTTTCTACCATTGTTGCCGACCACAACGGCTATATCCGGGTGAAAGATAATGAGCCACAGGGCACCCAGTTTATTATTGAATTACCGGCAGATGATAACGTCTGATCACTGCCTGACAGGAAGAACCACTGATGAAACATATTCTTATCGTTGATGATGAAGAAAGTATCCGTCAAAGCCTGGAAGGCATCCTGAAGGATGAAGGCTTTAAAACCACCTTTGCCGCCAATGGTGAACAATGTCTGCAGATAATAAATGTCGAAGATCCCGATCTGATTCTGCTTGATATCTGGATGCCCGGCATTGACGGTCTGGAAACCTTAAAAAGAATCAAACAAACCAGACCCCACCAACTGGTGGTCATGATGAGCGGACACGGAACAATTGAAACCGCTATCAAGGCAACGCGTCTTGGTGCCTTCGATTTTATCGAAAAACCACTGTCATTGGAAAAAGTCCTGCTCTCTATTGAAAACGCCCTGAAAATCGGCCAGCTGGTCGCCGAGAATAACGCCCTGAAAGAAAAATTGGCGCGTGACTATCAGATGATCGGTGAAAGCCAGGCAATAAAAAAACTTAAAGAACAAATCAAGGTTGCTGCGCCCAGTTCCGGCTGGGTATTGATTACCGGAGAAAATGGTACCGGTAAGGAGCTGGTAGCACGTGCCATTCATCAGCAATCAGGCCGGAGTGACAAGCCTTTTGTCGAAGTGAATTGTGCGGCGATCCCCGAAGAGCTGATTGAATCCGAACTGTTTGGCCATGAAAAGGGCTCCTTTACCGGAGCCACAGCGGCGCGACGTGGAAAGTTCGATCAGGCCAACGGCGGCACCCTGTTTCTTGACGAAATCGGCGATATGAGCCTGAAAACCCAGGCTAAAATTTTGCGGATCCTGCAGGAACACAAGTTTGAGCGGGTAGGTGGTAACCGTACTATCGAAGTTGATGTACGCGTGATTGCGGCGACCAACAAGGTGCTGACGGAGGAGATAAAAAACGGCAACTTCCGTGAAGACCTTTATTTCCGCCTTAATGTTTTGCCTTTTGTAGTACCGTCCCTGCGCCACCGGAAAGAAGATATTCCCCTGCTGTGTAACCATTTTTTACATTTTTTCTGCAGTAAAGAGAGCCGGGAAAACAAAACGATCAGCGCAGAGGCACAGCAATGCATGCAGGCTTACGATTGGCCTGGAAACGTCAGAGAGCTCAAAAACCTGATTGAACGCCTGGTGATTATGACCCCGGGAACAGAAATAAAACCCTCTGATCTGCCTCAGGACATCAGCAATATTGCAACTACCGGTCATCTTTCCGTAACGCTGGTAGAAGACTTGCCGGATTCGTATAAAGAGGCAAAGGAAATTTTTGAAGAACAGTTTCTGATTGAAAAGTTAAAGAAGAACAGCTGGAATATATCGCGCACCGCCGAGGAAATCGGTCTGGAACGTTCCAATCTACACAGAAAGATCAAATACTATCAGATCAATCCCGACTGAGTATCCAGACAAAAACCAGTTAAAAGTCAAAAAAAAAGCCCTCCATAAACAGGAGGGCTTTTTGCTATTAATTTCGGCGGCGACCTACTTTCCCACATCGTTTCCAATGCAGTATCATCGGCGCGGTAGGACTTAACTTCTGTGTTCGGGATGGGAACAGGTGTGACCCCTACGCTATAGCCACCGAAAACCGTAAAACTGGGTTTTCGAATCGCTTATGACTGATCTGATGGCGAAGAACGTTCGTAACATTTTACGTTAAGGGGGTCAGGGGAGGCGAACCTCCCCTTTCCCTATAAAAAACTAGTTATGGTCAAGCCTCACGGTCAATTAGTACCGGTCAGCTGAACACATTGCTGTGCGTACACACCCGGCCTATCAACGTTGTCGTCTCCAACGGACCTTCAGGGGGGACTAACCCCAGGGAGATCTCGTCTTGAGGTTGGCTTCCCGCTTAGATGCTTTCAGCGGTTATCCTTTCCGAACGTAGCTACCCTGCCATGCCACTGGCGTGACAACAGGAACACTAGTGGTTCGTCCATTCCGGTCCTCTCGTACTAGGAACAGATCCTCTCAAATCTCCTACGCCCACGGCAGATAGGGACCAAACTGTCTCACGACGTTTTAAACCCAGCTCGCGTACCACTTTAATTGGCGAACAGCCAAACCCTTGGGACCGACTTCAGCCCCAGGATGTGATGAGCCGACATCGAGGTGCCAAACCTCCCCGTCGATGTGAACTCTTGGGGGAGATAAGCCTGTTATCCCCGGAGTACCTTTTATCCGTTGAGCGATGGCCCTTCCATACAGAACCACCGGATCACTAAGACCTGCTTTCGCACCTGCTCGACCTGTATGTCTCGCAGTCAAGCTCCCTTATGCCTTTGCACTCTACGGCTGGTTTCCAATCAGCCTGAGGGAACCTTCGCGCGCCTCCGTTACACTTTGGGAGGCGACCGCCCCAGTCAAACTACCCACCAGGCAGTGTCCCCGACCCGGATCACGGGCCTAGGTTAGATATCCAGAAGAACAAGGGTGGTATTTCAAGGGCGACTCCACCGACACTAGCGTGCCAGCTTCAAAGTCTCCCACCTATCCTACACATGCTGTCCCGAATATCACTGCCAAGCTATAGTAAAGGTTCACGGGGTCTTTCCGTCTTGCCGCGGGTAGACGGCATCTTCACCGCCAATTCAATTTCGCTGAGTCCCTGGTTGAGACAGTGCGGAAGTCGTTACGCCATTCGTGCAGGTCGGAACTTACCCGACAAGGAATTTCGCTACCTTAGGACCGTTATAGTTACGGCCGCCGTTTACCGGGGCTTCGGTTCAATGCTTCGCTTGCGCTAACACATCCCCTTAACCTTCCGGCACCGGGCAGGCGTCACACCCTATACGTCCTCTTACGAGTTTGCAGAGTGCTGTGTTTTTAGTAAACAGTCGCTACCGCCATTTCTCTGCGACCCCCTTCGGCTCGGGGAGCAAGTCCCTTCACCTAACGGAGGCACACCTTCTCCCGAAGTTACGGTGTCATTTTGCCGAGTTCCTTAACCAGAGTTATCTCAATCACCTTAGCATATTCTGCTCGCCCACCTGAGTCGGTTTTCGGTACGGTCTCTAATAACCTGAAGCTTAGAGGCTTTTCTTGGAAGCATGGGATCAACCACTTTGTGAGCTTAAAGCTCTCGTCATCGCGCCTTAGCGTTTTAAATAGGAAAGCGGATTTGCCTGCCTTCCCCGCCTACACGCTTAAACCGGGACGTCCAACACCCGGATGGCCTACCCTTCTCCGTCACCCCATCGCAGTTACCAGAGGTACAGGAATATTAACCTGTTTCCCATCGACTACGGCTTTCGCCCTCGCCTTAGGGGCCGACTAACCCTTCGCAGATTACCTTTACAAAGGAAACCTTGGGCTTACGGTGTGCGGGTTTCTCACCCGCATTTTCGCTACTCATGTCAGCATAAGCTCTTGTAGTTCCTCCAGCGCTCCTTACGGTACACCTTCAGCGGTTGCTACAATGCTCCCCTACCACTTAATCTCTAGGATTAAATCCGCAGCTTCGGTACTGTGCTTGAGCCCCGTTACATTTTCGGCGCAGGCTCACTCGACCAGTGAGCTATTACGCTTTCTTTAAAGGATGGCTGCTTCTAAGCCAACCTCCTGGTTGTTTATGCATTCCCACAACCTTTCCCACTTAGCACAGATTTAGGGACCTTAGCTGGCGATCTGGGTTGTTTCCCTTTCGACGACGGACCTTATCACCCGCCGTCTGACTCCCGTATAGACGTTCCCGGTATTCGGAGTTTGATTAGGTTTGGTACCCTGGTGAGGGCCCTAGCCCATTCAGTGCTCTACCTCCGGGACGATTCGTACGAGGCTATACCTAAATATATTTCGGGGAGAACCAGCTATCTCCGAGTTTGATTAGCCTTTCACTCCTATCCACAGGTCATCCCCTCAGTTTTCAACCTAAGTGGGTTCGGGCCTCCACGACGTGTTACCGACGCTTCACCCTGCCCATGGATAGATCACTCGGTTTCGGGTCTACTCCCAGCAACTAAAACGCCCTATTCAGACTCGCTTTCGCTACGGCTCCACCTAACGGCTTAACCTCGCTGCTGAGCGTAACTCGCTGACTCATTATGCAAAAGGCACGCGGTCACCCTGTCCGAAGACATAGGGCTCCCACTGCTTGTAGGCATACGGTTTCAGGGTCTATTTCACTCTGCTCATCGCAGTTCTTTTCACCTTTCCCTCACGGTACTATGCACTATCGGTCATCGGGGAGTATTTAGCCTTGGAAGATGGTCCTCCCAGCTTCCCACAAGATTTCTCGTGTCTCGTGGTACTCGGGGACACCCTAGGGTGGATCAAGGTTTCGCATACGGGGCTATCACCCTCTACGACGGCACTTTCCAGAGCCTTCTGCTACCCATCACCAATCCCATGTCGGGGCCCCACAACCCCAAAGCAACCGTAGTCGCTCTGGTTTGGGCTAATCCGCGTTCGCTCGCCGCTACTGACGGAATCTCAATTGATTTCTTCTCCTGCAGGTACTTAGATGTTTCAGTTCCCTGCGTTCGCCTCATTCACCTATGTATTCAGTGAATGATGACAGGGTATCATCCCTGCCGGGTTTCCCCATTCGGATATCTCCGGATCAAAGCCTGTTTAGCGGCTCCCCGAAGCTTTTCGCAGCTTACCACGTCCTTCATCGCCTCCCGATACCAAGGCATCCACCGTACGCCCTTATTAGCTTGACCATATCTAGTCTCTTACTAATAATTTGTTACGTCTTGCCTTTACGTTATCGCTCGCCCTGCTGCTTTCTCATCACAAAAAAACAACAGTCTTTTCTAAATCTATCAGTCATATGCAATTGTCAAAGAACAAATAAATCAATTAACGAATTTCTGGTGGAGGTGAACGGGATCGAACCGATGACCTCCTGCTTGCAAGGCAGGCGCTCTCCCAACTGAGCTACACCCCCATCTTAAATCTCAAATTTCAAATCTCAAATCTGAAATATCAGACTTCTGATTTTGGTGGGCCAGGGAGGACTTGAACCTCCGACCTCACGATTATCAGTCGTGTGCTCTAGCCAGCTGAGCTACTAGCCCACATCCACACATAAATTCGTATTTATTTGCTGTCAAAGAACACAAAACCTCTCAATGAGAGGCCAGGTCTTTCAAAACTAAATAGCAGACTAAAGAACTTGTAAGAATTAAGCTCTGTCCTTTGCATTGCTGCAAAGGCAGGCTCCTTAGAAAGGAGGTGATCCATCCGCACCTTCCGGTACGGATACCTTGTTACGACTTCACCCCAGTTACCGGCCATACCATAAACGGCTGCTCCCCTTGCGGGTTAGCCCACCGGTTTCCGGTACAACAGACTCCCGTGGTGTGACGGGCGGTGTGTACAAGGCCCGGGAACGTATTCACCGTGGCATGCTGATCCACGATTACTAGCGATTCCAACTTCATGGAGTCGAGTTGCAGACTCCAATCCGAACTGAGACCGGCTTTATGGGATTAGCTCCACCTCGCGGTCTTGCTGCCCTTTGTACCGGCCATTGTAGCACGTGTGTAGCCCTGGATATAAGGGCCATGAGGACTTGACGTCATCCCCACCTTCCTCCGGTTTAACACCGGCAGTCTCCCTAGAGTGCCCAACTAAATGATGGCAACTAAGGATAAGGGTTGCGCTCGTTGCGGGACTTAACCCAACATCTCACGACACGAGCTGACGACAGCCATGCAGCACCTGTCACCGATCCAGCCAAACTGACCACTATGTTTCCATAACGTACGATCGGGATGTCAAACCCAGGTAAGGTTCTTCGCGTTGCGTCGAATTAAACCACATGCTCCACCGCTTGTGCGGGCCCCCGTCAATTCCTTTGAGTTTTAGCCTTGCGGCCGTACTCCCCAGGCGGGGTACTTAATGCGTTAGCTGCGGCACTGCAGGAGTGGTTACCCGCAACACCTAGTACCCATCGTTTACGGCGTGGACTA
>NZ_JACWUN010000015.1:47500-88364 GCF_014773365.1 Pelovirga terrestris
ATCACGGATAAACTCGAGGAAACCGAAATTCTTCATCCAGTCATAGTTATTGACCATTTCGGCAGCATTGGGGTGGTCAGACTCAAAATCCAGAAACTTCGAGAGTTGTCCCTTAAGGCAATCAACATTGTGCTCAAGGGTCTGTTCATCAAGCAGATTGCGTTCAGCTGATTTCATCGACGGGTCACCGATCATACCGGTTGCCCCACCAACCAGAACAATCGGTTTGTGGCCGGCACGTTGAAAATGCTTGAGCATCATGACGCTGACCAGATGGCCGATGTGGAGAGAGTCCGCGGTCGGATCAATGCCGACATAGGCCGTGGTCATCTCCTTCTGAAGCTGATCTTCGGTCCCGGGCGTGATATCGTGAATCATGCCGCGCCATTGTAGTTCTTTCACAAAATTTTTGATCATGGCTACCCTGCTTTACCTGTGTAGAGACTTACCTTCCGGGTTAATGTCGGCGGGGAAACATCACCTGGCCGATCAGAATCGCGCCTGGATACGCTCAATCTGAGTACAGCGCCCACTGTCTTCATCAATGGTCAGAACAACCGCTGACAGCTGTGGATCATTTTTAGCAACCTCGAGACGTATCGGCATCTGCGACAGGAAACGTTCCAGCGCTGCATCCTTTTCGTTTCCAATAACAGCATCCTGGCTACCCGACATACCGACGTCGGTCAAAAAGCCGGTACCTCCGGCGAGGATAACCTCATCCGCGGTCTGCACGTGGGTATGGGTGCCGATGACGGCGCTGACCCTGCCGTCGAGATAATAACCGAGGGCCTGCTTTTCGCTGGTTGCTTCAGCATGAAAATCCACCAGAATAATCGAGGTGGCCTGGCGCAACTCATCAATGAGCAGATCAGCGGCGCGAAATGGACAATCGAGGCCTTTCATGAAGACCCGACCCTCCAGATTGCAGACCCCAACCCTGATCCCGCCGGCGGTTTCATAAACACCTGTCCCCCGACCCGGCAGTCCCGGTGGATAGTTGGCAGGGCGCAACAGGCGATGTTCCCGATCAAGAATCGGGATGATCTCCTTCTTGTCCCAGATATGATTACCGGACGTGACCACATCAATACCGCAGGCAAAAAGCTCCTTAAGAATCGGCCCGGTCAGCCCATAGCCGGCAGCAGCATTCTCACCATTGGCAATCACCAGGTCGATCTGATGATGACTGACCACCCCTTTCAGGTGATCAGTCAGCGCCTTTCTTCCGGCGCGGCCGACAATGTCACCAACAAACAACAGCTTCAATATCACAACCTCGCATCGGCAACGTAAAAGCTGACCGCATCAGAGCTAACTGCCGGAAAGACATCACCACAAAGGGTGAAAGAATGAACAAAAAGTCACGGTTCAGCACCGGACCGGGAATCCTATGTCAATGGACATTTTTCCTCATCCATGACCGCTTTTGGTCGCCGTCCATGGCGACAAAACCAGTTGCCGCAGGAGCCAAAGGCCCTGTGCGAAGGACGGCAGCGACAACAAAAGAAACTATTTGGCGTACTCAACCGCCCGCGTCTCACGAATAACATTGACGCGAATCTGCCCCGGGTAGGTCATCTCCTGTTCGATCTTGGCGGCAATGTCCTTAGCCAGAACGTGAGAGTAGTCGTCAGACACCTCATCACTGGACACCATGACGCGGATTTCACGCCCGGCCTGGATAGCAAAACAACCGGTAACTCCGGAGAAAGAAGTGCCGATCTGCTCGAGATCACGTAAACGTTTGACATAAGTTTCCAGGGTCTCACGCCGGGCACCAGGACGGGCGCCGGACAGGGCATCAGCGGCCTGCACCAGAATAGCGAGAACCGAATCGGGCTTTTCATCCTCATGGTGGGCCATAATCGCGTGGACAATAGCCGGCGACTCCCCATACTTGCGCGCCAGCTCCCCACCATTGACGGCATGGGATCCCTCCAGTTCGTGACTGACCGCCTTGCCGATATCGTGCAACAAGGCCGCACGCTTGGCTTCCTTGACGTTCAGGCCCAATTCAGCAGCCATCATCCCGCACAGGAAAGCCATCTCGATGGAATGAACCAGAATATTCTGACCGTAGGAGGTACGGTATTTAAGCATGCCAAGCAGCTTGACAATTTCGGGGTGAATCCCATGAACACCGACATCGAAGGTGGCCTGCTCACCGGCCTGACGGATCTCCTCGTCTACCTCTTCGCGCGCCTTCTCGACCAACTCCTCGATCCGGGCCGGATGAATCCGCCCATCGGCAATCAGCCGCTCAAGGGCGATGCGGGCCACCTCACGGCGCACCGGATTGAAGCCGGAAATAACAACCGCCTCGGGGGTATCATCAATGATCAGATCGATACCGGTAGCGGCCTCTATCGCGCGAATATTGCGTCCCTCGCGACCAATAATCCGTCCCTTCATCTCATCGGACGGTAACGGCACCACACTGACCGTTTTTTCTGCTACGAAATCGCCCGCATAACGCTGAATCGCCAGGGCCATAATTTTTTTGGCTTTCTTGTCAGCCGTCTCCAGGGCCTCATCTTCGATGCGTTTGATGTTTTTGGCGGCATCATGGCGCGCTTCACTCAACATCCCATCAATCAACTGCTGCTTGGCCTCGGCCTGGGTCAAACCGGAAATTGCTTCAAGGCGCGTCTGCTGTTCTGCCCGTAACTTTTCGGTGTCATCCATCTTTCCCTGCAGCTCTGTCTCAAGCTGGCGCAACTGCTTCTCCTTGACGGCCAGCTCGTCATTCTTCTTTTCCATCTGATCAAACTTACGATCAAGATTTTCTTCCTTCTGCTGCAGCCGATTCTCGTTGGCGTGAATCTCCTTGCGCAATTCACGTGCCTCTTTTTCCCAATCGGTCTTGGCCTGAAGAACCAGATCCTTGGCCTGGATAATTGCCTCTTTAGTGATTGTTTCCGCTTCTTTGCCGGCATCACTGATAATTTTCTGGGCTACAACCTTGGCGCTGTTGACCGTCGACTCAGAGAGTTTACGACGCAGCAACATTCCCAAAAAAACCCCGGCGGCCAGAGCTACCAGAACCAGCACAATCGTGATTATTTCTGTTTGCATAAAAACCTCCCCCTTTAAGGGCTATGTTAAGCCTGGCAATCTACGCCACCAGGTAATGGTTTCGGTATCTGTCACCAGAATATCCAGAGACTGATCGTGGGCTCCAACGGGTAATGCGTCACACAATTGAAATGAGTAGCAAAAGCCGACCCGAACCGCCCGATCAGAGCAACAGGCCAGATAGCGATCATAAAAACCCCGGCCGTAACCAAGACGGTGCCCCCGACGATCAAAGGCTACCCCCGGAATCAAGATCACGTCCGGCACTTGCTGACTGCTGTGCAGATCGGTAGCCGGCTCAAGGACACCAAAAGCCCCCGGCACCAGCTGCTCCGGACGGTCAATCTCAACCATGCACAGCCCCTCTTTTACAACCCGCGGATAATACACCTGTTTTCCCTGACGAGCGGCAGCAACAAAGAGCTCACTCGTTGCGGTCTCATTATGTATGGGGCTATAAAGGGCCAGACGCTGAGCAGAACAAAACAGCTCCGTCGCCACCAACTGTTGCTGGGCCAGGTGCGACAATTGAGCCACCTGCTCAGGCAACAGGGCACGTCGACGCTTGAGCATATGTGCTCGGATCGCCCTTTTATCCATACACTTAAACCAATAAATCCAGAATTGGTGCAGGTGTGGCCGGAAGGTTCCGCCGGAGGAGGGTCAGCAACGAGAGGGGAAAACGGGTATGTAAGCAGTTTACCGGCAATAGCGCTCTAGCGACAATTGTCATCCACCTGTATGAAGAAAGCCGCTATGAAAGACAACTTGCACTCATAAGATCTATCCGCAACGGGATACTGCGCGCCAATGAAATATAAACCACACAACCCGCTCCCGGGACACATTTAATACCCGGGGTGGTTTGACTAGCAATCACTTCTTCTCGTTCGACACTCAAACAACAAGTGCTCCGACGATCTATCAATCAACCCGACAACAGTCGAGAACAACGGTGATATTACAATGGATTGCTCGGGATTAGCAACCAAAATTATCATCAATTTCCAGGGTTAATTGACCCTGGAGTTGCCCCAGTCGTCGGACTATCTCATGATCATCCTGCTCTTTTTTTTCCTGCAACAGCAGATATTCTCCAGCCAGATTCAACAGGGTCAGGATCATCAGATCAACCGTGTCGACAGATCTGCCTGCGGCCGTTTCTGCCAGTTTTTTCTCCGCAAAAGCAACAACCTTCTGGACTTGTTCTTCCGACTGATGACTACGCAGGGTATAGATGCGCCCCTGGATCCTGATTTGAATCTGTGCGCTCATGCTCCCTCCACATCAACATCATCTAAATCTGCAAGGATTCGATCGATCTGCGTCAGCAGCTGCTGTTTCTCTTCCAGCCACCGCTGCTTTTCCTGTTGTAACTGGCGGTTGTTGAGCTTCAGGGCACGATGTTGTTCGAGCAAGACCGCTACAGATTGTTCCAGGTCAACCAGCTTCTGCATTTCGACCATCCCCTTAGTTGATAGTGCAACATCCAACAACAATCAAGAACGCTCAAACAGGGCGCTGACAAACATATCGGCATCAAACGGACGCAAATCATCCAGCTTTTCCCCGATACCAACGTAACGGACAGGAACATTGAGCTCCGCCGCAATGGCAACCACAATCCCCCCTTTTGCTGTTCCATCCAGCTTGGTCAGAGCAATACCGCCCAAACCGACGGCCTCATGAAACATGCGCGCCTGGGTCAAGGCATTCTGGCCGGTCGTGGCATCAAGGACCAGGAGAATTTCATGGGGAGCGCCGGAGATCTCGCGATCAAGCACCCGCCGCACCTTTTTCAGCTCTTCCATCAGATTAACCTTGGTATGCAGGCGACCGGCCGTATCCAGCAGTAGAATATCAGCCTTGCGTGCCACCGCCGCCTTCGCGGCATCAAACGCCACCGCCGCCGGATCAGCTCCTTCAGCATGACGAATCACCTCAACCCCGGCACGCTTGCCCCAAACCTCAAGCTGCTCAGCCGCCGCCGCTCGGAAGGTATCACCGGCACCCAGGACGACTTTATGCCCGGCCCGGGAGAGTTGATTGGCCAACTTGCCGATGGTGGTCGTCTTGCCAACACCGTTGACCCCGACAACCATCATCACAAAGGGTGAAGCACTACTGAAATCGACAGGCCGTGACTCCAGCGCAAGAATTTTCTTCAGCTCTGCTTTAAGGAGCTCACGAACCTGTTCAGGATCTGTTAATCTCCCTGCTGCCAGCCGCGTTTCCAGGGCCTGAATCAGATGCTGGGTGGTTTTCATGCCGAGATCTGCGGTAATCAGCACCTCTTCAAGATCTTCAAGCAACTCCTCGTCAATCTCGGTACGCCCACGCAGCAGGCTGTCAACCCGCCCAACCAGGGACGACTGGGTTTTTGAGAGTCCCTGCTTCAGACGCTCAAACAGACTCAGGCGGGGTTCCGGTTCGACTTCGGGTTCCGGTTCGACTTCGGGTTCCGGTTCGACCTCGGGTTCCGGTTCGACCTCGGGTTCCGGTTCGACCTCGGGTTCCGGTTCGATCTCGGGTTCAGGTTCGACCTCGGGTTCCGGTTCGACCTGCTTCCGGGAAGGTTTCTTTTTCTTTGGCGGGCGGCGGACAATTTTCAGCAGCAACAGGACCAGCAGCAACGCAATAAGCGTCGCTATCAGGTACAGCATTCCCCAGACCGCCACCATCAGGTGCTCCGGCGGAACACCCAGGGTATCCAACCACTGAGCCAGCAGTTCCATAAAACCGGTAAACTTTTCCAGAACATCATCAACGGTCAGGGTCCTGACCTTATCCATCAGATCGTACCAACTCATATTCATTATTCCAAACAAGGTTAAAGTTCATGCAGGCCGCCGGAAAACCAGTGTCCCAAGGGGGCGCTACAGGGCGATATCATCGTACAGGCACTCGGCACAACGGCGCAACTTCTGAGCCGCCCGGGCGACCAGGGCCCCTTGCTGTAACTGCAAAATCAGCAGGTAGTCCTCGGTCAGGGGTTGAATCAAGGTCGTTCCCTGCTGCGTACGAATAATCACCTCTTCAGGGCAATCGGAACCCATGCGCTCCAGAGCCTCGCGCAACAAGGTCAGGATGATCCCGTGATGGGCCCCCAGGATTTTGATATCATACTCGCCGAGGCGTGTTGCCTGATCAACGGCCTCCCCTTCCCAATCGACGATGATCACCCCGAGAGAACCGGGGACCTCGTGCAACAGCTGATTCAGAACCACTTTAAACGACATAGGTTGTTCTCCTGAGGCGATCACACCCCGGCAACGGCACGCCCTGCTTCATCCGGCACGGTCGGTACATAGTCATTCATCCGCACCGAGACCAGTCGTGACACGCCGGGCTCCTGCATGGTAACGCCATAAAGGGTGTCAACAACGCTCATGGTGCGTTTGCTGTGGGTAATCAGAATAAATTGCGAGCGGTCTGTCATTTCGCGCACCATTTCTGCGAAGCGATCGATATTAGCGTCATCCAGCGGAGCATCAACCTCATCGAGAACACAGAAGGGTGTCGGTTTGAGCAGGAACAATGAGAAAATCAAGGCAACAGCCGTCAGGGCTTTTTCTCCACCGGACAACAGATTGACATTCTGCAGCCGCTTGCCCGGGGGCTGGACAATGATGTCTATGCCGGTTTCAAGCAGATCGTTTTCGTCGTTCAGTCGCAATTCAGCTTGACCGCCCCGAAATAACCGGGGGAAAACCTGGCGAAACAGCTCATTAGCCTGATCAAAAGTTTCCTTGAAGCGCCGACGGGTCGTACGATTAATCTGGGCGATGGCCTTCTCCAGATCGTCCAGCGACTGCTTGAGATCATCCCGCTGGCCAATAAAAAAATCGTAGCGCTTTTGCTGTTCCTCATACTCTTCAATCGCCATCAGGTTCACTTCGCCCAGTTCGGCAATTTTCTGTTGGAGGCGCTGTAGCTGTTGCTGCTGACGTTCAAGCTCCTCAGTTGTGGCCTGGGGGACCTGATGCAAACGCAGATCAACCGCATAACGTTCCTGTACCCCCTGATACAGATGCTCGGCCTCCAGGTGCTGTTCACGCTGGCGCAACTGTAAGCGCGCAACGGTCCTGCGTGCGTCCTCGGCATCACTACGCAAACGCCGCAGCTGTTCACGCTGTTCTTCGAGCTCTTCACGCAGCTGCTGATAGGCCTCCTGCAGGCACACCGTCTGTTGCAACTGTGCTTGCCGGTCATCAAGACGCTGATCCAGCTCAACGCGAATCAGGGATTGTCTCTGTTGTAGCTGCGAACGCGAAGCCTCCTGCTGCGATAAACGCTGTTCAAGGTTCTGCCGGCGTTCACGCAATTCCCGGCACTGACGCTCAACCCGGCCGAGGGTCTGATCTGCCGCCTGGCGTTGCTGCTGAAGGGAGGCAAAAGCGACCCGATAACCAGTCAGCGTCTCCCGGCAACGATCAACCTCCTGACGCAGCAAGCTTAGCTCCTGCTGGTTGTGCTGCTGTTGGTGTTCAAGTTCCTGCTGCTGTGCCAACGCCGTTTCACGTCCGGCCAGGCACTCTTCCATTTCTGCCAGCAGGCCGCTGTGGGCTTCGTCAATCTGTTCCAGATCAAAGGAAAGAAGCTGCCGGCGGCGCGCCTGGCCATCCTGCTCCTTATCCAGAGCCTGCTGATCCTTACCCAGCTCGAGAGACTGCAGCTCTAACCGGTGGATTTCTCCCTGACGTTGTGCCAGTACTTCTTCGGTTTCGCTCAAACGATCCTGGTACACTTCCAGTTCACGTTCCTGGCTGCGATGTTTTGACTCAAGTTCGGCGATACCCTCAACCAGTTCCTCCAATTGGCGTTGGCGACGTAACAGGCCCGTTGCCGATGCCGCCATGGAACCGCCACATAATATGCCACGCCAATCCAGACAGGTTCCGGTCCGGTCAACCAATGTCTCGCCGACAGCAAGAGGCTGCTCAAGGTGATCGGCCACGGCATCAACCAGAAAAACGCCGCCGAGCAGTTGCGCAATCACCTGTTCGGCACCCTCAACCGGGGAGACCAGATCAAGCAAAGGAACCCCCGGCGAACCACCGTCCGCGGCACCCCCCTGATGAGTCAATAATATGAGACCGCGCACCTGTTGTTGCTGCAGTAACTCAAGGCTGATAAGCGGGGACTCGCCCCGGCTTAATGGAACCGCCTGCAAACGCTCTCCCAACACGCTCTCTACCGCAAGTTCATGTTCTGCATCAACGCGCAACAGGTCAGCCACAATCCGGCGACCTGCGGTTGCGGTCAACAATGCGCGCGTCCCCTCACCACAGCCTTCACGGCGCTGCTGCAACTCTTCGAGGGACTCATAACGTGAGCGCAACTGTGCAAGGTCCTGACGACAACCGTGAACCACGGCCTGCTGCTGCTCCAGATTGTTTTTTATCACCTGAAGCTCTTCCTGCAGCCCCTGCTGTTGTTCCTGCAACGATTCGATGTTGCTACTGACAGCGATTCGCTGACCGGCCAGTTGCTGCACCTGTTCATCCAGTTCCCCCTGGCGCTCATCAATCCGGGACAGTTCCTGGTGCAGCTGCTGCTGGCGCTGTTGTTCCGCGGTCAGCCGGCGCTCAATCTCCTCCCGGCGATTCTGCAGTCGACTGGCCTGGGCAAATTGTTCCATCAACGCCCGACGGCTCTGCTCATAGCGCTCATTGGCCTGACGATCGCGTTCTATAACGTGATCAAGTTCCTTTTCCGCGCTGCGGGTTTTATCTTCAAGGTCGCTCAGACTATCCTTCGACTCCTGCTGCTGCGTCTGTAACTGACAGGCTTCGCTCTCGAGCTCGGCCAGGCGCAGAGCGCATTGCTCCAGCTCGGTGCGTGCCTGCTGTTCCTGTTCCTGCAGCTGCTCCTGCTGGCGCTCAAGCAACCCAAGTTCACCTTCCAGGCGGGTAATATCAGCGCCCGCCTGGTATTCCTGTTGTTGAGCCTGATGATAATCCCCTTCGGCTGCGGCAAGTTGCAGCTGTTGTTCTTCCAGGCGCAGCTCCCCCGTTTCCAACTGGCCATCAAGCCGTTCGAGGGCATCCGCCTCGCTTTTCTCCTGCTGTTCCAGCAGGGCAACCTCCTGATCAAGGCGTCGCAGACGATTACCGCTGAGGCTGAGCTCAATCTGGCGCGCTTCACGACGTAGCTCGCGAAATTTCTCCGCTTTGCCGGCCTGACGCTGCAGGCTGCCGATCTGACGCCGAACTTCAGAAATAATATCACCCAGGCGAATCAGGTTCTGGCGCGTTGCATCCATCTTGCGCAGGGCACTTTTCTTGCGCGACTTGTATTTGGTGACCCCGGCCACCTCTTCAATCAAGCTGCGCCGTTCCTCCGGCTTGGCACTGACCAGAGCACCTACCTTCCCTTGTTCAATAATCGAATAAGCGCGCGCCCCGACACCGGTATCCATGAACAACTCATTAATATCCAGCAACCGACAGGGGGTTTTGTTGATCAGATAATCGCTGTCGCCGCTGCGATATAATTTGCGGGTGACCATAATTTCGGCGAAATCCTTATAGGCCGCCGGGCAATTACCGTCGCTGTTATCGAAGATCACGGAAACTTCAGCCAGACCGGTGGGCTTGCGGGTTTCACTACCGCCAAAAATGACATCTTCCATCATCCGACCCCGCAGATGGCGGACATTCTGCTCCCCCATCACCCAGCGGATCGCATCAAGGATATTACTCTTGCCGCAACCATTAGGACCGACAATGCCGGTAATCCCCGTCTCAAACTCAATGGAGACCTTGTCAACAAAGGATTTAAATCCAAAAATGTCCAGACGCTTGATCTTCATGGCCTATCGTTGACTTATCTTAAGAAAGAAGAAAAGGTCCACACAATGGCTGGTGGATGGGCATCCGCCAAAGGGCGGGTTATGTTATCAGGGGGATTTAGTCAAGTAAAGCATAGATATCCCCCTGGTCCCCCTGGTTATTGGCAGCTATTGTCCCTTGCTGACCGACCCTGGACAGGCTATCATGAAAGTTGGTGTTGGTTGTCTTGCATGGGGCTGTTCGGGCGAAACAGGGGTAAAGATTTATGATGAGATCGATCATCACAACGGCAACCCGCGTTATCATCACCCTGCTGCTGATCGGGTTGCTCGCTATTGCCCTGTTGTTACTTTATGTCAGCCGCCTGGAACTGGAAGAATACCGCCACGCCCTCGAGGAACAGATCAGTTCGGTATTGCAACAACCAGTGCGTATCGGTTCCGGCTCCCTCAAATTTCGTCAGGGGCTGGCGATTGAGCTGTATCAGGTTGAAATCGGCACTGAGCAGGAATTTCATCTGATGATTCCACAAATCAGGGCGACCCTCCCCTTAAGGCCGTTACTTAACAGGCAAGTCATCCTGAAAAACGTGGAAATCCTCGGGGCCAAAACCGCTCTCCATTTACCCCTGAAGCAACAACTACCACCGGCATCCACAACGATAAACCAAGACCACCCCTTTGAACTGGACATCCGGATGCTGACGGTCAGACATGCCGAAGTCAGGATCTATGATCGAGGAGAGTCGCTTGTCCATCTGGCCAATCTCCACGCGGTTATCTATGACTGGCAGGCGCAACGCCCCTCGCAACTGGTTATTTCCGGTCATGAGATGCAAACACAAGCCGATTTCCTCCTTGAAACCATGCTGCCTCCCTTTACCGGCGACAACTGGCGTCAGCTTAACTGGGAGGCGGATCTGCAAATAGGTCGCCACCGATCTGACATCGAGGTAACCGACATCCAAACGGCACTGGCCCAATCGGGGCGGATCAAGCTAACCCTTGATGGCGTCCCTGCTGAAGGGGTCCAGGTGTCAACCACTGTAACCCGAGCCGGCAGCAGCATACCATTGATTCATGTCGACGGGATCTGGACATCTACCAGGGAGGCTGAAATACTTGAACAGCTTGACGGCACACTACTGGGCTTCCCGGCCAGGGGCTATGTTAGTCTGCAACATACCCCAGCCCGACAACTCAGCGCTCTACTGGAAAGCTGTAATCTAACTGTCACATCTGCGGATCTTGCCGCTATCAATCACATGACCCAGGCCGGGATAGTTTCAGGACTTCTCGAGCATCTACGCCTGCGCATCGACCATCAGTGGCCTGAATCTGACGAACATACTGTTCCATTGCAGGTTAATGGCCAGGTCAAAATCTCTGACATCAGCTGGAAAGATCCCGCACCCTGGTCAATTGGTGCAATTGAATCGGAATGGAACTTCCATAACTCGACCCTGACTCTGGACGCTACTCGGATCCATACCGAGCTTGGCAGCCTGCAGATCGACGGCCTGATCGATCAGCTTTTTACCGAACCCTTCCTCCGGCTGGAAGCCATTGCAACCCCCCTGGTGGAGGACCTGCTGACCGGATTGAACCTGCCGGAGGGCTGGTCTGCCTCCGGACCGGCACAGCTGGCAATGGGCATCAAGGGAACCCTTGATGCCCCCGCCTTCACCCTGAGTGCCACTCTGGATGACAGTCGTATTGTCCTCGACTCCTACTACAGCAAGGAAATCCCACAACCAGCACGAGTAACGATCAGCGGCAAACTGCATCACCATGACAGCATCGAGATTGACCATTTTACTGTCAATCTTAAGCCCGTCAACATTTCCGGCAAGGCCAGGATACGTCCCTGGGATAAGGTACCGAGCGTTGCCCTGACTACAGACGATCTGGACTTGTCCAGCCTGTCATCCATCAATCGTACCTTCAGACGCCTGCAACTCACCGGCAAAGCCTCGGCCGATTTATTTCTGGATGACACCAGCTGGAACGGCAAGCTCTTGCTGACGGAAGGGGGCGCTCACCTGACCACCCTGATCGGCGATCTCAATAGCGTTTCAGGAGAAGTAGAGATCGACAGACATGGCCTGCGTTTCAACCAGCTGCCGGCTAAACTGGGGGATTCAGCGTTCATGGTCAACGGTGATATGCAGGGGTGGAGCGATCCGGCACTCAAACTTGAAGTTGCCGCTAGCAGCGCCCGGGCCCAGGATCTGGTGTTCCGTAATCCTGATCTGACCTTGCATAACCTGCTCGGCCGACTGGAGATCGATCAGCACGGCATTTCTTTTGAGCCGGTGACCGTCACCCTGGAAGGATCGACCCAGGCGTCGGTGTTCGGCAGGGTCACGAACTTTAGCCAACCACAGACCAATCTGGTGATTCATGGTGAAAAGGCCAACGTCCTTGACATTGTCAATCTGTTCCGCGGTCCACCCCGAACATCACCAGAGAGCACCCCGGATGACTCGCCGCAGGAGCCAATAATTATCCAGATCAGCGCCCGCGAGGGAAATCTTGGCGGCATGAAGTTCAGCAATGCCCGCACCACCCTGATCGACCATAAGGGGGTTCTCTCGATCTATCCCTTAACCTTTGAAAGCAGAGGCGGATGGGTCCGCGCCAAGGTCGAATACAACCGTCATGATCTGGCCGCTCCGCTGAAAATTTCCGGTCACCTCAATGGCGTCGACGCTTCAATCGTGCATCATGATTTGTTTGATCGTCCCGGTTTGATCCGTGGGCCCCTGACCGGTGACTTTTATCTCGAAGGAGACCCTGGCGGCGATACGTTCTGGGAACACGCCGGAGGCGGTGCCTATTTTCAGATCCACCAGGGCACATTGCGTAAATTCCGCGGACTGGCACAGATCTTCTCCCTGCTCAATGTCTCACAGATCTTCAGCGGCAGACTGCCCGATATGGATCGCGAAGGAATGCCGTTCACCTTGATGGAGGGGAGTGTTCAACTCAGTAACGGATTGGTTTATAGCGAAGACTTCAAAATCATCAGTGAAGCGATGAACATGTCGATCGTCGGCCAACACGATCTCAAGAATGAAACCCTTGATCTGATCCTCGGTGTCATGCCCCTGCGCACGGTTGACAAGGTGGTCAGCTCTATTCCTATTGCCGGTTGGCTGCTGGCAGGTGAAGATCGGGCGGTGCTGACCGCCTATTTCCATGTCGAAGGTCCAGCGGAGAATCCCTCTGTCAGCGCCATCCCGATCAACACTATCTCTAACACTGTGCTGGGCGTTTTCAAACGCACCTTTGGTCTACCTGAAAAGCTGATCAGAGACTTTGGTTCTTTATTTCAACCCGAAGCCGCCAAAAAAGAAGAGGCCGAATAAACAACAGCCCCCGCAAACAGAATAGTTTTTGCAGGGGCCATTGTTCTGAGTCATGGGCGTCCAATTTACTCGCGCACGTAGGTATCCATATCACTTTCATGTACCATTCCCATGGTGCGGGAATATTCTGATGCGATGATCTCATAATGGATACGGGTATCCCTGGCCACGTCGTTAAAAATGGCACGGACCTGCGGATCAATGATATGTTTAGCCGCCTGTAAAAAGGTTTTTTCCATACTCTCTTCTTCTTTCAGGGCCAACTCCCTGGCTTTGCGCTCGTGCATGTCTTTATTCAGAGCTTTTCTCAGTTCGGCCAGGATCACTGAGTCAGATTTAGGCGGCTGGCCCATCAGATCGTCAAAGCTGCCCAGATCTTGCCAGGTGTAATATTGATAGAATTTCCTGGCGTTGTCACACACCTCACCAGCAAGCCGGGCAAACACCTTCTTGCCATTTTCGTTGTCGGTAATCCTGGCCGCTTCCAGATAGAAATCCATCAGATTCTTTTTCGCCATAATCGCCATTTTCAATGCTTCTTTTACGGTGTATTCCTGTGGCATAAGATCCTCCTGGGTTAGGGGGCACTGCTGACAAGGAAACCCAAAACGTTTATCCTTAGACAAAGGATTGCCTGACATACTTAAACTATTATCATTTTTTCAGGAATAATCTACAAACCATCTGCCGATTTATTCTCAAAACCATTTCGCCCTCCAAACATGAAGGTCTGGAGGGCGAAATCTTAGCGCATATGTTCAGCGTTCCGTGCTACTTCCGCTCAGCGCTGGTCTTTTCGAGAAAGTGGCGGGTTTCGGCGACGACCACACCACTTAACAGGAGCAGGCCGATGAGGTTGGGTACCGCCATCAAACCGTTCATGACATCAGAGAAGGTCCAGACAAAATCAAGCTTGGCAACAGCACCAACAAAGACAAATAGCACAAAGACCACTCGATAATAGATGACCGCTTTTTCCGAAATCAGATACTCCATGCATTTTTCACCATAATAGCACCAGCCAAGAATGGTCGAATAAGCAAAGAGAATAATGCCGATAGCAACAATAATTCCACCAGTGCCGGGCAACCCGACATTAAAGGCCGCCGTGGTCAATGCCGCACCGGTCTCGCCCGTAGCCAAGGCTCCGCTGGTGAGGATGGCGAGGGCGGTAATGGTGCAGACAACGATGGTATCGATAAAGGTCTGGGTCATGCTGACCAGGGCCTGACGACCGGGATAATCGGTTCTTGCTGCGGCCGCAGCGATGGGAGCACTGCCCAGGCCGGCTTCGTTGGAAAAGACGCCACGCGCCACGCCGTAACGAATAGCGGCACCAACGGCACCACCAAAAGCCGCCTCGCCGCCAAAAGCACCGGCAAAGATGGCACCAAAGGCAGCAGGAATTTCAGCAACATTAATCAGCACGACGATCAGGCCGCCAGCCACATAAATGGCCGCCATAAAAGGAACCAGATAGGCGGTTACACGACCGATCGATTTAATTCCACCCAACACCACCAGGGCGGTCAGCACCGCCAGGACAATCCCGGTAATGGTGGGAGATACAGAAAAAGTCGATGTAACCGCGGCGGCGACGGAGTTGGACTGCACCATATTACCAATACCAAAAGCGGCAGCAGCGCCAAAGAACGCAAAAAGCACTCCGAGCCACTTCCAGCCCAGCCCCCTTTCAATATAGTACATGGGTCCGCCACACATTTCCCCACGGGAATCGGTCACCCGGTATTTAACTGCCAGGATAGCCTCAGAGTACTTGGTCGCCATCCCCACCAGACCGGTCATCCACATCCAGAACACCGCTCCCGGCCCGCCGAGAAAAATAGCAGTCGCGACACCGGCAATATTACCGGTCCCGATGGTCGCCGCCAGAGCTGTTGTCAACGCCTGAAAATGAGAAATATCACCTTCGCTTTTTTGATCTTTGGTAAAAATTAGCTTATGAGCGTACCAGAGCTTGGTGAATTGCAACCCCCGCAGCCTGAACGTGAGGAAGACACCCGTTCCCACCAGCAACAGCAGCATTGGTGGCCCCCAGACCAGATCACCTACCCAATTAAGCAATTCCATAAAACTCCTCCACAAGATCATGTTGATAATCCGACCAAGCTACCGAAGAGCACCCTGCTACTCCCGCGGCTTGTCCCCCACGTACACAGTCGCAATACCATAAGTCAGATCAACATACTGTACCCGCGCAAAACCGGCCGCGGTCATCATGGCGGCAAAGTTCTTCTGCGCTGGAAACTCGAGCACCGAATCGGGCAGATACTGATATGCACTGCGCTTTGACAGCAGCCCGCCGATGGTCGGCAGCACTTTTTGAAAGTAAAAATAATAAATACTACGAAAAAGCTGGTTTTTCGGATGGGAAAACTCCAGAATCACCGCCCGTCCGCCGGGCTTAAGCACCCGTACCATCTCACGCAAGCCTGCCTCACGATCAACGACGTTGCGGATACCGAAGGCGATAGTGACGCCATCAAAGCAATTATCCGGGTGGGGAATTGCTTCACAGGGCGCGTTAACCAGCATGATGCGCTCGCCAAAAGGGGATTGCTTCAGCTTGATCTGCCCCTGAACCAGCATCCCTTGAGTAAAATCCTCACCGATAATCTTGACGGACGGATCGGTCTGGGCAGCAACCTCGAGAGCCACATCACAGGTACCGGTCGCAATGTCCAGAACCAATCCATTTTTGGGAATACTTAACTGGCTGACCGCAAAGCGCCGCCAGCGGCGATCAATACCCAGCGACAGAACCCGATTGAGCAGATCGTAACGACCGGAAATATCATCGAACATCTGCCGCACACCGCGGCCTTTGTCGGAAATTTGATACATGAAAAAACTCCTGTATTAACGGGATTGTCACGGAAGATGTTTCTATCATAGAGTGTTTGGCAGCACCAACAAAAAACCTGACACATCAAACCCGTCCTTTTACGAAAAAGTATGCGAATGAACACAACACCATCCGAGCGGACCACCATCGTGTGTGCTGCCATCATTATTGATCAGCACAAAGTGCTACTGACCTTGCGCCCGGAGGATAAACGGCTGGGTGGCTACTGGGAGTTCCCCGGCGGTAAACTGGAACCGGGGGAAGCCGCGCACGCAGCGCTACACCGTGAGTTACGCGAGGAAATCGACATCCGGGTTGACATTGATCGGCTACTCGAAAGCGTCCATTATTCCTACGAATGGGGGACGGTCAGGATCGACGGTTTTTTGTGCCGACTTGCCGGAGGAACCATCAAGCACCTGGAGGTCGCCGATCACGCCTGGGTTCCTTTTGACCAGCTCGACAACTATCGTATTCTGCCCGCTGACAAACCCTTTATCGAATGGCTGAAAAAACAATATCAACCTTAAACACGAATCTTTGGTGCACGGAGTAACGCGGAAAGACTCGGAAAAGATAAGCCTGACTCCCTAGTCGACACCAGTAAAGCACAATACAGGAGATGGATTCTGCGACTGCGCTTCGCTACGCGCAGAATGACGGGTAGTTTTTTTCTATAAACTTTTTTCTTTGTCATCCTGCGCGAAGTCGCAGGATCCAATTTTGTTTGTGTATTCTGTGTTTTCCGTGGACAATTGCCTGTTTAAAGGTAGAATTTCCGGGAGGAGCCAATGAGCATCAAGTTAACAATTCTCTGTGAAAACTCGGTCGAAAAAGCCTCTCCTTACGGCCTGCTGGGGGAATACGGTTTCAGTTGTCTGGTTGAAACAACCAACGGCAATTACCTGTTTGATACTGGCGGCGGATTAACCATCATCAACAATGCCGAACGCCTCGGGATTGACCTTCGCCGACTGGATGGAATCATCCTCAGTCACGGCCACTTTGACCATACCGGCGGGCTCAAGCTGGTACTGGAAAAAACCGGCCCGCTGGCCGTTTACGCTCACCCCGATCTGTTCTCCCGCCGTTTCAGCAGCCATGGCGGCCCGTTACGCAAGATCGGCATTGCCTGGGATCAAGAAGAACTCGAGCACCTTGGCGCCCACTTTCAGCTCTCCCAAGACCCCGTTGAAATCGCTGAAAACCTGCTTCTTTCGGGATGTATTCCGCGGACCAATCCACACGAAACCGGTGACCCCAAGCTGGTCATTGAGGTTGCAGAAGGGAAACTTGACAGCGATCCGCTGGAGGATGATCTCTCCCTGTTTGTGCGCACCGACAAGGGGCTGGTGCTCCTGCTTGGCTGTGCCCACGCCGGCCTGATCAATATTATCGACCATGCCATCGCCGTCACCGGTGAAAAGCGTATTCATGCCGTGGTCGGTGGCACCCATCTGATGTTCAGCGGTGAAGCCCAGCTCAAGGCCACCATGGATCGTCTTCAAAGCGAGAAGGTCACCCACATCGGCGCCTCCCATTGCACCGGACGCAGGGGCGCCCTGGCCCTGGCGGCACGCTTCGGGGACCGCTTTTTTTCGGCAAGTGTCGGCGCCACTTTGCAGATTTAGGCTGATCCTATCACCTTGCGCTGAAAACGCTCCATCACCTGACGCTGCGACTGATCAAGCTTACTTATACACCATGGCACCAGATCCCCCGGCACACCGCCATAGAACGCCTCGGCAATACTGCCGCTGATGCAGGCAATGGTGTCGGAATCGCCACCGATGGAAACTGCCGTGCGGATGGCATCTTCAACATCGCTGCTGTGGAGAAAACAGACCAACGCCTGAGGCACCGACCCCTGACAGGTGACATCGAAAGTATAATCGGGACGGATATCATCCGGGGTCATGGCCAGATCATAAGAAAACGTCTTTTCAATCCAGCTTTTCAGCTGTTGCTTCGACTCTCCACGTCGTGCCAAAAAAATTGCCGCAGCAACCGCCTGTGCACCCTTGATCCCTTCCGGATGATTATGGGTCGGCAGAGCGCTCTGCCGTGCCAACCTCATCACCTCGTCCAGGGTGTTCCCGTACCACCCCACCGGTGCCACCCGCATGGCCGAGCCATTGCCGAAGCTGTTGTAGCCTGTGGCACTGTCTCCTTGTGCCCAGGCAGCAAAGCCGCCGCCGTAACCGGCATGGGGATAACGGCGATACCAGCAGCGATAGACCGCGCCGAAGGGGATATGATCCAGCAAAGCCTGCGCCGTAGCGATGGTCAGCACCGAATCATCCGTGGCCCGGCAATCTGCGTGACAGAGCTCAAAATCCTTCCCCTTGTAGTTGTGCCATTCAAACCGACTGCCTACCATATCGCCAAGCAAAGCACCAAGCATGATATCCTCCCGAACTTTTCGCTAATATGCCACAACTTCATTCTTTGTAACCATGAAGCTCTATCCTTGCACCGGGTCGGGCTGCTGAATCATTGTCGACGCTCATTCATGTTTTTTCCCAAGGCTTCCTCCTCGAAAAAGGTTTCGGCGGCAAAGGCACCCTTACATCGCCACTGCAAGCATAGTAGGATAAATAATCCATCTAGCCCGAAGGGAGTGCCGGTGATGAAATCGCGGTTGTGTTGTTTGTTGTTGATCTCAATGTTAATGGCACCATTGGCAGCCAATGCTGCCACGTCGACTTATCGTGGCCACTGTACCATCACCTTCCAGGTGCAGAAAACAGTGATGAAGGATTTTACCGGGACAGCGACCTGTGAACCCTTCGAAATCATCGTTACTGATGACCTGATCAGCATACCCGTTATTGTCGTCCCGGTCGCCTCCATGGATACCGGCAACAGCAGACGGGACCGGGAGATGCGCGCGATGTTCGAATCCCAGACCTTTCCGCGGATCACCGGAGAGGCCGAAGCTTTTACTGCAGACAGACTTTCGACACCTGAGCGGCGGCTTGACCAGATGCCGGAGGAATTAACCTTCGCGTTGACGATTCGTGATATCACCCAAACGATCACCGCAAGAGTCACGGAACCCCACATCGATGCATCCGCCATTGAAGCGACCCTGGTCTTTGACCTCTCGCTGGCGTCATTCGAGCTGGATCCGCCATCCTTTATCGGGATAGTCAGAGTCAGGGACGACCTTCTGCTCAGAGCGAAAGTCTCCCTTGATAGAAGTCCGACATCAGCCCACATTCCAACGACCCAGGAGTAAATCATGACCCAGGTCTGGCTGCACCAACCGCAAACAGTCGTCCCGGCATACAGCTATCAGCAACAGGATGTCGGCGCGCAGATGCTTGAATGGACCACGGATCCCCGTGACCAGCGTCTGGTCCGCATGCTTTATCGACACTCCGGCATCGATACCCGCCACAGTGTCATTCCGGACTGGGGCGATGGCTTTTTTGCCTTCGCCGAAAACGCTACCGCAACGCAACCGACAACCCGGCAGCGCAACGACATTTATTCCAGAGAAGCAAGCACCCTGGCGGCCGAACTCGGGCATAAGGTCCTTGACCACAGCGACAGCTTTTCCGCTAAAGACATCACCCACGTTGTTACTGCATCCTGTACCGGTTTTTTCAATCCGGGGATTGATTATATTCTCTGTCGCGAACTGGGTCTGGCTGATAATACCCAGCGTTATCACCTCGGTTTCATGGGATGCTACGCCGCATTTCCTGCCCTGAATATGGCGGTCCAATTCTGCCGGGCCAATCCGGATGCGGTGGTCCTGGTCATGTGTCTGGAACTCTGCAGCCTGCATCTCCAGCTGAACGGCAGTGAAGACAGTCTGCTCGCCAACGCGCTGTTCGCTGACGGCGCGGCAGCAGCGCTGGTCGCTGCGCGCCCACCAGCCACTGGTCACAGCTGCCGCATCATCGATTTTCACTCGGCCCTGATCCCCTCCGGGGTCGATACCATGGCCTGGAGCATCGGTGATAACGGTTTTGACATTTCCCTGTCGAGTTATGTTCCCAAAATCATCGGCGCCGGCATCGCCGAACTGACCAAATCCCTGCTGGATCGTCACCAACTGGGCATTGAAGATGTTCATACCTGGGCGATCCATCCGGGCGGGAAGTCAATTGTTGATAAAGTAGCCGAAGGATTACAGCTCGCACCTGATCAGGTCACGGCCTCGCGTGACGTTCTAAGGCGCTACGGCAACATGAGCAGCGCCACCATCCTGTTTGTTCTGCATGACATCCTCGCGGCTGCACGGGCGGATCATACTCAGATGATCGGGGCCATGGCCTTCGGTCCCGGCCTGACAGCTGAATTGGCGTTGCTGCAGTTGGAACCGGACGACGGATGAGCACTGCCGGCGATTACGACGTCATCATTGTTGGAGGCGGCCCGGTGGGGTTAGTGCTGGCGAACCTCCTCGGCCAAGGCGGCATCCGCACCCTGCTGGTAGAAAAAACTACGGCAGCACCCCGGCAATCCATGGCCATCGGCATCACCCCCCCGAGTCTGGAAGTCCTGTCCCGGGTTGGTCTCGATGCGACCTTTATCAATGAAGCCGTCAAGATTGATCACGCCAGGATTTTTGAAGAAAAAAAACTCCGCGGCGAGTTACGCTTCAACTCCCTGGCGGGACAGTATCCTTTCATCCTGTCCCTGCCGCAGGCAAAAACCATCTCTTTGCTTGAGGAAAATCTCAAAAACTTCAGCAGCGTCAGGGTCCAGCGCCATTGTCATTTCCTGAATGCGGAAGAAGAGCAGAACCACATCAAGGTAGCGTTACTCCCTGATGGCAGCCATGATCAGTTCCAGAAAACCAGGGTTCTGGTTGGTTGTGACGGCCATCGCAGTGACGTCCGGACCGTGGCAGCAATTCCCTGTATCAAGGCCAGAAGCTACCCGCATTCGTTTATCATGGCCGACTTTCATGATCGGACAGATTTCGGCAGCAAAGCTCACCTCTACTTTAACCGCGCCGGGGCCCTGGAATCATTCCCCCTGCCGAAGAGGCGGCGGCGCTGGATTCTGCAACTTGATCAGGAGCAGAGCACGCCGGACGTCACGACCCTCATCATGGGGATAAAACAACGCTCCGGTCTGGATCTACTGCCGACCGATTGTGGAGGACTCAACCGCTTCACCGTTCATCGCTTTGTCTGCAACCACTATTTTACAGGGAGAATCATCCTCTGCGGTGATGCTGCCCATGTCATGAGTCCGATTGGTGGTCAGGGGATGAATACCGGCATTGCTGACGCAGAATTTCTTGCCGATATCCTGATCAGGCACTTTCATCATGTACAGGATCTCAAGACGCTGCTGAAGAGCTATGATCATGTCAGACGTAACGCTTTTAGAGTCGCCGCGAACCGGGCGGCACGGGGCATGTGGCTGGGGACCAGGCGTGGCAGGACAGCCTCTTTTCTACGCGGCCTGGGGATCAGCCTCCTGCTTAATTCCCCCTTGAGCAAGAACCTGCCCCCCTACTTTTCCATGCAGACGATCCCCGGCCGATCCCGGTCAGCAAATCATTTTTCTCCGGAGTCATCAGGATGAGCCGACCCAGGGAAGGCACCAGATCAGCCGCAGAGACGTTTCTTGCGTATCAACTCGGCAAAGGCCGTAGCTTTTGTCTGGTGCTGCTCCTTATTCTGACCGGATCAGCAATCTACCCAGCCCTGCACGTTGACATCGAAAATGACAACAGCTCCATGGTTTCCCATGACCCGCAGTTAAAACAGAACTACAATACTTTTCGAAAGAGCTTCGGTAATGACGAACTTTTGATTATCGCTCTGACCGCTTATGACCTGTTGTCCCCTGAAAAAATCAGGCGGATACACAACATCAGGAGCGATCTGACCGGCATCAACGGGGTTATCAGTGTTACGACACCGTTCCTGCGGCAATCACCAGCCGCCATCATGTCCCCCTTTTTTCCCGTTGTCCCACCGCCGACCACCCCAGAGGCAGGTCTTCCCATGCTCCTGTCGCCTGACCGGGAAACGGCACTGATTCTGGTTGATCTGAGTGCAGATATTGCCAAACAACAGCTGGCGCTGACGACCATTGAGGCTCTGATCAACAAGGTCCACGCCGATCTTGATCTGCGACTGACCGGCATCCCGCTGCAAAAGCTGACCGTATCGCGCCTGATCCAGCGTGACCAGATGGTGACAATCCCCCTTGCGGTGGTCATTCTGAGCCTGTTGCTGGTGTTTTTTTTCCGCCGCCTGTCTGGATTGCTGCTGCCCCTTGCGGTGATGGCCATCAGTCTATGCTGGACCATCGCTCTTTACAGTCTGGGTGGATTTGCCCTGAATACCATTACCGCACTGCTACCACCGGTGGTTATGGTGCTTTCGGTGACGACCAGCGTCCATCTTTACAGCAGCTGGTTGCGCGGCAACCCGTTGACCAACGATAAAAATCACCACATCATCAAGGTGGTCACGACTCTGTTTCGTCCCTGCCTGTTCACCACCCTGACGACGGCCATGGGGCTAGCCTCCCTGTTGCTCAGCAATATTCCGGCAGTCCGTTTATTCGGCGGCTTCGCAGCAACGGGTATCTGTTTATCGTTCGTTGTCAGTTTTCTGCTGGTTCCGATTGTTCTGAGTTTTTTGCCGCAACCGCTAGGGCAACAAAACACACCCTCTTTTCCTTTGCCCAGAATCCTGGCAAAACTGGCTGATCTATCCATTAACCAACCGGGAAGAGTCCTGCTGGTGGCTCTGGTTTCGGTCCTGTTTGCCGCCATCGGCATTCCACAGATCAGCAACAATACCGACCTGATCAGGTTTTTGAAAGCAGATCAACAGTTGTTCCGTGACACCATGCAGATCGACCGTACCTTCGGCGGGGTCAACCGGATTGAATTCATGCTTGAGCGCGCCGATGGCTTGCCGCTCACCCACCGCCAGGATGTTCAACAGCTGATCATTTTTCAACAGGGTCTTAAAACCTTGCCGCAAGTCATCGGAATCGACAGCCTGCTGTCGTTGCTGACACAGCAGACGACAGCTGCCGACATGACCTTTTCACCGGACGGCCTCGATCAGCTCACACACCGCTGGAAAGCCGCCCAGGAGTCAAAAACAGGTATATTTACTCGCTTCAGCAGTTCGGATCAGACCCGGCTGCGACTGAGTGTCCGCACCCCTGTCCTCGGCACTGCGGATCTGGCGGCGCTGATCAGCAACATCGAAAAACTCGCCGATCCAGGTCTTGGTCGCCTCTATCAACTGACCCCAACCGGTGAAGCCTACCAACTGGCAATCGACTCCAATCAGCTGGTCCGCAGTTTGGTCAGCAGCTTTTCCCTTTCGCTGGTGATGATTCTTACCTCTATCCTGCTGATGTTTCGATCCTTTAAACTGCTGAGCGTGGCACTGATTCCCAACCTGATTCCGCTGCTGTGGACATTCGGGCTGATGGGTTTTCTGGGTATCGATTTAAGTACCGGCACTGCCATGATTGCCGCTGTAGCCATCGGCCTGACGGTGGACAGTACCATCCATTTCCTGGCAGAATTTCAACGAGCGAATAGCGGCAACTGCAGCGCCGCCATCCGCTGGACAACCACCACAACCGGGCAGGCCCTGAGTATTTCGGCACTGGTTCTTTTTTGTGGTTTTGCGGCGGGGGGCGCCAGCAGTTTTCTACCGACCGTCTACTTTTCCCTGTTAACCGGCACCACCATGCTGGGAGCATTGATCTGTGATCTTGTCGTTCTACCTGCCGGCCTGGTCTTAATGGATCGTTATCAAACCGAGAGACAGCCCTGCTGAACCAGAACCGTCTTGACAACAGGTTCGCGACTCGTCAGGGCAACGATAAAATCGTGAAAGCTGTTAAAAAGATCGTATCTGTTCAGCACCGGGTCGGGAATCCCGCCCCAATGCTTTAAATTAGAATAAACATATTGATTTATGCTTAATTTTTGACTATTTTGTACCAAAGGGAGGCCATCATGACCCTTTCCATCAATTCGAATATCTCAGCACTTAACGCCCTCGGCAAAAGACAGGCGACCAGCGCCAACAACATCGCCAACAGTGACAGTGAGGGATTTAAAAAGTCGCGGATGGTGCTTGAGGAGGGTGAAAAGGGAATGGTCACGGCGAAAAGCCAGGCGGTCAACACCCCCGGCACCATGATCAACCAGCCCAACGGTTCGATGACGGAAACCTCAAACGTTGATCTGGCTACCGAGGTCACCGATATGATCCCGACCAAACATGCCTACCAGGCCAATCTCAAGGCCCTGCAAACCACTGCCGAGATGGAAAAAGCTACCCTTGATCTGATCGGGTAAGTTGCCGGTCCTCATCCCTTAATCGTGTCCTGCACCTTAACGGCAAATTCTGCCACCGAGAAAGGCTTTTGGATAAAGTGAACGCCTTCATCCAGAACGCCGTGGTGGGCAATAACGTTAGCGGCATAGCCGGACATAAACAGAACCTTCATATCCGGCTGCAATGCCTTAATGATGCCGGCCAGATCCCGACCATTCATCTCCGGCATCACTACGTCGGTCACCATCAGGTCGATAGAATCTTCTTTTGATTGCGCCAGGCGAATGGCTTCGCTGGGCGATGAAACCGGCAACACCTGATAGTGATGGTTTTCGAGCATGGTTTTGGCCAATTCGAGAATGGCCTGGTCATCCTCAACCAGAAGCACGGTTTCACCTCGCCCCAATGGGATAGCGGAATGTTCACGTTTGATCATTTCTTCAACCTCACCAAGCTGCCGGCCACGGACTTCATCTTCACTCCAGCCGGTCAGTTGCTCTGCGACCTGATTGAGTGAGCAGCTCCACTTGCCCGGAAGCATCGGTAGCGATCACCGCATCTCCAATCGCCTTTAGAATAGAGCCTGTTCCATCTATCGCTGACGAACAGGGCGTTTGCGATAGATGGGACAGGCTCTAGATATGGGTAAACAACGCCTGGTCCTGCTTTAGTACCGCCCCCGGCAGGGTGAACATAAAGCAGCTCCCTTGTCCCTCCCCGGCCGATTCAACCCAGATGCGTCCCTGGTAGAGGTTGACAATTTTTTTAATCAACGCCAGCCCCAGACCACTGCCGTCACTGTTCGGGTTGAGCTGGGAAAACAGAGTAAAGATCCGCGCCCAGTGCTCAGGCGCAATTCCCATGCCGTTATCGCGGACATAAAAGACCACATCCTGTGCCCGATGGGTAGCCCCGATCTCGATGCGAGGCTGATCCTGATCACCCATATATTTGACGGCGTTTTCAATCAGGTTCTGCCAGATCTGATTGAAGTGCAAAGGGTCGCCATGTAACGAATAAGGCATCTTATTGACTAGCATCTGAACATTTTTCTGTTTTAAGATGCCTGCCAACGCAGTGAGACAGTCTGCTACCAGCTGACCGGCCGCCCGGGTTTGCGGCGAGGCTTCCTTTTTGCTGATACGTGAATATTGCAGCAGGGAATCGAGCAACTGATCCATCTTTTCGGCGGCTCCACTGATATAGCGCAGGTCGGTGTCAATCTCTTGCTGGTCTTTATTCAGCAGATCCTGTTGCAACATCGCCAGATAGGTTCTCACCGTGATCAGAGGACTTTTCAGGTCATGGGAAATGGTATAAACAAACTGCTCCATTTCGGCTCGACTCTGGTTCAAACGATCTTCCGTGCTGAACCGGTCAATCACCTCGGCGATGGCTGGGGTCAGCGCTTCCAGGGTGCGAATCAGCTCCGGTGGCAGCATATTGACGCGCAGGTCTGCCAGATGAATCAGACCAATGACCGCGCCCTCTTTGCGGATCGGCACCAGAGCCAGGGAACCAAAGCCGCACTCAACACATTTACCCCGATACAAACTGGCCTCAGCCGCAGAAAGGGTGGCGCCGAAGCCTTGCAGATCATTGGACAGGATCGAGCCGTTTTCGGTCAATAATGGCTCGTCAACCGGGAGAATTTCATTGTTCACAATGCGGGTGCAGCCACATTGATGTTCGCGCAACGACAACCAGTTTTCATGCTCCCAGAATTCCCTGGAAAATCCGACATAGGCCTCGTAAGGCATCACATCATCCGGATTGACGATCCGAATACCGACACAGTAGCAACCGGTCCATACCTGCAATTTATCGACAATCGAGGCAACAAAGTCCTGGCGCAGCCGGGTGTTGGAAAAAAGATCAGTGATAAAAGAGAGTTGCGCTGGAAATGAATAGGGTTTCACGATGGCCTCCTATAGGGGACGGTCAGGAATAAACCTGTATCTTGGGTTTCCATCCCTTCCGCGATCGTTGTGAGCTGCAGATTGTGGGCAATATCCATCATACTGGAGACGACAGCGGTGCGGGCGGCCGATGCTACGATTTCTCGAACAAACGCAACCAAAGGGTTACCCCTCTTCGGTGACACGAGGCACAGTATGATGCCGGGTTAACTGTCATCTTGCATTACGGCACGCGTGGGAATCGGCTGGAAATCCTCCAAGCCCCGCAAGTCGTAGTTTAGACGAGAACGTCCTTACTGTTCAGGCGTGCCTGGGCCATCAGGCCGCTGATAATAACTTTGGTTTCACTTGCAGAAAGAATGGAACCCAGGTTGTCTTCAAATTCTTCCTGGTTTTTACAACGGTACTCGTTGGTTCCCTGCTCATTGTATAGGTTGGCGGGATAAAGCTTGATGTCATGCATCAGGCGTAATATTCGCTGTTTGTATTGCATGGCCGGCAGCGAGATAAACACGTCGTAATTAAAGACGGTATTACTTTGCTTGCGCTCGACCTTCAACTCCAGGGTTCCCTTGGTCATCTCCGACAGAACCTGCCCCTGCTCTTCAATAATTTCGTGCGGGGTCCGTAGATCGGTCATGTCGTTGATATCGCCCCACATGTTTTTTACTGCCATATACTTTTTCCTTTCGGTTAAAAGGGTTTCCCACTGTAGCACATACAGCGGAAAACCCCATGGTTAGAAAATTACCAACAACCTCAGCTCAAGCTAAAACTATTAATACGTACCAAACTCATCATCATCCAGCGCAATCGCCTTTTTCGCGGCCAGTTTTTTTGCTGGTTGCCCCGGTGATTCACCCCAACCGGAGGAGGTCTGCGATCGTTGGGGGTTCTGCGGCACGGCCCGAACGTTGGAGTGGGCGCTGCTGCCATGCTTTAAGGTAAAGCGCATCAGCATCTCACGCATCTGCGCAGCCTGACCGGACAGCTCTTCCGAGGCGGCAGCACTTTCTTCGGCACTGGCGGTGTTCTGCTGGGTGACCTGGTCGATCTGGGTAATGCCCTGATTGATCTGGCTGACCCCTTGGGCCTGCTCGGAACTGGCGGCGGCGATCTCGGCGACCAGGTCGGTGACCTTGCCGATCCCGCTGACGATGGATTGCAACGCTTCGGCGGTCTGACCTGCGATTGCTGTACCGTTGGCGGTTTTCTGGACTGAGCCTTCGATCAGTTCGCTGGTCTCTGCCGCCGCCTTAGCGCTACGGGCGGCGAGGTTGCGTACTTCTTCGGCGACCACGGCAAAGCCTTTGCCGTGCTGACCGGCGCGGGCGGCTTCAACGGCGGCGTTCAGGGCGAGCAGGTTGGTCTGGAAGGCGATCTCGTCGATGACCTTGATGATCTTGGAGATACTCTGACCGGCGTCGTTGATCTCGGTCATGGCCGCGACCATTTCCTGCATCTTCTGACTGCCCTGTTCGGCGGCGTTGCGGGCTTCCGTGGAGAGCTGATTGGCGGTGTTGGCATTTTCGGCGTTGGTGCCGGTTTGCGATGAGAGTTGATTAAGGGATGCGGAGATCTCTTCCAGTGAACTGGCGGATTCGGTGGCCCCCTGCGACAGGGCCTGACTGGAGTCAGCGACCTGACCGGAACCCGAAGCGATCTGCTCCCCGGCGACCTGGATCTGACCTAAAATATCGTTGAGGTTCACCACCATGGTCTGCAGCGCCAGGCCAAGCTGATCTTTTTCCGAGGCCAGTTGCACTTCGACATTGAGGTTGCCATCAGCAATCTGCTCGGCGACATCGGCGTTGCGCGAAAGATTTTCGGCCATCTCATCCAGGGATTTTGACAGAATGCCGATTTCATCGCTACGATCCATGTTCAACCGCATACTGAAATCACCCTTGGCGATCTCCTGGGCTAGAGCAATGCCCTTACCAATCGGGCCGGTAATAGAACGCGTGATAACGAATGCCAGCCCAAGGCCAAGAACCAGAGCAATACCACCAATACCAATGATGCCGCTACGTGTCGTTACGGCACTTGCGATCATTTGCTCGTCAGAGAGAATGTGTTGACTGGCTGTCGTTACGGCACTATGCATCAATTCCTTCACATCTTGCAGATGGTTCTGGGTCTGGGTTGCAAAAATCTCATTCGCGATCTTTCGGCCTTCAAGGGCGGCTGTGGCAATCTGTTGTGCTTCATCGAGTAATGCTCCCGTAGTTTCCAACGTTGAAATCACATTGGCCTGAAAATAGTCTTCAGCGCCGGCGCGATCATTTGCCGCCAACAGCTCCGTCAGCCTTTGTCCATGAACATGGAGCTCTTGATGGGGTTCCTTAATGTTATTAAGTACGTGTGCCAGTTCCGGATTGCCGGCAGCGGCTTTTCGTCCGCCTTCACCATGCAGAAACTTGCCGAAACCACACAGCGTATGATCAAGCTCGACACTCAGTGTACGCTCACCGGCAATCAAGGAACCCTGAACACGACTGACCCAAATAACATGATCAAGCTTCTTTTCTGTCAGGAACTGAGGTAATGCCGGATCGGCCTGGCGATAGGCCTCCTGAATTTTGTGAGCACTTTCATGCAGCAGTCGGTGTGGATCCTCCATTGCCTTGAGGTCTCCCTTGAGTTCCGACACCAGCAGCTCGGCTTCTTTGCGCCCTTCACCATAAAGCCACCGACCCAGGGCACACTTGGTATGATCCATTTGCACATCAAGCTTGGTGACCTTGTCGTCAGTCAGAAATTTCGATACCGCACCAACCCAGTTTAAATGGTCAACTTCTCGTGCCAGGATTTCACCTCGCAGTTCGTTGCCGCTGGACATTTTCTTGCCGTTTTCCACCGTGGTAGACAGGCCAGTGATGCTCCAAACCAGGCAAACTCCCAGTAGAATCAGAATTGCCCCGGCCATGATGCTAATTTTTAAACCGATTTTCAGATTTTTCATCATCCTCTCCTCAATACAGTTAGTTGTCGGTTACTACGTTACTACTTCTTCCAGTTCCTCATCCTCCAGCAGGGCTTCGATATCGAGCAGAATCTTGACCTGCTGACCGATCTTGCCCATGCCGGCGATATAGTGTTTACGATTGCGACCGGTGGCAGGCGGTGGCTCGATTTCGTTGGCGGGGATGGTGATCACTTCACTGACCTTGTCCACCACCAGGCCAACGGAATTTTCGTTGACATTGACGACGACGATACAGGTGCGCTCATCATGATCGCGATGGGGCAAACCAAAGCGGCGGCGCACATCGATGATCGGAATCACTTTACCGCGCAGATTCAGCACGCCGATGACGTGATCAGGCAGATCAGGCACTGCGGTAATCGGTTGAATACCGATAATCTCGATGACATGGCGGATTTCCAGGCCATAACCTTCGCTGGCCAGATCGAAGGTTAAGTACATCCCTTCCATCGAGTCCAGACCGCCGATACCGGATTCAACAGCTATCGTTTGCCCTTCTGTCATAAGTCTCTCCTTGCTTTAAGGTTAAACAATCGTTCAAACAACTGAGCAGGTTGTCGTCGTCACAGACAATCGGATTCTGAATAGCCAACTGCGGTGAGGATTCTGTGCCCCGCCGCAAAAAAACCACCGGCAGTTGCAGTTCAAGGGCGTTCTGAACCAGCTGATATTCAGCAGCAGTGCCACACCAGGAACCGATGAGAACCAGATCAAAAGAAACAACCCCTAGCTTAATCGCTTCCAACCAGTTCAACGCTTCGTCAGAGCTGCGCGCATAGGTGCCGGAGATATCCTCAACACTGAGTAAAAATGCCAGCTGCGAGTGATATCCGATATTGGGTTCATATAGCAGAATATAGCTCTTCATCTGCGCCCCTCAAGTAGGCAATGGTGCGGTCAGTTCCCTTCACCAGAACAATTCATAAGAAGACATTAGCAAGAGAGGTGCCAATTTTGGATAAATAGCCAAGCTACTGATATTATTGATTATTACCAGGAAAGCCCGGGCGCACCAAAAAAGCCGGCATCAACAAAAGTTGATGCCGGCTTCGAAGAAACGTACTAACTATAGGAATTACCTATCTTTTAGGGAATATCAACCAAAGATGTAAATCATCAACCCAGGTTGATGATGAAACAAGAGGTCGAGCACACCCTGCCTTGAGCATTGATTAATCGGCAACCGCGAACCAGCACTTTTCCTCTGCGAGCAAAGCAGTAAATTCAGGTACCGGCAGAGGCTTACTGAACAGATAGCCCTGAACCGCGTCACAGTCATTGGCCACCAGAAACTCCAGTTGGTCCCTGGTTTCCACCCCTTCGGCAATCGCGTTCAGGTTCAGGTTGTGGGCAATATCAACAATACTGGCAACAACCGAGGCGCCCGAAGGGTCGGTGGTCACATCATGAATAAAGGACTGATCGATCTTCAAACTGTCAACCGGAAAACGGCGCAGATAATTCAAACTCGAGTATCCGGTACCAAAATCATCCAGACTCAGGTGCAGTCCAAGATGTTTCAGTTCATGCAAGGTCTTGCGAGCGCGTTCCGGGTCATCCATGATCATGCTTTCGGTGAGTTCCAGTTCGAGCAGATCGGAACTGACCCCGAATTGGTCGAGAATCTCCTTCACCGTCTCCGCCAGATCGCCCAGGCGAAACTGCCGGGCTGAGAGATTAACGGCAATCCGAATCGGGGGCAGACCAGCGGCCAGCCAGCTCAGACTCTGACGGCAGGCCTCCTCGATGACCCATCGGCCGATCGGAACAATCAGACCGGTCTGCTCGGCAATGGGAATAAACTTGGCCGGGGGAATCATCCCCCGCTGGGGATGCTGCCAGCGCAGCAGGGCCTCACAGCCGGCAATCTGGCCGGTGCGTAAATTGACCTTGGGCTGGTAATGCAGGCTCAGCTGATGATGCTCTACCGCCTGGTGCAGATCGTTCTCCAGCTCCAGGGTATCAACCCCCTCCAGACCCATGTCGCTGGTATAGATAGCACAACTATTGCCGCTTTTTTTCGCTTGATACATGGCTATATCGGCATAACGGATCAGGGTATCGCTGTCGTCACTATGGTCAGGGTACAAGCTCACACCAAAACTGGCCGACAGATTAAAGCGGCGGGCACCAAGCTCATAAGGAGCCGTGAGTGCCTCAGAGATATTGTCGAACACGGCCATCACATCATTTTTGTCACACACCTGGGTCAGCATCACCACGAATTCGTCACCACCAAAGCGCGCAACCGTATCGGTATCCCGTACCGCTTTTTTCAGCCGTATAGCGACATGACATAAGAGCTCGTCACCCAGCGCATGCCCCAAGGTATCGTTTACCACCTTAAAGCGGTCAAGGTCGAGCAGAACCAGAGCAACATACCGACCGGAGCGCTTGGCATAGCTGATCGCCTGATCAAGGCGATCCTTGAGCAAAACGCGGTTGGTCAGACCGGTGAGCAGGTCATGGGTCGCCTGGAACTCAAGCTGCTTTTCATACTTTTTCTGGGTAGTGATATCGCGGGCGACATGGATGTAATATTCCAGATCACTGCTGGCGGGAAAGGGTGTCGTGGTGACTTCAAATATTCTTTCATTATGTTGATGATGAACCATGCCACAGTGGGATTTACCATCCCAGATCGTCTGTACCTGCGGACACTCAGAACAGATGCTGGTTTTGCTCCACAGCGCCTCGCAACAGCGCTGACCGATTAATTCACCGGGCGTTGCCCCGGTCATATGGTACGCTGCAGCATTAGCCCGAACAATGCGCATCTGTTTGTCATGAATGGTGATCACCTCACTCATGGCATCAAAGGTGGTCTCCCATTCCTGCCGGGCCTGACCGGCTTCCGCATCGGCCCGCTGGCGATCCTGCAAAGCGGACCATTCACGCAGGGACCGTTCCACAATCCGCGGCATGGCACTGAAGGTCTCAGGGGTCTTGACAATATAGTCCAGAGCTCCGGCCTTGATCGCTTCAACCGCCAGTTCCTCACTCCCCTGGGCCGTCATAATCAGGACCGGATAGGAACGTTTATCGTCAGTACTTTTAAGATACTCTATCGCCTGACCATCGGGCAGATTCAGATCAAGCAGCAGAATATCAGGACAAAAGGTACTGATCTGGTGCCGACATTCTTGTAAACTATCGGCGACAGAGACCTCAAATTGGTCGGCATAGGCCAGCAGATAGCGCTTGATCGCTTTGGCGTGGGATAGTTCGTCTTCCACGACCAGAATGCGATTGACCAGATTATTCACCAGCGACTCCTGATACGGGGTTTCCAACTTACGGACACAGGCGCAGAAGCCCCACCGCAATCTTCTGCAACGGCACTACCAGTTCCGCTCCTCCGAGCTTGATCGCTTCTTTCGACATCCCGAACACCACACAACTGGCCTCATCCTGAGCAATCGTGCGGGCGCCGGCAGCGCGCATTTCCTTCATTCCTTTAACACCATCAGCGCCCATACCAAACAGGGATCACCTGAGGTGCTCGTGGGCTTATCAACCGGCAGTTATGTCCTGAATATCCAGTCACACAGGACAATAGCGATCCGCTAAAAACCTAACAATATAATATATATAGCTTTTTACCAAGCTAAAAAGCTCAAGAAGGGGCAAATCACTTGAAGATCCCTTTTTTTTGCCCCGATCAATGTTTGCCATTGATCGATGGCACCTGTACCACCGCCAGAAACAACCCGAGCTGCCGAATAGCGTTGACAAAACCTTCGTACTCTACCGGCTTGGTAATGTAGTTGCTGCAACCCAACTGGTGGCAGCGATCAATCTCGCGCGGATCATCGGTGGTGGTGATCATAACAACCGGGATTTTGCGCAGCTCCGGATCCGCCTTGACCTGCTCCAGCACCTCGGTACCATCGAGTTTCGGCATACGGATGTCAAGCAGCAGCACATAGGCTTCACCAGGCTTGCGCTGGGGTCCGTCGCCCCGGCAGAAGAGAAAGTCAAGCACCTCCTGGCCATCCTTGAAATGAATAATACGGTTGGTGATGCCCGCCCTGGTCAGATTTTTACGGATCAACAGGGCGTGCCCCTCGTCGTCTTCAGCAATGAGAATAATCACTTCCTGATTCATCTTGTCATCTCCATTCATGGGTTGTTGTCATCCTTTAATCTGGCGCACATTGACTGCCGGCAGAGCGACGATAAAAATGCTGCCGTTCCCCAGCTGTGATTCAACCTGTATATCCCCATCGAGGCGGGCCAGAATCTGCTTAACCGCGGTCAAGCCAAGCCCTTCACCCTCACCATCGACCGGGTTAAGACGGTGAAACAGTTCAAAAATATTGCCCTGGTGATTAGCGGCAATGCCGATCCCGTTATCAGCGACCCGGTACAGGGCCAAATCCTTTTTCACCTCACCGCTGATATGGATTTGGGGCTGTCGCCGCGGGTCACGATATTTGATGGCATTATCGATCAGGTTGGCAAACACCTGGGACACCTGCGAGATATCACCCCGACACGGTGGCAAGTTTCCCATCGTCAGTTCAATGCCCAGTTCGTCAATCTGAAAAGCGAAGGAACCGCAAAGGTCCTGAAGTAGCCGGTTCATATCGATGGGTTGAAGCTGGAGGGCACCACGGACCGAGCGGGAGAGCTTGAGCAGCCCCTTGATCAGCAGATCCATCTGGCGGGTACTTTTGCGGATGCGCTTCAGGGACTGTTGCATATCCGGCAGCTCGCTGCGCACCAGCTGCTCCAGTGCGACAGGGTCGGGGGTCTGCGCTTCGAGCAGGGCACCAATATCCAGCAGCGAGTATTCGAGCTCGCGGCTGAAGCCGTCGACATTGACCAGCGGCGAGCGCAGATCATGGGAGGCGACATACACCAGCTGTTCAAGTTCGCGGTTCCTCACAGCCAGGTGATTTTCACTGCGTCTGAGCCTATTATTGACACGACCAACCGAGTAATTTTTCCAGACCACCAGCGTCGCGGCCAACAAGCCCAGCAACAGGAGCATGTAAAGCACCGTCCGCTGGATCGTCCAGAAGGGGACAGGTTCACCATACCATTGACTCAACAAATCGGTATAAAGAGCAGACTGAACCAACTCCTCGAGATGTTGGTTCAAGCTCGGCAGATAGGGATCATCCGGACGAAAGAGATAGCCCCGTTTTAACGTCAGTAACGGCTCATCCACCGCCTCGACGAAACCCGCCAGGTTCATGGAGCGCAGCTTCTGCAACAGCACCGGTTCAGGAAAGACAAAGGCATCGACGCTGCCTGCCAACAGGGCATTGAGCCCTTCATCGACGGTGCTTTTCAACGCCAGGTGAAAACCGCCACGCCGCCGTAGTTCGACATGGGCCGCGCCCTCATCAATCACCGCCGTGACGAACCTGTCATTGGTCAGGTCGGCGATCCGGCGGATGCGCCGGTCACCTTTTTTGACAAAAGCGCGCACCGGAATACTCTCCATCGGCACACTGAAGTCAAATTCAGCCAAACGATAATCATTGATCCCGAATCCGGGGACAAAATCAGCTTCTTTGTCCCGTACCAACTGGGCAGCCGTCCCCCAGTTTTCGGTAACCACATAGTCAATGGTAAAGCCGGCTTCGACAGCCAGGGTCTCGAGCAGATCAATGGCAAAGCCGGCGGGTCGCCCCTGACTGTCCTGGCCATAGAGTGGCGGAAAGTCTTGCAACACCGCTACCCGAAAACTTGCTCCGCGCAAATCCGCGCCGGATCCTGCATCGGCCGGAGCCATGCCGGCGGCACCAAACAGCCATAAACCACAGGCCAACAGGATTAAGATTCGCTTCATGTTATCCCTCCCCTTGCTCGGCGTCCTGCACCCAGGGCGCATCGACCGCTGCCGGCAGGGTAAACCAGAAGCAGCTGCCCTGGCCTTTGCCGGCGGATTCAACCCAGATCCGCCCCTGGTAGCTCTCAACAATCTTCTTCACCAGCGCCAGCCCCAGGCCGGTACCTTCGCTTTTTTGGTCGAGCTGGGCAAACATCGTGAAAATTCGTTGATGGTGTGCAGGGGCGATACCGATACCATTATCGCGCACATAAAAAACCTGTCCCTCGGTCCGTTGTTCAGTGCCAATCTCAATGCGCGGCCGAGGCTGGTCGCCCATATATTTGATGGCGTTTTCGATCAGGTTCTGCCAGAGCTGGCCGAAATGGGTTAGATCACCATGCCACTGATCGGTCATCTCGCCAACCACGACCTCAACCTGTTGCTGTTGCAACCTGCCGCCCAGAACCTTCAGGCACTCATCGACCATTTTTTTCACCGGCTGGGTCTGCGGGGCAGAGTCGATCCGGCCGATGCGCGACAGGCGCAGCAAGGCATCGAGCAGGGCTTCTATTTTAGCGGCTGCCTGCTTGATAAAGTCCAGATCTTCGGTGATTCCTTCGGTGTTACTGTCGGTGATGTCCTCCTGCAATATCCCCAGAAAGGTGTTGATGGTGATCAACGGACTTTTCAGATCGTGGGAGACGATGTAAACGAACTGCTCGAGTTCATCGTTTATCTGCTTGAGGGCCACTTCAGCGGCTTTGCGATCGGTTATATCGACGGCCGAAGTTGCCATATATTGCGGGCAACCCTGATCATCTTTGATCAGGACGCCACTCATCAACATAGGAAATTCAGATCCATGACGGTCGGCATGCCAAACTTCACAAGGGGAAAAATAACCATTCTGAGATAACTGGTTGAGTGTATTGTTGAGCTGTTCGAGCTGGCTTGTTGCATGAAAAACAGACAGGTTTTTGCCGATCAGCTCAGCAGGATGATAACCATGAATTTCGGCAAGAAACCTGTTGATATAGACTAGGGTGCCCTCAAGATCGGCAATGGCTTCGCCATAAACAGCGTTGTCGGCAATGGTTTTAAATCGTTGGGTTTCCTCTTCACGCGCGGATAATTGCCCCAGCAGCCGATTAAAAGCAGCTATCAGGCTATCGACCTCTTTACGCCCGGTCATCGGCAGGGATTGCATCGGTTGTGCGGATCGCACCTTCGCGCCAAGGGTGTCAACGGTCGTCAGCATCGGCTGGAGTTGATGCTGCATCACCCACCAGAGGGCAATACCGACCAGCAGGGTAACAGCAAGGGTGATCAGGGTCATGCGTCGCAGCATGTCGTCAATGGGAGCAAAGGCCTCACTGACCGGGGTCATGACCGCAACCAGCCAGTCCGTTGTTGCCGTCCCCCTGGTCACGGCCAGGGTATCAATACCCTCCACCGTGGTATAGCGGTAGGTGTTTCCCACATCTTCCAACATGGCACGATCGAGCACCGGATTGACGCCCGGAGCCGGTAGCGCGGTCATGATCAGAGCGCTATTTGATGATGTCACGATGATCCGGCCATTCTTTGAGATAATCGAATAGTGACCGGTCCCGCCGTATCCCCTGGCCGTCAGATCATCAAAAAAGTTCGGCCTGCTCAAATCAATTGCACCACCAAGGGCACCGATCACCTTGCCGCTCGCATCGCGGATGGGAACCGCCAAAGGGATGAGAGGCTGACCGGTAGATAACCCCATCAGCGGATTGCCGACATTGGCGTGCCCTTCATTCAGGGCAATAGCAAAAGCATCGACCCGTTCACGGTAATTGATACCGATTCGTTCCGGCAGATTAGAGGTATCGGCAATGGCGATGCCGTCGTTGTTAACCACCAGCACACTGACATTGAAAAGACTGTTCGGTATTGGCTGGTGCTGAAGGACATTCTGCAGAGCGACAGGATGTGCCATCAGATCACTGTCAATCAGCAAGGCTTTGTGCTCCAGCACTTCCAACCGGCTTTGCAGTTCCCTGTCGATTTGTAAAGCCATCTGCCTGGCAGCAGAAGATTGCGCATCAGCCACCAGCCGACTGATATCTCGCTCCAGCATCCTGGTGGTCAGGAATGCGAGCAGCCACAGGCTGAGCAGAAAAACGCCCAAGGTACTTAAGGTGACCCTGGCTTTGATTGATTCGGGCCACAGGGATAATTTCATGGGCGAACTCCCGGCTTAAGCCGCAACGACGACAACGCAGGCAACCAACATCAGCTGATCAGCCCCAGGGTTTTAAGCTGATCCAGCCCCTGCTATTTTGAAACCCCTCAGGCCAGGAAAGATCAACCTCCATAACCTTTCGTAAGAATACACCAATGTTATTATCAGTCAACTCCTAATCCCATGACTACCAGTCAATTTTTGATGAAAATTCCCTTGCCTGTCATCGCCGGATGGAGTAGGTTGTTTGACAAGGGGGCTGCAAAGCTTCCGTAAACCCGTCGTGCCACCCCCCCTCCGGCACGACGGGTTTTTTATTCCAACGTCAGATAGTCCCTTCATACCTTATCCAACTCCCATTGTTGTCTGCGTTACCAAGATCAAAAGCCCGTCGTTTTCTTGTGAACCGCTACCATCTTCCTGCGGCCGGTTGTGCTGTTAGCGCCGGAATCGTACAATGGGAAAGGACCCTTGACCCAAGGACAAGCAAAAAACCTTGTTGCCTACAACTTAATCAGGAGAACATATGGACAACACCAAAGCCTATGCTGCAAATAGTGCCACCTCACCCCTTGTTGCCGCCACCATTGCCCCCCGTGAACCAACGCCCCACGATGTACAGATCGACATCCTTTTTTGCGGCGTCTGCCATTCTGATCTTCACACGGTACGCGACGAATGGAGCAGCGTGATGCCAACCGTCTACCCCTGTGTTCCCGGGCACGAGATTGTCGGGCGGGTCATCAGGGTCGGTTCGGCAGTCACCAGTCACCAACCTGGGGACATGGTCGGAGTCGGCTGTCTGGTCGATTCAGACCATGTCTGCCCGAGTTGCCAGGCCCATGTCGAGCAGTTCTGCCCGGAGGCCGCCTTTACCTACAATTCCCCCGACAAGCATCAAACCGCGCCGGTAACCTACGGCGGCTATTCGGAGAGTATTGTCGTTGATGAACGCTTTGTCCTGCGCGTTCCTTCAAATCTTGACCTGGCCGGGGTTGCGCCGCTGTTGTGTGCCGGTATCACCACCTGGTCACCGATCCGGCGCTGGGGAGACATCAAGGGCAAGAAGGTTGGCGTAGTCGGACTGGGGGGGCTAGGTCATATGGGGGTAAAGTTCGCCAAAGCCTTTGGGGCCAGGGTTGTCGTTTTCACCACCTCCCCCGGCAAAAAGGATGACGCCCTGCGCCTGGGAGCCGACGAAGTGATTATCTCGACCGATAGCGGGCAGATGAAACAGCATGCCGGCAGTTTCGATTTCATTCTCAACACCATCGCTGCCGAGCACGATATCAACGCTTATATCCAGATGCTGGGACTCGACGGCAACATCACCCTGGTGGGTGCGCCGGACAAGCCCTTGCCGGTTTCCGCCTTTGCCCTGCTGGTCGGACGCAAGAGTCTTTCCGGTTCGCTGATCGGTGGAATCAAAGAGACCCAGGAGATGCTCGACTTCTGCGGTGAGCACAATATTACCGCTGACGTGGAAATCATTCCAATCCAGCAAATCAACGAAGCTTACGAGCGGCTGCTCAAGTCGGACGTAAAATATCGCTTTTCCATCGACATGGCATCGCTGAAAAGATAACGGCACCTGCTACCCCCGGCCGCAACTTTTGCCGGGGGTTGTGGTAGCGGGAACGGGTGATTAAACTTTGTGCAAAACGGACAAAAGGCTGCTACAATCTTTGCTTAACCACGATCATCAACAGTAGCCCACGTGGTTATCAACAGCCGCTGTGCACAACCGCTCATCAACGCCCCAAACCCATCAGTAACAACCTGATATTACGATAAAATCCAGCAAATACCGGCATCACGGAAGAGCTGGCAACGAGATTGCAGAAACCGTCAATCATCATCCATCTGATGCTGAATCAGGCGACCGATGGACAAACCGACGGAAGCCCCCGCTACGGCGATGAAATATGCGATCATGATCCCCAACGGGCGCCCCACCATCCAACCAAACCAGGCCCCCAGCATGACAGTAATCATCAAAACTAGTGGTTTAATGACCATGATGACACATCCCTGTCACTCTAAAATTCACGCATTATGATGGAGCGAAAAATGGGGTAACGCCAAGGATCATTTCGCTCTTTCCTGGTTGCATTAACAAGGAAGATGACGTATAAACGTCACCCATGCGCCCGTAGCTCAGCTGGATAGAGCGCTGCCCTCCGGAGGCAGAGGTCAGAGGTTCGAATCCTCTCGGGCGCGCCAATAAAATCTATGGGTTAGCGACTTTCGCTGACCCTTTTTTTGTGTCTGTGACGCTCTTGTGACGTTTTTGTGACCGTTGTTGTGACGAAACGACCGCTACCCTCGGGAAAATGCTGTAGCCTGTTTTTGCAGGTCTTGATAAACATGAATCATCTGCTCCAATCCCCGGGAATTGATCGCTTCAAAAAAAGCGCTTTTCTGAATCCCGCCGGGGGGTGCGATGTGGGTTGCAGCGAAATCTTCCTGGGTCAGAACTTGAAGCAGATGACGCCCCGAGGAATGTTCTTCGAGGTGATAGTGGGTCAGAATTTTCAGCTGATCTTCAAACGTCATCTGCAGTGGCCTGTTGCCGCGGGCTTCAAGAACCGTGACCTGTTCAAGAGATCCCTTGAACGGGGTGAAAAGTTGAGCGACAGAGCGCCGGTCGAGTCGGGAACGGTGATAGCGAATGAGTAGCGACATTTTCGTAAATCCTCATAAAAATAGGTATTTACGAAAATCGCCGCGCCGACCCAATGGCGATTTGTCAAGCAAAAAGTGTGTTAACTTGCGAATATTTTTATCATTTTTGCTGCTCCGGTATAATGCAATTTTCTAACCGGACACTACTGAATAAAAACAAGCTTTAGACGCTGTAAACACCAAGTTTTTCGAACAATTCTTCGAATCTTATGAGCCTTTTTTCTACCTCTTCCCCTGAGAAAAAGATCATCGCTTCTAATAAAGACTCAAGCAATAGTAATGTTACCACCCTGCTATTGAACATGGCAGGCCCTTCCGAGCTGACAAACAGATTTATATCTGAAATCTTGGCGAGAGGACTCGTCTCTCTGTCAGTTATAAAAACTATTTTACTGTTACAGCTTTTGAACCATTGGGCTACCTGTACCGACGGCTTAGCATGGCGCTTGTGAGCGATAATCAGCAAAGTGTCGTCTTCGGCAACATCAGTCAAATGATGTGTCAGAGTTGAAATGTCGGGACTAAGTAAAATACTATTCTTACGGATGTATTTAGAAAGAAGGTAAAAATACTTTGCTAAAGGTGCGCCGGATGCACTTCCGCAAACGTAAAGATTGCCCTTCGACTGAGTCAGGATTTTCGCGGCATTCATGATCTCAGCATCCGAAATTCTTGCTTTCGTTTTCAGCATATTCATTGTTGCGTGGTGAATATGCCGCCCCAGAACGCCCTCGTTTTCACTTTGAGCGTGGCCAAAAAAATTGATGGAAAAATAAGAGATATTTGACAAGATACGTGGGGGAATAAAAAAGGAGCCCCCTCAGTTATCTTGGCGGATATCAAGGGGCTCCTTGCCATAAGAAAGGCAA
>NZ_JACWUN010000016.1 GCF_014773365.1 Pelovirga terrestris
GTTCGGCTAGCGGTTCCCGTCATCAGGGTCCGCAGAGGACTTTCACCTCCAAGTCACCATTTGGTCACCACAGCCAAATGGATGGTGCTTGAGCACCACGCGCCCTGCCGGGCGCACATAAAAAAAGCTCAATCCCTTATCGGCAAAGGGATTGAGCCTGCTATGTCAACATTTTTTTAAAAGGGTCGTCTAAAATCTGTCTAAAATGGAATTTCATCATCCGGGTTAAACGCCGGCTCTTCAAAATCATCCCTGCTTGTACTGCCTCCTGAAGACTGTTGCCCGCTGCGCTGGGCGGGAGCATTACCCCGGTCCTGCTGCGCAGCGTAACCGCCACCGCCCTGCTGCCCGTCATCCTTGCTGCCGAGCATCTGCATCTGATCAACGACAATCTCGGTGATATAACGCTTGTTGCCGTCACGATCATCGTAGGAGCGCGTCTGGATTTTTCCCTCAATGTAAACCTGCTTCCCCTTATGCAGGAATTTGCCACAGATTTCTGCCAGTTGCCGCCAGGCGACAATATTGTGCCACTCGGTTTTTTCCTGCCGTTGACCGTCACGATCCTTGTAACGTTCTGTGGTTGCCAACGAAAAAGTCGCCACCGCTGTACCGGACGGGGTATAGCGAAGTTCCGGATCTTTACCGAGATTACCTACCAGAATAACCTTATTAACCGACATAAAAACCTCCTTATGTTGTACATGATAATCACCCACCTACAATGTCATGAATCCGGCATACTACACTGTTGGGAAGCAGACTCAAAGTTCTATTCTAAAAACCACCTCCTGAGACGAAAAAGTCTTCTCCTATGCATTCCAAAATTCCCGCAATAAAATGTCCTTGTTAGCCTCGGTAAAGTGACAATTAAATCGCATCGTATTGCTGCTGGCCTGATCAATTTCATCAGTGAACATACCGATATGAACCCCCATTGGCTTTAACCCTTCCAGGAGACGGTAGATCTGGGCATTGACTTCATCGCAGGTCAGGTGGCGGTTATCGACTTGGGATTGCATCTTTCTTTGGTAGAATGACGACTCGGAAGGGTTAATCGAGAGCAGGGTCAGATATTTAATGTCCATATTGTGCAACAGTTTCTGGGTTCCCTCAATATGCTGTTGCGAAAACTTCAGACCACCCACCCCCGGCATCAACATCGCAGACACCTCGATGCCCACTGCGGCCAATTTTTTCGACGCTTCAATCATGTCATCGCGGGTGCAATCCTTGTGGATATAATGCAGAATCTCATCAGAACCGCTTTCCAGCCCCCAGTAAATAAGGGACAACCCGGCTTGCTTGAGTCGGTTCAACTGGTCAGCGGACTTTTCCAGGATTGACGTTGTCCGGCCATACAGGGAAATTTTCTCGGGCTTAAAAACGTCGGTTGCGTAACCCAGGCATCGCACCAGCAACCCGGTATCCACCCCCAGGGAATTGCCGCTGCCGATGAACAGCCGCTGGATCCGAGATTTTTCTGAACCAATAATATCAGCCACCCGGTCGACATGGTCTTTGAATTGATCGAAAGATTTAGTCACTGCGGGCAGGTCAGTATATTCAGAACAAAAGGTGCAGCGATTATAATCACAGCCGGTGGTTAACTCCAAACGCAAGACGTGGGCTTTGCGCTCGGATGGCGGACAGGACAAGGTTGGAGAACTGAACAGGCTCGGATCCTGGTAGGCTCGATCGAAGCCGGGAGCAAGCACGGGGAAAATTCGGTCTGGAACACCGACAAGTTCGTCACCATCAACCTTCAGGAAACCCGCATCAAGCAGGAATTGAACAGCGAGGTTGGAGCTAAAAGAATAGACGGCGGAATCAAGACGGGATTTCATCGACCTTAAAAAGGAATCGTTATAGAAATACAGCGCCACGCCCGGAACATCGCCGTGCCGCGCAATAAGTTTTTCAACCGTCAACAGCTGAAGATCGTGATCAGCAATCTCGGTTGTAAAGGTGTCAGTGCCATAGGGCCCGGCCGTAAAGTAAAAGCGGATTCTCGAGGAGCCATTGCATTTTTCGGTGATAAAACCTTCGCTGCCGGGTCTGACATAACGACTGTCACTATCCGGCCGCACGCTGACCCGCGCCCCTTTTTCCAAGGCAGAAGAATCCTCATCCTCGATAGAACGGATAAGGGTCGGCAGCAATTGATCTTGCAAATCAGCAAAGGCTATTGTGGTTGGAAAAAGGTCAGAATCAATCTCCCGGTTGATCCTGGCGGCTAAAGCACGAACCGCTTTGTTTAGAACGTCCGTCTTGTCATCATGATGATTGTAGAGTGATTCGATTCCAGCAGCATATGGCAATAAACTGGACATGCCACGGTTGCTGAATTTACGGATCAGTTCTTCCTGTCTGAATCTTCGACCGTAGACTTGTCTTAACATCCACAGTAGATCATCATGACTTACAAACATTGATTCACGGCCTGACAGAAGGTGCAGATTTCTCCCATAGCGATCGCCTTATCATAACCCTCAGAATCGCCAATTCAAGGCGCTGTGGAACACTACGTCAGCGGCGCTACCAACGACAACATCCTCGATGACCGCCAGATCCAGGCTGACTTGCTCGGAAAAATGCAATGAACCACCGATCCCCAGCTGCAACGAAGATGTGTTGATCTCGGTTAAATTGCTGTTGTCGTAAAAGGAGGTGTGACCATCAAGCTGCAGCTTGAAATCGACCCAGGATAACGGCATCCAGCCGACACCAATCGAGCCAAAGCCGACCCAGCGGCGCTGCTGATCTTCCAGCACATCCCCCTTGCCCAGCCACAAGACCCCGCCACTGGCGAACAGGGTGGTGTTCCACTCACCCAAGGTCTCGGCATCACTGGCGGTTAACCGCACATGGGCATCCATTGCGCCGCTACTACGTAGACGGCTGCTGTTGCCGGTCGGTAATTTGATGCCGGTGCGCAGGGCGACACCGCGGCGCGCAGCCGGTTCAGCAGCGAGCAACTGGTAGGAAGCAAACAGGGCGAGATCACCAACACCGCCGTTACTGCCCGAATAATCGAGGGCGGCCGAATCGTTGCGCTGGTAATAGTACCGCAATTGATCGCGACTGGCACGGTCTCGTCCCCCTTGCGGCAGACCGAAGAAGTCGTGCCAACCTTCAATGAAACTGTCGAGCATACCACCATCATGGGAGATCATCGGCACATCAACGCCCACCTCCCACCTCTGGGCTAAACCATAACGCATGGAGACAATGGCGCGGCTGGTTTCGCCATCGAAAAGAACCGATTCGGCGCCCTTATCATCTTTCGTGTAATGGCTCGCCACTTCAGCAACAACCCGTAATGACAGTTCCCCCACGGCAGTGAGATCGCCGGCTTCAGCCGCCGGCAGTCCATAAATCTGGATAATCGGTGACATGTTCGTGGTGTACAAGGGTTTAACCTGAATCAACTCCTGCGCTGAAGCCGACACCGTGCCTGCAAGCAACAGGAACAACATGATCAGAAATATCCGCATGGGCTCTCCATTTTAACCGTTAAACGTTGTGTGTCGTGATTCTCACAAACAGGTCCATTGGGCACCGCTTCAGCCTGCTTAGCCGCCCCGTTATATAAGTGCCTTCATCATCACCGGCAACTCACGAATATCGGCAATTTTCAGCGTTGCGGCAGAAAGATCGTGGCTGGCGGTGAACTCATTATGTACAACAATACAGTCAACCCCCGCCGCCACGGCGGACTTGAGCCCACGAGCGGAATCCTCGACCACGATCGCCTGATCTGCGGTTACCTGGAACCGCCGCAAAGCACTCAGATAGGGGTCCGGATAGGGTTTGGCGCGGGGGTAATCTTCAACCGTCAGGATAAAATCCATATAGTCGATTAGCTGTCGGTGGCGGTGAATCAACTCAAAATCTACCCGGCGGGACGTGGTGACAATCGCCATCCGACAGACAGCGGAAAGCTCTTTGAGGGTTTCGGTGACCCCATCGATCTCGATATCTTCGGTGATCAGGTACTGTTGATAATAGTTGTCACGCCGGGCTCGGGCGGTAGCGATTTGCTGATCGTCAATTCCGACCGCCTGGGCCAGGGTCCAGACCTTGGTGCCGTCCGCCATTAACTCCAGATAGACCGGCAGGGGCAGGTCAATATCCAACTCTGCCAGTGCCCTTTTGTTGGCCAGGTAGTACCAGTGTTCGGTATTGACCAACACCCCGTCGTGATCAAAAAGGATGATTTTTTTCATGGTCGTCATTGTAGCAGCTTGCGTTATTGGATAAACATTATTTGTAACTATTCAGCAGCTTATCCATCTAAATTGATGCTTTTGCGAAAGCATCACTCCTTGATGTCCTGCCGATTCTGCCACAGGCTTGTCCCGCCGCAAAAATAGTGTTAGAAAAAGCCGCTGGAACCACCTGATACCTTTAAACCGACAGAGCTCAATGACTCCTAGACTGCACCAGACATCAATAATTCCACAAGTCTGTCCGCTGTGCCAATCTGATGGCAACAAATATCTGATCTTCGAGACCCGCAAAAAACGTCGTTACTGGCACTGCCGCTTTTGTGACCTGGTTTTCGTCGATCGGGATGCCTTACCCACGCTAGAGCAGGAAAGAGAGATCTACGTACATCATCAGAACAGCCCTGATCATCCAGGCTATGTTGCCTTTTTACAGCGGATCATTCAACCGGCGCAGGCCTATCTGACCCCGACCATGCGTGGGCTCGACTACGGCTGTGGCCCCGGTCCAACCTTGAGCGTGCTGCTCGGGCGGGAAGGGATTCACTGCCATAACTACGATCCCATTTTTTTCCCAGAGCGCCCACAAGGGCCGTTTGATTTTATTTTTGCCACCGAGTGTTTCGAGCATTTTCACTCTCCGGCCACCGAATTGTCACGTCTGATAGCGCTATTGCCGCCGGGGGGATACCTTTTTGTCATGACCGAACGGTGGCATGAACAGATCGATTTTCGCACCTGGTATTATAAAGCCGACCCCACCCACGTCAGTTTCTATCACCTGCACTCCTTCGATTATATCTGTCGACAATACGGCTTCTCGATTCTCGCCTGCCATGGTTCGCGCATTCTGCTACTGCAGAAAAATAAGCCGTAGGGTTTATTTCTGCCCCGTCAGCTTGCGCAGACAATAGCCGGAATAGATAGCCCCGAGGGGATTATGGGCAAGGACGCGGTCTTTGACCGCGAAGCTGGTAACCAATACAGCCCAGTTCATAGGCTTTTTCCTTCAAATCCACTCCGTGGGTGGAATCTCTTCTGCCGCCGGCGGGTGGGTTGGCGGCACCAATTCGTTGCCATCATGACGATAGCCAAGGGCTTCAAGCACCTTGCGTTCGACAACAATCGGCACACCCTGCTTCAATGCCACAGCAATGGCATCGCTGGGGCGGGCATCAACCCGAATCACCTTGTCGTCGAGGCGGATGACCAGCAGGGCAAAATAGGTGCTGTCACGAAAGTCGCTGACAACAACCCGTTCAAGCTGGCCGGCAAACACATCCAACAGATTGCTGATCAGGTCATGGGTCATCGGCCGCGGGGTGTACACTCCATCCAGATAGCGGCTTATGGCCCCGGCCTCGGCACTGCCGATAAAAATCGGCAAGACCCTATTCTCTGCTTGTGCATAAAGCAACACCGCCGCTGACCGGGTCACTGGATTGGTCCCTACTCCACCGACCTCAACCGCAATCGGATCGGATTCCTGCGCCGCAAGCAGCCCAGCGTTCATAGAAATACCGAACACAACCAGAATGGACAGGATCAGGCTATTGTGTCTCTGCATCGTGCTTCTCCTACGCTAAAACGACAATAATCGCCGAAAAGAGGTGCCCGACCAAGGTTACTCAATGTCGGGATGATCGCCGCTGGAGCGCTTGCGATAGAAAGAAAACATTGCGAACAGTACTCCGCACCCCATGGCGACAGACCCCGCCAGGGCTAGATTGGCACCGGGATCGTAGTTGACGGTCATCAGACTGTAGGTGCGCAACCGCCCCCCCATCATGACCTGCCCGGCATTCGCCGGAATCACCACCAGCCCACCCCAGGTCAGGGGATGATTGGCGCGGGTCTCCACGCGCTTGAGCAGTTCATCACCGCGATAGAGGGCCAGGGTGTTGGCCATCTCCATGATGCGCCCTCCAGGGCCTTCTAACGGTTGCACTTCCTCGAGCTTAAGCACAAGCCCGTGAGGTGGCACTTCAACACTCTGACCGACAAAGATCGGTTGTCCACCGGCGCGATAGCCAGTCAGATTTCCCCATAAAAAAGCGCAGACAATCAGAAAAAATCCGAAATGGATAAGATATTCGCCACTTTTGCGCCAGCGCACGCGAATGTGCAGCAACCAGTCAATCACGCAGCACAGGGTGTTTAACCCAAGCAGCAACACCAACACTGCGGCCGTCGGCACCCACCAGGTCAGAAACGGGGATTGGGGGGCAATGTCAACCAGCCAGTCCTTGAGGATCATCTCATCCAGGGGAGTAAATACCTGCGGGTTTGCCGGCATCAATAATGATCCACCCACAGCTATCAGGGTAGCACAACTGGCCAGAACAATCGCCAGCTTCAACGAACAGAGCAACGACCACAAGCTCCCAACCCATGAAGGATTTTTTGACATTGTCACCTCCGTCAGGTCAGGGGATGGTTACTGCTGAGCAGCACACCAATCCCGATATAGGTAAACAGAACCAGAGCAAAACCGGCAATCGACAGGATAGCATAACCAGTGCCCTGCCAGCGCCGCACGAACTTGGCGTGACACATACCGCCGTAAAACAACCACACCAGACTTGACCAGACCCCCTTGATATTCCAGGAAAAGTAATACCCCCAGGCGACGTAAGCCCAGATCCCGCCAAAGATCAGGCACAGGGTAAACAGGCAGAAGCCGAGAAAAACCGCCTCCTCGTTAATTTTTCGCAGTAATTTCAGTTCCGGCAGTAACGAACTACCCACCCAGCGTTGCACCAGGTAGAGGACCCCCATGGAAAAGGCCATGGTAAAAAAAGCGTAACCGGCAAAGGAGGTGGTCACATGCAGGGTAAACAGGGGGGTATCCAGCGCTGGAATCAACACGGGAATAGCCGGGTCGCGGGTCAGCACACTGGCAAACAGCAGCAGACAGCAGAACATGACAAACAGGCCGGCACCGTGGATCCGGTAACGCAATTCGACATAGAGATAGGTCGCTGCCAGGCACCAGCTGAAAAAGAGCTGGGTATTGAACAGATTGGTGATCGGCAGGTAGCCGGCGATGATCCAGCGCAAGGCCAGGCATAAGGTCTGTAGCGCAAAACCGAGCAGTACCATGGCAAAAGCGCTGCGCCACAACCAGCTCAGACGCCAGCGAAAGTGACACAGATAAAGAAACACTGCGGCGACATAGGCGAAAAAAGCCCCATAGATCAGCCCGTGTTGTAGTTCAGACATAATAAAACCTCTTTCGTTGCCGTCTTAAAAGAACCGTATCCGGACCATTTTTAGCGTTACCTGCTGACCCTTGGCAAGCCCTATCGGCCCAGGCAGGAAGGAAAAGGTGTCTCACACTTTTTCATTAATTCTCATCAAATCCTAACAGTACGATAGTAATTATTGAAAAATTAAGAGAAAATGACAGGTCATGGAGGTGCTATGGGGAAAGAACATATTCTGGTTATTGAAGATGAAGAGGATATCCTCGCGCTATTGCACTACAACCTGATCAAAGAGGGGTTCAAGGTTAGCTGTGCGCAGACCGGCGAAGAGGGCTTGAATGCCGCCCGCGCCGAGAGCCCCGACCTGATCGTCCTCGACCTGATGTTACCGGGAATTGATGGGCTGGAAGTCTGCCGTGCGTTAAAAAGCGCCAAAGCAACCGCCGCTATTCCCATCGTCATGCTCACCGCCAAGGGGGAAGAACACGACATCGTCACCGGGCTCGAACTGGGTGCTGACGACTACGTGACCAAGCCCTTCAGTCCACGGGTGCTGTCATCTCGGTTAAAGGCGGTGCTGCGGCGCCGCGAGCGCGACCATGACAGCGCCACCGATGAGGGGGAATCGTTGCACATCGGCCCGATCAGCATCCATCCCGGCCGCAATGAGGTGCTGGTTAATAATCAGGCAGTCGATCTTACCTTTACCGAGTTCCGCGTTCTTTATCTGCTCGCCCGCCGCCCCGGCTGGGTCTTCACCCGCTATCAGATTGTCAATGCGGTGCGTGGGGACGATTATTCGGTCACCGATCGTGCTGTCGATGTCCAGATTGTTGGCCTGCGCAAAAAACTTGGCCCTTCCGGCAAAATCATCGAGACCGTTCGCGGTGTCGGCTATCGTTTCAAGGATCAATGATGCGCCTGCGTTTTGTATGGCAGATTCTGCCGGCATTTTTTTCCCTTATCCTGCTCACCCTGTTGCTGCTGACCTGGCTTTTTGCGCGCAACTTAAGCACCTTTTACCTGGAAGAAACGGCAGCCGGACTGGAAGCCCGCGCCAGACTCGCGGCTTTCCAGATTGCCGATTCCTTCGCCCTTGACCACAGCGACCGCCTCGACGAATTAAGCATCCATCTGAGTAGAGAAACAGGAACCCGCTTTACCTTCGTTCTGCCATCCGGAGCCGTCCTCGCCGACTCACTGGAGAGCCCAGAGCTCATGGAGAACCATGCCCTGCGGCCGGAAGTTGCGATCGCCCTGACCGGCACAATCGGACAGGCCACCCGCTACAGCAACACCGTCCATAAAAATATGATGTATGTCGCGATTCCGGTCCATCATCAGGACCAGCTGGTTGGCGTTGTTCGCGCCGCGTTGCCGGTCACCACCATTGATCAGACGCTTGGCATTGTTTATCGGCAGATTATCGTCAGTGGCATTGTTGTTATGCTGATTGCAACCCTGATCGGGACCTATATCAGTCGTCGCATCAGTCGTCCCTTAGAAGAGATGCGCCGGGGCGCGGAGCGCTTTGCCCGCGGCGAACTGACCGAGCGGCTGCGCATAAAAGGTTCTATTGAGATTACCGCCCTGGCGACGGCCATGAACACCACCGCCTACGAGCTTGACCAGCGCATGCGCACCGTCGTGCGTCAGCACAACGAGCAGGAAGCGGTGCTGGCGAGCATGGTCGAAGGAGTCCTGGCCGTCGACACCAGCGAGCGCATCATTCGTATTAACCGCGCTGCCGCCACCCTGCTCGGGGTCTCAGCGGAAGAGGTCAAGGGACGCAGTATTCAGGAATCCATCCGCAAAGCCGATCTGCAGCGTTTTGTCCGGCGGGCGTTGTCAGCTCGTGATCCGGTTGAGGGCGATATCGTCCTGCACGGCAACGAAGACCTCTATCTCCAGGCCCACGGCTCCCTGTTACGCGGGGAATCAGGACAGGAACTTGGCGCCCTGATCGTTCTTAACGATGTCACCCGCCTGCGGCGCCTGGAAAATGTCCGCCGTGACTTTGTCGCCAACGTATCCCATGAGCTGAAAACACCCATCACCGCCATCAAGGGCTTCGTCGAAACCCTGCAGGAAGGTGCCATTGCCGATCCGGACAGCGCCTCGCAATTTCTTGAGATTATGATGCGTCAGGCAGATCGCCTTAATGACATCATTGACGATCTACTGATTCTTGCCCGCATCGAGCAGGATAGCGACCAGCAGGAACTCCCCTTGGTCGAAATGTCCCTCGCCCCGGTCATTACCGCTGCCGTCCAAGCCAGTGCTAACCTGGCGGCAGAGAAACAGCTACAGATCGAGTCCTTCTGCCCCGCCGCCCTTAGGGCCCCGATCAATGCCCCGCTGCTGGAGCAGGCGTTGATCAACCTGCTGACCAACGCCATCAAATACAGCCCGGAGCAAGGCCGGGTACTGATTGAAACTGCCCAGTCTGACAGATTTGTCACCATCAGCGTCCGCGACTGGGGCTGTGGCATCGACAAGGTTCATTTACCACGGTTGTTTGAACGCTTTTATCGTGCCGACAAGGCCCGCAGTCGCAAGCTTGGCGGAACCGGCCTTGGTCTGGCCATTGTTAAACATATTGCCCAGGCTCACGGCGGTGAGGTTAGCGTTACCAGCACCCCGGGAGAAGGAAGCACTTTCTCCCTGCAGATCCCCCTTAAGGCCCAGCACCATAACAGCTTGTCGCCGGCGACCACTGTGCAGGCATCACCAAAAACCCCTCCAGACCAAGAGGATTGATCCGCATGCCTTTGTATCTCGAACGCCAGATTGATGATTTGAAAAAACGTATTCTTACCCTTTCAGCGGTAGTGGAAGAGGGCTTTCATCAGGCGATTCACTCCCTCGAAGAAATGGACACCAGCCTCGCTGAGGCCGTTATTGAACGGGATGTCGAAGTCAACGAGATGGAGGTTGATCTTGAAGAGGAGTGTTTGAAGATCCTGGCGCTGCACCAACCGGTGGCCATTGATCTGCGTTTTATCGTCTCGGTACTGAAAATCAACAACGATCTTGAGCGCATCTCCGACCTGTCGGTCAATATTGCGCAGCGTACCCGCGGCCTGGCAGCCTTAAAACCGGCTCCCATACCATTTGCCCTGTTTGCCATGGCCGACAAGGTTGAAAGTATGCTGAAAAAAAGTCTCGACTCCCTGGTCAATCTGGACATGGAACTGGCCCACGAGGTCTGCCGGCTCGATGATGAAGTCGACGCCATGCACAAAGACAATTACGGCCTGGTCAAAGATCAGATCCGCCGGCAGCCGGAACAGCTCGATGCCCTGATCGAGTACCTCTCCCTCTCCCGCCACCTCGAACGCATCGCCGATTTAACCACCAACATTGCCGAAGATGTCCTCTATATGATCGACGGGGAGATTATTCGTCATACCTACTAAAAGCCGATCTTCTTCGCCTGCCATCGAGCTGCTGACACCCTTAAGAAACCACAAAAAAGGGACAGTCTCTATGATCCTAGAGAAACTGTCCCGGTTGGGTCCTGCTATTCTGGTAGCGACACCCGCTACCTCTGCGCCATCAACGCCTTAACACGCATTGACGCAGATCCTCTGAAAAAATCTAAAGGGGCGACTCACTGTGGCGGACAATTTCGCCACGGGCGACATAGATCACCTCTTCGGCCAGATTGGTCGCCAGATCCCCAATTCTCTCCATGTTTCTGGAGATCACCAATTGATGAACCAATGACTCTGCTCGTTCAGGGTTTTTCTTCAGCGCCTGGCGAATGGTATTGGAGTTGGTTTTGTGCAGACGATTAAGGTTCTTTTCCAGACTGAACACATCAGCGGTTGCTTCGGCGTCAATATCGACCAGGGCCGCCATAGCCTGATGGAGCATCTGCCGGGCAATGGCCGCCATTTCAGCAAAGTCGTACACCAGTTCGGTATCATTCAGCTCTTTCAATTTGACGGTCCGCTTGGCAACATTAGCCGCCAGATCAGCGATGCGCTCCAGATCATTATTAAACTTAAGCACAGCAACCAAAAAACGTAAATCAACAGCAACCGGCTGATGCAGCGCCAGAATCTTGAAACATTCCTCCTGTAGATCAACCTCGCGCTGATCGATGGCATCATCGGCGGCAAGCACCTTTTTGGCCAGGGTTACGTCCATGCTGAGCAGGGCCTGTTTAGCCAACCTGACCTGCTCTTCCACCGCTTCACCCTGCTCTAAGAGCAGGGTTTTTAAGCGTTTTATTTCGCGGAAAAAAATCTGAGTCATAATTCTCTCATCGGCTGATGCAGCTAGGTCTAGCTAAATTACTTGGTCACCAGATAGGCATCGATAGTATCGAATTCGGGGGCACGGATGGTTATACCATTGGGACCGGCACCCGGGCGCACCACATGTTTAGCAGGCTTGCTTTTAGAGGCAATATAGGCATCAGCCTCTTTGGTTCCTTCCTTGAATACCCACAGGCGGCCATCTTCAATGCCGGTGACAAATCCGGGTTTTGCCATTAGATAAGCGTCAATAACGTCAAATTCAGGCGCCCGAATCGTCATGCCGTTGGGTCCGGCGCCGGGGCGGACTACATGTTTAGCCGGTTTGCTCTTGGTGGCGGCATAGGCTTGTCCTTCCTTACTGCCGGCAAGGAAAACCCATAAACGTCCGTCTTCAACACCGGTAATAAAACCGGGACGATCATAATTCGACGTTGCTCCATGGTTGGCAGCACTGAGATCTTTTGCAGCACAACCGATGGTGACAACAGCCACCAGAACGAGCATTACGAGGGGCACGATATTTTTGAACCTGATCATTGTCTGTTTCTCCTTTGTTTTTTTGGTGTTTGAATATCCCGACATCGGGGTCTTATCCGCTTTCACACGTGCAGACAGCCATCAACCAAAGCGGCCGGAAATATAGTCTTCCGTCTCTTTGAGCTGGGGCTTTTTAAACAGGGATGCTGTGGCACCATATTCCACCAACTGTCCCAGATACATAAAGGCGGTGTAATCACTGACTCGCGCCGCCTGTTGCATGTTGTGGGTAACAATCAGAATGGTGTATTCGCCGCGCAACTGATCGATCAAATCTTCGATTTTGCCGGTGGCGATGGGGTCAAGAGCGGAGCAGGGTTCATCCATCAGCAACATTTCCGGCTCGGAAGCAATGGCGCGGGCGACACACAGGCGCTGCTGCTGACCGCCGGACAGACCAAGGGCACTCTGATGCAGACGATCTTTGGCTTCATCCCACAGGGCCGCACCACGCAGGGAGGTTTCACAGACCTCATCAAGAATCCGACGATCACGGACGCCATCGATCCGCAAGGGATAGATGACATTTTCATAGATCGACATAGGGAAGGGGTTGGGCTTCTGAGCCACCATGCCCATGCGCTTGCGCAGTTCGATGACATCGACACCTTTGGCATAGATGGAATCTTCGTAGAGGTTCATCTCACCACTGATGCGCACTGAATCGACCAGGTCGTTCAGACGATTGACACTGCGCAGCAAGGTTGATTTGCCACAGCCGGAAGGGCCGATCAGGGCGGTGACCTTGGATTTTGGCACCTTCATCGACACATCAAACAGGGCCTGCGCCTTGCCGTACCAGAGGCAGAAATTCTTTACCGTCAGAACCGGCTCTTCGCGCTCCAACTGGTGATCGACAACCGGCGGAAACCATTTGCCGGCAGCAATCTCCTGCAGGCGCCCACGATTTTTGCGTTCGGCGTAGCCGGGATCGGCAGCCGTGCCATTACTACCGTTGGTTACTCGCGTTGTATCTGTTGTTACCATTAATCCAGCCTCTTCTTTGGAATAGTTAAACTTAAACCGCACTGACCACAAATTTGCGCCGCAACCGGTTACGCAACCAGATCGCCCCGACATTAAGCAAGGTGATGATCAGAATCAGCAGTAAGGTTGTGGTAAAGACCATGGGGATTGCCGCTTCACTGTTCTGGCTCTGGAACCCCAGATCATAGATATGGAAGCCCAGATGCATAAAGCTGCGTTCCAGGTGGACAAAAGGGGCAATACTGTCGATGGGCAGCTCGGGAGCGAGCTTGACCGCACCGACCAGCATCAGCGGAGCGACCTCACCGGCACCCCGCGCCATGGCCAGAATCATCCCGGTCATAATCCCCGGCATCGCTCTTGGCAGCACAATGCGTTGGATCGTCTGCCACTTGCTCGCACCCGAGGCATAGGAGCCTTCGCGCATGGAACCGGGAACCGCCGCCAGGGCTTCTTCGGTGGCAACAATCACCACCGGCAAGGTCAACAGGGCCAGGGTCAGACTGGCCCACAAAATACCGCCGGTACCAAAGGTCGGATTCGGCAGCTTTTCACTGAAAAACAGCTGATCAATGGACCCGCCCACCAGATAGCAGAAGAATCCCAGACCAAAGACCCCGTAAACGATACTGGGCACACCGGCCAGATTGTTCACCGCGATGCGAATGACACTGACCAACGGTCCGGCTTTGGCATATTCGCGCAGATAGAGGGCCGCCAGCACGCCGAAAGGCACGACAAATACCACCATGATCAGGGTCATTACGACAGTTCCGAAGATGGCCGGGAAAACACCCCCTTCACTGTTAGCCTCACGCGGATCATCCAGCAGAAACTCTTGCCAGCGATCCAGGTAAACACCTATGCGCCCGAGCAGGGAAAGCTGATTGGCAGGATAAGCGCGCACTACTTCCGCCATCCCCATGGATTTTTCCTGACCATTCACCGTCATCAGGCGGATCTGATAGCGCTCATTCTCCTGATTAAGGGCGACGATCTCTTCGCGAATGTCTGCGTAACGGCGTTCAAACTCGGCTTCAACCTGATTAAAACGTTGCTGCTGTCGTTCAAATACAGCCTGCGCCTGGAGGTATTGTTCTGATCGCACCCCATGATTTAGCCGTGCCTGCTGGGCTGCAATCTCAGCGCCCCGCAGTTCCAGTCGGGCACTTTCCTGCTGATGGTTGATGCGGCCGATGGCTTTGCTTTCCAGCGTCCGGCGTTGCTGCCAGCGCTTGCGAATATCGCCATGATGGCGCTCAAACTCACGCCAGACGTCGGCAGGAGTATCGGCAACCAATTCCCCATCGACGTAAAAAGCTGTCGGCACACCGTAGAACCGACCCCAGGTTAAACGCTCCATCACGACAAACCATTCCGGCTTCTCCATGCGTTCAATGGTGTAGTTACTCACCCAGGCAAAATGACTGTTATCAAGTTCATAGTTACCGGTACGCACCAGCACCCGCTCAGCCAGCCCGTCATTGGCAGCAAGCAGTTGGCGCGCTCGCTCCTGGGCCTCCGGCGGTAAAGTGTCGATCAGTTCCGGCCTGGGCTCATAGGTGCTGGAACGCGTCACTTCTCCAGTCACTATCTGACCGTCAACCGTGTGATAACTGGCAATGGCGCCAGGCCAAAAGGTCGCCATGCCGCGTACTACTACCAGCAAAATCAATGCGATAATCATGACGCTGCACAAGGCCAGCATGCCACCAGCCAACCACACCATCGGTTGTCCCAACGACGCCACTGAAGTGCCGGTTCCCTGGCGTCGCCACAGCCGTGTAGTGGCCTTGCTATTGTTATTGTTAGTTGCTTTGTTATCCATCGATAGATGCCGTGCCTTCAATGTATGTTACTTCGACGCCACACTTTTAGCGCTGTGATTACAGCTGAAAAGCCCGTTTGCGGAACCTCTGCCGGATCACTTCGGCAATGGTATTGATAGTAAATGTCAACAAAAACAGGGTCAGAGCCGCCAGAAACAGAATGCGAAAATGGGTGCCATAGATGATGGCCTCAGGCAGTTCAACGGCGATGTTGGCCGACAGGGTTCGAAAACCGTTAAAAATATTCATTTCCATCACCGGCGTGTTGCCCGTCGCCATCAGCACGATCATAGTTTCCCCAACCGCTCGGCCAAGACCGAGCATCACTGCCGAAAACAAGCCACTGGCGGCGGTTGGAATAATGATACGGATGGCCGTCTGCCAAGGGCTGGCACCCGCTGACAGGGAACCGGAACGCAGATGCTCCGGGACACTCGACAAAGCATCTTCGGCAATCGTGTAAACTGCCGGAATAATGGCAAACCCCATAACAAAGCCAACCACCAGGGCATTGCGCTGAACATAGGTGCCCATAATCTGACCGGTGAAGGGGAAGTCACCGCGAATATCGATGCCGGCCGCCGTCAACAAGGAGGCGGCGATCCAGGACATGACAACAACAATGACGATGCCACAAATAAACTTGACAATTTCCGCCATGCCGGTTCCAAAGCGCGTCATACCCGACGTTCTGTTGCGCAACCAGGGATTGACCTTCAGTCCATAGAACAGGATCACGACAAAACTGCTTAACGGAAGCAACAACAAAAACCAGCCACCGATGCCCGTACCAATTTGACCGTCGAGCCAGGCCTTGATATCACCGGCAAAGAGCAGGGCTTCAAGAACCGGTCCGAGTTGGCGCGCTAACAGAATGCCGATGGGCAGGGCCAACAGGGCAATGATGTAAAAACGGAAGCGGGAAAAGCGGACAAATTTATCGATGGGCAGCAGCAGAAACAGATATGCCGCCACAACAAAGGCCAAGGGCACCGTGATAAAGGCCGCCAGGACACTGGCTGTCTGCCCCTCAACGAAAACCGCAAAGACCAGAGCCGCCAAAAACCCGAGAACAACCGTCGGTAGGCTTTCCATCAACTCCACCAGCGGTTTCACCTGGGCTTTGACGCGCTTGTCTTCAAGAAATTCGCTGGTATAAACAGCCGCCAGCAGCGCCAGCGGGACGCCGAAAAACATGGAAAAAAAGGTGGCCTTAAGGGTGCCGTAAATCAAAGGGATGAGACTGTATTTCGGCTCAAAATCGTCGGTTCCCCCGGTTGATTGCCAAACATAGCCCGGCTCATTCATCCCCTCATAATGGACCTTGCCGAACAGGGTGTGCCAGGTTGCGGTTGGGTGTTTGTTGTCCAGATACCAGCCCATCAGTCCGCTCGGCACCAGGGCGGCGAGCAGATTGTCGCGTGGCGCCAGGGCCACAGCAGCAACCGCTCCCTGGCCTGCTCTTTCTTCAACCAGCAGCTGGTCACTGGTGACATGATAGGTGCGCACCGTGCCATCGGCAAAGCCGGCAGCGAGCAGGCGACTGCGCGTTGACGGGGCAAGGGCGGTAACTGCCGCCGGACCTTGACCCAGATCATGCACCAGGGTCAGCCTGCTACCGTCGCTGGTCGCTGTTCCTTCAGGCCGGGTACGGAACCAGGCATTCAGGCGGCCTTGCGAATCACCGGCTACCAGGGTGGTACGACCAATCAGAAACGACAGGGACGTCAGGGTCGCCTTGCCGTCAGGGATCAGACTGAGTTCTTCAGCGACCGCCAGGGCATTGAAATTGCGACTATCGATACGCAACAGATGGCCATCGCTCCAGGCCAGAAACGCCGTATCACCACGACCGGACAGCTCAAGCCACTGCGGCAACCCGCGCCGGTCGAGGTCGAGCTGCAGTGAGCCGCCGGTGACGGTAGTGGTCACTTGCCCCGTGAGCAGGTTGCGACGCGACACCATCCGCTGGATCCGCAGCACGCCATCTTGCGTCAGATAGGTCAAGACCGGACCGCTGTTGGTATTGATCATGGAAATCAGCCGGATACCGTCATGCTCTGTCGCAACATGAGCCTCGCTTTCCAGCTCCAGTTTCAACTGCCGCAATTGGCCAATGGGAGTGCGCTGGACAATGCCTTCATCCCAGGGCAGTGCTGAGCCGACTTCCATCTCCTGTAAAAATCCAGGCAATACCTGCTCATCAAGCAGAAATCGGGTTCTGAAACCGATGTTTTTCAACTCGATGCGGCCATCGGCAAAGGCGGCGATCAAGGTTTCCGACAAGGAGTCATAGGCCCAGGCCTGGGGCGTTTCTTCGGCAAAGACAGGTGTCCGCAGCAGGGTTTCACCATCATTGAGAACAAATGCCCGGGCACTGGCACCGGCGTCTTCCAGGGTCCAGGCGCTGAGCTGAAATTCGTCGACAATCAATAGCGGTGCCTGTTTGGTCTTATCCTCGATGTTGGAGATCTTCTGGGCCGGGGTCATTTCGGCGGGAGCAAACAGGGGGACAACCACGGATGCCAGAAAAATAAACACCCCGGCGACCGCAATAATGGTTCCCAGGCCACCGAGGGAAATCATCACCTTTGCTGCTACATCCATAAACTTGATGCTTTTTTTGGTGGTGTAGCGACGTTGAGTGCCGGTAATTTTTTTCTTCTCTGACATTTATTTGACCATCATTTATAAGTTTGGCGACTATTTCACCCTTATTGTTTTTCTCATCTGCCAGTCTTGATTTCCGCGGTCCCTTCTAGTCCCGACATCAGCATCAAGAGCCAGAAGGGATCGCGGAAATCTGCCCGGAAGCGCGACACTAATGTCTACGGTTCCGGGCAGCAGGTGTTACCCGTCAAATTGTTCTATTTGACTCCCAGTTTCTGCAGTTGCTCCTGAGCAATCACATTGGATACCGGGAAATAGCCATCGCGCACGACATCTTCCTGGCCGTTACGGCTGAAGATGTAGCGGGTAAATTCACGACGCAGCGGATCAATAGTGCTGCCCGGCTTGTAGTTGGTATAGACCATGAGGAAGCGGGCCAGGGGATAATTACCGGTATAGGCGTTCTCTGCTGCTGCCGCATAGCACTGCTCGCCCGGGCCGCCGGCCAGAGGGACGGCGCGCACATCGGCCGTCATATAGCCGATACCGGAGTAGCCGATACCGGCCAGCTCGCTGGCAACACCCTGTACGACAGAGGAACTACCCGGCTGTTCTTTCACTTCATCTTTATAGTCACCACCAAAAAGGGCGTTATCCTTGAAGAAACCATAGGTACCGGAAGCGGAGTTACGTCCGTAAAGACTGATGGGCAGGTTGGCAAACTGACCGGTCAGGCCAACATCACCCCAGGTGCGAATATTGTCAGCGTTACCACCGCGACGGGTTTTTGAGAAAATAGCGTCGACCTGCTGCAGGGTCAGACATTGGATCGGGTTGTCCTTGTGGACATAGACGGCCAGCATGTCGATACTGGTGTTGAGCTCGGTCGGCTTGTAACCATAGCGCTTCTCAAAATCATCGAGCTCTTTACCTTTCATCGGACGGCTCATGGGGCCAAAGTGGGCAGTGCCACTGACCAGGGCGGTCGGCGCCGTACCTGAGCCTTTGCCTTCGATTTCAATCTGGACATTGGGGTAGAAACTCAAGAATCCTTCGGCCCACAGGGTCATTTCGTTGTTCATGGAGTCGGAACCGATACTCTTCAAGGTCCCGGAAATCCCGGACACCGGGGTGTAAGGCTTTAAAGCAGGGTCAAGGGCCAGACCAACTGTCGGCAAGCCGACAACCAGCAGGCAGGTTGCAAGAAGTTTGGCTACTTTTTTTCTCATCATGATTCATCTCTCCTTTTGTTGGTGAAAATGACGTTCTGCAAATGACGTCTTGGTTGCTCATGTAGACGGCGCCATGATCGCGCTTTTTTTGTTAGGGCAGTGTTAGGGTTTGACGATTTTTTGATGAGACTGGTGACTTCACGCTATAACGCGCCGGCGCGTCGGTTGACCGGTTTATCGCTGGTAACCGGCTGCATGAGAAAAGTTTGACGCTGATACAGCTGTGACAGTAGAATGATCTGCTTTTGTTTTTATACAGGAAGGGGTTATTAACAGGTGCTACGCACACTATTTTTTTATCTGGTTTTCTACCCCTGGACAGTGATTGCCCTGAGCATTGGCGTCTGCCTGTCCCTGTTCGGCCAGAATGTTGTTCACCGCTGGGGGATCCTGTGGGGACGCAGCTGTCTGTGGCTGGCGGGATTAAAGCTCAAGGTAACAGGAAGCGAAAACCTCACAGGTGATGGGCCGGCAATTTACGTCAGCAATCACCAGAGCAATTTTGACATCCCCTTGCTCTACGCCGGCCTGCCGATCCAGTTCCGCTGGATGGCCAAACAGGAACTATTCAACATCCCGCTCTTTGGACTGGCAATGAAAAGTAGTGGTTATATCCCGATTGACCGTTCCAATCGTAAAGAGGCGATGCGCAGCCTGACAGCGGCGGCCAGGCGGATTCGCGACGGGGTCTCCGTCATCATCTTTCCGGAAGGAACCCGCAGCGCTGACGGCACCCTGCAACCGTTCAAAAAAGGCGCACTGCTGTTGGCCGCCAAAGCCGGGGTACCGATTGTGCCCATGGCCATCCACGGCAGCCATCAGGTGCAGCCAAAGGGAAGTCTGCGTATCAACCCGACCCCACTGCTGCTGACCATTATGCCCCCGATTACTACTACCGGATTGAAGATGTCACACATCGATGAACTGACCGATCAGGTCCACGAGCGGATCGCCCGCTGTCTGGAAAGCCATGACCAACCCTGTTGAACGTACCAGTGAAGACGTCCGCCTGCTCCCCTTTGGCGGTTTTGGCGAAATCGGCATGAATCTGCTTGGCATCGAAACGCAGGGTAAAATTCTGCTGATCGATTGCGGATTGATGTTTCCTGAAGCGTACATGTTCGGCATCGACCTGGTGTTGCCGGACATCAGCGCCCTGGAGGAACGCAGTGCCGACATCATCGCCCTGATCCTGACCCATGGCCACGAAGACCACATCGGCGCCCTGCCCTTTTTATGGCAACGCCTCGGCTCTCCGGCGGTGTATGGCACCGGTCTGACCCTGGGATTGCTGCAGCGCAAGCTAAAAGAGCATGACCTCGACCAACGGGTTGAGCTGATTGAAATGATCCCACGCCGGCAGATTGATCTTTCACCCTTTGTGGTTGAACCTTACCGGGCCGCTCACTCCATCGTTGATGGCGTTGGGCTGGCGATCAGAACTCCGGCGGGGTTGATTGTCCACAGCGGCGACTTCAAGGTTGATCCAACCCCGGTCGACGGCAAAAACACCGATCTTGCCCGTCTGGCGGAATTTGGCGAGGAGGGCGTTCTGCTGCTGCTGGCTGATTCCACCAATGTCGAGAACGAAGGCTATACCCTGTCGGAAGGCACCGTCGGTAAGGTGCTGGAAGAAATCATCCCCCGTTGTCCGCAACGGGTTATCCTCTCGACCTTTTCCTCTAACATCCACCGGATCCAGCAGGTCGCCGATGCGGCCAGGCTGGCCGGGCGCAAACTGCTGATCAACGGGCGCAGCATGGTTGGCAATATCGCCGTTGCCCGCCAGCTCGGCTACCTCACGATCCCCAATGAGCAATTTGTCGAGCTGCGCGATCTGCCCCATCTGCCGCCGGAAGAGGTGCTGATTATCACCACCGGCAGCCAGGGGGAGCCATTAAGTGCCTTGATGCGCATGGCCCTGGGGGATCACAAACAGATCCACATCGAACCGGGGGATACGGTCATCCTCTCCTCTAAATTTATCCCCGGCAATGAGAAGGCCATCAGCGACCTGATCAATCATCTCTACCGCCGTGGGGCTGAAGTCATTTACGAAAAAACCAGTGAAATCCATGTCTCCGGACACGCCAGTCGGGAAGAATTGAAGCTCTTGCAAAGCCTGGTCAAGCCGCGCTATTTCGTTCCGCTGCACGGCGAATACCGCCACCTGGTCAAGCACCGCCAACTAGCTATGGAGATGGGGGTGGCAGCGGAAAACACCCTGGTCCTCGAAAACGGTCACGAGTTGATCATCAACGCCAGCGAACTCCGCCGTGGCAAACGGTTTGAAAGCGGCCGGGTGTTTGTCGACGGCAAGGGGGTCGGCGACGTCGGGGTCATGGAACTGCGCGATCGCCGCCATCTGGCCAACCATGGCCTGGTGATCCTGATGCTGGCGATTAACCAGTCAACCGGTACAATCATCCAGGGTCCGGACATTTTTTCCAAAGGTTTTATCCCCGAAGAGTCTAACGATGGTGAAGCCTTGCTGGCAGAGGCCCGACAACGCGTCTGCGATCTGCTTAATGAACACAGCCTGGCCATGGTCGGTGACTGGGAGGAACTGCGGGTCGAAGTCCGCAAGGTACTGCGCCGTTTTTTCAACCGCACCATCGCCCGGCGTCCACTGATTCTGCCGGTCATTCTGGAACTCTGATATGAACGATAGAGAAACAACCGCTTTGACCGAGAACCGAATGCGTAAGGAGATCCTCGGCCTGGTGTGGCTGGCCTTAGGGATTTTTCTGTTGATCTGCCTGCTCAGTTACAGCAATGACGATCCTTCGTTCAATAACAACCTGCATCCGGAGCAGGTACAGAATCTGATCGGCGTCTTTGGTGCCCACCTGGCCGACCTGATGTACCAGACCTTTGGCCTGACCGCTTTGTTATGGCCGCTGGGCTGTCTGCATCTGGCGTGGCGCTGGCTCAAATTGAATGATATCCATTTTCGTATCACTCGCCTGATCGCTTTTCTGCTGATGCAGATCACCTTAGGGGCCTTGCTCGCCCTGCGTTTCAACAGTGTCCCGCTGTTTGGCCAGCGAATCGATGAAGCCGGCGGCACCCTGGGGCGGATACTGGTGCAGATATTGACCCACTATCTCAATGTCGGTGGTGCGGCAATTGTGCTGATTGTTTTTTTCCTGGTGGCGCTGATCCTCTCGACCCGTTTTTCCTTTGTGCTGTTTATTGACGGCTTTCTCGATCGCTGGGGACGTCGGCTGGAGATGCGCCGGGAAGCACGGCGCGCACGCAGGGAACTGACAAATAAAAACCGCCAACAACGTGAGGAGAAAGGGCCGGCCATCATCACCAATGAGCCGAAAAACCTGACCCCATTGGCGCCGGGCAAAAAATCCAAAAAAAGAGTAGACGATAAAGAAGACCCTCAGGTCGCTTTTTCTTTTTTGGAAGCCAGTGGCGACTACCGCATGCCATCGGCCTCCCTGCTTGAGCACGATGGTGCTCCGGCCAAACCGATTGATCGCAACAGCCTGACCATGGCCGCGCGGATGCTGGAGAAAAAACTTCTCGATTTCGGGGTCGAAGGGGATGTGGTTGAGGTCAAACCGGGACCGGTGGTCACCATGTACGAATTCTCCCCGGCGCCCGGCGTCAAGGTCAACAAGATCTCCAACCTCCAGGACGACCTGGCGATGGCGCTTCAGGCGGTCTCCATCCGGATCGTCGCCCCGATTCCGGGCCGGGGCGTCGTCGGGATCGAAATCCCCAACAAGGACCGCGAAACCGTTTATCTTAAGGAAATCATCGACTCTGAAGCCTTCAACAAGCACGGTGGCAAGCTCCCCATGGCGCTGGGTAAGGATATCTTCGGCCAGGTGGTGGTATCCGATCTGTCACGCATGCCCCACCTGCTGGTCGCCGGTTCCACCGGTAGCGGCAAGTCGGTTTCCATCAATACCATGATCCTGTCCCTGCTCTACCGTGCCGCCCCTGAGGATGTCCGGCTGATTATGATCGACCCGAAAATGCTGGAATTGTCGATCTATGAAGGCATCCCCCATCTGCTCCTGCCGGTGGTGACCAACCCGAAAAAAGCCGCCTTGGCCCTGAACTGGGCGGTGCGCGAGATGGAACGTCGGTACCAGCTGATGGCGGCCAAAGGGGTCCGCAATATCGATGGCTACAACCGTAAGCTCATCAAGGAGGCCAAGGATGCGGAAAGCCGCGGTCCCGAGCCGGAGCCGCAACTGGACCCCAACGAGCTGATGGACGAGCTGCCCCCCATCACCGCAGAAATCCCGCCGGAGGAGCTGGAACACGGCCACCTCCCCTATATCGTCGTGATTGTTGATGAGCTGGCCGATTTGATGATGGTCGCCGGGCGCGACATCGAAGAATCCATCGCCCGTCTGGCGCAGATGGCGCGCGCAGCCGGGATCCATCTGATTCTCGCCACCCAGCGCCCGAGCGTCGATGTTATCACCGGTCTGATCAAGGCCAACTTTCCAACCCGGATTTCGTTCAAGGTGTTTTCCCGTATCGACTCGCGCACCATCCTCGATTCCATGGGCGCTGAAGCCCTCCTCGGTATGGGCGATATGCTCTTTCTCCCCCCCGGGGTCGGTTACCTGCAACGGGTCCACGGCGCCTTTGTTTCCGAACTGGAGGTGCAGCGCGTGGTAGAATTTCTCTCGCGCCAGGGCAAGCCCGAATATGACAAATCGATCCTCACCACCCCGCCGGCTGCCAGCGAGCAGGCCGGCGAAGAGGACTACGACGACCTCTGGGATGATGCCCTTAAAATCGTCAGCGACACGCGTCAGGCTTCCATCTCCATGATTCAACGGCGTTTACGCGTCGGCTATAACCGCGCCGCCCGCATGATTGAAAAAATGGAGCAGGAAGGCATCGTCGGCCCCTCCGACGGCAGCGGCAAGCCCCGCGAGGTTCTCATCAGCAAGATCGAGTAGGGGCACGGCGCGCCCTGCCCCAGGTGCTCCGCCTTGACAGGGCAACGCATTTCTGCCAACTTCACAGACAATGAACAAAAGACTATAGTGAACGGCATTCATCAGTATGAGGTTTCTATGCCACGCAAACCCCGCCTGGAAGACGATCAAATCATCTATAACAGCATGCAGGCCATCCGCGGTATCCCCCAGGCCAAAATCGAATTCATGATGCAGAAAATCGGTGGGCCCTTCGCTGGAGCGTTCCGTCTGTCCGGCCCCTGGGGTGAGCGCTACTACTATATCAAGGTGGTACCACGCTTGACCGCCGATATCGCTGATCTGGTCATCCATCAACTCAAAACCTCGCCGGCGCCACAGAATGCCGCACCGCTACTGGTCAGCAATTACATTTCCGCCAACCTGGCGGCAAAACTGCGCAAGAGCAAGATCGAGCACGCCGATTGTGCCGGCAATGTCTATCTTGACCAGATGCCATTATACATCGATATCAGTGGCCGCAAGCATACGCCCAAACCGCCGACCGTCGATCGCCTGTTTCGTGCCAGCGGCTTGAAGCTGATCTATCTGTTACTGCGCAACCGCAAAGCAGTCAACGCTACCTACCGGGCCCTGGCCGATGATGCCGGCATCGCTCTGGGAGCCATCGGCAGCCTGTTTGGCGAATTGGAAAAACGCGGCAACTTAATCCTGGACGAACAGGGTAAACGGCAACTGACTGCCGTCGAGGAGTTGTTACAACGCTGGCAGCTGGGTTACATCGAAACCCTGCGCCCGCGCCTGTTCCTGCAACGCTGCCGACTGGCTGCCGGTGACACGCCGGTCAGTCTGGCCCAACGGCTGAAACAGCTGAACGTCAGTTCGCAGATATTCATTGGCGGCGAGTTAGGTGCCGCTCTGATGACCCGGGGGTTTCAACCGCAATCGGCGGTGCTCTATCTGGAACCGGAGCAACAGCTCAAAACCATGCTGCAACTGCATCTGTCCGCCGACCCAGAGGGCGAAGTTACCCTGCTACAGACCTTTGGGCGCCAGTGCCGTTGGACCGGATTGCAACCGGAGGGACTGACCCTGGCCGACCCCTTGTTGACCTTTGCTGAACTCAATGATTGGTGCGATGATCAGCTGGCCATCCGGCTCTATCAGCAATATCTGACCCCGCGCTTTAACGATGACAAATGATCGAGAAGCGACCTGTGTCCTCTACCGATCGGCCGGCCCCGCATCTACTGGCCGTTGATGTCGGCCTGCACACTGGGCTTGCGCTATACCGTCACGACAGCCGGCTGCTGTGGTATCGTTCCCACCATCTGGCGGACCAGCAGAAACTGAAACGCCTGATCGCCACATTATTGCGCAGCACCCCCCTGCCTACCCATATTTATCTGGAAGGCGGCGGCCCTCTGGCCGAACTCTGGCAACGCGAAGCCCTCAAACTGGAGTGCGTTTTTGTCCAATTGGATGCCGGCCAATGGCGCAAACAACTCTTTTATGACCGGCAGCATCCAAGCGGTCGCGTCGCCAAACAGCAGGCACTGAAAATGGCGATTGAGGTTATCAACCGGTTAAGTCACAAAAAACCAACGGCACTGCGGCACGATACCGCTGAGGCGATTCTGATCGGGCTCTATGGATTACTTGATCTGGGCTGGCTTACCCACTGGCCCCCGAAAAAGGAGTAACATTGATGGCACAATATGATTTTATTGTTATTGGTGGTGGCATTATCGGTCTGGCCACCGCCCGCCAGTTGCAGCAGGATCATCCTGGGAGCACAATCGCGGTTCTGGAAAAAGAATCCCGGCTGGCCCTCCATCAGACCGGGCGCAACAGCGGCGTTATCCATGCCGGGGTCTATTACACGCCGGGCAGCCTCAAAGCAAAGTTCTGTCGTGAAGGAAACCTGGCCACCAAGGAATTCTGCCGCGAACATAAGATCCCTTTTCGTGAAACCGGCAAGCTCTTGGTGGCGACGACGCATGCCGAACTGGGGCGGATGCAGGACCTGCTCGAACGCTGCCGCCAGAACGATATTCCCACTGAGGTGCTCAATCAGCAGCAGTTGCAGGAGAAGGAACCCAATGTCGTCGGCCTGGGGGCAACCTGGGTGCCGTCAACCGGGATCGTCGACTATGCCCGGATCACTCACCAGCTGGCAGCACTGTTTACCTCGGCCGGGGGGGAGATTCACACCAACTGCCAGGTGATCGGCATCAGGGAGAATCAAGGTGTGGAGATCACATCCAGCATCGGTCGTTTTTCCGCCCAATTTGTCGTGGGTTGCGCTGGTCTGCACTCCGACCGTCTGATCCGCATGCTGGGCAAGGAGCCGGAGTTTCGGATTTTGCCGTTTCGTGGCGAATACTTCCAACTGCCGGTCGATAAACGCCGGATCGTCAGCCATCCGATCTACCCGATCCCCAATCCGGAATTGCCCTTCTTAGGCATTCACCTAACCCCGATGAGCGACGGCTCCCTCACTGTCGGCCCTAACGCCACCCTGGCGTTGGCCCGCGAAGGCTACAGCCGCTGGTCAATGAACCTGCGCGACCTGATCGACATGTTCAGCTACGCTGGGCTCTACCGCCTGATTGGGACATATCCCGGGCCAACCCTGAGCGAGCTGAAAAATTCCCTCTATCGCCCCGGCTACCTCAAACTGGCTCAGCGCTACTGTCCGCAGATTGAGCTCAAAGATCTCTGCCCCTACCCGTCGGGGGTTCGCGCCCAGGCGGTTCGCGCCGACGGCAAAACCCTCGATGATTTTCTCTTTGTCAAAGGAGAGCACAGTCTGATTGTCGGCAACGCTCCGTCCCCCGCGGCGACCTCGGCCCTGCCCATCGCTCGTCACATCTGCGAGCAGGTTAAAGAACTGCTTGGCTGACAGTGACACGCCCCGGACAACAGCAGGCGGGAGGAGAAGAACGATCTGGAAGGATTAGGTCAGGGGAATAATCTGATCGGTAATTTCGGTAAAAGCGACATCATGGCTGATCAAAAACAACTGATCGTACCAGTGTTCGGTGACCTCTTCCTTACCGACATCAATAGCCCTGAAGGCGTGGGCCAGGTTTTCCCGGCGGGTGACATCGAGGTTGGACGTTGGTTCGTCAAAGAAAGCAATACGGGCGCCGATCGTCTGCAACATGGCCAAACGCAGAGCCACCACGGCACTCATGATCTGACCGCCCGAGAGCTGATCATCGGCTCGTTCACGCAGATCATCATCGACCATATCGCGTAGCACAATCTGATAGTTGTCACCCCAGGCCAGCTCCTCATCGACTTCGGAGATGATTCGATAGATTCGATTGGCGCGCTGGCTGATTTCCTCCCGGAAGCGTTCAGAGAGGTGCCCGGAGACATTCCGAAACACCCGGTTACGCAGGAATTTGACCAGTTCATCCTTCTCCTTATAGGTTGTAATCTGACCCCGTTTGGCGGTGATTTCCCCTTCAATGTTCCTGAGCTTGTCGACCTCAACGGCAAGACGAGCGACATCTACGACCAGTCCCTTTATCTTCTGGCCGAGGGCGCTGACCCCACCCCAGAGGGTCTCTTTCTGCCGGCGCAGCCTTTCATGTTCGGCGGCATCATACTCCCTAACCGCCTCACTGAAGGCCGTTTCTTTTGCCGCCAGATCATCCTGCAACTGCTTGAGATGCTTGGTGAATTTTTCCAGATCAGTCCGGCGATGAGCCAGCTCATGCGCCTGCTGCTGATTGGCCAGATAACGATCACGATCTTCCTGGTAGTGTGCCTTGTTTTTCTCGGCCTCTTCAATATCTGATTGTAACCGGCGGTAGGTATCCAACACCTTTTGTTTTTCATCGAGTTGCTGCTGCGCGGCGGTTTGTTCCTGTTGCCATCCCGCCAGACTTGCAGCCTTGAGCTCGTTTACTGTGCGACGTTCCGCCAGCTTGACCAGCTGCGAATCCAGCCCTTCCAGTCTGACCGCAACCGCCTTGAGCTGATCGTTGGCATCACTGGCCGTCTTCTCTTCCCGTTCGAGCCTGAGAACGTCGTCCTGAAGACTTTGGCGCTCCTGGTCAAGTCGAGAGAACTTGGCTGAGAACAGATCGGCTGGAGGGCTTGTGGCGATATTGAGACAGGGCTCCTGGAAGAAAGGGCATACCCCCTCAGCAAGTTTTTCGCTCCCCTCCTCCAGTGCCACCCGGCGTCCTTCGAGTAGCCCAAGCTGCTTGCGCACCCCTTCGAGGTTCACCTGGATGGCAGGCAGTCGCTGCGCCAGGGCCTTTTGCTGATCATCGAGGGACAGCGCCTTCCGGCTTGCGGTCAGCGCCTGTTCTTCGGCAGCCAGTTCTTCGCGAGTTCGTTGGGTCGTAAGGGTCTCAATCTTTAACCGTTCGGTTAACCTGGCAAGCTGGTTTTTGAGATCAGCGGCTTCGTGTTCCTGTTGCCGCTGAATCTTGACCTTCTCCCGCAGTTCATTCAGCTGCTTCTCGACCTGTTCGTAGGCTTTTTTGCCGGGGGTGGTCTCTGCGATGATCTTGTGAGCTTTTTCCGCCTCGTCGACCAACAGCTTCTGCTTGCCGATCATCTCGTTACCGTTACTGATCCGTTCCTTGAGGTTTTCGACCTCTTTTTCAAGCCCCTTGATATCCTTTTCACGCTGATCCACCGTAAGGAGAACCCCTTCAAGGTCGTTGAGCTGTTGCTGCTGCAACGCCAGTTCCTGCTCGGCCTGCACCAGATCCTGCTGCGCCGCTTGATGTTCCTCCCTTTTTGCCGGCAGCTCAGCCACCTGGCTTTGAAGCGGGGCGATAGCGCTTTCCAGGGCCTCCACCCTGGCGTTGATGGCACTGGTCAAGGCCTTGGTCTCGTTGAAGGTCTTACGCCAGGTATCAATGCCGAGAATCTCGTCAAACTTGTCACGCCGCCGGGAGGGCTGTTTGATGACAAAAGGACCAAGGAAGTCGTGCTGGAATGGGCCGATCACCAGTTCAAACTGTTCTGCCAGCGACCGGACCGATCTCAGCTCCAACAACTCCTTGAGGCGCCCTTCAGTCTCTTTACTGTCTTTGTGTTCCTCCACTTCAAAAACGCCTCCGACCTCTTTGGCCAGGAGCCACTTAGACGGCGCACCGACGGTGCGGCTGACACGATAGCGTTCGGCAGCCGCGCTTTGAAAGACAACGGCAATTTCTCCCCGCCTGGCCCCGATGGTCACAAAGCGCTCGACATTGCCGACAAAGCTTTGCGCATCGACCCCGAAAAGGGTATAACCGATCGCTTCAAAGATGGTGCTTTTGCCCACCCCATTGGGACCGGAAAGGACGTTGATACCGGAGGAGAAGGTCAGCTCGGTGTCGCGGTGCGACTTGATATTTTTAAGATGGATGGAGAGAATCTGCATCAGTTGCCCTCCGGATCAAGCAGGGCCAGCAATTCATCACCGTCGACATCACCTTTCTGCACCGCATTCTTCAGGGCGATGGCGAGCCTAATCAGCTCTTCCTCACGCCCCTGGTATTCGCTGCCGGACGTGATCAGACCATGCAGAACCTCCTGTTCGATCTCTTCCAAGCTTTTATTGACTCCGTTCACCTCGTCGGAGCTGCTGACGAGGGAGAGATGGTTCTTGATCTCGACATGCAATGGGGCGACCAATTCTTCCAGCACCAATTTTAACCGTTCACGCCCCAACTCAAAGGGATGAAACCCGACGCGACCCACCAGCTTTAACTCGAGCAGCGGTTGACGTTCATCACCGGAATGGTTAACCCTGGCGACAATCTGTTCGCAGACCCCGGCGAGGGCCTGATTAACATTCTCCGCTCCGCCCAGATCAATCGTTTCAACCAGCATCGGGCGCGGCGAGGTGTTTCTGAAGGTGGGGATAAACTCGCCGTTCTCGAACGAGACATGGTAGTACCCCTTAGGGTACTTCTCTTCACCAAAATTGACACGTTCAGGAGATCCGGGATTAAAGGCGTATGGCTTGCCCCCTGCAGTTTCGATGACATAGGGCTTGTGACCGTGACCGAGGGCGACATAGCCGAACCTTTCGGCCAGAGGAAGAGCCTCTTCCAGTTTCATGTTACCGATCTCGACCGGGGAATATTTCCAGATGCCGACATGGAAAAGCAGCAGGTTGTTCACGGTAGTAACCGCAGTGCAGATCCGCTCCACATGATGACCGGCCTGGGCACCGATATAGCCAAGACCATAAATATTGACCCCGTCAATCTCGATATGCCCGCCCATACCGGTCGTTTCATCGAAGGGATCGAAACGGTAGGCGCCATCAGCGGTGCGCGCAGGCCGCAGCAGCTTGATGTAGCCCATCTGCGACAAGGCTTCCATCCACGAAATATTATCGCGGCGGTGAATCCAGTCGTGGTTACCTTCGATGGCGATACAGGGGATGCCGGCATCCTTAAGGGGCTGAAGGGTTTCAATGGTGCGGGCAAAGGTTTTCGGCAGAATCTGACCGACATGGAACAGATCGCCACCAATCACCAGCGCATCGACCTGCTCGGTGATGGTGTCGGCACAAATACCCGCCAAACAGGCAAAGAAGTCGTCGTAACGTACACTCTCAGCGGGAGAATTTCGGTAACTTTTCCCCAGGTGAATATCGGATGTGTGGATAAATTTCATGGTACCTGCAGCGTGGTAAGAGGGGATCCTCATCAGAAAGGCAGGGTATCATCTGCCCGCTACTGGTGCAATTCATTGCTGAACGCGCACACTTGAAAGTCCTTTCTAACCAAACAACGATTTAATACAAGGACTGCGGTTAGATCTTGCGATCGTGAAAGGATTTTTCATTAAAACTTGATCTTGCGTAAAAAACCCGTTATTCTACGTACAATTATTTTATTGAAGTTCATTTTTATCAACTGAAAAGGAGAGAATGCATGTTGAAAAGAAAAATTTTGCTGTTGGCTACCGTTGCGAGTTTTATCACCCTGGGCTTTTCCGGTCTTGTTATCGCCGCCGGTCACGGCTCAGCCCCCACCTGGAGAAACGCCATTGCGCCCATGGTAGAGGCAAAATGTGCCATGTGCCATGGGGACCATGCTCCCGAGGTCAACGAATGGAACCTGCTCGGTGAGGAACGCAAAACCACTGCCCCGCGCATGAACACCTACCCCCATTTCATGAGCTTTGTCGTCTGGCCGGAAACCGGCGCCATGATGAGACGCCTTGACGATGGCAGCGCATCCGGCGGCAAACCCGGCAATATGTATCAATACTTAGGCAGCAATGATGAGGAACGCGCCAAAAACCTGCAGACCATCAAAACATGGATGGGTGAAGGTGCCTGGAATCTGAATCGCTTTAATGCCAGGGGCGACACTCCGGGAATCAGCAAGGAACAACTGGCCAAGATTAAAGCTCCCTACTAACCAACAAAGCAATTGCCTGACCTGCGTCAGACCGACCTAGATCAACATTAATACATAAACAACAGCCACCCTGATGTTAACGGTGGCTGTTGTTTATAGGCAAAAAAACCATATAGCCGGCAATTAAATACTGATCAGGCCATCCCTTCCCGCAGCCGCTTGAAAATGTCGCGATAAGCGCGCTTGTCACCATGCTGATGAACGGAGTGTGCCAGGCGCCTGATGGTTTTCACATCAAGATGCGGTGCTCGATCCTGCAGCTCCAAAAAAGCCTGATCAAACTGCTGTGGATCACAAAGACGATCACGCATCTGTTCTAAAGAATGAAACTGCTTTTTGTCGCTGCGATCAACCTGATCCATCCCCTCCAGCTGTACCCTTAGGGATTCAACGGCATCGGGATCTTCCCGCAACAACCCCGCCAGATATTTCAATTGCCGTTTGTGTGATCCGCGGCCGCCGGTCTGGCGCACCGTCTGGGCTTCGGCAACAATCTCAGTGGGCAGGTCAATGCGTCCGAAGCGATTATCCGACAACTCACACAGCTGCCCGGCCAGCTCGGCAATCTGCTGTGCCTGCTGTTTCTTCTTGGTTCTGCTCAAGGGCAGATCGTCGTTAACAGCCATCATCATTTAATTTCCCGTTCACAGTAAAAGGCATTTCCGGCAAACTACTGCGCGTCCCAAGCACAAGTCAACGCTTGTTGCGAGCATGCTGGTTGTTTTGGCAACACTGAAGAGTTTTTGCTATGATGTCCTGCCGATATCACTAATATGGAGCCCAAAAAATGGATTATGGTATTTCCCGCGCACGCGCTCTTGACCTGCTGAAGCAATATGTCAACCAACCCAACCTGCGCAACCACAGCCTGGCCTCTGAGGCGGTGATGGGCAAACTGGCTCGCCATCTGGGCGCTGATGAAACCCTGTGGCGCCTGACCGGTCTGCTGCACGACCTGGACGCCGAACTGACCAAGGACGACATGCACCGTCATACCCATGAAACAGCCCGCATCCTGCGCGAAGAAGGGGTTACCGAAGAGATCATCGAGGCCATCTGCCTGCACAATGAACATGCTCATGAGCAACGGCGCAGCCAGCCGCTCCACCACGCCCTTGCTGCCGCAGAAACCATCACCGGCCTGATCACCGCTACCGCCCTGGTCTATCCTGACAAAAAACTGGCCGGCGTCAAACCCAAATCGGTCCGCAAACGCTTCAAGGAAAAACTCTTTGCTGCGGGAGCTAACCGGGACATCATCAGCGAGTGTGAAAAAATCGGCGTCAGCATCCCGGATTTTTGTGACTTAAGTCTCGAAGCCATGCAGGACATAGCCCCTGAGCTGGGATTGTAACCCCCGGCAGAAACTATTTCTATGAATCAGAACCAATTGACCACCCTGCTGGAGCAACTTGTTTCCGGCAATCTCAGTGTCAGCGATGCGGTCAACCAGCTTAAGCATCTGCCGTACGAAGATCTGGGCGTTGCCCGCATTGATCATCACCGCGAGTTACGCCAGGGCGTGGCCGAAATCATCCTCGGTCAGAGCAAAACCCTCGATCAGTTGAGCACTATCATCACCGCCCTGGATGATAGACAACGCAATGTTCTGGTCACCCGCCTTGATCAGCATAAAGGAGAAACCCTGACCCGGCAGTTTCCTGGCGGAGAATACGATGAACTGGCCCGCACCTTCTGCCTGGTCCATCAGCCTGCCGTCAACCAGGGGCGAGGCAAGATTCTGGTCATCTGTGCCGGCACTTCAGACCTGCCGGTAGCCCGGGAGGCGGTCATCACCGCACGCATGCTTGGTAACGACGTGGAAGAACTGGTTGATGTCGGGGTGGCCGGTATCCACCGGTTGCTGAGCTGTCAGGAACAGCTGCATCAGGCCGCAGTAGTGATTGTCGTTGCCGGAATGGAAGGGGCGCTGCCTTCGGTGGTCGGCGGCCTGGTGGCAGTACCAGTCATTGCGGTGCCGACATCGGTCGGTTACGGTGCCGCCTTTGGCGGCGTTGCCGCCCTGCTCGGCATGCTCAACTCCTGTGCCTCCGGCGTCACCGTGGTCAACATCGACAACGGCTTTGGCGCCGCCTTTGCTGCCAACCGTATTAATCGGACAAAGAGCTGATGCTTATCTCCCAGTAACTGTTGGGTATCTCTGCAGGAGCCGCTTTAACGACGATCATCGTGCCTGAAGACGACTCCTGCAGCGGTCTGATTTTTCGCCGTTAAACGTCGTAGATCCCCGACGAGATCATTCGGGGATGACGTTTTTTGGACGACAGATGAATAGTTACTGTTCAAATCAAGGAACAACACCATGACAAGCACCCAACAACGCGCCGCCCTGCAACGCCAGATCTGGTCAATCGCCAATGATGTCCGTGGCTCAGTCGATGGCTGGGATTTTAAACAATACGTGCTTGGCACCCTCTTTTACCGCTTTATCAGCGAAAATTTTGCTGACTACATCGAAGCCGATGACGACAGTATCAACTACGCCCAGCTCCCCGACAACGTCATCACCCCTGAGATCAAGGACGACGCCATCAAAACCAAGGGTTATTTCATCTACCCGAGCCAGTTGTTTGTCAATATCGTCAAACATGCTAACAACAACGACAGCTTGAACACCGATCTGGCCGCCATTTTTGCCGCCATTCAAGCTTCCGCCAACGGCTACCCGTCGGAAGGGGACATCAAAGGCCTGTTTGCCGATTTCGACACCACCAGCAACCGCCTCGGCAATACCGTAAAGGATAAAAACACCCGCCTGGCCGCCGTGCTTAAAGGCGTAGCCGGGCTGAACTTCGGTGATTTTCATGGCAGCCAGATCGACCTGTTCGGCGATGCCTACGAATTCCTCATTTCCAATTACGCCGCCAATGCCGGCAAATCCGGTGGCGAGTTTTTCACCCCGCAACATGTCTCCAGACTGATCGCCCAGCTGGCCATGCACAAGCAAACCAACGTCAACAAGATTTACGACCCCGCCTGCGGTTCCGGGTCACTGCTGCTGCAAGCGAAAAAACATTTCGACGCCCACATCATCGAAGAGGGCTTCTACGGCCAGGAGATCAACCACACCACCTACAACCTGGCGCGGATGAACATGTTTTTGCACAACATCAACTACGACAAGTTCAACATCCAGCTGGGCAACACCCTGATCGACCCGCATTTTAGTGATGAAAAACCCTTTGACGCCATCGTCTCCAATCCGCCCTACTCGGTGAAATGGATCGGCTCGGATGACCCGACCCTGATCAACGACGACCGTTTTGCCCCGGCTGGTGTCCTGGCGCCCAAATCCAAGGCCGATTTTGCCTTTGTGCTGCATGCGCTCAGCTACCTGTCCAGCAAGGGGCGCGCCGCCATCGTCTGCTTCCCCGGCATTTTCTATCGTGGCGGCGCCGAGCAGAAAATCCGCCAGTACCTGGTGGATAACAACTATGTGGAAACCGTCATCTCGCTGGCCCCCAACCTGTTTTACGGCACCACCATCGCCGTGAATATCCTGGTGCTCGCCAAACACAAAACCGACACCACCACCCAGTTCATCGACGCCAGCGGTCTGTTCAAAAAGGAAACCAACAACAATCTCCTCACCGACACCCACATCGAGCAGATCATACAGGCCTTCGACAGCAAGGCAGATACTGACCACTTTGCTCGCGCTGTGCCCTTTGAAGAGATCGCCGCCAACGACTACAACCTGTCGGTCAGCAGCTATGTCGACGCCAAAGACACCCGCGAACAGGTCAACATCACCCAGCTCAATGCCGAACTGAAAACCACCGTCGCCAGAATCGAGCAACTGCGCTCAGAAATTGACTTGATCGTGGCAGAAATCGAAGGTGAATCTGTGTGAAAACACCTAAGCGCTTATCTTTTTCTTCGGCAATTATGGCGATTTCGCCACAATTAAAATCGTGGCAACACCAAGGAGCGTGCTGATGGCCAAAAACAAAAAAATACAGGTGCAGGGCAGCGAAATATCCTTCTTTCAAATGGATCAGCAGGATTATATTTCGCTGACTGATATCGCCAAGCATAAGACGGATGACAGCAGTGCAACCATTGGCAATTGGATGCGCAACCGCAACACCATCGAGTTTCTTGGTATTTGGGAAACCTTGTACAACCCGAATTTCAAACCCCTCGAATTCGAGGGGTTTAGAAAACAGGCTGGACTGAATGCCTTTACACTGTCGCCCCAGAAAAAACTGAGAAGGACTTGAAATGGCCGATCAACCCATCGCCTTAACCCCGCGACCGGAAGGCTACAGCACCTGGCTGGCGGATCTCAAAACCCGCATTCACCAGGCTCAGCAACGTGCCACGCTGGCGGTGAATCGTGAGTTGCTGCTGCTTTACTGGCAAATTGGCAGGGATATTTTAGAGCGACAAGCTCAACAGGGCTGGGGGGCGAAAGTCATCGAACAGTTGGCACAGGATCTGCGTCAGCATTTCCCTGAGATGAAAGGCTTTTCGGCGCGTAACCTGAAATACATGCGAGCCTTTGCCGAAGCCTGGCCGGATGCTAAATTTGTGCAAGAGGTGCTTGCACAATTGCCCTGGTATCACCAACTGGCTTTGCTCGATAAGTTGAAGAGCAAGGAAATGCGCACTTGGTATGCCCAAAAAACCATAGAAAACCACTGGTCGCGCAATGTGCTGGTGATGCAGATCGAAAGCCGCCTGCATCAACGCCAAGGCAGTGCCGTCACCAACTTTGAACAACGCCTGCCCAAGGTTCAGTCTGATCTGGCGCGTGAATCCCTCAAAGATCCCTATCGCTTCGATTTTTTAAACCTGGGGCAAGAAGCCCAGGAGCGGGATATTGAAGCGGCACTGATGCGCCATGTCACTGATTTTTTACTGGAACTGGGCGCGGGTTTTGCCTTGGTGGGCAGGCAGGTGCCTTTGGAAGTGGGTGGCGATGATTTTTATCTGGATCTGCTGTTTTATCACCTGAAACTGCGCTGTTATGTAGTGATTGAACTGAAAGCAGGCGACTTTAAGCCCGAACACCTGGGGCAACTGGGCTTTTACCTTACCGCAGTGGATCGCCAGATCAAAAGCGAACACGACCATCCGACCCTGGGCCTCTTGTTGTGCAAGAGCAAAAACAAGATCGTCGCTGAATACGCCCTCAGCGACAAAAGCCAACCCATGGGCATCGCCGAATACAAACTACAGCAAGCCCTGCCTGAACAGCTGGAAACCAACTTACCCAGCATTGAACAAATCGAGCGGGAATTGCAGGGGAACGACGAATGAATGAACTGAGTTTTATGGACAAGCTGCTGGATGGCGTTGAGGTGGAGTGGAAGGCGTTAGGGGAAGTGGCAACATTGCGGCGCGGTCGTGTCATGTCAAAAGGCTATTTCATTGATAATGCAGGAGACTATCCTGTTTATAGCTCCCAAACCGCAAATAACGGAATGATTGGCAGAATTGATACGTTTGATTTTGACGGGGAGTTTATTAGCTGGACAACTGATGGTGCCAATGCCGGCACGGTCTTTTATCGAACTGGGAAATTCTCGATTACGAATGTCTGTGGATTGATAAACATCAACAATCAATCAAACTTGAATTATAAATATTTATTTTACTGGTTATCGATCGTAGCAAAAAATCACGTTTATTCTGGCATGGGTAATCCTAAACTGATGAGTCATCAGGTTGAAAAAATCCCTATCCCCATCCCCTGCCCGGATAACCCCGAAAAATCGCTGGCGATTCAGGCCGAAATCGTCCGTATTCTGGACGCATTCACCGCCATGACCACCGAGCTGACCACCGAGCTGACCACCGAGTTTAACCTGCGTAAAAAGCAATACAACCACTACCGTGACCAGTTGTTGCGTTTTGAAGAAGGGGAAGTGGAGTGGAAGACGCTGGGGGAGGTTGCCGAGTATTCAAAGACACGCATTAGTCATACTAAACTATTCGGGAGCAATTATGTTGGTGTTGAAAGTTTGTTACAGAATCGCGCCGGCAAAATAGACTCTACACGTACTCCAGATAGTGGAAATCTTACACAATACAACGTAGGTGATACCTTGATAGGGAATATACGGCCTTATCTAAAGAAAATTTGGCATGCAGATCGAATTGGCGGCACTAATGGCGATGTTCTTGTAGTTCATCCTACTGACAGTGCTCTTAATCCACGATACCTATATCAAGTTTTAGCGGATGACAAGTTCTTCGAATACAATATGCAGCATGCCAAGGGCGCCAAAATGCCGCGCGGCAATAAAGATAAAATTATGGAATATAAAATCCCTGTTCCATTCTCGGATAACCCTGAAAAGTCGCTTTCCGAACAAGCCTGCATCGTCGCCATCCTCGACAAATTCGACGCCCTAACCAACTCCATTAGCGAAGGCTTGCCCCGCGAAATTGCGTTGCGCCGGAAGCAGTACGAATTTTATCGGGATCAATTGTTGAATTTCCCCAGACCATCGTAGGGGCAGACCTATGTGTCTGCCCGAATGGGATCTGCCCGAATGGGATCTGCCCGAATGGGATCTGCCCGAATGGGGTTTGTCCGGATGGTGACGGCAATTCAAACATGGGCGAACACGCAGGTTCGCCCCTACGAAACGAAAAACGGAACATTGGGCGGGGAATCGGACGCGTGCCCACCCGAATGGTTGATTCACGAAAACGGATGAAACGGGACGACCATCGTAGGGGCAGACCTATGTGTCTGCCCGAATGGGGTTTGCCCGAATGATGAGGACAATACAAACCAGGGCGAACACGCAGGTTCGCCCCTACGATACACGATGAATAAAATGTCATTTAATCCTGAAATTCATCATCGTCGATCAATACGATTGCGTGGATATGACTATGCCCAATGTGGGGCGTATTTTGTGACCATCTCCACCCAAAATGGTGAATGTCTGTTTGGCGATATCGTCGATGGGATCATGGGTTTAAATGATGCCGGTCACATGATTGAACGATGGTATTGGGAATTGGAACAGAAATTCCCGGATATACAATGTGGCAATTTTATCTGTATGCCCAACCATGTCCATTTTATCGTAATCAACGTAGGCGCTGTAGGGGCAGACCTATGTGTCTGCCCCTACAATGTCTGCCCGAATGGTGACGGCAATTCAAACATGGGCGAACACACAGGTTCGCCCCTACGAAACGAAAAAACGGGTGAACCAGGGCGAACACGCAGGTTCGCCCCTACCACGGGTTGTGCAATGGTTTAAAACCATGACCACCAATGCGTATATTGATGGTGTCAAACATCATCATTGGCAACCCTTTCATAAACGCTTATGGCAACGCAATTATTACGAGCATATTGTGCGTAATGAGGATGACTTAAACCGCATTCAACACTACATTAACGACAATCCTCTTCGCTGGCAGCAGGTTCAATTGCACCCTGAACAAGGATGAAAATGACTGACTACAAACCCATCGCCGAAACCAACCGTTTTATCGTGCTCGAAAGGTACACGAGGGAATGGCAGGTTGCTGAAAGCTATCAGAGCGAATACGATCTGGAGCGGGAGTTTATCGCTGATCTGGAACATCAGGGTTATGAATACCTGCGCAATTTAAGCACCCCGGAAGCCCTGCTGGCCAATGTGCGCAGCCAACTGCAAACCTTGAACAAGGTGCAGTTTTCTGACGGCGAATGGCTGCGCTTTGGGGAAATCTTTCTGGACAGACCCAGTGAAGGCATCGTCGATAAAGCCCGCAAGATTCACGATGACTATATCCACGATTTCGTCTTTGACGATGGCCGTATTCAGAACATCTACCTGCTGGACAAAAAGAACCTGGCCCGCAACAAGGTACAGGTGATCAAGCAGTTCGAGCAACCCGGCAGCCAAGCCAACCGCTACGACGTCACCATCCTCGTCAACGGCCTGCCGCTGGTCCAGGTGGAACTGAAAAGGCGCGGCGTGGCCATTCGTGAGGCCTTTAATCAGGTGCATCGTTACAGTAAGGAGAGCTTCAACAGCGAGCACTCCCTGTTCAAATACCTGCAGCTGTTTGTTATCTCCAACGGCACTGATACCCGTTATTTTGCTAATACCACCCGGCGCGACAAGAACAGCTTTGACTTCACCATGCACTGGGCGCAGGCCGATAACGGCCTGATCAGGGATTTGAAGGACTTTACCGCCACCTTCTTTCAGAAAAACACCCTGCTGGAAGTGCTGCTCAAGTATTCGGTGTTTGACGTCAGCAACACCCTGCTGGTGATGCGCCCCTATCAGATTGCCGCCACCGAGCGCATTTTGTGGAAGATCAACAGCTCCCATACCGCCAAAAACTGGAGCAATCCGGAAAGCGGTGGCTATGTGTGGCACACCACCGGTTCCGGTAAAACCCTGACCAGTTTCAAGGCGGCGCGCCTGGCCACTGAGTTGGACTTTATCGACAAGGTTTTTTTTGTGGTGGATCGCAAGGATCTGGACTACCAGACCATGAAGGAGTACCAGCGCTTTTCACCTGAGAGTGTCAACGGCTCAGACTCTACCTCCGGCCTCAAACGTAATCTGGATAAGGACGACAACAAGATCCTTGTCACCACGATCCAGAAGCTTAACAACCTGATGAAGAGCGAAGGGGAGCTGCCAATTTATGCCAGACAGGTGGTGTTTATCTTTGACGAATGCCACCGCAGCCAGTTTGGTGAGGCACAGAAGAATCTGAAGAAGAAGTTCAAAAGGTTCTATCAGTTCGGTTTTACCGGCACGCCGATCTTTCCGCAGAACGCCCTGGGCGCGGAAACCACCGCCAGCGTGTTTGGCCGTGAACTGCATTCCTATGTGATCACCGATGCCATTCGCGATGAGAAGGTGCTCAAATTCAAGGTCGACTACAACGCTGTGCGCCCTCAGTTCAAGGCACTTGAAACCGAGCAGGATGTACAGAAACTGACCGCTGCGGAGAATCGCCAGGCCCTGCTGCATCCCGAACGTATCCGCGAAATATCCCAATACATTCTGAATCACTACCGGCAGAAAACCCACCGTTTGCAGCCAGGCGGCAAGGGATTTAACGCCATGTTCGCGGTCAGCAACGTGGATGCGGCAAAATGCTATTACGAAGCGCTGAACAGGCTGCAGGCTGATTGCGACAAACCGCTGAACATTGCCACCATCTTTTCCTTTGCCGCCAACGAGGAGCAGGATGCGGTTGGCGACATTGCCGATGAGAGCTTTGATGTGGCTGCCATGAACAGCAGTGCCAAGGAGTTTTTGAGCGCGGCGATTGCTGATTACAACGCCCTTTTTAAGACCAGTTTCAGCGTTGACAGCAAGGGGTTTCAAAACTACTACCGCGACCTGGCCAAACAGGTTAAAGCCAAGGAGATCGACCTGCTGATCGTGGTGGGAATGTTTTTGACAGGCTTTGACGCACCGACACTCAACACGCTGTTTGTGGACAAGAACCTGCGCTACCACGGACTGATACAAGCCTATTCACGCACCAACCGAATTTATGATGCCACCAAAACTTTTGGCAATATCATCACCTTTCGCGATCTGGAGCAGGCCACCATCGACGCCATCACCTTGTTTGGTGATAAGAACACCAAGAACGTGGTGCTGGAGAAGAGTTATAAGGAGTATCTGGAAGGCTTTACCGACATTGTCACCGGCGAAGCGCGGCGTGGTTTTATGGAGGTAGTAAGCGAGCTGGAGCAGCGTTTTCCCGACCCCTCGGTTATCGAAAAGGAGTCGGGCAAAAAAGACTTTGCAAAGCTTTTTGGCGAATACCTGCGGATTGAGAACATCCTGCAAAACTACGATGAATTTGCCGCGTTAAAAGCCCTGCAATCCGTTGACCGCAATGACCCGGAGGCGATCGAGGTCTTCAAAACGCAACATCACCTAAGCGATGATGATCTTGCCATACTGCAGGCAACCCGGATACCATCTGAGCGCAAGGTTCAGGATTACCGCTCTACCTATAACGATATCCGTGACTGGCTACGGCGTGAAAAATCAGCCAACGAGCAAGACCAGTCCACCCTCGACTGGGATGACGTGGTGTTTGAGGTGGACCTGCTCAAGTCACAGGAGATCAATCTGGATTACATCCTGGAGCTGATTTTTGAGCACAACAAGAAAAACAAGGGCAAGGCCGAATTGATTGATGAAGTACGGCGCCTGATTCGTGGCAGCCTTGGCAATCGCGCCAAGGAAAGCCTGGTAGTGGATTTTATCAACCAGGCGAATCTTGATGAGATCCCTGACAAGGCAAGCGTGATTGATGCCTTTTTCACTTTTGCCCGAGGGGAGCAACAACGTGATGCAGAGGAGCTCATTCATAGCGAACAGCTCAATGCCGATGCGGCCAGACGCTATATCGCCATCTCGTTAAAGCGGGAATTCGCCAGCGACAACGGCACCGAGCTGAACACCATTCTGCCGAAGATGAGTCCGCTCAATCCACAGTATCTGACGATGAAACAAAGCGTCTTCCAGAAAATTGCCGCCTTTGTTGAGAAGTTTAAAGGCGTAGGGGGGCAGATATGATTCCTGATGTTATGGCAGCCCTCAATTTTTAAGGATCAACTGAATGAAAACCCTTTATCTTGATACCTTCTCCGGCATCTCCGGCGACATGTTTTTGGGTCTGCTCTGTGACCTGGGTCTTGATGTGGAGCAACTTAAAGCCGAACTGGCCAAACTGCCGGTCAGCGATTACCAGGTCAACATCAAACGTGAGCGACGGCACGGGATTGAAGGGTGCCGCTTTAGCGTTAACCACCAGGAAGATCACCACCATCGCAGCTGGAGCCACATTGATCAGATGCTGGCCGAGAGCCACCTAAGTGAGCGCAGCAAGGAACTGGCTCGGCGCTTTTTCCGCCGCCTCGGGGAAGCCGAAGCCAAAGTTCATGGTATCAGTATTGATGAGGTTCACTTTCATGAAGTCGGCGCCGTCGACGCCATCGTGGATCTCACCGGAGCGGCCATCGGCATCGATCTGCTTGGCATCAACAAAGTCTTCTGCTCACCACTGCCCCTGTCGCGCGGCATCGGTCAATGTGCCCACGGCGCTCTTCCCTTACCGGCACCGGCAACAGTGGAGATCCTGCAAGGGCGGCCGGTCTACGACAGTGGCTGTGACAAGGAACTGGTCACCCCCACCGGCGCCACCCTTGTCAGGGAGTTGGCAGAGTTCACACCCTTGCCCGACCGGGCCGTGGGGCGGGTCGGCTACGGGGTCGGCGGCTGGGAGCTTGCCGATCGCCCCAACCTGCTGCGTGGCATTCTTTATGCGCAGGAGCACCAGCCGACAACGTCCGACGCGGTGGAGTTGCTTGAATCCCATATCGATGACAGCACCCCGGAACAGCTCGGCGACCTGCTCGAACGACTCTTTGAAGCTGGTGCTCTGGATGCTGCTTACGTTCCCCTGCAGATGAAAAAAAACCGCCCGGGACAACTTCTCAAGGTGGTCTGTCAACCGGCGCACAGCCAGACGCTGGCGACCCTGATCATGCACCACAGCAGCGCCATCGGCGTTCGCTCTCAGCCGTGCCACCGCTATCGATTGCAGCGCCACGAGGTCACCATTGCAACCACCCTCGGTACAGCGGGCGTTAAGCTGCTGTTCGACCATGACCAATTTCTGCGCCTGAGTGCCGAGTACGACGATTGCCGGCGGCTGGCCCGGCAGCACAATCTACCCTTGCAACAGGTCTATCGCCTGGTTGAAAATAGCGCTTACGACCAGCTGCCACAGCTCCTTAAGGAGACGAACCATGACTGATTCAGCACCCCAACGTCGCAAAAACTGCGCAACCATCTTTTTTGCGACCAATGGTGGGCTAGGCTACGCCCCGCTTGCCCCCGGCACCTTCGGCACCCTGGCGGGGATTCCAGCCTTCTATTACCTGTCGTTATTGCCCGGCTTGCTCCAGCTTGTTGTTCTCGTCGTGGTCATCGCTTTTTGTGTCTACATATGCCAACACGCCGGCACGTATTTCGGTGAAGCCGACGACGGGCGCATCGTGATTGACGAACTCACCGGTTATCTGGTTACCGTCGCCTTCCTGCCCTTTACCTGGGGAACGGCGCTACTGGCCTTTTTCTGGTTTCGCCTGTTTGATATTTTAAAGCCACCGCCCATCGGCCACATTGATCGCAATTTTAAAAACGGTTTTGGTGTCACCTTTGATGATGTCCTGGCCGGAGTTTACGCTGCCATTGCGGTGCGCCTGTGCCTCGCCCTGTTCAGCTGATTTTTTCGTAACTATTCACCACTGTCATTGCGCAGGGTCGGGATTCCTGTGGCAAGGGTGTTTGTCGCCATGGACGGCGACAACAAGCGATCATGGATGACCCAACGGGAAACCATCGCGTCCCTTGACATAGGATTCCCGATCCAGTGCTGAACAGATACACTTTTTCTTTGCTGGAAACTATCTATGCCCAGTTTTGATATTGCTATCCTGACCACCGCAGAAGATCTGCTCAGCGGCGACTCCACCAATTCCATCAGTGCTGTCGTCGTTGATCTGCTCACCCGACATGGCTACCGCCCACGTTGCTCTCTGGCAGTTTCGGACAATGAAAAGGAGATCTTTGCGGCGCTCAACTACCTTTCCCGGCAGGCGCGTTTTGTCATTACCAGTGGCGGCCTGGGACCCGGCAGCAACGCCCTGACCGCCCGCGCAGCGGCCCGCGCCCTCGGCTTGCCCCTGGTTATTCATGAGGAAGCTCTGGAAATGGTCCGCACCTGGTGTCACAACCACCACCAGTCGTTTAACCCTGCCAATGAACGCGTGGCGCTGCTACCCCAAACGGCGCAACTGCTGGTAAATCCCCACGGGATGACGCCGGGCTTTTCCCTTCACCACAACCAGTGCCGGATGTTTTTCCTGCCCGCTGAAGCGATGGAACTGCGTACCATGCTGGAACAGTCCGTTCTGCCTCAACTCAAACAGGACTATCCGGAGGAGCAACGCTTGCATCGCCGCACCCTGAAGCTGTTCGGTCTGTCCGAGGTACGTATTCGTACCATGATTCCCGGCGGACGCCTGCCGGAAGGGGTCAGTATCAATTACAGCCACGACTTTCCCCTGGTGCTGGTGCACCTGAAGGCCCACGGAGAAGAGGCCGACGAACGTCTGGATCAAGCCGAAGCACTGCTGCTCCAGGTTCTCGGTGATCACCTGATGGCGCGGGAGGGTCAAACCGCCGAAGGCAACGTCGGGCAACTGTTGACCCAGGCTGGACTGACCTTATCCCTGGCAGAATCCTGTACCGGTGGACTCCTCAGCAGCATGCTGACCCGAGATCCCGGCGCCTCAGCCTTTCTCAATCGTGCCGGGGTCACCTATGCTGATGCTGCCAAGCAGCACTGGCTGAAAGTACCGCAGGCAATCCTGCTGCAGCATGGGGCGGTCAGTGAACCCTGTGCCCGGGCCATGGCCGGCGGTCTGCGCCATGAAAGTGGCACCGATCTGGCCCTGGCGATTACCGGCATTGCCGGCCCGAATGGCGGCACCCCGGACAAACCGGTGGGCACGGTCTACCTCGCCCTGGCCAGTGACGCCGGGGTTCACGCCCAACGTTATCTGTTTGCTGGTGATCGGTCCCGGGTTCAGCGCATGAGTGCTTTTATGGCGCTGGAGTGGCTTCGACGCTTTGCCTTGCAACGGTTAGCTGATTAAGCTCTCGACAGCGGCGGGCCAATCGTTTTACTCTTGCTCGGCAGAGGTCAGAATATAGAAATCAGTAGTCGGAAAAGAATTACCATTTCAGCAGTTTTCATTCTGTATTCATTATTCTGTCTGCTGTTTTTTTTGCAACGAACGCAGCAAACGACAAAGATCAGGGTTTGCTTATGACTAAAAAATCACCTCCGCTACCATAACGACTTATTATGTCACACGGAGAGGGGAAGATTGGATGAACACCAATCTTGATAGCTGACATTAACGTTTTTTTGCATTTAAGGAGTCCTCACATGTCTGATCAAAACCGCAACCGCGCCCTCGAACTGGCCATGGGGCAGATAGAAAAACAATTTGGTAAAGGGAGCATCATGCGCCTTGGCTCTGATTACCAGATGCCCGCCATCGCTACCATTCCCACCGGCTCCTTGAGTCTTGATCTGGCCCTCGGCGTTGGCGGTATCCCCAAGGGTCGCATTATCGAAATTTTCGGGCCGGAATCATCGGGCAAAACCACCCTGGCCCTGCATATTCTGGCTGAAGTCCAGAAGCAGGGGGGCGTGGCAGCTTTTATCGACGCCGAACATGCCCTCGATATCCAGTATGCCCAGAACCTTGGGGTTAAAGCTGATGACCTGCTGGTCAGCCAGCCGGACACCGGTGAACAGGCGTTGGAGATCACCGAAATGCTGGTACGCAGCGGCGCCATCGACCTGCTCGTTGTCGATTCCGTTGCCGCCCTGACGCCACGCGCCGAAATTGAAGGAGAAATGGGGGATTCCCACATGGGGCTGCAGGCCCGTCTCATGTCTCAGGCCCTGCGCAAACTAACCGGTATCGTCAGCAAATCCAACTGCAGCATCATCTTTATCAATCAGATCAGGATGAAGATTGGTGTCATGTTCGGCAACCCGGAAACCACCACCGGTGGTAACGCCCTGAAATTCTATTGCTCGATCCGCCTGGACATCCGTCGAATCGCCGCACTGAAGCAGGGACAGGACGTCATCGGCGGCAGAACCCGGGTCAAGGTGGTCAAAAACAAGGTAGCGCCACCGTTCAAACAGGCTGAATTCGACATCATGTATGGCCTCGGCATCTCACGTGAGGGAGATATCCTTGATCTCGGGGTCGATAACGACATTGTCGAAAAAAGTGGCTCCTGGTTTTCCTACAAAGGGGAGCGGGTAGGTCAGGGACGCGAGAACGCCAAACAATACCTGCAGGAACATCCCGAAATGACCAACGAGATTGAAGCGACCCTGCGCGAACTCTACGGGGTTGGTGGGGCCAAGTTGAAGAGTGCCGCTGACGACGAATAAATGCCAACGGAAAAGTGAGGAAATACGATGGAACTGAACCAGATTCTCGGCCTGGCATTAAAAGCCAATACCTCGGATATTCACCTCAAAGCCGGCCTGCCCCCGGTATTCCGGGTTGACGGCAGCCTGCGTCCCCTGCCCAAAGCGCCACGGCTGACCGCTGATGATCTGCGCATGATGTGCGAAGGGATCATGAATGAAAAGCAACGGGTGCGCTTTGAGGAAAACAACGAAGTTGACCTGGCCTATGGCGTCCCCGGTCTCGGGCGCTTTCGCGTCAATGTCTTTATGCAGCGCAATTCCGTCTCAGCTGTTTTTCGCGCAATTCCCTACAAAGTGGCAACCCTCGATGAACTGTTGATGCCCAAGGTGCTGAAAAAAATTGCTGAAGAACAGCGTGGTCTGGTGCTGGTCACCGGGGCCACCGGGTCGGGAAAATCGACCACTCTGGCAGCGTTGATCGACCATATCAACTGCAACCGTACCGCCCATATTGTTACCGTTGAAGATCCGATTGAATACCTCCACCGCGATCGCAAATGTATCATCAACCAGCGTGAAGTGGGTTTCGATACCATCGGTTTCGCTCCAGCGTTGAAAAGCGCCCTGCGTCAGGATCCTGATGTCATTCTGGTGGGCGAGATGCGCGACCTGGTAACCACAGAAACGGCGCTGGCGGCCGCTGAAACCGGCCACCTGGTCCTCTCGACCCTGCATACCATCGACGCCACTGAAACCATCGCCCGGATTGTTTCCATGTTCCCCCCACACCAGCAGCGTCATGTTCGCCTGCAACTTTCCAATGTCTTGCGGGCAGTCGTTTCCCAGCGCCTGATTCCACGGGCAGAAGGCAAGGGACGGGTTGCTGCGGTTGAAGTCATGCTCACCACCGCACGCGTTCGTGAACTGATCGATGACCGCGAAAAAACCGTTCTGCTTAAGGACACTATTGCTCAAGGGTACACCACCTATGGCATGCAGACCTTTGACCAGGCGCTGATGGATCTGGTCAAACGCAACATCATCACCTACGAAGAGGCCCTGCGCCAAAGCTCCAACCCCGACGACTTCAAGCTCAAGTTCTCCGGCATCGACTCGACATCCGATTCTTCCTGGAGTGATTTTGAACGCGGTAAAGAGCAGGAAGACAGCAAAGCCGCTGAAGCAGCAGCGGAAAACGAGAAGAATGACGATTCCCCCTTCCAGCGCTTCTGATGCCTTCAGCGTCGCCCTACGCCTGCTCGGGCGCTGTGATCGCAGCGAAGCACAGATCCGTGAAAAGCTGAAGCAACGCGGTTTTTCCAGCAGCGCCATCGCCACAGCCATTGAACGCTGTTACGATTACCGTTACCTCGATGACCGCCGTTATGCCCTGGGGCGGGCGCGTTCCCTGATGTGCAACGGCAAAGGTGTGGGGGGACGCATCCTTGCCGATTTGCGCCAACGCGGAATCACTGATGAGCTGGCGCGGGCGGCACTGGACGAAGTCAGCAGCGAGTTCCGTCTGGAAGACCTTTTTCATCAGGAACTGTCCCGCCGCTTTCCCAACTTCTGCTATGGCTCTGCGAGCGCAAACGAACGCCGGCGGTTGATCAACTATTTTCAACGCCGCGGCTTTGCCCTCTGCGATATATTCACCTGGCTGCAACAAACCTCTGTTTCTGATCGATAAGCCCTTTTCAAATCCAGCTACTTCCATTAGAATTTCGAGTCCAGCACAATTCATCGCCAAACAACCGATGAATTATCTGCCGACGATCAGAGGTCGCGGCAGCAACATAACCAAGAACAGTGACCACATCCTGACTGAAAGGTTGATCCATCATGCTCACCGGAAACGCCATCCGCGCCCGTTTTCTCAAATTTTTTGCCGATCGTGATCACACCATTGTCACGTCGTCGTCGCTGGTTCCCCACAACGATCCAACCCTGTTGTTTACCAATGCCGGCATGAACCAGTTCAAAGACTGCTTTTTAGGTGATGAAAAACGTGCATACGTGCGCGCCGCCTCATCGCAAAAATGTGTGCGCGCCGGAGGCAAACACAACGATCTGGAAAATGTCGGCCGCACCGCCCGCCATCACACCTTTTTTGAAATGCTCGGCAACTTTTCCTTTGGTGACTACTTCAAAAAAGAAGCGATTGCTTATGCCTGGGACTTTCTTACCAGGGATATGGGCCTCGATAAGGAGCGTCTCTATGTCTCGGTCTACACCGATGACGATGAGGCCGCGGACATCTGGCATCACCAGGAAGGAGTGCCGCGCGAACGGATTTTTCGTTTTGAGGAAGACAACTTCTGGGCGATGGGAGATACCGGACCCTGTGGTCCCTGTTCGGAAATCTTCTATGACAATGGCCCTGAGGTTGGCTGCGACAGCCCCGACTGTACAGTGGGCTGTGACTGTGACCGCTATATGGAAATCTGGAACAATGTCTTCATGCAGTTTGATCGCAAGGCGGACGGCACCCTGGTGCCGCTACCGAAACCGGCCGTCGATACCGGCATGGGGCTGGAACGGATTACTACTGTCATGCAGGGGGTTCAGTCCAACTATGACACCGATCTGTTGCGTAACATCATTGCTTTTATTGAGCAGTTGTGTGGCAAAAGCTACGGCGAAGATAATGAGAATGATGTTTCCATGCGCGTCATTGCCGATCACAGTCGCGCCGCCGCCTATCTGATTGCCGATGGCGTGCTCCCCTCGAATGAAGGGCGCGGCTATGTGCTGCGCCGGATCATGCGCCGCGCTATGCGCCATGCCAAGATGCTTGGTCTCGATGATCCGGTACTCCATAAAACGGCAGTTTTTGTCCTCACTTCAATGGCCGAAGCCTACCCGGAAGAGGCCGCGCGCAAAGATTTTGTCGCCCGTGTTGTCCTCAATGAAGAAGAACGCTTCATCCAGACCCTGGGCAACGGACTGCGAATACTGCAGGAGGAGGTTGCCCGCCTGGCGGGTAGCCCCGGCAAAACGATTCCAGGTGAAACGGTTTTCAAATTGTACGATACCTACGGATTTCCGCTTGATCTGACCGCCGACATCGTCGAAAAAGACGGGTACAGCATCGACGAGCCCGGCTTCGAGGCATGCATGAAGGAGCAGCGTAACAAGGCCCGCGAACACTGGAAGGGTTCAGGTGAAGAAGCCGTTGCCGCTATCTATAAACGCCTGGTCGATCAGGGGGTAAAAACCACCTTCAGCGGCTATCTCAAGCTCGAAGACCAGGGCAACGTCCTGGCCCTGATTCGCGCCGGCGAACCGGTCACCGAGGCCACGCATGGTGATATTGTCGAGGTGATTACCGCAACCACCCCCTGCTATGGCGAATCGGGTGGACAGACCGGTGATACCGGCGAAATCACTGCAGAGAGCGTCCAGCTGCGGATTCTCGACACCAAAAAACCTCTTGATCACCTGCATGTCCATCTGTGTGAAGTGGTCACGGGTTCGATTCATACCGGCGACCTGGTCACCTTAAAGGTTGATGGCGATCAGCGCCAGCGGACGGTGATCAACCACACGGCGACCCACCTGCTGCAGGCAGCCTTACAGCGCATCCTTGGTGATCATGTCAAACAAGCCGGTTCGCTGGTAACACCAGAGCGCCTGCGTTTCGATTTTACCCATTTTTCTCCCGTTACGACCGCTGAACTGCTGCAGATCGAGGAAGAGGTCAACCGTCAGATCCGAACCAACGCCGCAGTACAGAGTCGCGAAATGGCGGCAGAAGCTGCCCAGGCGTCAGGTGCCACCGCGCTGTTTGGTGAAAAATATGGTGATGTCGTGCGGGTCATCAGTGTCGGTGATTACAGCATGGAGCTCTGCGGCGGCACCCATGCCAAGGCGGCCGGTGATCTTGGTCTGTTCCGGATCTTAAGTGAAACCGGGATCGCTGCCGGAGTGCGGCGCATTGAAGCGGTCACCGGGGAAGCAGCCCTGGCGTTAAGCCAGCAACAGCAACAGACCCTGCAGCGCCTGGCCGATCTGGTTAAAAGTGACCCACAGAAACTCGAGCAGCGGATTCAGAAAATCCTTGAACAACAGAAGAATCTGGAACGTGAGCTTGAACAGATTCAGGCTAAAATCAATGTCCAGCGCAGCGGCGAGTTGATTGATCAGGTGCAGCAGGTTGGCAATGTTTCCCTGCTGGCGGTCAAGGTTGCCGGGGTCGACGGCAAGAGTCTGCGCGAATTTTCCGATTCCCTGCGCGACAAGCTTGGTTCCGGGGTTTTGGTCCTGGCTACCGAAGCTGACGGCAAGGTGGCCCTGCTGGTCGCCGTCACCAAGGACCTGACCACCCAGGTGAAGGCCGGCGAGCTGATCAAACCCCTGGCGGCAATCGTCGGTGGACGCGGCGGCGGACGCCCCGAATTGGCCCAGGCCGGCGGCCCCTTGACGGACAAGCTGGATGAACTGATTGCAGCGGCACCGCAGCAACTGAAATCGTTACTGGAAAGCGCCTGATATGCCTGCAGGCGGCAACGGCCATTCGCCCAAAAAACTGCTGATTGTTGATGACGAACCGCTGATCCGCGATCTTTGCGCCGGCGTTTTTGATACCTACAAGGTGCTGCAGGCGGAAGACGGTTTCGACGCGTTGAGGTTTCTCAGCCACGAAGATGTCGACATCGTGCTGACTGACGTCAATATGCCCAACATTGACGGCCTGGAGTTTCTGCGGATCATCCGCCAGGAACAGCCTGATCTTCCCGTCATTCTGATGACCGGCTATTCCGATAAAGAACTGATCCTTGATGCCCTTAAAGCTGGAGCAGATGATTTCATCACCAAACCGATCAGCGTCCTGCAATTAAGCACAACCGTGGAAAAAGTTCTCGAGCGTCATGCCCTGCGCGGCGAACTTGCTGATTTGCGCCATATTGACCGCTTGAAAAACGATTTTTTGGGATTGATCTCCCACAAACTTAAAACCCCCACCGCCGCCATCTCCCTGTTTATCCAGAATCTTGCCGAAGGGGTAGAGAGTCCGACGGATGAAAACTTTCTTCAGATTTTAACCATGGTCCAGGCGGAAACCACCTATCTGGAAAAACTGATTCAGGATCTGCTCTATTTCAGCGAGGCCACCCTGCACAAAGATGAGATGACTCTGGAACTAACCGATCTCGGCCAGGTTGCCAGACAGGTCATTGAGGAGCTTCAACCCACGGCCCAAGGCAAAGCCCAACAGATAAACGCCCGGATTCCGAGCCCCATGTCAGAGCGCTTGTTATTGTTGCAGCCGCAAAAAATACATTTTGCGGTCCGCGCCCTGCTCGACAACGCGATCAAATTTACCCCACGACAAGGAATTATTGAGGTACGTGGTGTCCAACAGGGGGATCGGGTCAGACTCACCATCCAGGACAGCGGCATGGGGATTCCCGAACCGGAACTGGCTAAAATCTTCAATAAGTTTTATCAGTTTGATCCCCATAGCACCGGGCAGGTGCGCGGTTTCGGCTTAGGCCTCTACTATGCCCGTGACTTTATTCGCGCCATGGGCGGGCAGCTGCAAATCGACAGCCAACCCGAGATCGGGACAACAGCGACCATTGAGTTTCCTCTGCCGGGAAAATGACCAAAAGAAAACCAGTCTAACCTTACTGCAACAGTGGCAATAATCGTATTTCAGCAGCCTGCCAAAATCCCTATTAAAGCCCTGTGTTCAGGCGACATTGCCCTTTTTAATTGGAGCGTTTCTGTGTTATGGTGCATCTTTTGTTTGTCACCGTAATCGCCTGTTTTCTACTGTCATTCTGACTCGTTTTGATGGAGCAATTCATGTTTAAAGGCACAACCATCTGTTCTGTTCGCTACAACCATCAGGTTGCCCTGGGAGGCGACGGGCAGGTCAGCCTCGGTAATACGGTGATGAAACACGGCGCCCGTAAAATCAGACGTCTTTATGAAGACAAGGTGTTGGCAGGCTTTGCCGGCAGCACCGCCGATGCCTTTACCCTGTTTGAAAAATTTGAGGCCAAGCTGCAGGAATTTCGCGGCAACCTGCCCCGCGCCGCCGTTGCCCTGGCCAAGGACTGGCGCACCGACCGTATTCTCCGCCGACTGGAAGCCTTGCTGATTGTCGCTGACAAGGATGTCACCCTGATCATCTCCGGCGCCGGTGATGTCATTGAACCTGATGACGGAGTCGCCGCTATCGGTTCCGGTGGCAGCTTTGCCCTCGCTGCGGCGCGTGGGATGATCGCCCATTCTACTCTTGATGCCGCAAAAATTACCGAAGAAGCACTCAAAATCGCCGCTGATATCTGCATTTATACTAACGACCGGATTGCAATCGAGGTACTTTCTTGAACAACTTTACCCCCCGCGAAATTGTCTCTGAACTGGATCGCTACATCATCGGCCAGAAGGACGCCAAGCGAGCCGTCGCTGTGGCCTTACGCAACCGCTGGCGCCGTCAACAGGTGCCCGCCGAACTGCGCGATGAGATTGCGCCGAAAAATATCATTATGATCGGACCGACCGGCGTCGGCAAAACTGAAATCGCCCGACGCCTGGCCAAACTCGCTCAGGCTCCATTCATCAAGGTGGAAGCCAGTAAATTTACCGAGGTTGGTTATGTCGGTCGTGATGTCGAAAGCATGGTGCGTGATCTGCTCGAACTGGCCATTAATATGGTCAAGGCAGAAGAAACGGCAAAAATGCAGATCAAGGCCGAGGCCAATGCCGAAGAACGGCTGCTGGACCTGCTGCTGCCGGGAGAGGCTGACCGTTCGCCCGACAAGGAAGAGCAACGCCAGGGCACCCGGGACCGACTGCGCAAACTGCTGCGCCTGGGGGAACTGGATGAGCGTTTTGTTGAACTGGATGTTGAAGTCAGCAACATGCCTGCCATGGGAGTCTTCACGCCCCAGGGAAATGAAGAGCTGGGACTCAACATCAAGGAGATGTTCGGCAACCTCTTCCCGAAAAGTGCCAAGCGCAAACGGGTCAAGGTCAGCGAAGCCCGCGAGATCCTCACCACAAGTGAAGCGGAAAAACTGGTCGACATGGAAAACGTTACGGCTCTGGCCAAAGAGCGGGCCGAGCAGAGCGGGATTATCTTTATTGACGAAATCGACAAAATTGCCAGCCGCGAGGGAGTACACGGGCCGGAAGTATCCCGCGAGGGGGTTCAGCGTGACATCCTGCCGATTGTCGAAGGCAGCACGGTCAATACCAAGCACGGTTCCATCAAAACCGATCACATTCTGTTTATTGCTGCTGGTGCCTTCCACATGGCAAAACCCTCGGATCTGATTCCTGAACTTCAGGGACGGTTCCCGATCCGGGTCGAACTCGACAGCCTTGACGAGGACGACTTTTACCGGATCTTAACTGAGCCCAAAAATGCCCTGATCCGCCAGTACCGTGAGTTGATGAAGACCGAATCGATCGACTTGCACTTTGACGATGCCGCTATCCGCGAAATAGCTAAAATCGCCAAAACGGTCAATGACCACACAGAAAATATCGGCGCCCGGCGCCTCCACACGATTATGGAAAAACTGCTGGAAGACCTCTCCTTCAACGCACCCGAGCGTTCCGGCGACAAGGTGATGATCGGCGCGGAGCAGGTACAGGAACGCCTGGCAAAAATCAGCCAGGATGAAGACTTGTCTCGTTATATCTTGTAAAGGAAAACGGTAATGCAAGAATTGATAGCCAAAGCCAACGTTCTGATGGAGGCCCTGCCGTGGATTCGGCGTTTTTACGGCACCTCCATCGTCATCAAATACGGTGGCCATGCCATGGTCGATGAACGTTTAAGAGAAGAATTTGCCCGCGACATTATTCTGATGAAATATATCGGTCTCAACCCCGTGGTGATCCACGGTGGCGGACCGCAGATCGGCAAGGTCCTGGAGGCGATGAATATCCAGAGCCATTTTGTCCAGGGGATGCGGGTCACCGACAGCGCCACCATGGATGTGGTGGAAATGGTGCTCGGCGGCAAGGTCAATAAAGAGATTGTCACCAATATCAACCGTCACGGCGGCAAGGCCGTCGGCATTACCGGTAAGGATGGTGGCCTGATCCGCGCCCGCAAGATGGAAATGACCGCGGTCAATCCCGACTCCCTGACCCCGGAGATCATCGATATCGGCATGGTTGGTGAAGTCGAGGAGGTCAACCCGGCGATTATCGAAGCCCTTGAAAAAAACAACTTCATTCCGGTGATCGCTCCGATTGGCGGCGGACTCGAAGGCGAAACCTATAACATCAACGCTGATCTGGTAGCAGGCAAGATCGCCGGCGCCTTAAAAGCGGAAAAGCTGATTCTGCTCACCGATGTGGAAGGGGTTAAGGACAAGGATGGACGCCTTATTTCTACCATTGATATCCGGCGTGTACCTGATTTGATCAACAACGGCACCATTTCCGGCGGCATGATTCCCAAGGTTAACTGTTGCGTCGAAGCGATCGAAGCAGGGGTAGGCAAAACCCATATTGTCGATGGGCGCATGGAGCATGCCTGTCTGCTGGAAATCTTCACCGACAAGGGGATCGGCACTGCGGTAGCGAGGTATAAATAATGACGTCAACCCAACAATGGATTGATCAGGGGCTGACCACTGTTGCCGGGACGTACGGGCGCTACCCACTGGTGGCAGTGCGGGGCGAAGGCTGCCGGTTGATCGACAACGATGGCAAGCAGTACCTCGACTTTCTCGCCGGTGTTGCCGTTAATAACCTCGGCCATTGTCATCCGGCGGTGGTCGCCGCCATTCGTGAACAGGCCGGCACCCTGATACACTGCTCCAACTTTTATCACATCCCGACCCAGATCGAACTGTCACGTCTGCTGTGCGAGAGTTCCTTCGGCAACCGCGTCTTTTTCTGTAATTCCGGCGCTGAAGCCAACGAGGCCGCACTTAAGCTGGCACGCAAATGGAGCGGTGACAAGTTCGGTCCCCAGCGCCACGAAATTATCTCTGCTACCGCCTCTTTTCATGGGCGGACCCTGGCAACCGTCAGCGCTACCGGTCAGGAAAAAGTCCAGGCAGGTTTTGCCCCGCTGCTCCCCGGCTTCAAACACGTTGCCTTTGGAGACATTGAGGCCCTGCGCCAGGCGGTTGGGCCAAACACCTGCGCTGTCATGCTCGAGCCAATCCAGGGCGAAGGGGGCATTCGTATTCCACCACCCGGCTACCTCAAAGCGGTTCGCGAACTCTGTAACGACCACCAGCTGTTGTTGATACTCGACGAAATCCAGACCGGTCTGGGACGTACCGGCACCCTGTTTGCCTATCAGCAGGAAGACATCGAGCCCGACGTGATGACCCTGGCCAAGGCTCTTGGCGGCGGGGTTCCGATTGGCGCCATGGTTGCTCGTGATCCCTATTCCGACGTCCTCGGATCGGGCACCCACGGCTCAACCTTCGGCGGCAATCCCCTGGCCACCGCTGCGGCTATTGCAGCGTTTAATGAGCTGAACAACCCGGAATTGCTGCATCAGTGTCGCGCAACCGGGACCTTTTTCATGGCTCAACTCGAACAACTCAAAGGACGTCACCCGCTTATCCTGGGCGTTCGCGGTCGCGGGCTGATGATCGGAGTCGAACTGGGCTGCGAAGGGGCTCCGATTGTCAACAAGGCCCTGGAGCGCGGTCTTTTGATCAACTGTACCGCCGGCAATGTGTTACGTTTTGTCCCACCGCTGATTGTCAGCCATGCCGAGATCAGTCAACTGATCGACATTCTGGATTCTATTTTCAGTGAACATAATGCAGGAGTAACAACCGCATGAAAAAAGATTTTCTCTCCCTCTCCGACTGGTCATTAGCCGACCTTGAGGGCATATTTGCCCTGACCCGTGAGCTGAAAACCAAACAGCAGCAGCGTATACCTCATCGCCTGCTGGAGGGGAAAACCCTGGCGATGATCTTCGAAAAAAGTTCCACCCGTACCCGGGTCTCCTTCGAGGCCGGTATGTTTCAACTGGGTGGTCATGCCCTGTTTCTCCATTCCGGCAATACCCAGATGGGGCGCGGCGAACCGATCCGCGACAGTGCCAAGGTGATGGCGCGCTACTGCGACGGCGTGATGATCCGCACTTTTGCCCATTCCATTGTTGAAGAATTTGCTGCCCATAGCAGTGTGCCGATCATTAATGGTCTGACCGACCTGAACCACCCCTGTCAATTGATGGCCGATCTCTTTACCGTCAGCGAACATCGCCCCAATTACCGCCAACTGGTTTATTGCTGGATCGGCGATGGCAATAATATGGCTAACAGCTGGATCAATGCTGCCTCAGTGTTCGGCTTTGAACTGCGGATTGCCACCCCGCCCGGTTATGGACCTGATCCCGGGATTGTCGACCAGGCTCTTAAGGCCGGGGCGCGACTGATCCTGACCAACGATCCTCGCGAAGCGGCAGCCGGCGCTGACATTCTCAACACCGATGTCTGGGCCAGCATGGGGCAGGAGGAGGAACAACAGATCCGCGCCAAAGCGTTTGCCGACTTCCAGATCAACAGCGAGTTGCTGAGCAGCGCAAACCAGGATGCTCTGGTGATGCATTGCCTGCCTGCTCACCGCGACGAAGAAATCACCAACGAAGTGATGGAAGGGCCTCAATCGATCATCTTTGACGAGGCGGAAAACCGTCTCCACGTACAGAAGGCCATCATGGCCACCTTGATGGCGGATTAACATCATGAAATTAACCTGTCCCCACTGTGAATACAGCCGCTCCATCGATCCCGAACAAATCCCACCGGGAACGGTCAGAGTCAAATGTCCCTTGTGTACCAAAGCCTTTGATCTGCCGCAGCCACAGGATCAGCAGGAGAAAAACGCACCTGTCAGCGACAGCGAACCGGTCGGTGCTGCCGAGCAACCGCAAACGCCACGGCAACAGACCACAGATCCCTCGCCGGTGACTCCACCGCAGCCACCGGAAGAGATCCAGACCGAGACCCCACCGCGGCCGCCCATGCCCGGGGTATACTCTAATCCGATGGATGCGGTGCCCAAAGCGACCTTCTGGATGCGTGCCGTGGCCACCCTGGTAGATGCTGCCATTGTTTTCGGCCTACAGATGATCCTTGGCGGACTGCTGGCCCTCGCCGGCACCGTGACCGTGGTTGGCAATGATGGCGGCGCCGGCGAAACCGCTTTTATCGTCCACTTTTTCAGTTACCTGATCAGCTTTACCTATTACATCTTTTTCACCGGCTATTGCGGGCAGACCCCCGGCAAGATGGTCCTGCGTATCAAGGTAGTTCGTCAGGACGGCTCCCCGATCAGCTATGGACGTGCGGCTTTTCGTGAAGTCCCGGCGAAGTTTCTTTCCGGCATTATTTTCGGCGTCGGCTATCTGATGGTAATTTTTGACGACCAGAAACGCGCCCTGCATGATCGCATGTCCGACACCTACGTTATCAAATTATAGCGGTGGAACCTTCCACCCTTTTTCACGCACAGGAGTATCTACAATGAGCAAAAAAGGACAGGTTAAAAAAGCGGTTCTGGCTTATTCGGGGGGCCTTGACACCTCCATCATTCTCAAGTGGCTGGTAGAGGAATACGGCTGCGAAGTCGTTGCCTATTGCGCCGATCTTGGTCAGGGGGAAGAGCTTGATCATGTCCCGGAGAAAGCCAAAAAAACCGGCGCATCTTCCTGCCATATCGTCGATTTGAAAGAAGAGTTTGCCCGCGATTTTGTTTTCCCCATGTTCCGTGCCAACGCCATCTACGAGGGCCGTTACTTCCTCGGGACCTCAATTGCCCGCCCGCTGATTTCCAAGGCGCAGATGGAGATTGCTGCCAAAGAAGGAGCCGACGCTGTTTCCCATGGTGCCACCGGCAAGGGCAATGACCAGGTGCGTTTTGAAATTTCCTATTATCACTTTGATCCGGCGATCAAGGTCATCGCTCCCTGGCGTGAATGGGATATGAAGAGCCGTACCGCACTGGAAGCATACGCCAAAAAACACGGCATCGAAGTGCCGACCAGCAAAAAGTTCCCCTGGAGTTCCGACCGCAACTTGCTTCACATCTCCTTTGAAGGGGATATCCTGGAGAACCCCTGGGCCGAAGCTCCGGAGGAGATGTACGTGCTGACCGTACGCCCGGAAGATGCACCCGATCAGCCGGAATTTGTCGACATCGAGTTTGAAAAAGGGGATGCTGTCGCGGTTAATGGTGAGCGCCTCTCACCGGCCAAGCTGATGGCCAAACTCAATGAACTGGGCGGCAAGCACGGCATCGGCCGCGTCGATCTGATGGAAAATCGCTATGTCGGCATGAAGAGCCGCGGCGTCTATGAAACCCCCGGCGGTACCATCCTCGAAGAGGCCCACCGGGCGGTGGAGTCGATCACCATGGACCGCGAAGTCATGCACCTGCGCGACTCCCTGGTACCGCGCTATGCCGCCATGATCTACAACGGCTACTGGTTCGCTCCTGAGCGTCTGGCCCTGCAGGCCCTGATCGATAATACCCAGCAGACCGTCAACGGCAAGGCGCGGATCAAGCTCTACAAAGGACACTGCCGTGTTGTCGGCCGCGATTCAGCCACTGACAGTCTGTTCAATGTCGACTTTGCTACCTTTGAGGCCGATGAGGTCTACAACCAGGCCGATGCAGAAGGCTTCATCAAACTCAATGCCTTGCGTTTGCGCATTGCCGCCATTCAGCGGTCAGCTAAAAAATAATAAGTCACGTTGCCACCAAGGCACCAAGGACTCCAAGAAAACCAAATGGGATTGCCCCCTTGGTGCGCTTGGTGCCTTGGTGGCTGAGTTTTTGTCCAGCAAGAAAGAGTGAAAAATGAGCAGCAAACTATGGGGTGGTCGTTTCACCCAACCGACGGATAAATTCGTGGAAGAATTTACGGCATCGATTGAATTCGATCAGCGTCTGTATCGCTACGATATTCAGGGTTCAAAGGCCCACGCCGAGATGCTCGGCCGCCAGGAGATTATTGCTGTCGATGAAGCGCAGCAGATCATCGCCGGCCTTGACGCGATCCTTGCCGAGATTGAGGCCGGCAAGATGGAATTTTCCGTTGCCCTCGAAGACATCCACATGAACATCGAGGCGCGGTTGATCGAACGGATTGGTCCGGTCGGTGGCAAACTACACACCGGTCGCAGCCGCAACGACCAGGTGGCGCTCGATATCCGCCTCTATCTGCGGGATGAAATTGACACGATTCTGGTCTATCTGGGCAAACTTGAGCAATCGCTGATCCACCAGGCGCAGAACCATCTGGATGTCATCATGCCCGGCTATACCCATCTGCAAACCGCCCAGCCGGTACTCTACAGCCATCACCTGCTCGCCTATCGTGAGATGATCGCCCGTGATACCAGCCGCCTGCAGGATCTGCGCAAGCGCTTTAATGTTCTACCCCTGGGCGCGGGTGCTTTGGCCGGCACCACCTTCCCTATCGACCGTGAGTGGGTGGCACAGCAGCTGGACTTTGACGGGGTAACGCGCAACAGCCTCGACAGCGTATCTGATCGCGACTTTGCCATCGAGTTCTGTGCTGTTGCCGGAATCCTGATGATGCACCTGTCGCGGCTATCGGAAGAACTGATCCTCTGGTCGAGCGCCGATTTCAACTTTATTGAACTGTCGGATGCTTTTTGTACCGGCAGTTCGATCATGCCACAAAAGAAAAATCCAGATGTACCGGAACTGGTGCGCGGCAAAACCGGCCGGGTTTACGGCAACCTGATCGCCCTCTTGACCCTGATGAAATCCCTGCCGCTGGCCTATAACAAGGATATGCAGGAAGACAAGGAACCCCTGTTCGATACCATCGACACGGTCAAAGGAAGTTTGAAGGTATTTGCTGACATGATCGCCCAGATGCGGGTCAAAGGCGACAATATGCGCATTGCGGCAGCGCGGGGATTTTCTACCGCAACCGATGTTGCTGATTACTGTGTGCGCAAAGGGATGCCCTTCCGTCAAGCCCACGAAGTGGTGGGCAAGACGGTGCGCTATTGCGTGGAGACCGGCAAGGATATCCCTGAGTTGACCCTGGAAGAATTTCGCAGTTTTTCTGATGTGATCGACCAGGATATTTATGATTTTGTCACGTTAGAAGCCTCGGTCAACGCCCGCAAGGCCATCGGCGGCACCGCCCGCACGGCGGTGGAGCGGGAACTGGCACGACTGAACAACGAGGCTGTCTGATGCGCATTCAATCCATCCTGATTCTGATCATCACGGCTCTGCTCCTGTCAGCCTGCGGCAAAAAAGGGCCGGTTCGCCCAATCACCAACATCGCGGTTGAACAGCCGGCTGCGATCCCTGGGGCAGCAACAAACGAGTCGGAAGAAAAGCCTAACTAATTGTTTTTTAGGTTTTTTATTGTTCTGTCAAGGGCTGCCACCCTTTACTTTAAGCGGACAGTATGTTAGCAATAGCGCCTTGCACTTATCTTTTTGGGAGGAGAATATGTTTCACGGATCAATGACCGCCATCATCACCCCCTTCGATCAACAGGGGAACGTTGATGAGGAAAGCTATCGCCAACTGATCGAATTCCAGATCGACAACGGCACCGATGTGATCGTCCCCTGTGGGACGACCGGTGAGTCCGCGACCCTCAACTATCATGAACACAATCGGGTGATCGATATCTGCATAGAGCAGGTCAACAAACGGGTCCCGGTTGTTGCCGGTACCGGCTCCAACTCCACCGCCGAGGCGATTGAGATCTCACGCCATGCCAAAGAAGCCGGCGCTGACGGTTTGCTGCTGGTATCCCCCTACTACAACAAACCATCCCAGGAAGGGATCTTCCAACACTATAAGGCGCTGGCCGAGCAGGTTGCCCTGCCGCAGATCCTTTACAATGTGCCGGGCCGTACCGGCAGCAACATGACTGCTGCGACCACCATCCGCCTGGCTGAATTCAAGCAGATTGTCGCCATTAAAGAAGCCTCAGGTGATGTTACCCAGGCCAGCGAAATTATTGCCAAAGCCGGGGACAAGATCGATGTGTTATCAGGAGATGACTTCCTGGCTCTGCCGCTGATGGCCTGTGGCGCCAAAGGGGTGATTTCCGTATCTGCCAACATTATTCCCAGGCAGGTCAAGCAGATGGTCGTGGCCGCGCAGGAAAACCGCTGGGACGATGCCAGAAAACTACACCTGCAACTGCTTGATGTCCATCAGGCCATGTTCATTGAAGCCAACCCGGTACCAGTCAAAACCGCCGCTTCGTTGATGGGGAAATGTCGTCCCGGGGTGCGACTGCCACTGGTTGATCTGCAACCGGAAAACCTGACCAGGCTAAAAGCGGTGCTGAGCAAGCACCAGCTGATTTGAACCGTTTAGTAACGCAAGGAAAATTATCATGAATGTTGCCATTATCGGCGCTGCCGGACGCATGGGCACCCGCCTGATCCACGCGGTGTGCGAAACCAAGGGACTGACCCTGTCAACGGCGGTAGAGCGGGATGGGCACCCCCAACTGGGGATGGATGCCGGTCTGATTGCCGGCGCAGGTGAACTTGGGGTCCCCTTAACCAGCGACCTTGATGCCGCCGTTGCTGCGGCCGACGTTCTCATCGACTTTACCTTCCCCGAAGTGACCCTGAATAATCTGGCGGTCTGCGCCCGCCACGGCAAGATGCTGGTCAGCGGTTCTACCGGTTTTACCCCCGAGCAGAAACACCAGGTCGAGGAGTTTGCCAAAACAATTCCGGTGGTGCTGGCGCCCAACATGAGCATCGGCGTCAATGCCTGTTTCAAGCTGCTCAAAGAAGCGGCCAGGATTCTTGGGGATGATTTCGATGTCGAAGTTGTCGAACTGCACCACAACAGGAAAAAAGACTCCCCTTCCGGCACGGCAGTACGGATGGGCGAAGTGGTGGCCGAAGTCCTCGGGCGCGACTACAATCAGGTTGCCAATTACCACCGTGAAGGAATGTGCGGTGAACGCACCCACGCCGAAATCGGCATGCAGACCGTACGTGGCGGTGATATCGTCGGTGAACACACGGTCTATTTTATCGGCATGGGAGAACGCATCGAGATCAGCCACCGCGCCATGAGCCGCGACATGTTCGCCCGCGGCGCTGCCCGCGCCTGTGTCTGGCTGCAAGGCCAACCGCCGGGTCTGTATGATATGCAGGATGTGCTGGGGCTGAGCTAAGACAATCATTTCATTCTATTTGAATAGTTACCAAGGAGATGTAGAGAAAAATGGCACGTATCAACGATCACTATCTGAAACTTAAAGCCGGCTATCTGTTCCCTGAAATTGGTCGCCGTGTCACTGAATTCACCAAAGCCAACCCGCAAGCCAAGGTTATTCGCTTAGGGATAGGCGATGTCACCCGTCCCCTCGCGCCGGCGGTTATTCAAGCTTTTCATCAGGCCATTGATGATCTTGGCACAACAGAAAACTTTGCCGGTTACGGTCCGGAGCAAGGCTATGAATGGCTGTCACAGGTGATTATCGATAAAAGCTACAAACCCTTAGGTGTTGAGCTGACCACTAACGAAATCTTCATTTCTGACGGTTCCAAGTGTGACTGTGCCAATATCCTTGACATCTTTGCCCTGGACAATGTTGTTGCCATTGGCGATCCGGTCTATCCGGTCTACAACGACACCAACGTCATGGTGGGACGCACCGGTGAGGCTGATGAAAAAGGCTACTATAAAGGGATTGTCTACATGCCCTTTACCGCCGACAATAACTTTATCCCTGATCTCCCCAAAGAAGAGGTCGATATTATCTACCTGTGTTATCCTAACAACCCAACCGGCACTGTAGCCTCCAAGGAAGAGCTGAAAAAATGGGTCGATTACGCCCGTGCGAATGATGCCGTGATCTTCTTTGATGCCGCCTACGAAGCCTTTATCACCACCCCCGGCATTCCTCACTCCATCTATGAGATTGAGGGCGCTAAGGAATGCGCCATTGAATTCCGCTCCTTTTCTAAAACCGCCGGGTTTACCGGGGTGCGCTGTGGCCTGGTCGTAGTCCCGGAGCAGTTAACCGGAACAACCGCAAGCGGTGAGAAGTACAACCTCAACAGGCTCTGGAAGCGGCGCGTTACAACCAAGTTCAACGGAGCCTCCTATCCGGTCCAACGCGCTGCCGCAGCGGTGTATTCGGATGAAGGATGGCAGCAGACCCGTGACATCATCGCTTATTACATGAAAAATGCCCGGATCATCCGGGAAGGGCTGCAGGCCGCCGGGGTTGAATGCTACGGCGGCGTCGATGCTCCCTATATCTGGTTAAAAACACCGAAAGGGATGAACAGTTGGGAGTTTTTTGATAAACTCTTGAACGAATGCCATGTTGTCGGCACCCCGGGTAGCGGTTTTGGCCCCAGCGGTGAAGGTTATTTCCGCCTTTCTGCTTTTGGTGAACGCAGTAATGTTGAAACCGCCGTACAACGGATTCGTAACACCTGGGGCAAGTAAGTAAGTCCCTTGACAACCAACTAAGGAGATTCTGTTATGCATGAAAAAAGCATCGTTTTACTGAACCAGGCCGTGGCCGAAGAAGTGACTGCACTGCACCAGTATATGTATTTTCACTTTCACTGCGACGATCAGGGCTATGACCTGCTCGCCGGGCTGTTCAAAAAAATCGCCATTGAAGAAATGATGCATGTTGAAAACCTGGCCGAGCGCATCCTCTTTTTGGGCGGCGACGTCGAGATGAAGGCATCTCAAGATGTGAAAAAGATCACGAAGGTTGAGGAAATGCTGCAACTGGCCAAGGCGATGGAAGAGCAGAGTGCCCTTGACTACAACCGCTGGGCCAACGAATGTGGCAACCATGCTGATTCGGTATCAAAAAGATTGTTTGAGCAGTTAGTAGTCGATGAAGAGCGCCATTACGACAATTATGATGACGAAATCGAAAACCTCAACCGCTTCGGCAAGGAATATCTGGCCCTGCAATCCATCGAACGCAGTAAAGCCCGCGGTAACGCAGCTGGTACCGCACAATAACCAATACAACAAGGCACCCACTTTGGTGGGTGCCTTGTCCATTTCAGATCTCAAATCTGAGATTACAGATCTGCCTCCCTATTAGAAACTTTCCCCCTGACCCAGCCCCCGACTCAATTGCAAGGATATCAGCTGACCATTGAGTCGCTTAATCGAGCTGGAAAACAGGATAGACGATGGATTACCCACCGCCATCACCGCCAGCGGGGTCTCTAAAAAACGCCCCCCGGCAAGGTCAATACGGCTCTGGTCCATCTGCATGCCGATCCGCCCCTTGATATCGACCCCGGTCAGGGTCAGGGTAGAACGAAGGGTCTGGACAGCTATACCCTGAGCGTCATTACCCAGCAGCGACCGTTCTATCGTCACCTGTGAATCGCTCGTTATCAATTGAGCAACCTGGGCATCATGGATCAGCACGTCACTGCAGTTATCAATCTGTAATGTAGCAAAGTTACCGCTAAAAACCCGCCCCCGTTGCTGATCACAAACAGCATCAACCGGTTCAACCGGCGTAGCAAGAGGAGCACTATCGGGCTTATTGTCAAGCAACGCTTGTTGTAAGGCGCCCATGAACCGCTGTGGGTCCTCATTCATCGGGATATGATCAAGGCCATAAAGCAACCTGAGGCGACTGTCCGTTAAGTTCCAGTCAAGAATCGTGGCAATGCGTAGCGGTGCAATCTGATCCTGATCCCCCCAGATTAACCAGGTCGGAGTCGTTATCCGTGGCAACAACAGGGAAAAATCGCTCTGCACCAGGGCCAGCGCAGCAATCCGAGCGGGATCACCGGCGAGGAACTTTTCCCGCGCTGCGGCGTTTACCAGGAGCAGATCAGGATCCAGAGGAACGCGTGCGGTTTTTTCCAACACCAGTCCGGCAATCCGCCCCAGTGTTGATTCCACCGTTGTTGAAAAAAAAGGCAGATCCAGGTTGATCAGATCGCGGACCAGGTTCTGGCTGACGGCAAGACGGTGAAGCGTTCCTACAGCATCGACAAGAATCAAACGCTCAAGCCGTCCGCTATGGCGCGCAGCAACATGCAGCGAAATAGCTCCCCCCAGGGAATGGCCGACCAGGTAGACCGGCTTGCCGGGATGGCGGTCCAGCAGCCAGTGGGCAAACTCGGCGTAGTTGGCGGGAGAATAGAGCTGATTTGCTTTGCTGGAACGACCAAAGCCGGGGAGATCAGGGGCAATGACGTGGAAACTCTCAGCCAACTCGGCAACAAACGGCTCCCAGATATCGGAAGCTCCATCCCCCAAACCATGCACCAGTAGCAGAATATCCTGATGTTCACTACCTGCTTCACGCAGGAAAAAGTGACCGTTAAATATCGGCTCCTGCAGCAGTTGCTCCTGCTGCCAGGGAGACTGCGCCGGTGCACTGATTGTCAGACCAGGCCAGCCCAGCAACATCAGGACAACGACAGCGGATATCCGCATTGTGCTACAAATCATGAACACCTTACCTAAACTCACCGGGAGAACTGCATTGATACCCTACTGGAATTCTTTTAAAAAATACAGTTACGTAGGGCCGATAAGCTGATTTTGATAACAAGTACATTTTCATCTACTGGAAAAAACTATCTTCAATATTATACAAACAAATCTTATCGTGACTGTGTTTTTCTGCTATCTATAAGGCTGGGTATTAATTTTTCCTTTTAATAATTACTGATGGTGTCTCGATGAACAAAGACGTATTTACTGACGATCTGGATATCCGCCAGATGACCATTGACGATATGGCGGCGGTCTTCCATCTGGGTGAACTGCTGTTCACCTCTGACTTTTCACCCAGTATGTACCGCACCTGGGATGAATACGAAATTACCACCCTGTTTAATTCCGACAGCGAACTCTGCCTGGTCGCCGAATTGGATGGAGAGATTGTTGGTTTTGCCTTGGGAACAACTGTCGATAAGCAACATTCGGCGTGGAAATACGGCTACCTGGTGTGGATCGGCGTGCGCCCCGGGCTGCAAAAAGGCGGTACCGGTCAAAAACTGTTCAACGAACTCAGAGTGCGCATGAAGGAACAAGGAGTACGGATGATTATCATCGATACCGACGCTGACAACGAGGCCGGTATCCATTTTTTCAAGAAACTCGGCTTCGGCCACATCCAGGAACACGTTTATATGACCCTGAACCTGTCCCGTTCACATAAAAAGAAAAAGAAAAAGGAGAGCAAATGACAACGCGACTGGAACAGGTCTGGCATGAGATAGATCCTGATCGCCTGAAAAAAAACCTCATCGACATGATCGATATCTATTCCCCCTCCGGCAAAGAAGAGGATATTCAGCTGTTCCTTGAAGAGCAGTTGCGTGCCACCGGAACAGATGTGCGGCGTCAGGTGGTTGATGAAGAAGAACGCTTCAACCTGATCACCACCATGGGCAGTGACAGCCCCGACCTGTATCTGGTCGGTCATGTTGATACGGTTCCCGCCTGGGACATCGATGAATATGCCGCAGTTGAAGAATGGGGCGTTATTCGGGGCTTAGGCAGTGCTGACATGAAAGGTGGCTGCGCTGCCATGGTTGAAGCCTGGACCGCCCTGGCCACCCTGCCGGAAGATCAGCGTCCGTCCCTCGGGCTGCTCTTGGTTGTCGGTGAGGAGGAGAATGGTGACGGCAGCGCCCGGTTTCTTGAAGAATGCTGCCCACGTTCGGTGATTATCGGCGAGCCGACCGCCCTGCTCCCGGCCTTCGACCACTACGGCTATATGGAGGTCACCCTCATCACCCAGGGGCGGCGCATCCACTCCTCCCTGCCGGAACTTGGGCACAATGCCATCGAGTCGATGCTGCGGGTACTGTTGCAGATCGAACGATCAACCGCATTTCGTCAGCAGGCGACCAAACTGGTTTATTCGATTCGTGAAATGAGCTCATCGCGGGCAGGCTTTGTCGTACCTGACCGTTGTGAAGCGATGATCGACCTGCATCTGTCGCCCGATTTAAGCCCGGTGACGGTGCGTACCATCATCGAAAAAACCCTGGAGCAGGCCCGCAGTTCAATCAAAGGGCTGGATCTTGAGGTGGTTTTTAACTTTGAGGCCGGTGGCTATCAACTTGCGCCGGAGGACAACACCATCAACATCCTTGAAGAAATTTATCCGCGCCTCAACCTGCCATTAAATCTGGTACCCTTTCGCTCCCATTCAGACGGCAACCTGTTTTTTCAGGCCGGCAGCAAACCCCTGATCCTCGGTCCCGGCTCCCTCGAAACTGCCCATACCGCCGATGAACAGACCAGTTTTGCCGAGGTTGAAGATGCCGCGCGGATCTATGCGGCACTGGCATTGGGGTAAGAAATAGCAGAGGCTCAGACGATCTGGATAAATTTATGACGATTGACCTCATCCACCTGTTCGTTGAGGGTCCAGAAATCGTAGAGATAGCCGATAAGAAACAGGCCACCGGTAAAAAACCAGATCAGCCCGGTGATCCATTTACCCAGATAAAAACGATGCACCCCGAAGATACCGAGGAAGGTCATGAGGATCCAGGTGACATTATAGTCTTTGATGCCATGACTGTAGCGCAGATCGGCGTCCTGATCCATTCCGGGAATCAGAAACAGATCAACAATCCAGCCGATAAAGAACAGACCCAGGGTAAAAAAATAGATGGTGCCGCTGATGGAGCGTCCGTAGTAAAAACGGTGTGACCCCATAAACCCGAAAATCCACAGGACATAGCCGATCAGCAGTGAGTGGGTTTTTTCGCCGTACATAACTTCTCCTATTGTAACTATTAAACCCATCCTTGTTGCCGGGTTGGGGATCCTGTGACAAGGGTGTCTGTCGCCATGGACGGCGACAGTCAAGCGGTCATGGATGACGAAAAGCGTCCCTTGGCACAGGATCCCCGACCCGGCTCCAACCAACAACCCCTATTTCTTCTTGCTCACCCGAAAGCCCGACTTTTCCAGCGCCGCGGCCAGATTCGTCGGTCCCGCCGGAGCAGAAGCCTGCTGCTTGTTTTGCGCTTTAGGGCTCATCGTATCCTTGCTTGAACGCATAGCGACCGGCTTCTCCCTGTTAACCTCGCCACTGCGCATCGTCAGTGAAATCCGCTTGCGCTGGGTATCCACCTCCAGCACCCGTACCTGTACCTGCTGGCCAACCCTGACCACCTCAGCCGGATTTTTGACAAAGCGATCGGCGAGCTGGCTGACATGAACAAGACCGTCCTGATGCACTCCGATGTCGACAAAAGCGCCAAAAGCAGCAACGTTGGTGACGATACCACCCAGGGTCATCCCCTCCTTGAGATCATCCATGCCGGTGACATCCTCACGAAAACTACTGGCAACAAAGGATTCACGCGGATCACGACCGGGTTTTTTCAGCTCGGCGACAATATCGCGCAAGGTCGGCAGACCGACATCTTCACGCACATAGGCCTTCAGATCAATCTGATCGAGCAGCTCCGGGCGACGGATCAGGGTCGCCACATCAATCCCCGCGTCCCTGGCCATGGTCGCCACTAACTGGTAGCGCTCGGGGTGAACCGCGGTATTATCGAGGGGCTCACTGCCCTGACGAATGCGCAGGAAACCGGCGGCCTGTTCAAAGGCCTTCTGACCAAAACGTGGCACCTTGAGCAACTGTTTGCGGGTAGCAAAAGCCCCCTGCTCATCACGATAGCGGACAATCCCTTTCGCCAGATGTTCACCAATCCCCGAAACGAACCCGAGCAGGGCCCAACTGGCGGTATTGAGATCAACGCCGACATAGTTGACGCACGATTCGACCACCTGATCGAGGGATTTTTTCAAAGCGCTCTGGCTGACATCGTGCTGATATTGACCAACACCGATATTTTTAGGATCGACCTTGACCAACTCGGCCAGGGGATCCTGCAGGCGTCGGGCGATGGAGATGGCACCGCGCACGGTCAGATCAAGATCAGGGAACTCCTCGCGGGCGATATCGGAAGCCGAATAAACGCTGGCACCAGCTTCACTGATCATGACTACCGGCAGTTTTTTACCAGCCTCCTTGAGCGCCGCGCGGACAAACTGCTCCATTTCACGCCCGGCGGTGCCGTTGCCAATCGCCACCATCTCAATGTCATGCTTATTGATCAGCTGCAACAGATCCTTCCCGGCACTACCTGCCCGACCACCCCCGGTATGGGGGTAAATGGTAGCATGGTCGAGAAAGCGTCCGGTGTCATCCACCGCTGCCAATTTGGACCCGGTTCGCAAACCAGGATCAACCCCGAGCACCCGGTGGCTCCCGGCCGGAGCAGCGAGAAGCAGATTGCGCAGGTTCTCGGCAAACACCTGGATCGCCGCTTCATCAGCCTGTTGTTTGGCCAGCAGGCGTAATTCAACCTCGATGGACGGAGCAATGAGCCGCGCATAGGCATCGCCAATTACCGTAACCAGCCACTCGCGACACGAAGAATTCCCGGGCACCAACAGTTGCGCCAGACGTCCGAGAATGTCCTCCTCCGGCGCCTCGATCTGCAAGCGCAAAAACTCTTCTTTTTCGCCCCGGCGCATGGCGAGCATGCGATGGGATGGAATCTGTTTGAACGGTTCGCTGAAATCGTAATACATCTCGTATTTGCTTACCGCCCCTTCCTTGCCACGAGCCGGCCCAGAACGGAAGATCCCCTGTTCCCGGGTCAGCTCCCGAACCAGTGCTCTGGCCGCGGCGGTGTCGGCAAACTGTTCGGCAATAATGTGACCGGCCCCCTGCAAGGCCGCAGCCTCATCCGCAACCCCCAGTTCGGCGCTGACAAAAGGCGCAGCCAACTGGTGCAGATCAATCGCCGCGCCCTTAGCAGCAAGAAGCTGTTGCGCCAGAGGTTCGAGCCCTTGTTCTTTGGCGATGGTCGCCTTGGTACGGCGCTTCGGCTTGTAGGGCAGATAGAGATCTTCCAGCTCGGTCTTCTGCCGGCAGGCAAGAATACGTGCCTGCAGTTCCGGCGTCAGTTTGCCCTGCTCGTCGATGGTTTTAAGAATCGTCCGGCGTCGTTCGTCCAGTTCCTTATGGTAGGCCAGGCGCTCTTCAATCAGACGAATCTGCACTTCATCCAGTTCGCCGGTTGCCTCTTTGCGGTAGCGGGCAATAAAGGGAACCGTCGCCCCTTCTTCCAGCAAGGCAACAGTCTGCTTGATTGATCCCGGCGCCAGGCCGGTATCCTCACGCAGCAGGGGGATCACATCCAACGGGGGTAATTGAGTCATTGGTGTCCTATAAAACAAGAAGGTATCTGTTCCGTACCGAGTCGGGAATCCTGTGGCAAGGATAGAGCTGAACAGAGACAAAGAAGAAACATTGAGGTGATCAATCAGACATAGCGGGACATTGTACGCAGAAAATCACTGTCCGACCAGACAAACTAGAGACCGGATCAAAAAAACCCCTTCTTGGCGTTCAAGGCCCTCAGTTAGTGGCGAGTACGGGGATAAAACCAGTTGGTCGTAGAGGCTCCCTCATCATCAATAAGGGTAATCTGATAACCGAAGGTATAGGCGACAGCCTGATCAACCAGAGGCAGGGTCACGGTAAAGGGAATTCGATCTTCGGGACGTAAACCTCTAAAATGAGTCGCCTTGCGATAATCAACCACCAGATCATCAGTATCCAGCAGAAACAATGTCAATTCGACATCGGCAACCCGAGCATACATCATCCGTGAATGCTGAGAAAAAGACAGCCATCCTGTCATCCGGTATTGGTCTTCTTCGCGCATCAGGCGACTATCAACCGTCACATAGAATTCTTCCCAGTGCTGCTGGGCATCCAGAACCGGGGTAATTGCTGTGACTGCCTCCTCATCTGCGAGGGCGCCCAGGTAATGCCCGGTCGTTGCCTGACAACCACTTAAGAACAGGAAAAAAAGGAGAAATGGACAAAGATGCAGGGTGCGCAGATAGCTCATAACCAGTCCTTTTCAGTTGACCTTCCTTAATATACCACTACTGATTTAGAATGATTCTAGCGCTGGTAGGGTTTCCAGGCAAGATGGTCAGGGTGCTAAAGCCTGCGACTGAAAATTAAAATGCAGCAGGGTATAGGCGCCGCTACGATCCACCAGACTCAGGGTGATTTCCGCCGGACCTGAGCTATAGTTAGCCATGACCCGATAGGTTACGACATCACGCTCAATGGCACCGGTGGTCATGGTTTTACTGGTTGACCGGAAGCTCGGCTTGTCAAATGACTGCAGTTCACCGATACGGGTGAGATAATCCATCATCTTAGCCAGATCATCATCACTGACCCGCTTTAAGGCTTCCTCGTCAAGCAGTGCCCTGGTAGCAGCAACATCCCAGCGACTTAATTGGGGTATGGCCTGTTCGACATAAGGAATAACCGTCGGGTCAAAACGTTTCCCCTGCATATAGCCATAGCCGAAATAGATGCCAATAGCCGTTGAAATGACAAATAATGCGTAAATAATTAATTTTTTCACGACTGATTCCTTTGAAAAATCGTTGTCAGACGAGTCAAAGTAACCGATATTCATCAGTGGAAACAAGAAAATATCTCCGCTGTCACCCTTTACCAGAGAAGAAGAACTATGCCTGACCAAAAGGTTCATACACCTTCAGCACAGCTGGTTCTGGTCGGTGGCATCCTTGGTCTGATGGTGGCCATGGGGATCGGACGCTTCGCTTACACGCCGATCCTGCCCTTGATGCAGCGCGATCTGGGAATGAGCAACACCCTCGCCGGCTGGCTGGCCGGGCTCAATTACCTGGGGTACCTGATGGGTGCCATCCTCTGCTCCCTCACCCCGCGCCTGCTGGGAATACGTCTATTTACCGGATCGTCCCTGCTTTTGTGCATCCTCACCACGGCCCTCATGGGGCTGACCGTGTCTGCCTTCTGGTGGGGTGGATTACGACTGGTCAGCGGCATCACCAGCGCCGTCCTCTTTGTGCTGATCTCCGCCGAGGTCGGTGACGTTCTCAGGCGTCAGGGCCTTGCTCATCACATCGGCACCCTCTACAGTGGGGTTGGCCTCGGGATTGCCTTGACCGGGGTGTTGATTCCGGTACTGGATCACTACTGGAGTTGGAGTGGTGCCTGGATCGGCGCGGGCATCGCTGCGGCGCTGCTGGCCACCGCCGGTATTCTTCTAGGCCACCGGCAGGGCGTGCTGGTTCCGCCGCCGGCAGGCAGCAGCCCAATCAACAACCAACGTAGCAGCATTTATGCCCTGGCAACGGCCTATTTCTTTGAAGGCCTCGGCTATGTGGTCTCGGCGACCTTTATCGTCGCGCTGATTACGTCAACCCCCGGTCTTTCACGACTGGCCCCCTGGAGCTGGGTGGCGGTTGGTCTGGCAGCCGTCCCGTCGACCCTGATCTGGCCGTGGCTGGCCCGCCGCTACGGTGCGCGTTCGGCGTTAATAGCGGCCTATGCCCTGCAAGCCGCCGGCATTATGGTGAGTGTTTTTTCAACCTCCGTCATCGGTCTGCTGTTTGCCGCTGCAAGCTTTGGTGGCACCTTCATGGGGATTGTCGCCTTGACCCTTGCCGAAGGCCAACGCCGTATGCCCGCCGACAGCCGCTGGATTGCGGCTTTTTTAACCGCCGCCTTCGGTATCGGTCAGGTTCTCGGACCGATTGTCGCCGGTCGCCTGGCTGACCTGCGCGACGACTTTGCCCTGCCCTTGCTGCTGGCAACGGCTTGCGTTGGTGTCAGCCTGATCGTTACTGTGTTAGATTCACATTTCTGCGGAACACCCACCCATCGACAGAAAGGAAAATAACCATGCCCTACGTCAACATTAAGATTACCCGTGAAGGCGCTACCCCCGAACAGAAAAAACGCCTGATCAAGGGCGCTACCGACCTTTTGGTCGAGGTTCTGGGCAAAAATCCAAAAACAACGGTGGTAGTGATTGATGAAGTGGATACCGACAACTGGGGGATCGGTGGCGAGACGGTCACTATTCTGCGTCAGCAGGCTTGATCTGCTTCGGCCAGCTGCTATTGGCGCACCAGACGAATACTGTCGATATCCTCTTCAAAGTTAGATCGGAAGGGGTTGATGTCCAGCCCGCCGCGACGGGTATAACGCGCATAAACAGTTAGTTTTTGCGGACGGCAGAAACGCAGCAGATCGGTAAAAATCCGCTCTACGCACTGTTCGTGAAATTCATTGTGCCGGCGGAATGAGATTAAATAACGCAGTAGCGCCTCACGATCAATTCTACCGCCCTGATAACGGATCAGTACGCTCCCCCAGTCGGGCTGGCTGGTCACCAGACAATTGCTCTTGAGCAGATGGCTGTGCAACTGCTCCTTAACCGGGCATTTCGTATCCGACGCTCCGAGTAACACACCTGGATTAAGTTGGTAATCATCAATCTCTATATCGAGATCATCGATACAATCTCCCGGCAACATCCCTATCTGTAACCGCGAAAAATCTTCCACCCCCCACAGTTGGACCTTCACCTCGCCACCACTGGCGCGGCTGAGGTCTTCACGCATCTGCTCTGTCACCGCCGCTACATCCGGGTAGGGTGTCTGGTTAAAGGAGTTGAGGTAGAGCTTAAATGACTTGGATTCGATCAGATAAGGGGTATCACAGGCAAATCGAAACTCCCCCACCGCCACCACCGGTTTGCCTTTACGATTCAGCCAGGATAGCTCATAGCCGGTCCATAGATCAAAACCACCAAAAGGCAGCTCTTTGCCCAGGCCAATCTCATCACGTTTGATGTGACGCGCAAAAGGGCAAAGCAACGTTGGGTCATAGCTGTCCTGATAGCGGGTTGGCTTGCCCAACGGTAGACGCTGCTCTAAATCTGACATTTTTATTCCCAAGGGCTCGATGCAAAGAAAATCGATTTCCACTAACACTGCAGAAATGCTATGATTGACGGCTAACACGCAAACAGAAGATTCTGTTTGAGAATAGTTTTATTTCTTTTACCCGTCAACATGGAGAAACATTATGAAAGTCGGATTGGTCGGTTGGCGTGGCATGGTCGGTTCCGTTCTGATGCAACGGATGCTGGAAGAGAACGACCTTGCCGGAGTTGAAGCGGTTTTCTTTTCAACTTCCCAGGCCGGAGAAAAAGCACCCCAGTTTGGACAACTAGGCAACAACACCCTGGAGAGCGCTTCTGATCTTGGCAAGCTGGCAGAGCTTGATATCATCATCACCTGTCAGGGAGGTGATTACACCAACGAAATTCACCCCAAGCTGCGTGCTACCGGATGGGACGGTTACTGGATCGATGCAGCATCTTCCTTACGCATGAAGGACAACGCCGTCATCATCCTTGATCCGATCAACCGCAAGGTGATCGACGAAGCCTTGGCAAACGGCTGCAAGGATTTCATCGGTGGCAACTGCACCGTCAGCCTGATGCTGATGGCGATTGGCGGGTTACTCAACGCCGGTCTGGTTGAGTGGGTCAGCTCCATGACCTATCAGGCTGCTTCAGGCGCCGGGGCCCCCAACATGCGCGAGTTGTTGCTGCAGATGGGCAATCTCCATCATTCGGTGGCCGAACAACTGCAAAACCCGGCGTCAGCGATCCTTGAAATCGACCACAAGGTTACCTCGGCATTGCGCAGTAGCACCATGCCGACCACCGAGTTTGGTTTTCCCCTGGCAGGCAGCCTGCTGCCCTGGATCGACCGTGAAGTCGAAGACGGCCAGAGCCGTGAAGAGTGGAAAGGCCTCGCCGAAACCAACAAGATTCTCGGCAACTCAACACCCATTCCGGTTGACGGTATCTGCGTCCGCATCGGTGCCATGCGCTGCCACAGTCAGGCCCTGACCATCAAACTCACCAAAGATGTCGCCATCAGTGAGATTGAACAGCTCATCGCTTCGAGCAACGAATGGGCCACAGTGGTTCCCAATACCAAAGCGGACTCCCTCACCCAACTGACGCCGACGGCGGTCTCCGGGACCCTGACCATCCCCGTTGGACGCTTGCGTAAGATGAAGATGGGCCCGCATTATCTGTCGGCCTTTACCTGTGGCGATCAACTGCTGTGGGGCGCCGCAGAACCATTGCGGCGGATGCTGCGAATCCTCGCTGAGCGCTGAACAACAATCGCCCCGAGTGACCGGAAGGTGGCTCGGGGCGATTAAACTTTTATCGCGAGAAAGTCGATAGATAAGCAACTCAAGAGGTATCTATGTTCAAGGATCTCATCAAGTTGCTGGCGCTGCTGATTCTCCTGGCATTTGTCATTGCCGGCATCTACTTTGCCGGTCAATCGGTTGATAACACAGCCAAATACCGCCACCCCATTACCCAGCCGGGAGCACGCTGGTAAAAACGACCCCTTATGCTGTGCTTTTTTGTCTCTTGCGTTGAGCCTTATCTTCGTACATCCGGGCATCGGCAAGGCTAAACACATCCCCCACCTCTCCAGCCGATCGGGCTGTTGCACTACCCAGGGAAAAACGTACCCGTTCTGATCCGTCCCCGGCCTGCATCGACCGCTCCACGGCACGAATGCGTTCCATCAGCATCTGTGCGGCCTCCTCATCGGTTTCGGTCAATACAATAATAAACTCGTCGCCACCTAAACGCGCCACCAGATCATCCCCGCGGACGACGTGTGACAGCAGGCTGGCTGCCGACTTGATCAGTTCATCACCGGCAACATGTCCAAGGCTGTCATTAACCTGCTTAAGTCCATCAAGATCGGCAACGATAATACTGAAGGGATAGGCCTTCTCATCGACGATCCGTTTAAATTCGGCCTCAAAATACATCCGATTGTACAGGCCGGTGAGGGAGTCGTGGGCACTTAAATATTGCAGATGGCGCTCCATCTCTTTGCGGTCTCCAATATCGCGTACCACGGCAAGAACCCGTCCCTCACCACCGATCCGTGAAGCAATCATGGTAATTTCTGTCCAGAATAATTCGCCGTCTTTTTTCTTGCTGAGCCACTCACAGGTCTGCGGCCCGCCTTCTACCGCTTTACGAATCTGGGCGATCCCCTCATTCAGAGAATAGGGCGCTACGCCGGCACTGAGATCCTGCAGATTTTTGACAAACACCTCTTCACGGCTGTAGCCATAAAGGGTTTCCACCGTTTTATTGGCTTCGAGTATCGCTCCTGTGTAAGCGTCATGGACAAACAGTGCATCATTGGTACTGTTGAAGATCTCCCAGTAGTTTTTTTCCATCCGCTTAAGCTGCTCTTCAGCTGCAAGCCGTTCGGTCACATCCTTGATGCTGACCATCATGCCCTGACAGTCACCTGCCGCGTCGGTAAGAGAGCGGATAACCATGTCACCTCGAAAATCGACCTTGTCCTTACGATAAAAATGTTGCGTTGCCTGCTTGGTCGGACTGCGACCTGCCGCCAGTTCTTCCAGCAACATCTTCAAACCGGCCACCTGATGAGCAGAAACCAGCTCATAAAAAGGCTTGCCCTTGAGTTCACGATCAGTGCAGCAAAACAATTTCTCTGCCCGATGATTGGCAACGTAAACGGTAAAATCACGAGAATCAAGAATCAGAATCGCTTCACGCGATATATCCATAATAGCTGCCAGTTGCTGTCTGGCATCGTGCATGACGCTGCAGTCTGTCCTCTGAATTTCCCGGTTGGCACCCATCATCATTCACCTGGAAGCTGTTAGCTGGATCGATCCGGCATCCACCTTTATCCACATTAAAAATACGCTGATTATCAGCTATTCAAACCTCAAGTAAAATACCCGCAGCGATGGCTGACATGGCACGCTCAACAATTAACACATGGGTCGTTTTTTCATCCGCCAGCTGGAACAAATCGGTACAATCAACCGGCTCCCCGAACCGCACCACTGCCCGCTGACCCCAGCCACCAACCCGCCAGCGATTCAAGCCTACCAGTGAAACCGGGATGACCACCGGCCGATGCTCGTAAATTAACTTTCCCACGCCACGATTGCCGACTCCGAGCCGACCATCCTTGTGTCTGGTTCCTTCGGGAAACAGCATGACAGCATCGTCTTTCATCAAGCGACCCAATTCCTTGCCGGCACGCAGATCACGTCCGCGTTTGACCGGGAAGGCCCCCCACGAACGAAAGACAGCTCCCAGCAGGCGGTTACGAAAGAGCTCCTCCTTGGCGGGGGCCCAAACCATCTGCCAGGGGCGCTGTTTTAAAATCGCCACCGGCAGCAATACGGTATCAAAAGCCGATATATGGTTGGCAACAAACAAAACCCCTCCCTGTGGTGGAACCTGTTCCCCACCGACAATCTGACAGCGATTAATCACCGTCGCATAAAAAGCGATCACTGCGGCGCTGATACCAACCCACAATCGCCGTAAAATAGACGTTTTCACGATGTGACAACTCCTCTTTCACACCAACAAATGGCAAACAAATGCATTATGACGTATTTTCAATTGCCTGTCATGTGATTTCTTTAACCTGGCAAATTACCAAGAAGGTCTGCTATGATGGTAAAAATAACATGTGTGTCCCCTGCCGCCCATACTCTAACGACGAGGTATTTATGTCCGCACTAACCGGTTTACCTGCCTGGAAATCCCTGCAGCAGCATGCTGAAGCCATGGAAGTCATCCATTTAGGCAACCTGTTCGCGAATGATCCTGATCGTTGTCGGCGCTTTTCTTTTCGTTTGGGCGGCACCCTGTTCGATTTTTCCAAGCACCGTATGACGAACAGAACCCTTGAATTGCTTATTGATCTCGCCCAAGAGTGTTCGCTGAAAGATAAAATCAGGGGAATGTTCCGCGGTGACATCATCAACACCACTGAACATCGCGCCGTACTCCACACCGCCCTGCGCAATCGAAGAAACCGGCCGATTCTGGTCGATGGCCATGATGTCATGCCGGAAGTCAACCGGGTGCTAGGTCAGATGCGGACCTTCAGCGATCAGGTGCGTAATGGTCAATGGCGCGGCGCCACCGGCAAAGCGATCTGCGATATCGTCAATATCGGCATTGGCGGTTCCGATCTGGGTCCCTTGATGGTGACGGAAGCACTCAAACCTTACCGGCATGAGCGCCTCAAGGTTCATTTTGTTTCCAATGTCGATGCCACTCACCTGTGCGACACCTTACGCGAGCTGAACCCGGAAACGACCCTGTTTCTTATTGCTTCCAAAACCTTTACCACCCAGGAAACCATGACCAATGCCCATTCGGCTCGCCGCTGGCTGGTCGAGAAGCTTGCTGACGAACGTGCAGTTGCCAGGCATTTTGTCGCCATCTCGACCAACCGCGACAAGGTGTGTGAGTTTGGCATTGACCCGACCAATATGTTTGTTTTCTGGGACTGGGTTGGTGGTCGCTATTCCCTCTGGTCTGCTATTGGCCTGTCCATCGCCCTGTCCATCGGCATGGATCAATTTGAGGATTTGCTCGAGGGGGCACATCTGGCCGATGAGCACTTCAGGACCCAGCCCTTTGAGAAGAATATTCCGGTTTTGATGGGGCTGATCGGCATCTGGTATAATAATTTTTTTGGTGCTGACTCGCTGGCGATTCTCCCTTATGACCAGTCCCTCCATCGCTTTGCGGCGTACCTGCAGCAGGCCGACATGGAAAGCAACGGAAAATCTGTGACCTTAAGCGGTGAACCCGTCGATTACTCCACCGGTCCGATTATCTGGGGTGAGCCTGGAACCAATGGCCAACATGCTTTTTATCAACTGATCCATCAGGGCACCAAATTGATTCCCAGCGATTTTATTGCCGCGGTGAAAAGCCATAATCCCCTGGGTGACCATCACCAATTATTGCTATCCAACTTTATTGCTCAACCTGAAGCCCTGATGCGCGGCAAATCGCAAGCAGAAGCACTGCAGGAACTTGAAGCTGAAGGACACAGCAAAGAAGACATCAAGCTGCTGCTCCCCCACAAGGTTTTCCCCGGCAACCGCCCCAGTACAGCAATCTTGATGGATCAACTGACGCCCCATGCCCTGGGCAGCCTGATTGCCATTTATGAGCATAAAATATTTACCCAGGGGGCAATCTGGAATCTTAATTCTTTTGATCAATGGGGGGTTGAATTGGGCAAGCAACTGGCCAAATCAATCTTACAGGATCTAACCACAGAAGGACCGGTAACCAGTCATGACAGCTCAACCAATGCGTTAATTAACGCATGCAAGGCCTAAGGTTAAAGTAATCTCTGTTCAAGTTAGCTGTTTTTTCAATAAAGAAAATTCACATTTTTTGTCAAAGTTACTTGTTTCGGCGGCCTGAAGACGGCTTTTTATGCTTTTTGGTTGGTCCGGTTTTCTTCTTGCGCACTTCATCTTTATTGCTCTCCGGAATGACCAACGGGCTGAAATCAATCCGTCGTCGAACCGTGTCGACCCGTTCCAATTTGACCTCCAGAGACATTCCGACGCGAAACTGTTGGCGGCTGCGTTCCCCCGTCAAGGTCAGGGTGGTTGGATCATAATGATAAAAGTCGCCGGTCAGGGCACGCACATGCACCAGCCCTTCGATCAGGTTATCATCCAGCTCAACAAAAAATCCGAATTCCGTTACGGTGGAAATAACCCCGGTGAAGGTTTCGCCAACCCGATCTTCCATCAACTGACAACGCCGCAAATCGGCCAGATCACGTTCGGCCTCCATGGCACGTCGTTCGCGATAAGAACATTCGGTGCCCAGGGTTTCGAGTAACGCTATCGCCGGCGCACTGTTTCTAGCTGCACCAGCCAGCGCCTGCTTGAGAACCCGATGCACCAGTAGATCGGGATAACGTCTGATGGGTGAAGTAAAATGACAGTATTCTTCCGCCGCCAACCCGAAATGCCCCTCATTGTGAGGAGTGTAAACCGCCTGCTGCAAACTGCGCAGCAACTGCTCGCTGATTAAACGTCCTTCCGGTTTAGCGGAAACCTCGGTCAGCAATTGCTGTAGAGACTGATGAAGATTTTTTCCCAGGACCAAGCCATGTCCGCAATTGGCGGCCAGCTGCTGCACAGCTTCCAGCTTGGCCTCGTCCGGCTCCCCATGGACACGATAGAGCAATGGCCACTCCTGCTCCGTAAGATAGTGGGCGACGGCTTCGTTAGCCGCGAGCATGAGCTCCTCAATCAGGTAATGGGCTATGTTGCGCTCAATTTTGACCAGCTCCAGTGGTCGACCGCTGTCATCAACACGGATTTCCACTTCGGGCAGATCCAGATTGAGACTGCCTCGGGCAAAGCGCATCTGCATCAGAATCTTGGCCAGCTCCGCCATCTGTTGCAAGGACTCCTGAATGCCGACCGGCACTGCCTCGCTATCGCCGTCTTCGAGGTAAGCGGCAACCTGGGTATAGGTCAGGCGCGCATGACTGTTCATGGCGGCCGGGTAACATGTTGTCTTCAGGGTCTTGCCCTCCGGACTGATAATCAGCTCGGCCGTCATGACCAGACGATCAACATCCGGGTTGAGGGAACAGATGCCATTGCTTAACGCTTCCGGCAACATGGGGACAACAAAACCGGGAAAGTACACACTGGTGCCGCGCTCCCGGGCATCCAGGTCGATGGCGCCACGAACCGGCACATAATGAGCAACATCAGCAATACAGACCCACAGGCAATAGTTGCCATTCTGTTGCTTTTCTACGAGCACCGCATCGTCAAAATCGCGCGCAGTTTCACCATCGATAGTCACCAGGGGCAATGGACGAAGATCGGTTCTGCCGACCAGATCTTCATTTTCGACCTGCGCTGGTATGGTGGCAATTGTCGCCAGGGTCTCAGCCGAAAAAGCCTCGGGAATTTTCTTACTGCGCAAGACACTGATCACATCGGTATGGGGGTCACCGAAACGCCCCAGACGCTCGACTATTTTCCCCTGTGCGGCATGACCCCGCTCTGCGTACTGCTCAATCAGCACCTCGACCAGATCGCCCTCCTGACAATTCTGCGTCCTACCAACCCGCACTGGCGGACCGGCAAAACGATCCTGGGGAACAACCAACCCACCCTCACTGCTGGTCCGTAACACCCCAACCAGATGTGACCGAGCCCGATCCAGTATCGCCGTAATCACCCCAAAAGGCCGTCGGTCATGGGACGATTGCCGCACTTCAAGCTGGACCCTATCCCCATCCATAGCGGAACCGACATGCTGAGCCGGAATAAATAGATCTTCACGACCAGCTATGCTGACAAAACCATAATCCTGATCGGTACGCTTAAAAATGCCTTCAACAGCCTGCCGGTCAGCATTCAACCTGTAGCTCCCCCGTCGCCGCTCCAAGGTTCCAGCCGTGGTCAACTGGTTGAGAGTGCGTGTGAGTTTTTTGCGCTCGGCGCCGCGCAACGCCAGATGCTCCGCCAGACTGCGACGATCCAGTGGTGTGCCGGCAGCCAATAGGTTAACGATGCGCTCAGTCAGCTCTTTCAAGGGCGGTCTCCTGGGACGAGGGTGTTTGTATTGTCTTAATCAAAAGAGTACCATAGCCTTTGGTATCCGCTAGACATATCTTCCTCATACTGGAGCAACAGCATCAAAAAAAGGGCATTATGCTATTCTGGGTCAACCTCGGCATTCTTATTATTCATCTGTTGATTACATTTGAGTTGATCTACGCCGCCCGTCATCTGATCAATCTGCGCCAGGTCACTCCCCTTGCGCCCTCACAACTCCCTTCCCTGTCAATTATTGTTGCTGCCCGCAATGAGGAAGAACAGATGGAAGCGGCTCTGAGGTCTTTACTGCTTATTGACTATCCCGAATTCGAGGTCATTGTCGTCAATGATCGCTCCAGCGATGGCACCGGCAACATTCTGGCGCAGATGACGATAAACCACCCGCAACTAAAGACGCTTACCATTGATGATTTGCCCGGCGGCTGGCTCGGAAAAAATCATGCCTTGTGGCAGGGCAGCCGGATTGCCGGCGGCAAACTGCTGCTTTTCACCGACGCTGACATCATCATGGTCCCTGAGACCTTGCAAAAGGCCGTCAGCCTGCTGGAACAACAACAAATCGATCATCTTGCTGTCAGCCCGGGATTGAAAATGCCTGGAATGCTGCTGACTCTGCTTGCGGCCTGTTTTGGTTTTTTTTTCGGACTCTATACCCGCCCGTGGAAAGTTGCCGACCCGCGCAACCGTTGTCACATCGGCGTTGGCGCATTTAACCTGGTTCGTACCTGCGTTTACCGGCAGATTGATGGCCACCGCCGCATCCGGCTGCGCCCGGACGATGATCTGAAGCTTGGTAAAATCGTCAAGGACGCCGGCTATCGGCAGCAATTTGCCTATGGTCACGAACTGATTAGCGTGCAGTGGTATGGCAGTATCAAAGAGATGATTGTTGGTCTTGAGAAAAACCTCTTTGCCGGATCCGACTACCGCATTGGAGCCACTGTTGGCGGGATTGCAGTGGGTTTGACCCTGTTCGTCTGGCCTTATGTGGCTCTGCTTTTAACCAGCGGCCTCCCCTGGTTACTGTCGCTGCTGAGTGTGCTGAGCTTGAGCCTGCTGCTAGGGGTCAGCGCCAGGCGCTTTAACACGACCCGCCGGCAATTGATCGGCTTCCCTTTTGCGGTCCTTGTGCTCTGTGCCATCTCATTGCGGACAATGACCCTCAACCTGCTGCAGGGTGGGATCTTTTGGCGCGGCACCTTTTACCGTCTGGCTGAGTTACGTAAAAATCGCGTGTAGCTGGTAACCGAAAGCTGTCTATGAACGGCGAATTACTGCTGATTATTGTAGCTTTTTTCACCTCGACCCTGACGGCGGTTGTTGGTCTCGGTGGCGGCTTGTTGCTGCTCGCGCTGATGACCATGATTCTTCCACCCATCGCGGTCATTCCGGTTCATGGCATGGTGCAGCTATGCAGTAACCTGAGCCGCGCCTGGTTCGGTCGCAGCGAATTGGTGATCGGCCTCCTTGTTCCTTTCGTCGTGGGGGTCATTCTCGGAGGAAGCTGTGGATTGCCGGTACTACAATCGTTTCCGGCTACAGCTCTGCCGCTGCCGCTAGGATTGTTTATCCTGCTATTGACCTGGCTCCCGCAGGGACCTGCAACCCTCAAGTTGCCGGGCAAGTTTTTCACCCTGGGACTGGTCAACGGCTTTATTACCCTGTTTGTCGGTGCCACCGGTCCATTAAATATGCCGGTACTGCTGCGCCACGGCCTTAGCAGCAGTCAGGCGGTCGCCACCATGGCCGCCCTGATGACAGCTGTACATCTGGTGAAGATTGCCATCTTCGGTCTGATCGGCTTCGCCTTTGCTTCCTACCTCCCCCTCATTGCCGGGATGGTTATCTCTGTAACGGCCGGTTCCTGGTTCGGCACCAGAATACGGCGTCGCGCCCCCGGAGATGTTCTGCGTTGGGTGATTAAATTTCTGCTGACGGTGCTGGCACTGCGCATGATCTGGATGGCAATCTAGTTCTTTGGGGGCTGGAAGAGCTTTAGGTATTGTGCTTTTTACTTTCGCGCTAATATGTAATTTGGTTATTCACTTCGCTCCAGCTATAACGGTTAGAAGTTCGCGAGCGATGCGACCTGCTAATAGTCTGGATCCTGCGACTTCGCGCAGGATGACAAAGAAGGACGTTGATGGAAAAGAGCGGGAGTCATTCTGCGCGGAGCGAAGCGTAGTCGCAGAATCCATTTTTTTTTGGGGGGGGGATAATGACCCAAACAGCATACGTTTACATTCTGGCCAACAAGAAAAACGGCACGTTGTACACCGGCGTTACCAGCGACCTGAAGTGTCGCATGTATCAACATAAGCATCATCTTATTGAGGGATTTACCAGGAAGTATGACGTGACCCGTTTGGTCTGGTTTGAGCAGGGAGAAGATATCTCGGCAGCTATCAGCCTCGAAAAGAAAATCAAAAACCGCAACAGGCAGTGGAAGACGACACTGATTGAAAGAGACAACCCCGACTGGGCGGATCTTGCTGCGGACTGGGTGGACTGAGCAATTATAGCATCATCCCAAAATGGATCCTGCGACTTCGCCCAGGATGACAAAGAAGGACGTTGATGGAAAAGAGCGGGAGTCATTCTGCGCGGAGCGAAGCGTAGTCGCAGAATCCATTTTTTTTGGGGGGGGATAATGACCCAAACAGCATACGTTTACATTCTGGCCAACAAGAAAAACGGCACGTTGTACACCGGCGTTACCAGCGACCTGAAGTGTCGCATGTATCAACATAAGCATCATCTTATTGA
>NZ_JACWUN010000017.1 GCF_014773365.1 Pelovirga terrestris
AGCGGGACTGTTCAGTTACATAGAGCAGTTCCATCGTTTTCAACACACTTCGTGAACCGCCGTATACGGAACCGTACGTACGGTGGTGTGGGAGGACGGCAGGGGCGACCCTGCCTCCTACCCGATGCTTTCTTTTGCCTCGCTCACGACACGGTGAACGTCAGGCAAGCATCATCTCCCTTCCGGGTGGAATTGGTCACAGCGACAGGTGCCCATTTTCTTTTTCTCCAATATCTGTTCGAGAACGCGAGAGACTCCCTCGTTTTCGCGGACATCTTTCTTGATGTCGTCATCGGTGTAGTTATAGCAGTAACAAATCTTCTTGGTCATATGCGGTACCTCACGCCACTGCCTGCTGATACAGATACTGCTGGAAATCGACAAAAATGCGGCTGATCTCTTGCGGCATTCCCAGATCAGCGACGGCATCGGGGATGGAATTGTGATATTTGAGCTTGAGCAGGGGGGAGAGTTTTTCCAGGGCCAGTTCATCGACCCCGACCTTGACGTATTGCGCCAGGACAAAATCCAGGAAGCTGCGGTCCTTGCCGTCGGTCAGCTTGACCCTGGCTTTTGTCTTCTTCTTGCAGATACAGGGAGTCCCACCGCACTGGTTGCAGGGTTTCTTTTCCCTGATGCAGACACAGGGGTCCTTCTGGTCGATCATCCCCATAAAGAGCTTGACCCGATGCTGCTCGCGCTCCTTGATTTCGATAGTCCAGTTGAAGTCGGTTTCCTCGTAGCGGCATCCGGCTTCGATCTCTCCTTTGACCACCGCCAGCTTGGTGTTACGGTATTCCAGCACATAGTCTGCCGTCAGCGCCTTGCCGCGTCTGCCGCTACCTTCGATACGTCCTAAGGTGATGGGATGTTCTGGACGCATCCGGCTCCCAGCCACTACGCCCCAACCAGCGGCTTTCAAGGCCGGATCAATATGCTCAAGTCGGGTTGCGGCTTCGTTCATTCGATAACCTCCCAGTGACCGCCTTTGTCCGGACCGATGCGACGGATATATCCGTTATTCTGAAGGTTTCGAAGGTTTCTTTCGATTGAGCGGCCAGACACGCCAATGTTATTTGACAATTCAGCAATTGTAATTTCGGGATTCTGGCGCATCTTGATAAGTATTTTCTCCGACGTTTTCTCCGACGTTTTCTCCGACGTTTTCTCCGACGTTTTCTCCGACGTTTTCTCCGACGTTTCGTCGTCAGTTTGCTTGGTAACTTGCCCCGTCGTATCCGCAACACTTATTACACGGACTCCCGCAGAATTTTCCGGCAATTGCTCTATGCTGGGTGTCGGCAGAATAAAGCGAAAGATATCATTTTCCACCAGTTCGGGATTCTCGCCGCCGTAATCCCGGCAGTAACGGAACAGCTTGCGCACTCCTGAGCCAAGCTCATCAGCCCGACCGATTTCCTTGAAAAAGCGGGCAATAATCGGATTTTTGGGAAAGGGTGAAAAACAGGCCGGGTCGATCAGTCCTGTTCATGATGGCGATGACATAGGCGAGGGATTTCTTCTCTTTGCCGAAGAAGGTCTGCTCCTGTAGAATCTTGACATCAGCGGTGGTCAGTTGCGGTTTCTGCTTGAGGTATTCGAAGGCTTCGCACAAAAAGCCCGCCGACCCGCAAGCACCGTCATAGATCCGTTCACCAATACGCGGTTGCACCACCTTGATGATGGCGCGGATCAGGGGACGGGGGGTGTAGTATTCGCCGCCGTTGCGTCCGGCGTTGCCCATGTTCCTGATCTTGGCTTCGTACAGGTGCGACAGCTCATGTTTCTCAGCCTGAGAGCCGAAGCGCAGTTGGTCGATGTGGTCGATGATCTCACGCAGGTTGTAGCCGCTTTGAATCTTGTTTTTGATCTCGCCGAAAATGTCACCGATCTTGTATTCGATGGTGTTGGCACCGGTGGCCTGGTCACGCTCCAGGGCATCAAGATACTTCAGAAAGAGTATCCAGGAACTCTGCTCGGTATAATCCAACTCACTGGTACAACCGGCATCCTTCCACAGGACATCGCCAATATTTTTAAAGGTCTGCTCGAACAAAGGTAGGGGCCCCCGGGGATGGAATAATTCAATAGATGCCATGGTTGAATCGCTGAGCATCAGCAGAGTGGCAAGGTTAGCACTTTTTGTTGCCGGCAAAAAGGCAAAAGGGCAGGTGGCTGGGGTTGCGTGGGTGGGAACCTAAAAGGATGTTCATCCGGTCGGAGTGGCCGCATGAACCCTATTTTGTTCGCCAACTACCATCGGCCAGTTCGATAAACCATCCGCTTTGTGCGTTATCGCGCCAGGATGCTGCAAAAATATCCTGCACCTCGCCGACCCGGTCGGGGAATCCGTTAGCGCGGGCAATCTCTGCGTAGAGACGCTGTCGATCAGCATTCTCTTCGCTCACCAGGCGATTAACCTCACCCCTGGTTCGCAGGTCCAGCCCCTCCGTTGTCCGCACCTTGAGCAGGGCATCTACGCCGATGCCGATATGTCCCGAATCAAGATAGGGGAAGAGGCGTTCAGAGCGCTGTTTTATGGTGTCCTTCACCGCACGGATTTCAGGGGTGGTCACGTTGATGTCCTGGGCCGCATAAGCTGTGGTGGGTCCGCTCAGCCAGTGCAGCAGGCTGCCACGGTTACCTGCAGGCGGCTGGGTTGCCGGATCTTGTGGAAGGTTGCGTTCACCCCAGACCTCTTCGACAATTTTATCTGCGGCACCGCGCAGTTCCTCTGCCGGGAAGTAGATGTTAATAGTGACACAGGCGGCAATCACCAGAAGTGGTAGGCCAAGCAACGAACGAATCAGCTTTTTCATGTCTTCTCTCCCGGCTGGTTAACGAACAGACCATCATTATATCACGACAGGATGGGTGTGGCAGTAAATCAGCGCGTTGTTGTCCGATCAATACGCTCCAGACGGCGCAACATTTCACGAAACGACACCCCCGTTCCCGGTGCCAGAATATCGATGCGCGGCGGTAATAGTCCACCATCAACCAGGTGCAGGTCCGAATCGGCGCGGGCGGTTCCCTTGAGCACAAAAACATCGTTGCGCAGGACACAGCGCAGACCAATGTTGCGATAGCGATAAAAATCGATAAAACGATACACCCCGCGCGAGAGGGCGGCCGAAAGCCCTCCCTGGCTGATAACCGTCAGATTGTTGAGCGCCTTGACGCTGATATTGCGCTGCCCCTGATCGCGGGTGGTGAATTCAGCGACGAAAGCCGAAGGTATCTTGCCGAACAAACGCAGATCGTGAATGTAGCCATCCATAATGCCGTTGATCTCACCGAAGGCAAAGGTCCTGGTCAATTGTTCCAGATCAATCCCGTGAAAGTCGATATCACCTTCAATGCTACGATAGGAGGAAAAAATATCGCGTGCCCTTAAATTGCGGATCTGGATCGTGCCGGCAAAGACATCGATGCGCGCTTCTCCTTCTGATTGCAGCATGCCGCCAACATATTCAAATTCGCCAAGATCAGCGGTTAGGCTTCCCCGCAGGAGCGTCAGTTCCAGCTCCTGGGTGAGTTCCTGAAGATCGATATGGTTGATACGGGTGCGACCACTGACAGAGAGATCGCTGGAATCATGACCAATACTCAAGTTTTCAATCAGGATGTTCCCGCCGGCCAGATTGAGTTTCCAGGGGTCGATAAAGGTCAGGCGGTTGGTCATTGCGGTGAGGGTGAGATCATTTGCTGCGCTGCTAACCGGCCCGGCTTGAAGTTGCGAGAAGGTCACAAATCCATTGCGCGCAACGCCTGAAGTCTTACCACCGGAAGAAAAGACAAAAGGGATCTCTCCGGCCAGATCGAGCATGCTGATATTTGCAGCGCGGTATTTCAACCCGAGGGTGTCAGGATGAAGGGCGCCGCTAACGTTCCACCCGTCCGGCCTCCAAACTCCGGTGCTGTCGGCTGCCAGAGTACCGTTTAGCTCAAGTTGTTCCAACCCCGGGAACAGGGTTGCCAGCAACGGTCGCAGCTGCAGGTTAAATCCCGTTTCAAGGTGCGGAAGCAACAGCTCGCCACCAAATTCCAGTGTGTCGGAATGTCGCTTTAGCTGCCCTTTGAACTGACCAATAGCGGGTATGAAAAGGCTGATGTCATTGACTTGCAGGGATGCCAGGGTGGCATCCCAGGCAGCTTGCAGGTCAAAATCGATGGGCAGTTGTGACAGGTCGCCGTAAAAAGAATGAATCAGCGCTTCCTGCATCTGCGCAGAACCCTGGAGCCTGGCATGCGACTGTTGTTGCGCTTCATCCCATGCCACTGTGCCGGCCAGGTTAAGGGAACCCCCGGCCAGCGCGCTCATATCATCGGCGGAGAGATATTCAAGGTTCTCGATCGTTAGTGCTGCAATGTTCATTTGCAACGACGGTGCGTGCCAGCGCGCCGCACCCTGCAGGGTCGCAACGGGAATCGACAGGCCATGACCAGTTATTGTGGTTTGTATGTTCAAATCCGCCACCGCGAGTTGCTCCTGCTGCCAGTGAAAGCTGCTGCTGATGTGGCTTGTCGCGACGTCAAAACCGGCAGCATGAAGACCTTCAGCGATCAAGTTGAAATGTCCCTGGACCGCGTCCGCGGTAGGATTCAGCTGGATCTGTCCGGCGAGCCACCCTTTTTTCTCGACCAGGTGTGGCCAGCGGGAAGGGCTAAGGATTTGCGCCAAAGAACCTACCGGGGTTCGGTGCAGCTGTGCAACCAGTTGCCCGGAATTGCCCTCGACCGTTAGTAGGGGTGCTCCCCTCAGATCGAGTTTGAGGTTACCGGACAGGGCATCAATAGCGCCCTGCACCTGGAAGTTGCCACGGAAGGGCGATCGATCCGCAGCCCCAACACCGGCGGATGGCTGCGGCCAAAGGCTATGAAAATCGCCGCTCAGCTCTAGAACCTGGTTCAGCCAGCTGGTCCGTGCTGTCCATTCAAGGCCACCGCTGACGGGCAGGGCTTGGTCTTGGCCTACGACCTTTGGTATCCGCGCCAGATCGCGGAAAGTTCCTTGTCCTGTGGCAACCACATGCCCATCCGTTCCCTGCACAGCAAAAGATACGGGGGAGCCTTCTGCCAGTTGCGCTTCGCCGACGGCCTGCCACTGGTGCCGATCTCCGGCACCACTCAGGCGCAGATTGTTTGCCTGAAAACGCACGTCACCTTTTGTCAGTTGCAGCGCTGCCGCGGCAAGTTGGCCTTGCACTTGCCCTCCACGTATTTCTACCCCCAGGCGCAGGTTCTGTACGGAAAAATCGACGTCAGGCGCAAGTAGCTGTTGCATCCCTGCGAGCGCCAACCAGGGGTCCAGTTGTGCCCGGTCAACGTGAGCCAGCACCAGTTCTCCCCCGGCGGCCAGCCCTTCGACGGCAGGGCGCAGGGTTAAGGGCGTTGTGAGCAGTGAGTGGCCATCGATGTTCACTTCATTCAGTTGCACTTGCAGTTGCGGATCGGTCTCCCATTGCCATTGCCCGGAAGTAGAGAGCTTAAGTGGCGTCTCCCCTTGCACCGTAACCGCCAGACGAAAACTTCGCGATGGTGCATGATGCAGATCGAATTCAATGGCGCGCACTGCAACCACCTGATCCGTTAACACAAGATCAAAGCGACCACCGGTAACTGTCAACAGGTCGATGCTGATCGGAGGTTTGCGCAATCTGAAGGGGGTGGAGTTGTTATTGTCAGGTAAAAAGGTCGGGTTAAAATAGACTTCCGGTTGTTCCACCCGCAGGGAATCGAGTCGCCCACGCCATAAGTTTCCGAGGTTGAAATCCAGGATCAGAGCGGGCACTGTCACGTAATAGAGATCGGCATGATCTACTGTCAAGCCACGCATGCGTAGCTGACCACGATCCAACGCGAGCTGTTCAATTGTTACCAGGGCTGCGAGATTTGTGCTCAGAAACTGCTCAAGGCGGGGTTTGGCGATGTTGTTCAGCAGCGGGGTGCGATAATGCCACAGGGCAAACATCAGCAGCAGCGCCAGCGCTGGAACAGTAAATCCTGCAATCCTCAAGCATTGCTGGAAGCGACTGCGCTGCTGATTGTATCGAGGTGATGTCATCTGCTGTGCGCCCTCCCTTTTGCCCTGCTGTTGCCGCCATCCATGGCGACCAACACCCTTGCCACAGGAACCCCGACCCTGCGCCAGGACAGCAGTGAATAGTTACCTTTAGCATAGCAAAAGTAGACGCCCTTTCCTGCAGAGTTTTTGGCCAGTTGGCGCTGATCAGTGCGAATAAATTGACCGCAACAATGATGCGCCAATAATTCATCTGGAAATTATCACCTTGATCCGCTATGCATATGCTGAGTTCATTGTGTCACTTTTGCCACCAACGGGAGTTGTCATGATTCCGCAAAAGTATGAGTTTTTTGTGTTCACCTTTTTGATGTCGCTGTGTATGTCATTCTTTATGTCAGGAGTGATTACTTTCATCAATATCGGATTGGTTGAAGGGTTTGCCGGGTTGTGGATCGAAGCCTTCATCAAGGCTTTTGTGGTGGCCTATCCGACGATTATGATTGTCGTGCCCCAGGTTCGCCGGGTTGTCAAACTGGTGGTGCGCCAGGGTTGAATATGCTATCAGGTCGTTGTTTCGGCCTTCTTTTTTTGGCGTCGACACCACCAGTCATAGGTTCCACTGAGACACAGCAGCAACAGGATGATGCCACTAAGCGGGATAATCAGCAGATACCAGGGACCGAGCCAGGGTTCGAAGATGCGGCCGTTGTGGAATTCAAAGAGATAGTGCCACAGTGACATGGGCGCGGCGGCGGCAATTTCCGCCGGCATGGTGGGTAATGAGCGCTGGTGGGCGGTCATCGGCAGCATCCCATCATGGTAGTCGAAACGCACATAGGGCCGGTTACCTGCCATGACCACACCACTGACCAGGTCATTGCTCTGGTAGGGGTTGCTTTCCTGTAGTCCGGGACGCCGCAGACGCCAGACGCGCCCCTGATGCTCTTCGACCACAAACAGCCCGCTGAACGAGCCGATCAGCAGTTGTCCATCCGCCATTCCTTCCAGTACCGTAACCCCCATGCCGTGGATGGGAACCGGCAGCTGTAGGCGCTGAAATGCTTCCTCCAGATCGGCCGGGCCATGCCACAGGCCATTCTCGGTTGAGATAACGATGGTGCCGTTGCTGCTCGCCGTGGCGGCCTGAATCTTGCCGCCGAAACCGCCGGAGCGGGGGGAAAAGAGCAGCAGAGGGTTGTCAGCAGCAAGGCTGTGGCTAACGGTTGCCAGCAGCAAGGGGGGGCGCAGGAATATACCCGACCCGGCCAGGATCATCAGGATGACGACAATCCAGATGCCCAGTTTGAGGTGATATTTCCAGCACCAGCGAAAAAGGCTGCCGGGCGGCCGGCGTCGGGTTGGCAGCTTGCGGTTGCGCCACGGCACAAACCAGATCACCAGCCCGCTAAAGCCGAGAATCACCAGAATGATGGCGCTGATATCAAGAAGAACCTTGCCCGGCGCGCCGAGAATGGCGCCATTATGGATATCGTGCAGTATCCTGAACAACGGCACTTTAGTGGCGTCATCCTGCTCGGCAACGGCAAGGTTCACCGGCGCAAAATTGAGTGATCCGGGATCGGCCTGCCAGGCGGCGGTTTCGGAAAAGGCGACGATCCGCTCACCTGTTTCAACCACTGCCACCATCCGTGGGGATGATGGCGCGCCCGGCAGGACGACCTGCGCCCAGGGATTGTTACCGTGTTTTTGATAGAGTCCACTGCGGGTTGCCGCCAGCAGGGTACGATCAGCGGAATCTTCATTGAGAATCACCAGCGCGGCAGTGTCGCGGTCATACGCTGCCGGCGGAAAGCCTTCATCCACAACGGTGAAACTGCGTCCCTGATCGTCACTGCGCGCAATGCCCGCTTTTCCCGCCAGGTACCAGGTGCCGTCGGCGCTGATGGTGCCGCTACGAACCAGCATACGATTCCAGTTCTGGTAGCTGTAATCTGCCGGCACCAGGCTTTGCGGCGTATCGATGGAGCGGATCCACGCGGGATGATTAAGCAGCAGGCCTGATGCTCCCATGGCCGTCAGATACAGTCCCAGGATCAGGCCCAGATATTTGTGAATTGCGCGGGAAATACGAAAACTGCGACGTGCCATCCATGTTATCCTTGGGTATCTGTTCAGCACCGGGTCAGGAATCTGTGGCAAGGATAGAGCTGAATAGTTACATCCTTGGCAAATAAATCGATACCTTCTCGTAGGTGCTGTTACCGGAGCTTAGCGTAAAAAATGGTGTCAACCTTTGATGCAAATCAATTTTGTTCCTTCTTCGCCACCGGAGAAATATTTTGAGTGGTTTTTTTGAGCATTTACCCGCAACAGGTGCCATCTGTGCCCACCGGGGCGCGCGTTCCATCGCTCCGGAGAATACCCTGCTGGCGTTCGAGGCGGCTCAGCGCAGTGGTGCTCATCTGCTGGAAACCGATGTGCAGATGAGCGCTGATGAACAGCTGGTGCTGTTTCATGATCGTGGCCTTAAGCGCACCACCAATGTTGCCGATCACCCGGCCTTTGTCGGCAGAGCCCGTAAAGCTCTGACCTCTTTCGCTTACGAAGAATTGCGGTTGCTCGACGCCGGTAGCTGGTTTTTGCAGCAGGATCCCTTCAAAACACTCGTCCAAAACGAGGTTCCTGCAACCATCACCCAGCAAATTCCTGAGCAACGAATCCCCTTGCTTAAAGAGGTTCTTGAGCACTGCCGCACGCATGATTTTCCCCTTAATCTGGAAATCAAGGGCAAGCTGCCGCGCGCCAAAATGCACCGCCGTCTTGAGTTGCTGGTGGATGAAATCAAGCGCGCCGGATGTGAGGATCTGATCCTGGTATCCTCCTTCGAGCATGACAACCTGCATCTTCTTAAAACCCTCAGTCCAGCGCTGGCCACAGCGGCTCTGGTCGAAAGAAGCCATCCCCGTCATCTGCTCAACTACCTGCAAGAGCTGCAGGTGGCTGCTTACCATCCCCGTCATGATCTGGTTGACGAAAAACTGATCCAATGCCTTGCTGCCGCCGGTATCAAAACCAATATCTGGACAGTTAATGACCCGCAACGCTTTGGTTTTTTTGCCGCCGCCGGAGCGACCTTTATCTGTACCGACTGGCCGCAGACCATGGCGTCACCAGCGCTGTAGCCCCTGCCGGGGCACAGGGTTGCTCAGCCGCCGGCGCCGACTGTTTATCAGATTACCCCACCCCAAAAAGTGTTAAAAGTTTGAAAACATCCATTGACAATGGTGACAATTGAGCATTATATGTCCAAAGATGTCACATGAAATGACATAAGTCGTATGGAGGAGTGATGAATCTTTCAGTCAAGGATGCGGCCAAACTGCTTGCGGTTGCAGAAAAAACTATTTATCGCTGGATTAAACAGGACATTGTTCCTGCCTATAAAATAAACGAAAATTATCGTTTTAATCGCGCCGAGCTGCTGGAATGGGCGACCTCGCGCCGGATGGGGGTGTCGGTGGAGGCTTTTAACGAACCGGAAACCGTTGCTCAACCCTTGCCTGCGTTGAGCGAAGCGTTGGAGAGCGGCGGGATTTTTTATCGAGTTGGTGGTGACACCAGAAAAAAGGTGTTGCTGGATGTTGTTAATCATTTACGTCTGCCCGATGAGGTTGACCGCGACTATCTCTTCAGGGTGTTGCTGGCACGAGAAAAAATAGCCAGTACCGCCGTCGGCAATGGTATTGCTTTTCCGCACCCGCGCAACCCGGTTCTGCTTCATGTCACCAGGCCGACCGTTACCCTTTGCTTTCTCGACAATCCGGTTGATTTTCACGCTCTTGACGGTCTGCCGGTAAGGATTCTCTTTACCTTGATCACACCAACCTTGCGTTCTCATCTGCATCTGCTGTCAAATCTGGCGTTTGTCTTGAAAAACAAGAATTTCGAGCAGGTCATTCAGAATCAGGGCAGCCGGGAAGAAATTGTCGCGGCACTCCGGCTGGCCGAACAGAAGCTGGTGCTCTGATGGCCGAATTATGGCTGCTATCCTTGCTGCTGCCGGTATTCGGTGCCCTCCTGGTTCTGCCTTTGTGTCGTTACGCAACCTTGAGCGCCGGGATTGCTGCTGTGACGACCGTGCTGGCGGCGATTCCCGGTGTGTACGTCGCCATGTCCCTGCTGAACGGTCAACCGCCCATTTCCATTGCTTATGCCTGGTCATTGCCCGGTGGTGCTTTGCAGATTGACGTTGACGCAGTGAGCGCATTTTTTCTGTTGCCGGTGTTTATTCTGTCCCCGTTGTGTGCCATTTACGGTGGTGCCTATCTGCACCAGGTTAAGGGAAAGTTGCTGGGAGTTCATTGGGCTTTTTTTCTGCTGCTGGTTGCGTCGATGGTTCTGGTCTTAAGCGCAGGTCAGGTCTTTCTGTTTTTGGTGGCCTGGGAATTGATGTCATTGACGTCGTTCTTTCTGGTGGCCTTTGATCACCAGAATAAAGAAGTGAAGCAGGCTGCCTGGGTCTATCTGGTGGCCAGTCACCTCGGGGTCACCTTGTTGCTCGGGTTCTTTCTCTATAGCAGTCAATGGAGTGGCAGTCTGTTCTTCTCTGACTTTGAGGCGCTAAGGGCAATCCCCCAGCACCAGGCGACAGGGCTGTTTCTGCTGGCGGTGGCGGGTTTTGGCATCAAGGCCGGGTTGTTCCCTTTTCACGTCTGGTTGCCGGAAGCTCACCCGGCGGCTCCCAGCCACGTGTCGGCGCTGATGTCGGCGGTCATGGTTAACCTGGGAATCTACGGGATCCTGCGGACTGTTACCTGGTTGCCGCAAGCCCCCGCCTGGTGGGGGCTGTTGCTGGCCGGATTCGGCATTGCAGGGGCGCTGTACGGCATTGCCCTGGCCGCCGTTCAGCAGGATATCAAGCGCTGTCTGGCCTATTCCACGGTGGAAAATGTCGGGATCATTTTTGTCGGTCTCGGTGTGGGAATCTATGCCGTCGCCGCAGGTTTTTCCGCCGTCGCCCTGCTCGCTTTTGCCGGAGCGCTATTACATCTGTGGAACCATTCGTTGTTTAAGGGGATGCTGTTTCTCGGCGCCGGGAACCTGGTACACGCAACCGCTACGCGCAACATGAATCAGTTAGGTGGCTTAATGAAGCGCCTGCCTGCCACCTCGATGCTGCTGATCGGCGGCAGTGTCGCGATTACCGCGTTGCCACCGTTCAACGGTTTTATTAGTGAGTGGCTGATCTACCTGGGCTTACTCCACGGTGGACTGGAGATGCCACGGGCCATGGGGCTGCCGCTGTTGCTCCTGGTGAGTCTGCTGGCGCTGGTTGGTGCAATGGCCATCCTGGTGTTTGTCCGGTTGGTGGGAATTTCTGTATTGGGCAATCCGCGTTCGGCAGCGGCAGCTAGTGCCCATGAAGGGAGCATCTTGCTGCTGGCACCTCCCGCTATTTTGTTGGCTGGTTGTGTGCTGATCGGACTCAATCCGTTGCCGGTGCTGGATCTGCTCAGGGCTCCTGTGGTGTTGTTGATCAAAACGGAGTTGCTGCCGATGCTGACGCTGACCGCATTTACCGGGCTGGGTCGGGGGGTCTGGTTGCTGTTGGCGTTGATTGCCGGCATGGCCTTGTTGTTTTTTGTGCAACGTCACCGCCATCCTGCTGTCGTCGCAGCAACCTGGGGCTGTGGCTTTGCCCTGCCGAATAATCGCATGTCCTACAATGCCACGGCTTTTAGCGAGCTTGCTCACAATCATTTGCTGCCGCGTACCCTGCGCCCGGAAGTTGTAACCGCGCCGGTAACCACATTTTTTCCTCAGGCAGTACAGCTGTCGCAACAGTCATCCGATCCGGTTCTGAATCGTCTGCTGCAACTGTTTTTCACCAGGATAGCAAATCTGTGTCAACGGTTGCGCTGGTTTCAGCAGGGGCGTTTGCCGATTTATCTGCTCTATATTTTTCTGACCTGTATTGGCCTGATGGTCTGGTCGCTTCGGGTTTTTGGGGGAGGTTGAGATGCCCTGGTTGCTGACGGCAGTGGCTCTAGCCGGACTGTCCGGCGTTCCCGGGCTGTTTATGAATCGCTATGGCAGTGGCGGTGAGCGGATCGCTTGTGCTTTGATCGTTGCTGCCGCACTCTGCGGCCTCGGCGCCGTCGTCCAGGTTTTTTATGATGGTGATCCGTTGCTGCTGGCTTGGTCGTGGAACATTCCCGGCGCAGCTTTTATTGTGCGTCTGGACGCTCTGGCAGCATTTTTCCTGATGCCTCTGTGCCTGGTCGCGGCAGCGGGGGCCATTTACGGACTGATGTATATGGCCCAATCCCACCACCCTGAAAACGGCAGACAGTTCCGCTTATTTTATGGCCTGGTAGTGGCAGCAGTGATGCTGGTGGTCTGTGCCGGCAACAGCTTGTTATTTCTTTTTGCCTGGGAGTTGATGGCGGTTTCCGGATTTTTTCTGATCACTGCGGACGATCAATTGGAAGAGGCCCGCAAGGCGGGTTTTGTTTATCTGGCGGCCTCCCACACCGGCGTTTTGGCCCTGCTCGCCATGTTCGTGTTGCTGGAACAGGGCAGCGGATCTTTTACTTTCCCAGCCGCTGGCCTGTTGGTTGCTCAAGGCGGGTCGGCGGCGGCGATATTTCTGTTGGGCCTGTTCGGTTTCGGGCTGAAGGCCGGTTTGATCCCGCTGCATATCTGGCTGCCTGCCGCCCACGCTGCCGCGCCGAGTCACGCGTCGGCCCTGCTGTCCGGTGTGATGATCAAGACCGGTATTTACGGACTGATGCGTCTGACCTCCTTTTTCAGTGAGATTCCCTTCTGGTGGGGAGGCTCCTTGCTGGCGCTGGGGGCCCTGTCGGCGGTGTTCGGGGTGGTTCTGGCCCTGGCACAACATGATATCAAACGCTTGCTGGCTTACCACAGTGTTGAAAATATCGGCATCATCGCGCTAGGTCTCGGCATGGCCCTGGTTGGCCGCAGTCTGGCAGAGCCCCTGCTGGTGATGCTTGGTTTGGGGGGTGCCTTGTTACACGTCGTCAATCACGGGTTGTTTAAATCATTACTGTTTTTAAGTGTCGGCTCCGTGGTTCAGGCAACAGGGACGCGTGATCTCAGCCAATATGGCGGTTTATCAAAGCATCAACCGCTGACGGCTTTGTTGTTTCTGGGCGGCGCGGTAGCGATCAGCGGATTGCCACCTTTTAATGGATTTATCAGCGAGTGGTTGATTTACACGGGTGTTTTTTCCAGCGCCGGGAAAGATGTTGGCGGTGGCATAGCCATTCTGCTGATTGCCCCGGTGCTGGCGCTGACCGGGGCCCTGGCCCTGGCCTGCTTCGTCAAGGTTTTCGGCATGACCTTTCTGGGCCATCCCCGCAGTGACGCTGTCGTGCAGGCCAAGGAGGCACCGGCATTGATGCTGGCGCCGATGATGGTGCTGTTGGGCTTTTGTGCCTGGATCGGGTTGCTGCCGCAGACGCTGGGCCCGTTGTTGCTCAACGCTGTGGGCAGCTGGAACAGCGCAGCCCTGGAAATGCCGACAGCCTTGCCGCTGCAGTCATTGACCAATATCAGTGTTTTTGCCTGGGTGCTATTGCTGACCTGTGGTGTGTCGATCTGGTGGTTACAGCGCCGCCGGCACCATGTGGTGCGCAGCCTGGGGACTTGGGGCTGTGGTTATCAGCTACCAAATCAACGCATGCAATACAGTGCCGGCTCCTTTGCCGACACAATAGTCGCACTGTTCCACTTCGGACTCTGGACCCGGCGCCATGGCGGGCAGGCCCGCGGACTGTTTCCCGTCGGCGAGCATTTGACTTGCCACACGCCGGATATCGTTCTGGATCGGGCGATAATACCGGCAAGTAGCGGTATCAGCTGGTTGTTTGTGCGGTTGCGATCATGGGTGCAGAACGGACTTTTGGCATTTTATCTGCTCTATATTGCCCTGACGCTGATATTTTTTCTGTTGTGGTTTATGTGATGGAGTCAATGATGATCGTCGGCATGCTTATACATCTTCTATTGCTGCTGCTGTTTGCGCCCTTGCTGGCGGGGATTATAGCCCGTACCAAAGCCCTGTTTGCCGGGCGACGCGGTCAGCCAGTGTTGCAGCTCTATTTCGATCTGTTGCGCCTGGCACGCAAGGGATCGGTGATCAGTAAAACCACGACCTGGGTGTTTGCGGCAGGTCCGGTGATCGGACTGGTGGTGCCGCTGATCGCCGCCTTGATGATTCCTTTTGGTACCCTGCAGGCGCCATTATCTTTTGACGGCGATCTGATTCTGTTTGTTTATTTGTTTGCCCTGGCGCGTTTTTTTACCGCAGCGGCTGCTCTTGATACCGGATCGAGTTTTGAAGGGATGGGGGCGGCGCGCGAAGTGACTTTCTCCTGCCTGGCGGAACCGACTATTATGTTTGCGTTACTGGTGCTGGCCAAATTATCCGGCGGGTTGTCACTCGATATCCTGCTGGGAGATCACTTAAATGCATCCTGGAGAGGCGGTTCCGGCCCGGCGCTGGGACTGATTCTGGTATGTTTGTTCGTCGTTCTGCTGGTTGAAAATTCGCGCATTCCTTTTGACGATCCCAATACCCATCTCGAATTAACGATGATCCATGAGGTGATGGTCCTCGATCATAGTGGTCCGGCCTTCGCCATGATTCTCTACGGGGCGGCTCTCAAGCTGATGGTACTGGGTACGCTGATCGTGAATCTTGCGCTGCCCTGGGCAACCCCATGGTGGGCTCTTAACCTGTTGCTCTATCTGGCAGGACTGGTGCTGCTGGCAATGTTGATCGGTATCGTTGAATCCGTTATGGCGCGACTGCGGCTGGTGCGGATTCCTCAGGTACTGATCGGTACCACCCTGATTTCTGTTTTTGCTCTGGTCCTGGTGCTGCGTTAAGGAGAAACCCCGATGACTGATATCAACAGCATCATTCTGCTGGTGGTAATCCTGCTGAACTTTTTCATCCTCGGCAGTGCCAGACTGGTGGCCTGTATTCGCGCCGTTGCCTTGCAGGGGGCGTTGCTGGCCCTGTTGCCGGTGATCGTTCACGGCTTTTCCCTTCATTCATTAGGACTGGCCGGCGGGGCCTTTCTGTTTAAGGGGGGGCTGATCCCCTGGTTGTTGTTGCGGGCGATTCGCGAGGTGCGTATCCGCCGCGAGGTCGAGCCCCTGATCAGTCTGGTCGCGACCCTGTTTCTTGGCGCCATGGCGACGGTGGCAGCGTTTCTGTTTGCCGATCAGTTGCCCCTGATTCATGCTTCTCAGGCGGGGGTCCTGGTTCCAGCATCCCTGGCCACCATGTTGGCAGGTTTTCTGTTGTTGATGACCCGGCGCAAAGCGATTACCCAGGTGGTCGGTTATCTGATGCTGGAAAACGGCATTTTTATCTTTGGCGTTCTTCTCTCAACGGCCATGCCGCTGGTCGTCGAAGCTGCGATACTGCTCGATCTGCTGGTGGCCGTGTTTGTTATGGGGATCGTTTTGAATCACGTCAATCGGGAGTTTTCGTCCATCAATATTGAACGCCTATCGGCACTGAAGGAATAACACGATGCTGATCTCTCTGATTCTGATCCCTGTGTGCCTGGCGGCGCTGTCCCTGGTGTTGCCCTGGCATCAGTTGCGCTCCTGGTTGTTGCCGACGGCCGGAATGATTCAACTGGTACTGGCCGTCCTGGTCGTGCTGGCAAAACCGCAGGCGGGTGAGTGGATCGGTCTTGATGCCCTTTCCACTCTGGTGTTGCTGGTCACCAGTATTCTTTATCTGGGCTGCGCATTTTATGCTGTAGACTATCTGGCGTTGCGGCAGGATCGCGGTAACCGGATTATTGTTCCTTGTCTGCTGGTTTTCCTGGCGGCTATGTCACTGGCGATTATTTCCCGGCATTTGGGGCTGATGTGGGTGGCGGTAGAAACGACCACCATCGTCAGTGCCCCGCTGATCTATTACAATCGCAATCGTCTGTCGATCGAGGCGACCTGGAAATATCTGCTGTTGTGTTCGGTGGGAATTGCTCTGGCGATGCTCGGGATCATGTTTGTTGCTTATTCGGCCGTGGGTGGTCAAGCCGAGGTGAGTCTGCAACTCGACTGGTTGCTGGATACGGCGCCGCAGTTGAGCAAGCCCTGGCTGCATGCCGGCTTTATCTTCTTGCTGGTTGGTTACGGAACCAAAATGGGGCTGGCACCATTACACAGCTGGAAGCCTGACGCTTATGCCGAATCGCCGGCGCTGGTTGGTGCGTTGCTGGCCGGCGGGTTGACGACGGTTTCTTTTCTGGCGATTCTGCGCGGCGTACAGGTGATGTCCGCCGCCGGGGATCTGATCATGGCGCAACAGGCGCTGATGGGGTTGGGGTTGTTTTCCATGCTGATTGCCGCGATATTTATGGTGCGGCAGCCGGATATCAAGCGGATGCTGGCCTATTCATCGGTGGAGCACATGGGCATTCTCGCGCTGGGTGTCGGCATCGGCGGGTTGGCGACCTTTGGGGCCCTGTTGCACCTGGCCAACAATGCCCTGACCAAGGGCTGCCTGTTTCTCACCGCCGGCAACATTCAGCGATCGTACGCCAGTAAAAATCTCAGAGAGGTGCGCGGTGCTCTTAGCTGTCTGCCGCTGTCGGCCGGTATTTTCCTGACCGGCTTTCTGGCGATCACCGGGGCGCCGCCTTTTGGTCCTTTTTTGTCTGAATTTACCATCCTGCGAGGGATTTTTGCCGGTGGCCACCCATGGATAGCGGCGGCGTTTCTGATCCTGCTGGCAACGATCTTTATCGGTATGGGGGCAACGGTTCTCTCGGCAACGCAAGGGGAATCTCCACAGGTTTCTGCACAGTTTCGTGATCGCTTGCTGCTGGTTGCGCCGCCGTTGCTGTTGTTGGCGTTGGTCCTCTGTCTGGGAATTTATATGCCTGATCCGCTGAAAGAGTTGTTGGACGCCGGGGTTGCGTTACTGGAGGTGACCTCATGAGTCGACTGAAACCTGTGCAGATATTGCGCAATGGCGATAGTGTTCCGCTGGCCGAAGTGACGATTCTGGAGATGGACGCATTTTTCACCGCGGTCAAACAGGAAGCGGCGGCGCAGGGGCGGGTTGTTGCCCTGTTTGCATCACCAGCCGGTGACGAGTTTGATCTGTTTGCCCTGATCGCTCATGACTGGCAGGGAACCCTGGCCCTGTTGCGTACCCGAGTGGTTGATCGCTACCCCTCGTTGACGCCGGAATTGCCCGCAGTGCATCTGTTTGAGCGGGAGATAGCCGAGCAGTATGGGGTAGTTGCCGAAGGGCATCCGTGGTTTAAGCCGGTACGTTTTCATCGCAGCTACAGCGCCGGCGATGCCTGGGGCCGGGATCAGCAGCCGTTGATTCCCGGCGATATGGACTACTACCGGGTTGAGGGGAGTGACGTCCATGAGGTGGCGGTTGGTCCTGTTCATGCCGGGGTGATTGAGCCCGGACATTTTCGTTTCCAGTGTCACGGCGAGAAGGTGCTGCACATGGAGATCTCTCTGGGCTATCAGCATCGCGGTCTGGAACCTCTGCTGAAGGGTAAGCCGGGGCCGGCCACCATGCAGCGACTGGAGACTGTCGCCGGGGACAGCACCATCGCCCATGCCACAGCCTATGCCCGGATCTGTGAATCTTTGAGCCATACCGCCGTTCCCCCGCGGGCCGAAGCGATTCGGGCCCTGGCGCTGGAACTGGAGCGCCTGGCCAATCATGTTGGCGATATTGGCGGTCTGGCCACCGATATCGGTTACCTGCCGACCGCCTCTTACTGTGGCCGGCTGCGCGGTGATTATCTCAACCTCACGGCCGATCTATGCGGTAGTCGTTTTGGCCGGACGCTGGTGCGACCCGGAGGGGTAGCGTACGACATCGACAAAGATCGCGCTGAGAAGATGAGCAAGCAACTCGCGCTGGTGACGCGCGATACCAAGGGGGCTTTGGCGCTGTTTTTTGACTGTCCATCGGTGCTGGCGCGGCTGGAAGGAACAGGTCAGGTTGCTATGGATGATGCGGAAGCTCTTGGTCTGGTCGGGGTTGCCGGCCGGGCTTGCGGTCTGGCGGTTGATGCTCGACTTCATCACCCCTGGGGAGCCTACATCAGGAATTTTGACCAGGCGGTATTTGAGGAAACCGGTGATGTCCATGCTCGGGCAAAGGTCAGACAGCGCGAAATTGTCAACTCAATCAGCTGGGTTAAACAGGCCCTGTCTTCCCTGCCCGACACGGAATTGAGCCTTCCGGCCGGAGCGCTCGCCCCCGAGTCGCTCGCTGTCACGCTGGTGGAGGGCTGGCGCGGCGAGGTGGCTCATGTCGCCCTGACGGACAAGCAAGGCGCTTTTTGCCGCTATAAAATCGTTGATCCATCTTTTCGCAACTGGAGTGGTCTGGCCATGGCGTTGCGCGATGAACAAATTTCTGACTTTCCACTATGCAATAAGAGTTTCAATCTCTCCTATTGCGGTTTTGATCTGTAAAAGGGCTGACCATGCTCAAGATTTTGCGTGAACGGTTTCGTCAGGGCTATCGAACTTTCCCCTATCTAAAAAAAGATCCAGTGATAGCGGAACGCTTTCGTGGACGACCGCAGTTGCCGATCGAGCCTTGCGCCTTGGATTGCCATGCTTGCCGGGACGCCTGTCCTTATGGGGCTGTTCAAATTGACCAGGGCAGGATTGGCATCGACCTGGGGCTCTGCACCTTTTGCGGAGATTGCGCCACAGCCTGCCCTTCTGGAACATTGACCTTCAGTTGTGATCATCGCCTGGCAACCCGGAAACGGGACGATCTGCGCGTCGGCCCCGCCGAACTGCAGCTGGCGGCGGCGTTGGATAAGCGCATGAAAAAGTTGTTTGGGCGCTCGCTGAAGCTACGCCAGGTGTCCGCCGGGGGCTGCAATGCCTGTGAGGCGGATATCAACGTGCTTGGCACCCTGGTGTTTGATCTGGGGCGCTACGGCATCCAGTTTGTCGCGTCGCCGCGCCATGCCGACGGGCTGCTGGTCACCGGTCCGGTCACAGAAAACATGAAAAGCGCCCTGCTGGATACCTATGCGGCGGTGCCCGAGCCGAAACTGGTGATTGCATCCGGGGCCTGCGCCATTGGCGGCGGACCGTTTCGCGGCAGTCCCGAGGTCAACAACGGTATTGGTGATCTGTTGCCGGTTGATCTCTATATCCCCGGTTGCCCCCCGCATCCCTGGACGACCCTCGACGGCTTGTTGCGGTTGCTCGGACGTCTGGAGGGAAGATAGTTTCCGTCCCGAAATGGTTCTTTTCCGCCGTGGCGGTGTCAATCTGCAGCCTTGTTTGTGCGGCGTAAAGTACTACGCCTTAAGCTCAAGCCCTTGATTTCCTAGCCATAACGAAAAATTCCTCATTTCCGATTCGGAAACTTATGTGTGCCTACCTGGATTTTACGAGTGGCGGCAATTGATCTTGAACCGCTTCGATAATCGTGATAGAAGCACTGCAGCATGGAAACAGGGATGATGGGTACAGAGCGTGACCGCGATTTTATGGAAGCGGCCTATGCTGAAGCGCTGGTCGCTGAGCAACTCGGCGAGGTTCCCGTTGGCGCTGTTGTGGTCTACGCAGATCAGATTGTCGGTCGTGGTCACAACCTGCGCGAGACCAGCAATGATCCCACCACCCACGCTGAGATGATCGCCATCCGTCAGGCGGCGGCTGAACTTAATTCCTGGCGTCTGCTCGATTGCACCCTGTATGTGACACTGGAACCCTGTGTTATGTGCATGGGGGCAATTATTCTGGCGCGGATTCCACGGCTGGTGTACGGTTGTCGTGACCCGCGCGTCGGCGCTGCCGGCTCTATTTACAATCTGGCCGAAGATGAGCGCTTCAATCACCGGGTTGAAGTAACCGAAGGCATTCTACAGCACCAGTGCAGTCAACAGCTGAGTGATTTTTTCCGCAGACTCAGGGAGCAAAAGAAAGAACAGAAAAGCAACAAATAGTGACACTCACGGAGGGGTGTCCGAGAGGTCGAAGGTGACAGACTCGAAATCTGTTGTAGCGCAAGCTACCGTGGGTTCGAATCCCACCCCCTCCGCCAATAAAAACAGGGACTTAGCTGGTAAAAGCTGAGCCCCTGTTTTTTTTTGGAGGGGGTAAAAACGCACTCATGACGCACTTTGAAACAAAACACCACCATCTTTGACAACATGGCTCGCCCAGGTTGCGGATTGTTCGGCTTGTTGCTGATAGGTCACACCGAAGATGGTGTCACCCAACCATTTCTTGAACGACGGGTTGTCGCTGAACTGCTTGAATAGTTCGGTGTGGTCGGATAAGAGGTCGATCATGACGCGCTGCAGTGCGGCATCGTGCTCGATCCGGGCGGTTTTCTTGTCGTTGTTCTTCATGGCGTTCTGGTAAGCAGCGTCTGCTGCCACTTTAGCCGGGATCTCCTTGGCTATGACTTGGCGGATCTTGTCGCCGTCCTTCCAATCGATGTTGCCGAACTGGTCGTTAAACGCCTTAACGATGTTGCTCAGCTGATCCAGTTCCGGTTCCGGTTTGCGGCCGCCGCCGCTGGTTGGCACCGGTCCGATTTCGGCATCCTGATCGGCAAGGCCGATCTTCAGGCTGGTTTTCACCTCGACCCGGTAGCTGTCCATGTCGATGGCCTCCAGGATGCCTCTGGAGAGATCCTCTTCCTTGGGCGCGGGGAGTTTCGGGATCAGGAAGTTCAGGATGATCGACAGCTTCTCCCAGTCGGCATTCGAGTACGACAGAATCGAGGACAAAAAGCCGTAGGTGCGGACGAAGGCCTTGGCCTTGCCTTTGAAGTCGACCTGGCCGTCCTCATCAAGATCGGCGTTGTAGGTGGCCACGCAGGCGTCCAGGATCGGGTCGAGCTTGTCACGGTCCGCGCCATTCAGATAGCGTCCCACCAGATCGTTGATTTGCGCCTTTGAATAGACCTGGTAGCCATCCAGATCCGACTTCAGATCGTGCAACTTATTGGGGTCGGTCTCGTCACTGAGGATGGTGGTGCGATAATAGGGCTCGAATGATTTTTTGATGGTCTCCGAGTCGTTGTAAAAATCGAGAACAAAGGTGTCGTATTTGCGCGGGTGGGCGCGATTGAGTCGTGAGAGGGTCTGCACCGCCTTGATGCCGGAGAGCGCCTTGTCCACGTACATGGTGTGCAGCAACGGTTCGTCGTAGCCGGTCTGGAATTTGTCGGCGACGATCAGGAAGCGGTACGGGTCCTGTTGTACCTTGTCCGGGATCTGGCTGCTGGGAAAGCCGTTCAGCGTCGCTTCGGTGGCTTTTTTGCCGCCATATTCATGTTCACCAGAGAAAGCCACGATGGGTGCGTAAGGGCTTTTGCGCTCCTTGAGGTAGTTCTTGAAGGCGTGATAATACTGAATGGCTCGCACGATACCGCCTGTGATGACCATGGCTCTGGCATGGCCGCCGATCTTGCGATGGCCGATCACCTGGGCGTGGAAGTGGTCCACCATGATCTCCGCCTTCTCGCGGATGGCGTGTTCGTGGGACTCCACATAGCGGCGCAGCTTTTTCTGGGCGTGGCGGAGACCTGGGCGAACTGCTTGATGGTGTCGCGGATCTGTTTGTCGAGCACCCGCCGGTCAGTGACCACGATGACCGAATCGAATAACGCCTTGCTCTCGTGCTCCAGCCCTACGAGCTGGTGTGCCAGCCAGGCGATGGAGTTGCTCTTGCCGCTACCCGCCGAATGTTGGATCAGGTAACGCCTGCCGCTGCCGCTCCTGGCGGCGTCGGCCAGCAGCATGCGCACTACCCTCAACTGGTGGTAGCGGGGGAAAATCTGCGTGTGCTTTTTTTTGCCGGTCTTCTCGTCCTTTTCCTCCACCACCTGGGCGTAATTTTCCAGGATGTCGGTCAGGCCCTCCTTGGAGAGGGTTTCCTTCCACAGATAGTCGGTGGCCAGTCCATGGGGATTGGGTGGATTGCCGGCACCGTCGCCCGCGCCCTTGTTGAGGGGCAGAAACCAAGAGGCCTTGCCCTTGAGATGGGTGCAGAAACGCACATCGTGATCGTCCACGGCAAAATGAACAACGCAGCGACCGAACTGGAACAGCAGCTCCTTCGGGTCGCGGTCGCGCTGGTACTGCTGCACGGCCTCGAGCACCGTCTGTTTGGTGAGTTTGTTTTTGAGCTCGAAGGTGGCGATGGGCAGGCCGTTGATGAACACGGCCATATCGAGGGAAAGCGCCGTTTCGTTGCGGCTGTAGCGGAGCTGACGGGTGACGCTGAAGATGTTGGCCGCGAACCGCTCGGCTGCTTTCTCGTTATCCGGCGTCGGCGTGCTGTAGAAGAGATCCACATGGGACGGGCCGTGCTTGATACCGCTGCGCAGCACCTCTACCACGCCGCGCTTGGCGATCTCGCCCTGCAAGCGGTGTAGGAACTGGGTGCGCCGAGGGTTGTAAGAGTCGGCTTCCTCGTCGATGCCGAGAGCCTCATAGGTGTCGGGCTGGGTGGCGGAGATGAACTGCAGTAGTTTAGTCAGGTCGACGGCGTGTTCCCGGTCATAGTCTTGCGGATCACCCTGAACGTAGCCGGCATCCTCCACAAGAGAGGTGACGATGATTGATTCCAACCCCTTTTCGCTGGTGTCGGTCGGTTTCATAGATCCTCCAGCAAGTGAGCGATGTCCTTCGGCGACGGCAGTTGACCTTTCAGCGCCTTGGGCAGGGTCTTGGTGATTTCATAAGTGGCCACGCCGATGGGCTTGCGGGCATCGTGCAGGGCGTATTCCACCACCGTGCGGTTTTTCTCTTTGCAGAGAATGATACCGATGGAGGGGTTTTCATCATCCTGTCGGACCTGCCGGTCCAGAGCCGCCAGATAAAACTGCATCTTGCCGACGAACTCCGGTATGAATTTGCCGATCTTCAGCTCGATGGCCACCAGCGCCTTGAGCCGCCGATGGAACAGCAGCAGGTCGATAAAGTATTCATCGCCGTCCACCTCCAGCCGGTACTGGCTGCCCATGAAGGCGAACATGCCACCCATAGCTCGGAGGAAATCCTCGATCCGGGCGATGAGCGCCCGTTCCAGTTCCCGCTCGCTGTGTTCCTCGCCCAGCTCTAGAAAATCGAAAGTGTATTCGTCCTTCACCGCCAGCTTGGCCTGGGCGCGAAGTTCCGGTGTGAGCGCCTGGTCGAAATTGGTCTGGCCCAGCAGGGATTTTTCATAGCTCTGGTTGTCGATCTGGTGAATGAGCACGTTCTTCGTCCAGCCGAACTTGTGGGTCATGCGGATATAGAACTCCCGTTCCAGCGGGTCCTTGCAGCGCTGAAGGATGACCAGATTGTGGCTCCAGCCGATTTGTGCAACCAGTGGTTGCACTCGCTCGTCATCGCGGTAGAGCAGGTAAAATTCCCGCATATAAAAGACGTTGCGCCGGGAAAACCCGCTGATGCCTGGGAACTCGGATCGCAGATCCTGGGATAGCTGATCCGCAATGGATGCGCCGTGTTCGGCATCCGCCTGCCGGCCCACGATCATCCGGCCGATGTCCCAGTACAGGCCGACCAGCTCCTTGTTGACCGCCTTGAGGGCTTCATCCTGGGCGGAGCGGATGCGCTCCTTGATCTCGGTCAGCAGGCGCGGATAGTCCTGCGGTTTGCCGAGGCTGTTTTTTGGGGTTTTGTCAGTCGGTTTCATCCATGTCCCCCTCGTCATCGATCACGTCATCGGCATCGGCGGTGTCCTCTTCCAGCGCCAGCAGTTCGTCCTCAGCCACTTCCGGCACCTCGATGCCGCGCACATCCACCTGGCCGGTGACCACATCGGCAATCAGCCGGGTGCGGTATTCGCGCATCAGCTCGATCTCGCGTTGGGCGCGGGAGATTGTGTAGTCGATGGTGGCTGTTTCCCTCTCAATATGCGAAACGATGGCTTCTTGTTCTTCGAGCGAAGGCAATGCTGTTCGTAAATTCTGTATTTTCTCAACCGAGATGCCGGGCTGTGCCGCTGACTCAGAATATTGGTTGAGATTCATCACGGCCAGCATGTAGTAGTACCAATCGGTCAAAATTCCTGAGCGCACATCTGTTACCACCGCGTGTTCAGTGGCCCAGAATTTTCCCTCGACACGATGAACATTTCCGCAAAGAGCACCTTGGCGACCGACCAAGAGATATTTCCCATCTTTGTTGTAATTGGTGAAGTAACCGCGTAAACCGTTACCGCCATAAACGGGATACGCACCGGCTTCGGCAATCTGATCGGAAGTAAGGTTGTCGCCACTCTTCATCGCAGCAATGTGCTTTAGCTTTCTCACCTCCCAATGTTCCGGAATATCTCCGATCCATTCCACACCACTGGGCTTGAACTTGACATTGGGATCAAGCCCCCGGGTCACGGCTTGATTGATGACGTTCTGCTTCTGCTCCTTGAGCAGTTCGATGAGCCGCCGCTTGTTGCGGATGAACTTGTTGGCCCGTGCGGTGAGCGAATCGATAAATTTGAGAATCTGTTGTTGTTCCTCTGGTGGGGGAACAACGGCACGAATTGAATAAAAATCGTCCGTGTAAAGCCTCCAGAATCCCTTAACGATTCCTTTAGTTGATTTGGTAAACTCCGTGATGAAGTGGGGGCTTTTGAAAAGGATCTCAAAAAACCTCGGATTGTCATCGGTAACCGGTCGGAGAACCGTGTAGTCAGGACTAACCACACCAGACTGCTTCGCATGAGCAAAGACCCCTAGGTGGGCCTTCAGTCTATTCAGTACCAAATCGCCATTCTGGCAAACTTTTCCACCGGCATATGATTCTGACTGTAAGCGCCATTTGTCGATTTTTGAGCTGTCAATAAGTCCATGCTTCTGGCTCATCGACAGATGGATTTCTTGTCCGTCTTTAGAACGTTCATCCACCTCTTGGAATAGGTATCGGCAACGATGAACCGCCCATTGGCCAGGAATGTTCGGAGCCGCAGGGCTACCGGAATCCTTGTATTCTGGATAAGGGGTCAGCTTCATCACTTAAGCCCCTCCTTTTCCGCCTGGCAATCGCCTGGCCGCATCCTCCAACTGCTTCACGTAATCCGCTTCGCCAATGGCTTCCTTATGTTCCCGGCGGCGAACCTCGAATTCCTCGTACTCGGCCCTGGCATGACCCTCGGCAGCCTTCTTGGTGACCTTGCCGGCATTGGGCAGCACCCTACGTTCGTTGAAACGGAGGAAGTCGTCCAGCCGCTGCTCCCAGTCCTTCATGAAAACCTGCTTGCGTCGCCGGGCCTGGTCTTCGGCAAAATCCAGCCACATGACGACAATGCGGTTCAATTCGTCGATTTCCTCGACCCGAAGATAGTTCTTGGCCGTGCCTATATCCGTTTTTCGGACTTCGCTGCCTTGCCAACTGGTCAGGCCCATGTTGGGCAGCAGGTGATCGGCGCGGCTTTTAATCAGTTCGGCGGCGGTCATGCCGGTGGCGGCAAAGTGCAACTTGTTCTGAATGACGCTAAAAAAACGGGTGGTCTCGTTCCAGGTTGGATCGTAATCCGCGGCCATGGCGAAAATTTCCCGCACCCGAAGATACATGCGCCGCTCGCTGGCGCGAATGTCTCGGACGCGCTCCAGCATCTCGTCAAAATAGTCGGGAACGGAGGAACCCTTGACTGGCGGATTCTTCAGCCGTTCGACGTCCATGGTGAAGCCCTTGACGATATATTCCGTCAAGCGCTGGGTCGCCCAGATGCGAAAACGGGTGGCCACCCTGCTCTTGACCCGGTAGCCGACCGAAATAATCATGTCGAGGTTGTAGTATTCGAGCTCGCGGCGCACGTCCCGATTGCCCTCGCGGCGAACTGTCAAATATTTTTTTACAGTTGCCTCCGGTTCAAGTTCACGCTCTTCAAAAATGGCCTGGATGTGGTGGCTGATGTTCTGTTTGCTGCTCTGAAACAGCTCGGCCATCATCTGCTGAGTCAACCAGACGGTTTCGTCCTCCAAACGAACATCCAGCCGAATTTTACCGTCCTCGGTCTGATAGACGAGAACTTCCCCTCCAATGGGCACTGCGCCATGATCGCTCATCAGCCCGCCTCCCCTACAATCTGTTCCAGCAGCCCCTCGGTTTCCTGCTCCAGAGCAAAGATGTCGGCCTTGATCTCATCCAGGGTGCGCATGGGCGCGGGCCGGTAGAAGTGGCGGGTGAAGGAGATTGCGTAGCCCACCAAAGTTTTGTCCGGGTCGATCCAGGCATCCGGGGCGTAGGGCAGTACCTCGCGCCGGAAGAACGCTTCGATGCCGCCTTCTTCCAGCAGTGGCACCTGTTCGGTGTCGCGCAGGGCGGTATCCGGCTCGTACTCGACCACGCAGTGTTTGCCGCCCACCTCGACCTCGAACAGGCCGTGGATGGGGTCGGGCGTGGTCTTGCCGGGCCTGTGAACCTTCTTCAGCACCGGCGCGGCATCCTCGCTGGTGTTGCAGAGCTCGCCTTGCAGCAGCTTCTTGTGCTTGGCCGTGAATTTGACGCCGTGCTTGTCGGCATCGATGTCGCAGGTGTCCATGAAGGCGTTGTAATCCAGGTGCGGACCGGCTCCAAGCGTCTCGGCCACGCGGCGGGCAAGGCCCACCAGCGGCTCTTCCTTGGCCTTGGCGCACGCTCGCTCGAACCGTTCCAGCCGGGCCGGGCTCAGATCAACGGCAAGACGCAGCGGACGGTCCACCGTCACCTTCCAGTAGCCGAAGGCCTCGTTGGGGAAGATCTTGGATTTCTCGGTTTCAACTGGATTGACCACCAGGTCGCAGATGGCGCGGATGTGCTCCTCGGAGAACTCGCAGTTCTTCTTGCCAAGGTTGCGGCGCAACGGCACGTACCATTCGCTGGCGTCGATGAGCTGAACCTTGCCCCGGCGCGTATCAGACTTGCGGTTGGTCAGCAGCCAGATGTAGGTGGCGATGCCGGTGTTGTAGAACGTGTTCTCCGGCAGGGCGATGATGGCCTCCAGCCAGTCGTTCTCGATGATCCAGCGGCGGATGTTGCTCTCGCCCTGACCGGCGTCGCCGGTAAAAAGTGATGAGCCGTTGTGAACCTCGGCGATGCGGCTGCCGAGGCGGGTAGTGTGCTTCATCTTGGAGAGCTTATTGACCAGGAACATGAGCTGACCGTCCGAGGAACGGGTGATCATCTTGTATTCCGGGTCGTTTGCGTGTTGGGTGACAAAGCGCGGGTCCTTGATGTCCCCCTTTCCGCCCAGGCGCTCCAGGTCGGTCTTCCAGCTCTTGCCGTAAGGCGGATTGGAAAGCATGAAATCGAATTCCTGCGACGGGAAGGCATCGCTGGAGAGCGTGGAGCCGTACTTCATGTTTTCGGCCTCGGCCCCTTCACCTTTAAGCAGTAGGTCGGCCTTGGAGATGGCGTAGGTTTCCGGCTGTACCTCCTGGCCGAACAGATGAATGGAGACATCCTTACCGTGGCTCTGGGCGAGCTCGGCGAGGCGCTCCTCCGCCACGGTCAGCATGCCGCCGGTGCCGCAAGCCCCGTCATAGACAAGGTAGGTGCCCGATTCGATGTCGCCCTTTACCGGCAGGAAGATCAGGTCGGCCATGAGCTTGACCACGTCGCGGGGCGTGAAGTGCTCTCCGGCCTCTTCGTTGTTCTCCTCGTTGAAGCGCCGGATAAGCTCCTCGAAGATGGTGCCCATGGAGTGGTTGTCGAGGGCTGGAAGGATCTCGTTGCCGTCCACGTCTTCTACCTTCTTGGGGCTGAGATTGACGCGGCCGTCGAGAAATTTCTCGATCAGGTGGCCGAGGATATCGGCCTCGATCAACGTGGGGATCTGGTTGCGGAACTTGAACTTGTCGAGGATCTCCTGGACGTTGGGCGAAAAGCCATCCAGGTAGGCTTCGAAGTCCGCCTTGAGTTGCTGTTGCTTGGCGCGGTTCTTCAGGTCGCGCAGGGTAAAGGGCGATACATTGTAAAAGGCTTCGCCTGCGGCCTGGCAGAGCGCGGCGTGCTGGTTGGCGATTCCGGCCCCGTCGAGCTGCTTCTTCATGCCGAGCACCTTTTCCTTGCTTGGCTCCAAGAGCGCGTCGAGGCGGCGGATGACCGTCATCGGCAGGATTACGTCGCGGTACTTGCCGCGCACGTAGACATCGCGCAATACGTCGTCGGCGATACCCCAGATAAAACTCACGATGCTGTTGTGGATCACATGGTTCATAGCCCGTTATTGCTCCTTGCGCTTCTTGTCGGTTTCCGCAGGCTCGGCCGCGCCGCCGGCCTTGATCCACGCGTCCACTTCGTCCTTCTTGAACTTCCAGAGACGCCCCATGCGGTGGGCGGGTAACCCTAATTTGATCCATTTGTAGACAGTGTCGCTACTGATGCCAAGGTGTTCGCAGATTTCGTGTATAGATAACCAGCGATCTTCCGAATTGGTCATTGATGGAACTCCAGATTTTCTGAAAAACGATAGGGGAAGTGATCGTGAGTATGATGAGTGCCCCCTCCAGTAGATGCTTTTTCAACTGTGCCCCATTTGAGGGAGAAGATCAAACGATTTAAGCCGATATGGGCCGTTTGTTATGTCGGACAACCGTGATGAGGTGAGGGTTTCCTCAAGACCATGGTGCTCCAATTAGTAGGGTCGCTACGCATTTGTCTACTATAAAAATAAGCTTGTTGGAGACAGCCGCAGGGAAAATTCAGGGGAAGTGGATCGAAACGATAGCAGGATAAAACATTCCACTAAAGGAGGCATTTTTGCCTCCTTTAGTGGAAACAGATGCCTTATAATTTTGTCACCACAACGAAACCAAAGGCGTCCTATGAAAACTATTGTTATGAAAAAAATTTCTCCTGCGAAAAGATTTCAACACTGATTGACGACGGCAATAGGGCGGCCTCAAATATTTTCTTGTTCATCCGCATCACAACAGCGCCTACCGCTACAGTAAACTTGGAGAAAAGACTCCCATCAAGGCGCTTTCTGCGAGTAAAGCACATATGAGGTTCCTGAACCCAGACGAAAAGCCCCAACAGCGACTGGAGAAACCGGAAACAGGCCGTTACGATTTGGTTCGTCTGATTCGCAGCGATCTCAAATTCAACATCCTCGGCGAACTGTTTTCTGTTGCGCCGGAACTAAAGCTCGGACGCTGGTGGCGACTATCGATGGCACAGAACAGAAGTTAGAGCTCTATCTGGAAAAAACCAAGGTCGATGAGTTTGACTACAAAATCCGATAATTTATTCGTTGCGTCTACGATGTCCCGGCACTAAAAAGTGTCCACGATGTGGTGGTACTCAACAGTTAATAGCTCCCCGGCATATCAGCCGGTTCATCAATGAATAGGCGCTCGCAGGCGATTTCCTGCGAGCCTTTACAGCAATGTCCTCAGTTTCGGAGTCAGTTCTTCCTAGTCAAACACACCCAGGGCATTTGGGCATGGATGGCACGGCAATGCTGGCCCACCACATTGACAAATAAAGACTGCCGCGGTTATATTTCCCATCGAGAAACTATGGCTTTTTTCAATTCCTTACAGGAGTGCAAGATGAAACCTTTTAAGGCTATGCCTTTTTTAAGTTTGCTCGTTCTTTTTTTGTTTGTTGCGGGTGATCTGCTGGCTTGTACCAGGGTGGTATATAAGGGTCCGGCTGAAAACGTGCTTACCGGGCGTACAATGGATTTTTCAATCGCCATTCCTGCCAACTTGTGGATTTTCCCGCGCGGGATGAAAAGAAGCGGTGAGGTGGGCCCAAATTCGCTGGAATGGACATCGCGCTATGGCAGTATTGCTGCCAGTTCCTGGGACATTGCCACGCCGGACGGCATGAATGAGAAAGGACTGGTCGCCAATCTTCTGTGGCTCGTGACATCGCAGTATCCTGCTTTTGACCCGTCCGGTAAAGAAAAAGGCATTACAATTGCGGCATGGGCCCAGTATGCTCTCGACAACTTTGCCACCGTTGCTGAGGCGGTGAATTCTCTTGGCAAGGAGGAGTTCGTTGTTGTCACGGATTTTATCCCCGGAACGGATAAGTTTACTACTGTCCATCTATCTCTTTCCGATCCGACCGGAGATAGCGCTATTCTGGAATATATCAATGGCAAGTTAGTTATCCATCACGACCCATCGTACCAGGTCATGACAAACGATCCCGTCTATGAGGAGCAGTTGGCCATCAAGGGCTATTGGGAACACATTCCAGGTACCGTGTTTTTGCCGGGAACCAACAGGCCCGCTGATCGTTTTGCTCGTGCCTCCTATTACATTGGTGCCATTCCCCAAACCAGCGATCCCCATATAGCCGTAGCAAGCGTGTTCAGCGTGATCAGAAATGTTTCCGTTCCCTACGGTATATCTTCAGCAGACCAGCCGCATATTTCCAGCACGCAGTGGCGGGTCGTTGCCGACCAGAAGCGGCTTGTTTACTACTTTGAAAATGTCATGACACCGAATGTACTGTGGGTTGATCTTAAAAAGGTTGATTTCAGTAACAAGGCCAGTGTCCTCAAGCTCAGCCTCGACGAGGGCCAGGTATATGCTGGTGATGCCCTGAGGTCTTTTAAGAAAGCTGTTCCTTTTAAGTTTCAGGGACTGTAGCGGTGACAATCCGTTTTTGTTGGCGTTTCTGGAGAAAATGAGATGATAAAACCAATCACCCCAGGCCTGCTGCGGCTTCGTGATCTTAGTTTAATGCTGGTGTTCTCACTAGGGATTCTCATGGGAACGGCCAGTGCGGTGGTTGCCGATGGCTGGAGCGGTCAAGTAACTCCCTATCTCTGGGCAACCGGAGTCGGCGGAGACATTACTCCTTTTCGTGGAGGACCGACTGTCTCGATAGACGACTCTTTTTCTGAAATTGTTAATGATCTGGAGGGTGCCTTTTTTCTTTCCGGGTTTGCGCGTCATGACCGTCTTGTTGTGCTCGGTGACTTCAGTTACGCATCCTTATCAAAAAAAGGCCGCTTACCGAATGGTGTTCCCGCCGAAGGTGAAATACGCCAGACATCCCTTACTCTCGAAGCCGGGTATCGCCTGGTTGATGTCGAGCGCATCCGCTTTGATGTCCTGGTAGGCGCCAGAGCCTGGTGGCTGCACAGTGCTGTGAAGATCCCTGTTGCCGGCGTCAATTATTCTAAAAGTTTCAATTTTATCGACCCGATCGTGGCTGCTCGCGCCAATGTCCGTCTGTTGCCGCAGTGGTCCGCCATTTTTTATGGTGATGTGGGAGGCTATGGCGTAGGTTCGAAGATGACAAGCCAGGTGCTCGCGACCCTCAATTATCAGGTCAATCAACATCTCTACGCTTCGGCGGGCTTTCGCCAGTTGACCGTGGATTATAAAAGTGGTGGTACTCGTGCGGACGTGACCATGTCCGGACCGCTACTGGGAGTGACCTGGCAGTTTTGATCCGGGTCCAGGTATCGGGCTTCCAGAACGCACCGCCAGGCACTGGCAAGCAATACGTTGCGGACAAGGAGGTGCGTGACGCCAACAAGCGGATTGGCGGTGTTGGCGTTCTCGGCATTGGTCTCGGTTTGCGACGAGAGTTGATTGAGGGATGCTGAAATCTCTTCCAGCGAACTGGCGGATACGGTGGCACCTTGCGACAGGGCCTGACTGGAATCGGCGACCTGGATCGGCTGAATGCCGATAATCTCAATGACATGGCGGATTTCAATGCCGTAGCCTTCGCTGGCCTGGTCAAAGGTCAGGGACCTTCCTTCCTTCGACTCTTCATCCATCGTCAATGAGTGATCATGATTTGCTACTTCGACAGCAATCATACGATTCTCTTTTCTTATCCGCCTATAACCATCGAACAACTTGTCAATAAGTGGATTCACAGTACACACATACATGATCAGATTGGCAAAGTAACAACATCAAAAACCCTACCAGTAAGGTCTGCAATAATTATCATAGCGATGTTTTGCATTAAAATAATTACATAGGGCAAGTAAGTTCATCTAATTTTACTGTAACTATGCAGCTCTATCCTTGCGCAGGGCCATCGGGAAACAATCGCGTCCCGTGATATAGGATTTCTGACCCGGTGCAGAACAGATAGCAAAAGCACAAAATAAAAAGAGCAAGGTCAAACAATGAAACCGAAAACAGAGAAAACGCCGTGGCGCAAAAACCTAACCGGACAATGCTGAAAAAAACTGAAATTTTTTGAATAGCAAGCTGTGATTTGTTTTGCATTTCCTGATAGGATTCCAGTTTGATAAAGGCTTTGCAATAAAGAGGTGCTTCCATGGCAAAAATAGAAAAACTCTTCCAGATTCTTCAGCAGCAAGGTGGTTCCGACCTGCATCTGTCACCTAACAATCCGCCGCTCATCCGCGTGTCGGGACAATTGCGACCGGCCATCAACCAGGTGCTTAACGGTGATCAGAATCGTGCCCTGGTTTACGAGATTATGAACGAAGCCCAGCGAACGGATTTCGAAGAACGCCACGATCTTGATTTTGCCTACGAAGCTGAGTCTATTAAGGCGCGTTTTCGCGCCAACATCTTCATGGGACGCCTTGGTGTCAGTGCCGTTTTCCGGATTATTCCGGCAGATATTTTAACGGTGGAGCAGTTGGGCTTGCCCCAGGGGGTGCTGGACTTCTGTGATTTCAAAAAGGGGCTGGTGCTGGTTACCGGCCCAACCGGCAGCGGTAAATCAACCACCCTGGCGGCGATGATTGATCATATCAACCGCAATCGTAGTGAGCACATTCTGACCGTTGAGGATCCGATTGAATTTGTCCACCATGGTCAGAAAAGTCTGATCAATCAACGCGAAGTCGGGGTTCATACCCGTAGTTTTGCCAGCGCCCTTAAAGCCGCTTTGCGCGAGGATCCCGATATTATCCTGGTCGGGGAAATGCGTGATCTGGAAACTATTGAACTGGCAGTTACCGCGGCGGAGACCGGTCATCTGGTGTTTGGTACCCTGCACACCAGCAGTGCTGCCAAAACCGTCGACCGCCTGGTCAATGTCTTCCCCACGACCCAGCAGGAACAGATCCGAACCATGCTGGCAGAGTCGTTGCGTGGTGTCGTCGCTCAGCAGTTATTGCGGACCCTGGATGGCAAACGCTGCGCGGCGCTGGAGATTCTCAAGGTTAATGCTGCTGCGGCCAACCTGATTCGCGAAGGAAAAACCTTCCAGATTCCCTCGATTATTCAGACCGGCAGCAAGGATGGTATGCAGTTAATGGATCAGGCGTTGCAGAAGCTGATCCATGACAAGAAGGTGTCGGTCGAAGAAGCAGCCCGTTTTGCCACGAATAAGGGGCAGTTTATGTCACAGAATACCGCGGCTGGAGGTCAATAATGGATGATCAACGGATTATTGTTGAAACCTGCGAAGTGGAACTGGTGATGGTAAATGGATTGCGCATCCATGGTGAAACCTTCCTGCAGTTGCAGGGGGTTTACCTGACCGGGCCGCAGCGGGTCGGTGAACTTCTCAACGATGAGGAGACCTTCCTGCCGCTACGCCGCGACGGTCAGGTGCAACTGGTTAATCTGGAACAGACGGTTTCAGTCTCACTCTCTGCTGAGCTGGAATTTGATCCGTTGCTGACCCTTGGAGAGGAACATCGCGTACGGGTTGAGCCGGTTGCTGGTGCTGCTATTGAAGCGAGAATTTTTGTTAATTTGCCGGGGAATAAAAGTCGGGTCAAAGATTTTCTCAATCAAAAAGTACGGTTTCTGCCATTTCTGGACAATGAACGGGTGGTTTATATTGCCCGCAAAAAAATATTGCGGGTAACTGACTAAGTTGTCGTCGGATCGGATCGATTGTCACGAGCAAATAGCTCGCGGTCAGGTCTAGAACAAAGCACACAATAGCCAAAGGTAAAAACGATGATGTTCTGGTTTATTTACGCGTTGACCGGCGCGGTGGTAGGGGTGCTGGCCGGGTTGTTAGGGATTGGAGGCGGGATCGTGATCGTACCGCTGCTCACCTTTACTTTTGTCGCCCAACAATTCCCTGAAACCTACATTCTTCATCTGGCCCTGGGGACCTCCCTGGCGACTATTATTGTCACCTCTATCTCCAGCTTTCGTGCCCATCATGCCCGCGGCTCGGTTAACTGGCCGGCAGTTAAGGGGTTGGCTCCCGGTATTCTCTTGGGCACCTTTATGGGAACCTGGGTTGCGGCCCAGCTCAGCAGTAAATTTTTAAGCGTGTTTTTTGCCTGTTTTCTCTATTACGTGGCTATTCAGATGTTGCTGAATATCGCTCCGAGCCCGTCGCGCAGTCTGCCGGGAAAAGCCGGAATGTTTGGCGTTGGCGGCGTCATCGGCGGCATTTCGAGTCTGGTGGGGATCGGTGGTGGAACCATGACGGTGCCATTTCTGGGGTGGTGCAACCAGCCGATTCACACTGCGGTGGGCACTTCAGCGGCGGTTGGTTTGCCGATAGCTATTGCCGGTACCCTGGGGTATCTGCTTAATGGTCTGTTTGTCAGCGGTTTGCCGGCGGGCAGTCTGGGCTTTATTTATCTGCCGGCACTGCTTGGCGTTGCTGTGGTGAGCTATTTCACCGCGCCCTTTGGGGTTCGGCTGGCCCATGCGTTACCTGTAGCTCGGCTGAAAAAAATCTTTGCCATTTTTCTGTTGTTGATGGGAACACGCATGGTCCTGAGCTTTTTTTAACGGGGCGCTTATACATAAAGAGGACTTGTTGATGGAAAACTTCTGGTTTGCGTTTGGTTTAACGGTTTTTGCCGGTCTGGCCACCGGGGTTGGCAGTTTGATTGCGTTTATGGCAAAACGCACAAATTATCGTTTTTTATCGGTAGCAACAGGATTCTCAGCAGGGGTTATGCTTTATGTTTCCTTTGTTGAGATTTTTGTCAAAGGGGCCAACGTTTTAACCCAGGCCTATGGTGCCTATTGGGGACACTGGGTCAATACGGCAGGTTTTTTTGGCGGCATGTTGCTGATTGGCTTGATTGATACCTTAATTCCCTCTGCAGCCAATCCCCACGAAGTTCACTCTGAAGCGGAAGTCAGCCCTCTTAAAGATGAATCGGAACCTATGCCGAAACAATTCATCAAGGATCATGGGCTGGGAAATAAAAAACTGCTGCGTATGGGCTTGTTTACTGCGTTGGCTATCACCATTCACAATTTTCCCGAAGGGCTGGCAACCTTTCTTGCAGCACTTGAGGATCCAGCTCTGGGCGTTGCTATCGCTATTGCCATCGCGTTACACAATATCCCAGAGGGAATCAGTGTTTCGGTCCCTATTTATTATGCCACCGGCAGTCGCTTCAAAGCCTTCTGGTATTCATTGCTTAGCGGTCTTGCTGAGCCCCTGGGAGCCATCATCGGTTATCTGGGCATCATCTTTTTCTTTGGTGGGACTGACGGCGTGGTGCCACCACAGGTCATGGGGATCCTGTTCAGTGGCGTTGCCGGGATTATGGTTTATATCAGTCTCGATGAGTTGCTGCCTACCAGCCGGGCTTATGGCAAAGGGCATGACAGTTTGATCGGGCTGGTCGCTGGTATGGTGGTGATGGCCTTGAGTTTATTGTTGATGATGTAGTTTTGTGGACTGATGATTACGGGCTGGCAATGGCAAAAAAACACGAACTGAGGCGCTTACAAAAGGCAGCTGCTGGCCACAGGTGGACACTGTGGTGCCTTGTTGTTCTCTTGTGCTTACTGCTGATCGGTTGCGGGGAAATCAACTATTATCGTCAGGCCGCTCTTGGTCAATGGCACTTGCTGGCTCAACGGCATGATATTGAAGAACTGCTCGCTGCGGATCAGACGCCCGCTGACCTGAAGCAGCGTCTGGAACTGGTGCAGTCCATCCGTGATTTTGCCGGCACCGAACTGTTGTTGCCTGACAATCGCAGCTATCGTACCTATGCGGACCTTAAGCGCCCCTATGCGGTCTGGAATGTTGTCGCTGCCCCCTCCCTGTCCGTTGACCCGCTCACCTGGTGTTTTCCGGTAGCCGGTTGCGTACCCTATCGCGGTTATTTTGATGAGGCCGCGGCGCACCATTTCGCTCAGGGCTTGAAAGCCAAGGGGTACGATGTTCATGTCTATGGAGTGTCCGCCTATTCAACCCTGAACTGGTTCGATGATCCTGTTCTCAACACCTTTATTCACTACCCGGAGGACCATCTGGCCGGGTTGATTTTTCATGAGCTGGCACATCAGCAGCTGTACCTTAAGGATGATAGTCCCTTTAACGAATCCTTCGCCCGGATGGTGGAGCTGGTTGGGGTAGAGCGCTGGCTCGTATTTCGTCAGCAACAGGACCAGATCAGCAGCTATCGGCAGCAGCGGGCACGTCAACAGGAATTTATTGATCTGGTATTGCAGACGCGCCGGGAGCTTGAGGCTGTGTATCACCGCAATGATGCAACGTCGGTCCAACTCACATCCAAGGAGCAGCTGTTGCGTGAATTCCGTCAGGGCTATACTCTTTTAAAACAACAATGGGGCGGGGATGAACGTTTTGACGCCTGGGTCAATCGCCCCTTAAATAACTCACACTTTGCTCTGGTGGCAACCTATCATGATTATGTGCCGGCATTTTTTGCCCTCCTTGAGCAATCTGATGGTGATTTGCAGGCTTTTTACCGCAAGGCAACAGAACTTGCCGATTTACCCTTACCTCAGCGTGACGCAGCACTACGGGTCTTGCGCCCTGCTGTGACAGAAGATGCAGTCAGCGCAGCCATGACAACAAGCCATTGATGTCAAAAATCCAGCGTCCTTTCCTGTGGGTCTAGACGACTTTCACAAAGATGTGTCTAAATATTGACACATTATCAAAAGATCATTATATTCAGCTACTGATCGGCCCCAAGTAAATACTCAGCCGTCAATAAAGATTGATGGAAAAGAGCTGCCCCCCTTTGCGCATTGGATCCCATGTTATGGCAACAAATGACGATTATTGTGGAATGATCGGCAATTCGCCGCAGATGCTGGAATTGTTTGATCTGATTGCCTGTGTAGCCGAAGAAGGTAGCAGTACGGTTCTCATTCAGGGAGAGAGCGGCACCGGGAAGGAACTGATTGCTCGTGCGGTTCATGATAACAGCCCCCGCAGAACCGGGCACTTCGTGCCGGTGAACTGTGCCGCTATCCCTGATGAGCTGCTGGAAAGCGAGCTATTTGGATATGTCAAAGGGGCTTTTACCGGGGCCATGCAGTCAAAAATCGGTCGGATTCAGCATGCTGATGGCGGCACGCTTTTTCTCGATGAGATCGGTGACATGAAATCGACCCTCCAGGCCAAGCTGTTGCGGGTGTTGCAGGAGCGCGAAGTAGAGCAGGTCGGGGGCGTGCGACCGACCAAGGTCGACGTACGGGTTATCGCCGCAACCCATCAAAATCTCGATCATCTGGTCGCGTCGGGTCGTTTCCGTGAGGATCTGTACTATCGCTTGGCCGTCATTCCGATTATTGCCCCGCCGTTGCGGGAACGGCGTAGCGATATCACTCTGTTGATCGAGCGCTTTATTGACCGTTTTACCCGGCGCAAAACCGATCGACGCACCATGTTGGATCCGCAGGCGCTGCAGAGCTTGATGGCTTTTGACTGGCCCGGTAACGTGCGCGAGTTGGAAAACCTGATTCAGCGGCTGGTGATCCTTCATCGCGGCAAGCGGATCAGTATGAAGGAATTACCGGAGAAATATCGTTGTGAACATGTCGTAGCGAACGGCGCCGATGCCGGCTGTGCTGGGCCAGGGGGAGAAATATCGACGGTGGCCGCACATCCTCAGTCTACTGCCCCCGGAATTCAATGGGGGGATGAAGGGATTGATTTTAACATGCTGATCAGTGATTTTGAGGATCGACTGATCCTCGAGGCGATTTCCCGTAGTGGGGGTAACAAGAAGGAAGCAGCACGTTTGCTGAACCTTAAGCGCACCACCCTGATCGAGAAAATCAAGAAGAAGAATTTGCCGGTCTAGCTTGCTTTCTTGAAATGAAGGGTCACCTTATCCTGAATTTCGTCGGTGCTGGCCGGAATTACCAGAATATCTCTGGCGCCATATTTAACCGCTCGTAGTACTGCCGAACGCGTCCATTCTTCACCGGCAAAAATCAGCGGTGGCAGGGTACGACCGGCCGATTGCAGTTTGATCGCTGCGGCAAATCCTTTTTCCCCCACCTGAGCCATGACCAGAAAAATTCCCAGAACCTGGTGTTGTTGCAGCAGCCCCTTGATATCATCCTGAAAACTTAGCAACCGGCAGTCGTAGGCTGCACCGGTGAGAATGTCAACAAAGGGTTGAGCCGTAGTGGGCTGATCACTTAAAATCAGAACAATGGGCGGGCCGTCGACACAAGCAGCATCTGTTGCTGCGACGGCTGCTGAGCCGACCGGGGTCTCCGGTGGTGGTCCGCCCCACTCGCCGGCGGCTGGTGGTTGTACCCCCGGTTGAACTGCGGTCGGCTGGACCGGTTCCGCCGCCGCAGCTTGAACTTCGGCAATTGTCGCGGCCGGAGCATCCAGATCAAAGAGGTCAGCCGGAAAGATCAGGTACAAGCGATGAAGCTCGTAGCCGTCCATGGCGATGGCAAAGGACGCCAGATAATAGGTGTCTTCAGCAAACGGCTGATCAGAAGAGGGGTCAATCTTGGTTGGAACAACGGCCTGGCTTTCCGTGCGGACAAAACGCAGCTGCTTCGGGAAGCGATCGAGAAAAACCTGGGTTAAGCTGCCGGCCAGGATATTGGCGATCTCACCATAGGCATCGGAAACTTCTCCGTCGAACTCCCCTTTTCCCATCTGCTCGGCGATCTGGTCATCCGGAAGCATGATCAGGGTGCCGCCCATGGCAATGGCGTCTGGGACCTGGGTGATTAAATAGCCGACCCCTTTTTTGTCACCGCTGACCTTCAGCTGAGTCAGGATCGACTTTTCCTGACATTGAGTGGCAAAGAAGTCCTCTTTGGTGGTCATGACCAGTTGGGTATCGCTGCACTTGAGGGTCTGCCCGAGCAGGGCCCCGATTTCTTCGCCAATCTGGCCGATGGTGGTGTTAAAGACCACATCGACCAGTTTTTTGGCATCGGCAAACTTCGGTTTTTGGGCGGCAGGGGGTGTTTGTGCCGCAGTTGGTGCAGCTGGTGCGGGTGGTGCAGCTGATGCGGATGGTTCGGCGGTAGGGGGTGGCTCTACAGCCGCATCGGATGGCGTTGGGGCGGTTACTTTTTCTTGGGTAGCTGCTGAGGCGGTTGGTGCTGCCGCAGCAGGCGCGGCTTCTTCCAGATCAAAAATGGGCAGAGGAACGACAAATTCAAAAACTCCCAGATCGGTTTCATCGATGGTCAGTTCACAGCTGGCAACATAATACTCTCCCGGGGGGAAGGGAGCGTCACTTTCCACGTCAATTTTGGTAGGAATCAGCTCTTCAACCGTTTTTTTTACGAAACGTACGGTTTTTGGATATTTGTCGACAAACGCCTGGGTCATGACACCGGCGATAATATTAGCTACTTCACCAAAGGCATCGGTTAATTCTCCGTCGAGTTTGCCGGATTGGACATTTTCTTCGATGATATCCTGAGGGAGCATGATCAGGGTGCCGGCCAGAACGGCGGCAGCAGAAATGCGATTGAGCAAAAAGCAGTTGCCCTCACGCTCGCCGCTGACCGTCATGCGCGTGAGGGCAGTTTTCTGGCGCGCCGGATTGCTGAACAGTTGTTCTTTTGAGCAGGTGCGAAGCTTGATGTCGGAACAGCTCAGCATTTGTCCCAACAGGGCGCCGATCTCACCGGCCAGGGTTTGCAGGCCGGCTTTACAGACTACATCTATGAGAGCCCTTTGCTTCAAAATAACCTCGCGTTGCGAAGATGAGAGCAGGGCTAGTTGAGCTGGTATTTGATCTCAACAAAAAACTGACCCTGACTGATGGTAAAAGGTATGACAACCCGCTGACTGCCTTTAGGGGCAGAGATAACGTAGGACTGCCCGGTTACTGCTGTCGGAATGGCCAATTCCAGGGCGATATTCTCTGTGCTTAGGCGTTCCTTGATGCCGCCGGCCAGCATGTTGGCAATCTCACCGAGGGCATCCTTCACGTCGGCATCCACCTCCTCCAGTTCCATGCCGAGCATCGCCCCGGTCACTGCCAGACCAACAGCACTGGGGCAGTGAATGCCGAGCATGGCAGAAAGACCACCGGTCAGACCGATCATGGCGGAGACATGACAGCCCATCGCCTGTTTGCCTGCTGCAAGCGGAGGCGAAGCAGCAATATCGATAAAGATCATGCAGTTGAAGATCTCTTCGGTTGTTTCCGTGATTATTTTAGCAAAATCCACATGGACGTCCTTGATGTTAGTGGTTTTCCTGGTTTTTTAGTCTGATCAGCTGTCTTTACGCAATTGCAGCTCGACCACAAACCCCAATCCGTCAAAAGCAAAGGGAACAGTAACGGCCTCGGCACCGGCCAGACAATCAACTGAATAGTCCTCCCCGTAGATTGCTGACGGCATCGACAGCTTGATGTCGCTACCACTGGGATCAAGAATCGACTTGATGCTTCCGGCCAGCATGTTGGCCAGTTCGCCGATAGCATCACGGACATCATCGTCAATTTCTTCTACATCCATCCCTAAAAATGCTGTCGTCACAGCCAGGGCGGCAGCATTGGTCATGTGGATGGCAAGCATTCCCTTGGTGGCTCCAGCCAGACCGACAATCCCGGAAATGCTGTTGATCAATTTGTCGTTATTGCGAATAAAGGGCTCGCCGGGGGTAACGTCCAGCATGATCATGCTGGAAAAAATCTCCTGGGTGGAATTGATAATCTCCTGTGCGTGCTCCACTATCTTCTCCTCTGTGCGGTAGCGGTTGATCTCTCACGGCGGAGAAAGCAACCATAAGGGGGTGTGCCGTTAGAGCAGGGCACCCAGGGTTTCGTTGATCAATTCCGGAGTAAAGGGTTTTTTGATGGCTCCCTTGGCTCCGTAGGATTTGGCTTCATCAATAATATCAGCGCCGGTTTCGGTAGAAATCATGACCACCGGAATGTCTTTGATGGCGGCGATTTCCGATTTGGCCTTGAGAAATTCGAGGCCGTTCATGTTGGGCATATTGATATCGCTGAGAATCACATCGACGTCGTTGGCACTTAGCACGTCGAGGGCCTCCTGGCCGTCACCTGCTTCGAGGATGGTGCTGAAATCGATGCCGGCCTGGCGCAGTGCCCGTGAAACAATTTTACGCATGGTGTTTGAATCGTCGACAATCAGGACAGTTTTACCCATTGTTAAGCTCCTTGAGAATGAATTGTTGGGGGAGTATTTGTTATTCGACTTTTTGGTGCAGGGCCGCCAGCGATTCCCCGTCGGCATAAATTTTTATCGGTTCCTCGTCACTATTGATCAGATGCCAGACCACCGTATGTTCATCCACCTCCGGCAGCTTTCCAGCTTCCAGGGTGGGCAGGCCGATCTTATATTCCTGGTTAGGGAGTAGTTTGGTCATAAACAGACCACCAATGGTATTAAGTAATTCGTTCAGAATGTCATAAGCTTGCGATGTGGTGACTTCCTCCTCATCAATACCAAAAACATTGCCGGAAATTTTTTTTAATAACCCGGCGGGCATGGCCAGGCGAATTTCTCCCTGAACCGGATCATTAATCAACATGCTGCTCCAGGTCAGGTCCGTCGCTGGTATCTCGGTCGGTGCGCCGCGCTCCTCGATCACCTCCATGAAAACCATGTTTTCCAGGGTTTGCTGGACAGCTTCAATCATGGCCGGGTAAAACTGATGCTCCTGAGTCATGCTGGTCTCCTCAATGGGGTCAGGTTAATCCAGAAAATCTTGCAGGGCGTCCATCATTATCGGCGGTGAAACCGGCTTGTTGAGCACCCGATAAGCACCGAGTTCAAGGAGTTGCGCCTCCTTGGCAGGATTGCCGGCGCTGGTGATGACAATGATCGGCATGCCGCAGAGTTTAGGGCTCGCCTTGACCCATTTGACCAGGGTTTGGCCATCCATCACCGGCATGTTCAGATCGGTCAATAACAGATCCGCCGGTTGCTCCTTGGCGGCGTCAAGCGCCTGTTTGCCGTCTTCAGCTTCAACAAATTCAGCATCGCCAAGGCCGACAATCTGCAGGCAACGTTTAATGAACATCCGTGCGGTGGCGGAGTCATCGGCAATAATTATTCGCTTCATCAGCTCTTCTCTCCTGTGTCGGATAAACCCTCCGACAGTTTATTAAACTCTGTATCTACCACCAGCATAACATTCGCCAGAATATTAGCATTGATTTGGATAAAGTCGGCGTAGTGTGGATCCAGTTTATAGCGCATGCTGTCAGAACCGGTACCGAAGCCACCCATCATGGCGATGCTGTCACCCAGATGGACAGCGTAGACCAGCGGCCGCCAGGCTTCCTCCGCCTGGGAGGGCTGGTGATGGTGACGAATGACGGCAGTCAGTTCCGGCGGCAGTTGCCATGCTTTGGCAAGGGCTTCACCGGCAATGGTATGGTCGACCCCAACCAGGTGTTCTTCTGCAGCAAGATAATCGAGGCTGTCGTGGCTGTTGATCAGCGCAACCGCCTCCGGTGCGCTGCCGCGCAGATAGTCAGAGATCAGGGCTTTGCCGATATCGTGCAGCAACCCGGCGGTAAAGGCCAGGTCAGGGCTGAGGTCTGCCCCCGACTGAATCACCACCTCGCGGGCAGCAATGGCGGCACGCAGGTCATGTTTCCACAGATCGCCTCCCACCGCTTCATAGCCCGAGAGTTCCTTGGCAAAAAGTTCACCGGCACAGCTTTCAATGGCAATACTGACGATCACCTGTTGTCCCAGATAGGAAACAGCGCGATCGACAGAGCTGATTTGATTGACCAGGCCATAGGCGGCAGAATTGACCACTTTGAGAACCCTGGCGGTCAGATTGGCATCGGTTTTCACCAGGTTGACCACGTCCATCACTTCATGATCAGGTTGCGAGGTGATCTGCAGCAGACGGCTGGCGCTGGCCGAGATCATGGGAACGGATGAAACAGTTTTCTGCAGCTCAGCCGGATTAATTTTATGGACCATAATGTTCCTCCTAAAGCTGCCAATTCGGCTTGCCGGGTGAGCTTAATATGACCTGACCTGCGGCAACAGAAATAGATACCGTGCGACTGTAGTTGCCGCCGAGATCTTCGGCGATGGCTCCCATGCCGTAAGACCAGAGGATCTTCTTGATGGACAGCGCATTGCGTTTGCCGATCTGGAAGGTGTCATTGGTATCCATGACGTTGGCGCCACCGCAGAGCTTGACGATGATCCCCTTGCCACGCTTGTCGCAACCCAACTCCGCCATTTGCGCGAGCAGCGCCGGAATCGCGGTGTCGGCAAAGTAGCCGGGTTTTTCTGCGGCCTTTGCCTTGTTGATGGTGGAGTCCGGCAGAGCAATATGGGCCATGCCGACGCAACGTGTTTTCGGATCAAGAAAAATCACCGAGACGCAGGAACCCAGCGCAAAGGTTTTGATGGTGTCTTCCGGGATATTTGATGCGCCGAAGTCGCCGACGCCCAGTATGATTTGCCCCATCTTATTTTTTCTCCACCAGCAGCTTCAACAGGGAAGGTGCAATGTGATCGAGGGGCACCAGGCTTTGTGCTCCTCCTTTTTCATAGGCCACTCTGGGCATACCGAAAACAACAGATGAAGCCTCATCCTGTGCAATACAGCGGGCACCTGCCTGCTGCATTGCCAGCATCCCTTCAGCGCCGTCTGACCCCATGCCGGTGAGCATGGCACCGATGGCATTGGCGCCGACATGTTTGGCCACTGAGTGCATCATGACATTGACTGAGGGGCAGTGCCCGCTGACTTTTTCCGGCCCCCCCAAGCGTACCACGTAAAAACCGCCGCTACGAACCACCTCAAATTGCACCCCGCCGGGCGCAATCAGCACCAGACCGGTACGGACGCGATCACCTTGCTCGGCTTCTTTAACCTGCATGGCGCAGAGCTGATTAAGGCGATCGGCAAACATTTTGGTAAAGCCGCTCGGCATGTGCTGAACAATAACCGTACCCGGGGTTGTCGCTGGAAAGCCCTCCAACACCCGTCGAATCGCCTCGGTTCCTCCGGTTGAGGCCCCGATCGCAATGACCTTGTCGGTGGATTCCGCCAGGGCCGTGGATTTGCCGACCGTCCCGCCGGCTAAAGGGTCGACACGCTTACCTTTCCAGTGAGAAACATTCGCCCCGCTGGCAATCTTGACCTTGGTGCGCAGCTCCATCAGCATGGAATTGAGCCCAGCCGTGACGTTGCTGGTCGGTTTGGCAACAAAATCAACCGCACCGGCGTCCAGCGCCTCCATGGTGATCTGTTTGCCACGCTGGGTCAGGGAGCTCACCATCACCACGGGGATCGGATATTGCGGCATCAGTTTGCGCAAAAACGCAACCCCATCCATGCGCGGCATTTCAACATCGAGGGTCAGGACATCAGGTTCAAGCTCAAGGATGCGATCACGGGCGATATAAGGATCAGAAGCAGTCCCTACCACCTCAATGGCCGGATCGAGGGCAAGACCCTGGCTGAGAATATTGCGGACCAGGGCAGAATCATCAACAATCAGCACCCGAACTTTGCGTTTCATTTACAGGGTCCCCTTCTGGTAGAGCGCCGGTTTCAGATAGTTGTAAAGGGTCTGACTACGCCCCAGGGTTTCTGAATGGCCGATGAAAAGATAGCCGCCCGGCTCGGTACACTGATGGTAGCGTCGGACCAGGGCTTCCCGGGTTGGCTGGTCAAAATAGATCATGACATTGCGGCAAAAGATCATGTGGAAGGGTTTTTTGAAAGGAAAACAGGTGTTCATCAGGTTAAAGCGCCTGAAGGTCGCTTCTTTCTTGATTTTATCGATTACCGCCATATTATCCGCCCCGGCCGGAGTAAAGTACTTGCGCTGCAGATTCTCAGGCAGTTGCTTGACCCGCTCGGTTGCATATACGCCACGCCGAGCAATGGTCAATGCCCGATCGGAGATGTCTGTAGCCAGGATGCCTGCATCCCATTTGCTGTAGTCGGTGCCCAGATGCTCCATCATCAACATCAGCAGGGTGTAGGGTTCTTCGCCACTGGAACAGCCGGCACACCAGATCCGTAACTCCTTACAATTCTGCTGCCTGAGTTTATTAATCGTGGCGGGCAACGCGGTTTCGGCAAAATAGTCGAAGTGGTCTTTTTCCCGGTTGAAGTAGGTGTGGTTGGTGGAGATCAGATCGACCAGTTCACCCAGCGACCGTTCCGTTTTATCGCCGACCAGATAGTCAAAATACGCCGAAAAGGTCGACAGCCCGAGGTTGCGCATCAGCTTTTGCAGGCGACCGACGAGCAGGGAACGTTTCTGGTCGGTCAGGTTGATGCCGAAGCGTTCGTGGATCAAATTGCGTAACTGGGCGAACTCCCGGTCGGAGATCGACATGGTGTTGGTATACGGTGGTGCCTGTCGGCTGTTGTTGTCCATGAGGGTTATCCGCTGGCCGGTTATTCTTCGTCGCCGTCACTCTGAATCAGACGTTGCATCTCGTTACTGAATAACAGCTTATGAACATCAAGTAGAATGATGACGCGGTTGTTCATCTTCCCCATCCCCTGGATGTAGCTGTTGTCACTGTTTTTGCTGGTGCGTGGCGCCGGTTCCACGTGGCTTTCAGGAATGTCGGCAACCTCACTGACCTCGTCTACTACCAGGCCGACCTCGGTGGAATCCACATTGATAACAATAATGCAGGTGCGGTCATCGTAGTCACGTGCCGGCAGTTTGAAGCGGGCGCGAACATCCATGACTGGAATGACCTTGCCACGCAGGTTAATCACCCCACGGATAAAGGCGGGCATATCGGGAACTTCGGTAATTGACTGGATGCCGATAATTTCAATGACATAACAGATGTCAATACCATAGTTTTCACCAGCTAAGTGAAAGGTGAGGTATTTGTCCTTTTGAGTATCTTCGTTATCCGGGCCATTCAGGGAGAGATCTTCTGCCATTTATTCGTCTCCTTTGCTGATTGCTGCGGCATCAGCCAGTTCTTTTTTGCTGTCAAATGATTCAACCAGGGTGCCGACATCAAGAATCAGGCTGACGCCTCCATCGCCGAGAATGGTACAGCCGGAAACACCGGGGACAGTACCGATAAAATCAGACAATCCCTTGATAACGGTCTGCTGCTGGCCGAGAATTTCGTCAACAAACAGACAGAAACGACTGTCCTGGTATTCAAGAACGATCAGAATGCCATTACAGAGTTGTTCTGAGTCAGGTCTTTTATTAAGAATCTGATGCAGGCGGACAACCGGAAAAAAGTGTTCTCTGACCCGCGCCAATTCATCACCGTCAGGAGTGACGGTGATTTGTTCCATCTCAGGGCGATAGGCTTCCAGGATCGACAAGGTGGGAACGATACAGGTCGTGGTTCCGACCCGTACCATCATGCCGTCAATGATCGCCAGGGTCAGGGGAATGCGCAGATTGATGCGGGTGCCCTGACCGAGCTTGCTGGTGATGTCGATCTTGCCCTTGATCTTTTCAAGGTTTCTTTTCACCACATCCATGCCGACTCCACGGCCGGAGATATCAGTGACCTGGGCGGCGGTGGAGAAGCCTGGGGCAAAAATCAGATTGTTGATCTGTTTCTCCGTCAGGTCCGAGCCATCTCCTTCAATCAGTCCCTTGCTGATGGCTTTTTCGAGGATTTTTTCGCGGTTTAAGCCGCGGCCGTCATCTTCGATGGTGACCCAGACTTCCCCTTCTTCGTGGCGTGCCGAGAGCTTGACCGTTCCTTTTTCCGATTTGCCGTTGGCCATCCGTTCAGCGGGAGGTTCAAGGCCGTGATCGAGGGAGTTGCGTAACAGGTGAACGAGGGGATCGGTGATGGTCTCGATGACGGTTTTATCAATTTCTGTTTCTTCGCCGATCAGTTGCAGATCGACCTTTTTACCAGCTTTCACCGAGATATCATGAACCAGCCGGATCATGCGCCGGAACAGGCCGGAAACCGGGATCATGCGGATCGACATGGCCATTTCCTGCAGTTCGCGCACCAGTTTCGACATATGCTGGGCTGCCTTACCGAAGTTCTCCAGCTCCAGCCCTTTGAGGTCGGGGTTATGGATCAGCATGTTTTCAGCAATCACCATCTCGCCGATCAGGTTGATCAGGTTGTCGAGTTTACCCAGCTCAACGCGGATATCCTGCCTTTTGGCCGGAACCTTGGAGCGGGTCACCGGTTTGGCCTTGGCTTTGGCCTCATCGCTGGATTCCTGCTGGCGTTTAAGAGCGTTGGCAATCTGCTCCGGGGTGGCGCTTCCCTGTTGCATGAGAATTTCACCGACCGGTTTTTTCTGGATCTCCACGGCCGAAGAGATTGCCAGTTTATCAACCCCTTCTTCGGCCAGGAGATCACCAAGCAGGGGGGTCATGAGGTTTTTCAGGGCCTCAAGGTGGGAATCAAGATCCTCGATAAAATCTTCTTTGCCTTCGGCAATGTTGTTCAGCCCCTGCTGCAGTAGATCGAGACTTACCAGGAGTTGTTCGGTCGGGTTGTCCACCGCAAGTCTGGAGCCGGACTTGACCCGATCCAGGACGTTTTCCATCTGATGGCTGAGTTTTTCCAGGTGGGCAAAGCCAAAAAAGCCGCAGTTGCCCTTGAAGCTATGGATATGACGAAAAATATCTCCAATGGAATCAGCATCTTCAGGATGCTCTCCCCAGGCGAGCAGGCCCTGTTCCGCATGTTGCAGCAACTCACCACTTTCCTGCACAAAACTGTTGCGCATCTCTTCAGTGATTTCCATCTCCGGGAAAACCGGTTCCGGCTCACTGGCAACAGGTGTCGTCGGATGATCTTCCTGGGGATCAGCTGCGCTGGTGGCAGGACCATCGATGGCTAGATGGAGTTGCGCAGAAATTGAATCGGCAGCAGCACTCATCGTATCGTCGCTGAAACTGGCGTCAACAGCATCGAGGGCATCTTTAGCGAAATCACAAGCAGCACAAAAGAGCGTGACATGCTCGGGAAGCAGTTCGATTTCGTTGTTGCGGACCAGATCAAGCAGGCTTTCGGCGGCATGAGCGACCCGGGTCAGATGGGTGAATTCGAGAAAACCGGCACTGCCTTTCATCGAATGAAAGAGGCGAAAGATAGCGTTCATGGTTTCAGGATCGCTGTTCTGCCCCAATTCAATGATTGCAGGTTCAAGCTGTTCGATCATGTCACGGCTTTCGGTGACAAACTCCTGAATGATTTCGATCTGATCGTCGTCGAGCTGCATACCCATGGCGGACCCTCACCAAAAAAAGAAAACTGCAAAGTTAGCTAAGCAACGGCTAATAATAGCGAACAGGTGCTTGAAAGAAAAGGTATTAATGGCGTCTGGCTATTAATTACAGGATTTTTCCTGCGCCGATCCAGCTGGATCGGCACAAGTTTGCTGAATATCACATGTTAACCTGCTTTTTCCGGGAGTTGATGTCTGCTGCCGGAGATCTCTCTTGAGCTTGAATGAGGATCTTTGAGAACAAATCGACTCAGTTGATGTTTAAGCTGCGCGGCCTGACCAGCAAGTTCGGCACTGGTGGCGGCACTCTCTTCAGCGGTTGCGGTGTTTTGTTGAATCACTTGATCAATCTGTTGCAGACCGGTATTGATTTGCCCAACCCCTTGCGCCTGTTCCTGACTGGCGACCGAAATTTCGTTGATCAGGTCGGATGTCTTGCCGATGGAGTTAACGATCTCAGCTAGGGCTTTGGCGGTTCTTTCTGCGATTTGGGAACCGTTGGCGGTCTTTGCTACTGAACCCTCAATCAGTTCTGCCGTTTCTGCGGCCGCCTTAGCACTGCGCGCTGCCAGGTTGCGTACCTCTTCGGCCACCACCGCAAAGCCTTTACCATGTTGACCGGCGCGGGCGGCTTCAACGGCGGCATTTAAGGCGAGAAGGTTGGTCTGGAAAGCGATCTCATCGATAACCTTGATGATTTTGCTGATATTGTGGCCGGCTTCATTGATGTCCTTCATCGCGTCAATCATTTCCGTCATGCGCTCACTGCCAACATTGGCTGCAGCTCGGGCAGAGTTGGCCAACTCACTTGCTTGACGGGCATTTTCGGCGCTGATATTGGTCTGGCTGCCGATCTGGTTCATCGAACTGCTGATTTCTTCTACCGAGGCTGCCGAGGTCGATGCCCCGTCGGATAAATGCTGTGCCGATTCACTCAGCTCGGCGCTGCCGCTGTCGATTTCCTGCCCCGCTGCCTGGATCTCAGCGATGACCTGGTTAAGATCTTCTCCCAGGCTTTTTAAGGCATTGCGTAGACTGTCATGATGATCATGGGGGGTCACCTCAAAGGTCAGATCACCCTTGGACAGCTGTTGCAATGGCGTTACGACTTCCTGTTGCAGGCTGTCGGCCAGCGCATCGAGGGTTCTTCCTGTCTCGCCCAGTTCATCATTCTGGGTCAGGTTAAGGCGCTCATCCAGGTGACCGTGACCGATGTCGGTCAACACCTGGCGTACCCGCGTCAGGGGAGTAACAACAAGTTTTCTGAGCATCAACAGCAGGGCCAGCCAGATGATGATCAGGCAGCTCAACCCCAGGACAACGCTGCTGATCAGGCTGCTACGATTGCCGGCGGCGGCCATCAGTTGGAGATGTTCCCTTTCCTGATTGAGCTTGTCGAGACTGAAATTGACATAAAGAACCCCGGACAGGGTTCCTTCCTGGTCGTCAGGATGACAACCCATACAGCGGGGCTCAAACATGTGACCATTGGCCATGAAATAACTTTCCGCACTTTCCTGCTTTAGGCTGTAGTTCTGGTCGGTGCGGGTAATATTGATGGTTGGCTGACGGGTGCCTATTTTGTCCCGCTGGCTTGAGTGGGTGGAAACCCCTTGCGCGTTGGTCAGCCCAACTTCGATGACCCCGGGTACGTCACCAAGTCCCATAATAAGCTCATCAAAAACATCCATTTCGCCACGCTCGAGGGATCCCTTGGTGCCCACCTCCAGGCTGGTGAAGACACCATGTGCCTGCTCGATAATCGTCTCTTGTAGGGCCCCGAGGGCTTCGTCTTCTTGCTGCTTTAGAATTTTACGCGTTTGCAGTGCTGATAAACTAAAGCTGATGCCCAGAATAATGAGCAGAATAAGGACAAGGGCGCCCCCTACTTTGGTCTGAATGCTGTTCAACTTCATGGTGTCGTCCTTTGCATGGAGTGGCTATGAATTTGCATTAGTTGACGTTCATTTGCAATCTATCATTGAGACAGGATAAGTACAACAAAAAAAAGAAAGACAAGGAAGTTTGTCAATAATGGTGAGGTTTGGCAATCATGCCGTCAGGTAATAGAGGGGCTGTGACAACAAAGGTGTTTTGTCATGCTTAGATGAGTGGAGCAGGCTTTTTTTTGCGCCGCCGGCGTTTGCGACGAACGGGAGCTTCCACCGGTTTGCCGCAGGTGGAGATTGCGCTGTTCCATTCCTGCAACAGCGGGAGCAGATCGGGTCGTACTTGCGTCCAGAGGGTGAAGAGTTCCATGGCCGTGGCAGTTGCAGGGTGGCGCAGAAATTTCTGTTCGCCGCGCTGGCCGCGGCCGCGAACCAACCGGAAACAACCGATGAGCAGGTCGCGGGCCTGCAGGCGGATGCCTGCTGCGATACTGAAATAGCGGCAGTGAGGGGTGAGGATCTCATTGGCGGATTGTAGAGCGGTGGTCATAGGGGTGCTGCGGCCTGGTGGACAACTATCCATAAACAAGCGCAGGTAAAGGGCGGCAAGGGCAAAGCTTTCATCGATGATAATGCCGCTGTGAGTGCGGGCATCGACCTGTGCCAGCATGGAAATGCCCTCATCGGTGCCGGGATAGCCGGCGAGCAGATGTGGGAGCATTCCCAGTTCGCGGCATTGGTGCAGCACCGGGGCGGCAATGCCGTAACGGAACAGCGCCATGATCTCTTCACGAATGCGGGCTGGTGCCGCCGTTGCCAAGAGCTCCCGATGTTGCTCGATGGCCGGGAAGATGTCGTCGCAGAGCTTGAAATCAAGGCGCGCAGCAAACTCGATGGCGCGCAACATGCGCACCGGATCTTCGACAAAACGCACCAGCGGATCACCGATGACACGGATCAGCCGTTGTTGAAGGTCGGCAAGACCGTCAACATGGTCGATGACGCTGAAGTCAGCGATGTTGTAAAACAGGGCGTTAATGGTGAAGTCGCGCCGAAAAGCATCTTCGCCCGGGGTACCGAAAAGATTCTGGACGAAATGCAGGTGATCGCTGGGATCGTCGGGCAGTTCCTCCGGGGAGACTTCACGGCGAAAGGTGGCGACTTCGATGACTTTGTTACCGGCAAAGCGGATATGGGCAAGGCGAAAGCGGCGGCCGACCAGAAAGCAGTTGCGGAACAGGCGTTTAATCTGGTTGGGTGTGGCGTCGGTGCCGATGTCGAAATCCTTCGGTGTGCGTCCGAGCAGTAAATCACGCACACTGCCTCCCACCAGGTAGCTTTTGAAACCGTTACGGTGCAGTCGGTAAAGAACCTTCAGGCAGTCTTCATCGACTTGTCGGCGTGAGATCGGGTGCTGGTCGCGTGCGAGAATAATGGGCAGGTCAGAAGCCATGGAGGTCCAATGTCAGGAGCTTGATTGCGTTTATTCGGTAGACTATAGCAATTCAACAGGTTAAAAAAAACTGTTTTGATTGGGAAAATGGCAGGGTTTTTATTATTCTGCTGCAAACATCCAGCAAGACGGTGAAACATGGTGAATAATTCTATGGATGCACTGGTCATTTTGGGAGCGACTGCCGGCGGCAAAACTGCTCTGGCAATCGCAGCAGCACGGCATTTTGACGGCGAGATCATCTCTGCAGATTCCCGTCAGGTTTATCGTGGCATGGACCTGGGTAGCGGTAAGGACCTGGCGGAATATGCCGAGATTCCCTACCACCTGATTGATATCGCTGAGGCCGGCAGTGAGTATAATCTGTTTCAATTTCAGCGCGATTGCTACGCAGCTATCAAAGCGATCCATCAGCGTCGGCGGCTACCGCTGATTTGCGGCGGAACCGGGCTCTATCTGGATGCGGTGCTGAAAGGGTATCATCTGGTCGAGGTCCCGCTAAATCAGCAGCTGCGTGAGCAGGTTTCAACCTTAAGTGATGAGCAGTTACGCCGGAAGCTGCTGGAAATCAAGCCGCAGCAACACAATCGTACCGACCTGGTTGAGCGCGAGCGGCTGCTGCGGGCCTACGAAATCGCTCTGGGCGAAGCCCGCGCTGAACCGATTGATCCCTTTGTCTGGCAACCACTGGTGTTTGGTTTGAAATGGCCACGGGAGATGCTGCGCCGCCGGATCCGCGAACGTTTGAACCAGCGTCTGGAGCAGGGGATGATTGCGGAGGTGGAGAATCTTCAGGCCGCCGGGGTGTCCTGGGAACAGTTGGAGTTTTATGGGCTCGAATATCGCTATATTGCCCATTACCTCCAGGGTAAGCTGCGCCGTAACGAGATGGTTCAGCAGCTGGCCAATGCCATTGGTCAGTTTGCCAAGCGTCAGGAAACCTTTTTCCGGCGGATGGAAAAACACGGGACCCGGATTAACTGGCTTAATGCGCAGAACGATCCTTTTGCCCAACTGTGTCGCATGGTAGAACAGTACCGGATTAGCCTGTAGATGCAAGGTCGGCTGAAAAAATATCTGCATAGCCGGGCGGTGCTGACTCCCTGGCAGCTGGCAGGCCACCGTGCGTCGGAGGTTGATGCGGCCATTGTTATCCCCGCCTTGGCGGAAGCGGAGACTCTGCCGGCAACCTTGCAGTCGCTTGGGTCCAACGATCCTGAACTGCTGCAACGTACCCTGGTGATCGTTGTCGTCAATCATCGCAGCGATGCATCATCGGCACTGCGACGCAACAATGCAACCACCTTGTCCTGGCTGGCATCCCGGTCCCGTCCACGGTTGCAGCTGGCCTGGATTGATGCTGCAGCCCCCGGACTGGAACTGCCGACCGGTCAGGGGGTGGGGCTGGCGCGCAAAATCGGGTTTGATGCGGCATTGCACCGGCTTAACTGGAACAACGCGCCCTTCCTGATCTCCCTCGACGCTGACACCCTGGTGGATCAGTCTTATCTCACCGCCCTGTTCCGTCATTTTGCCACAGTACAACAAGACGGCACGGTGCTCCCCTTTCGCCATCAGGCGGGGGCTGATGGTGGTGAAGAAGAGGCGATCCGCGCCTATGAACTCTATCTGCGCAGCTACCAGTTCGGCTTACAGCAGGCCGGATCCCCCTATGCCTATCACAGCATCGGTAGCGCTTTTGCCTGTCGGGCGCCGGGGTATATTGCGGCCGGTGGAATGAACCGGCGGCTGGCCGGGGAGGATTTCTATTTTCTCCAGCAACTCAACAAGGTTGGTGGGGTTGTGCCGTTACAAGGAACGGTGGTGCATCCCGCGCCCCGTTGTTCAGTTCGTGTACCTTTTGGTACCGGGCGCATTGTCGCCCAGCATCAGTTGGGGGAGAAACCAGCGTACCGTTTTATTGATACACAAGCATTTGCCATATTGAGGGAGTGGTTGCTGGTGGTAGCAGCGCAGCCCGATGGCTCGGTTGATGATCTGCTGAGACGGGCACAGCTGATTTCCCCAGAGCTGGCGGCTTTTCTGAAAGACCGCAATTTTGCCACTATCTGGGCCCTGTTGCAGCGCAATCACGCCGGTAGCGAACAACGTTTGCGTGCCTTTCATCATTGGTTTGACGCGCTGCGTACCCGTCAGCTCCTGACGCGCCTGGGACAGGGTGGCGGCGATCCCATCCCTTTGGTTAGCGAATTGCTGCGCTGGGGCGGATATCCCGGTTGTTCTGATGCCATGACGCAGCTCAGATTGCTCGAAGGGTTGCAAGGGGTCGCCGGGCAATCATCTTCATCAGCTGTTTTACCTGGCATCGGCAAGGTTTTACTTGGCTAGATCAGGGGATTGATGGCAGAATGACTCTTTTTATCTATATGTTTGCTTCCTCAAACTTGTAACCTAAGCACAGGTTGATTCTATGACGCTGCTGTATCGTACCCTTTTGTTTTTACTGTTGTTGCCGACTGTTGCCCTGGCCCAGCTGCCGGGTCAGTTGTTAGAGGACCTGGCCCCGGTCGATGGGGTTGTGTTGATGGCCATGGGTGACTCCTGGCTGGTGGATCTGGATGCCAATCAGAACCTGCGGCCCGGCGACATCCTTGCGGTTATGACCGCCGGCGAAACCATCATCCATCCGCAGACCCGTGATATTGTCGGCCGCATTGATCATGTAGCGGGTTTTCTGGAAGTAACGCGGGTTTTATCCGGCTATTCCTATGCTGAGCTGTTGACCGAAGGATTAAGCCTGCAGGCAGGAGATCAGGTGCGCCGCTTCGAGCAGGTCCCTGCCTATATGGATGATTCTGTTCCTGCGTCGCTGACCCAGGAGCTCAAACGTAACCTTAATCATTTTAAGTGGTTTGACCAGCCGCTCGAAACAGCTGAAACGGGCCTGATTTTTCGTCTGCAGGATGAACGTTTGAGCGTCAGTGGACGGGGTGGGGTGTTTGTCGGCAGTTATCGTTACAGCGAGGGGCAGGTGTTGGCCCCGTTGACCCCGACCATTCGTCAGACTGAGCCGGTCGCTCCGGTTGATCCCGAGCGCAGTGCCCTTAATCGCGGTGTTGATTCGCTGCTTGGTACCGTCGGCCTGACGCGTGGCGATACCCGTTTGGAGGCGCCGGGGGTTGCTCGTCATCAGCAGTCCGATGGTATCTGGATCAGCCCGCCCTTAGGTGAGAATCCAGTGGGACTGGCGAGCGGTGATCTGACCGGTGACGGACGCACGGAGGTGGCTGTAGCCCTTGAGAATGAACTGCGGATCATGCGCATGGAGGATGGCCGGTTTGTCGCCGCCGGGGTTGTCAATTTCCCTGCCGGGACGCGCTTGCTTGCTATTGATGCTCATGATCTGGATGGCAATGGCCGGGCCGAGCTTTATCTCACTGCGGTTATTGATAGCGATCTGCGCAGCCAGGTTGTTGAGTACCGTAATGGTCGTTTTGAGCGGGTTATTACCATGGTCAACTGGTTCATGCGGGTGGTTGATCTGCCGGGCGAAGGCCCGGTTCTCCTTGGCCAGCGTCTGAGTCGCAGTGATGAGCCCTTTGCCCCACCGGTATTTCGCATTGCGCGCAATCGTGATCGACTGGTGCGCGGGGAGGCTCTCGATCTGCCGGCACGGATCAATCTGTTCAGCATGTTGCCGGTGACCGCCGCCTCAGGCGAAACTATCTATGTCTCTTTATCGGCTGATGATCGACTGCAGTTGGTTAACGGCAGCAATGACCGCCTGTGGCGATCCAGCGACTATTTTGGCGGATCGGATACCAGCTTCTATCATCGTCCGGGATCTGAAGCGACCAATCGGGTACCGGTGGCTATCCAGCAGCGTCTGGGGCGCCTGGCCGCAGGAGACCTTCTGACCGTTCAGAATCAGGGCTCTCGATTGCTGAAAGGGTTACGTACCTTTACCGATGCACAACTGGTGGCTTTTGAATGGGACGCTAGCAGCCGGCAGTTGCTTGAACGCTGGCGTACTCCGGCACAAAAAGGTTATATCGCTGATTTTATCGTCGCTGATCTGGATGATAACGGAGAACTTGAGCTGTTGATAGCCATGCGTTTTCAGGAGAAAAATATCCTGCAGCGCGGTCACTCTGCCTTGATGGTGTTCACGTTGCAGCAATGATACTTTTTTACAACGACCGGACTGCTCTGCAGTGATCGGTCCGGCCGTTTCTTTTTGTCTTTTTGTCAGGATTCCCGCCACGTTCCATGAATATTCTCTCTCTTAATCAGGTCAGTCTGGCGTTCGGTGGCCCTAAGCTGCTTGATGCTGTCAACTTGCAGATCGAAGCCGGTGATCGTATCTGTCTGCTCGGACGTAACGGTGCCGGCAAATCATCACTGATGCGCCTGCTCAACGGTGACATTTCGCTTGACGCTGGTGAAATCCAGCGCCGCCAGGGAGTGCACACTGCTTACGTGCCGCAGGACTTCCCTGCCCATTGGCCGGGGACGGTGCGTGACTATCTGCAGCAAAGTGGCCAGGCCCACGGGCTCGATGACCTCACCCTGCAGGTGCGGATCGACCAGCTCGCCGGGCGGTTGGAACTGCTGCTGGATGAGCCACCGACCGATCTTTCCGGTGGTCAGCAGCGCCGCACCCTGCTGGCGGCGGCATTGATTCTTGAACCTGATCTGATTTTGCTCGATGAACCGACCAATCATCTGGATATCGAAGCGATCATCAAGCTCGAGGAACTGCTGTTAAGATTGGGCAAGACCCTGGTGTTCGTCAGTCACGATCGCGCTTTTGCGCGCCGTCTGGCGACGCGGATCGTTGAGCTCGATCGCGGCCACTTGCATGATTATCGCTGTGATTACGGCACCTTTTTGGAGCGTCGACAGGATGTTCTGCATGCCGAAGAAAAAGCCTGGGAGCGTTTTGATCAAAAGTTGGCCGAAGAGGAGGTATGGATCCGCAAAGGGATCAAGGCCCGCCGTACCCGTAACATGGGGCGGGTGCGCGATCTGCTGAAACTACGCGAAGAACGACGCCAGCGTCGTGATCGCATCGGCAAGGTGCGCCTGAATATCGATGAGGCACAGCGCAGCGGGCGCATGGTGGTTGAGACCGCAGGATTATCTTTTGCCTATCCTGACAACCCGCCGCTGATTGACAACCTCGATTTGCGGATCATGCGCGGTGATCGTATCGGCCTGCTCGGTCCCAATGGTTGTGGCAAGACCACCCTGCTCAAGCTGCTGACCGGTGAGTTGCAGCCGACTGCCGGCACCCTGCGCCTGGGAACCAATCTGGAAATCGCCTATTTTGATCAATTGCGTGAGCAGCTTGATGGTGATCGCAGCGTCAAGCAGAACCTTGCTGACGATCATGATCAGGTCATCATCAATGGCCAGCCCCGTCATATCTATGGTTACCTGCAGGATTTTCTCTTCACCCCGGAACGGGCGCGAACGCCGGTTCGGGTCCTGTCCGGTGGGGAAAAAAATCGTCTGTTGCTGGCCAAACTCTTTACCCGCCCGGCGAATCTGCTCATTCTTGATGAGCCGACCAATGATCTTGACATGGAAACCCTGGAACTATTGGAGGAATTGCTCCTTGATTACCAGGGCACCGTGTTGCTGGTCAGTCACGACCGCAGCTTTATCAATAATCTGGTGACCAGTTCCCTGGTGTTTACCGGTAACGGCAGGGTGGAAGAGGTTATCGGTGGCTATGACGATTGGCTTGCGCAGAAGCCGGCGCCACGGGCTGACACCGAACCAAAACCAAAAACACCAGTACCCGCGCGTAAAGAGCGGCCGCGCAAACTGACCTTTAAGGAAAAAAGGGAGCTGGCAGAATTGCCCTTGACCATTGAGACCCTCGAAGCCGAGCAGGCCGAGTTGCACGCCACGATGGCTGATCCGGGCCTTTACCAGCAGGGCAACAGCGAAAAAATCACTGCAGCGCAACATCGACTGGAAACAGTGGAAAAGGAGTTGGAGGCAACCTACGGACGCTGGCAGGAACTGGAGCAGATTCCGGAGTAACCCTTTAACGCAGACGGACAGTGGTTTTGCGCTAATTGGGACAGGCTCTAACTATTCTTCCTGGGGATATCCTGATAGCACAGCCAGCTGGTCGGGTGTGAGTAGGCCTTTATAGGTTCTCCCACCAATGATCCAGGTGGGATAGGCTTGAATATTGTTGATTCTGCATTCTGCTGCCGGCGGTGATCTACGGCCACCTGGCGTGCATTCGACGTATGGGAGCAGTTTTGCGGACGACTCGAACAGAAACTTCTGTTCCTTGCATGCCGGTCACCAGAAAGTACCATAAAAAATGGCATCCCCTTGAGCAAGATGAGTGGCCAATCCTTTCAGGTAGGGATCCTCGGGCCCGGCAGCAGGATGAAATACTCCACTATAGTGCAGATGCATCCCCCCGATAATGATCAGTGCCACAATCGCTGTTTGAACGGACCAGGACTTAAACTTGAAATTCTTCATCCTCTCGGGCCGCTGAGTCATGATGACTCCGAAAGTGGCCACCATTATTGCCAGAGAAACAAGGCAGTAGGGGCACAGGGCATTGATGACAAAATGCGATACCAACGTGAGATAGATACTGTAGCCCACCCCTATTAATGCAACGATCCAGGCTGACTTCCAGTGCTGCTCAGGATTGCGAATCTTAAAACCAATAAAGGTGAGAGCAGCATAAGTCATGAATCCCCAGAATGCCGTTGGCATGCCGAGGAAGGTTCCCCACCGACTTTGCTGAACGATGTCGCATGCACTCCCTTCAGCGCAGTGCAGGGGAGTATTGCCAAACCATACGGTCAGGGTCAGATACAGGGTCAGGGCCATCCCGATTCCGGCAAGCACAGTTACGGGCCAGTTGGGATGCTTCCTTTGTTTTAACCCTGGTGGTTGTTTCTTTTTCCCCTGTTTCACGGGCCTTTCCGGGGATGCTGTTTCTTGTGGCAAGGGCGCCTTTTCGGTCGAGGTCTTCTTCCTATTTTTTATTTTACTCAATGGTTTAATCCTCCAGACGATGATTCACTCAACCAATCCCCTCTTTTAAGATGTTTGTCGTTTTTATTCTTTCGGATATTGGGCGATCAATTCCGACTGAATCAGTTCGGAGAGTTGGCGGTAGCCAAAAACTTGCAACGGCTTGCCGTTGACAAAGTAGCCGGGCGTTTTTTGTACATCAAGGGCTCTCACGTCGGCCATATCCTGGGCAATGATTTTGGCAATAGCGGGGTCATGCATATCTTTTTTGATTTGCTCGATATCAACTCCCGCCCTGGGGAGGATCTCCCATAATCTTTCTGGCTGGTAATTGTGGTGGTTAGCCCAGATATTCTGGGTCGCAAACATCAGATTCAAGGTTTCCCAGTACTTCCCTTGCATTGCTGCTGCTTCAAGAATTTTGACGAAATCGTCAGCACCATCATGGAACGGGGCGTAACGAAGCACCAATTTTATTTTACCGGGATTGGCATCCATGATTTGTTTGATAAAGGGAGCAAACGCAGCGCAGGTTTCGCAGGCCGGGTCCATAAACTCAACCAGGTAAACTTTCGCGTCATCACTGCCAAATGTTCGCGAATGATCTCTGATAAAAAGCTCAGCGTTTTCTGCCGCCAAAAAACCATACTTTTGTGCTTGTTGCTCTTGATAATAATTATTACCAACCACAAAAGCCAAGACCAACACCAGACAGGTTATTCCAACGAGAGCGTATTTCATTTTGAGGTTCTCCTCTTCAGGATGATTAACAGAAAGACAAGGGTTGAAAATGCGAAAAATGACAACATGGGGATGGATATAAAACCGAACAGTTCAAAATATTGTTCCGTGCAGGAAACACCCTGTGAACAGGGTTGAATGTTTTCCGGAATAATTCCGGCGTAGAGCAACGTATGGTAAAGAGCCGTCAACCCACCGGCGATAGTCAGTGGCAGGGAATATTTGATGACGCTTTTATCAAACGTCGGGAACAGGCCCGCAGCGAAAATAACGATTAACGGAAACAGGAAAATCCGCTGATACCAGCAGAGGACACATGGCTGATATTCTAAAACGGAACTGAAAAAGATGCTGATTGTTGCCGAGACGCTGACCAGGAGCCAGCATAAGAACAGCAACGTCCAATTTGTATTCGTTTCTTTGTCAGATTGCGCCATAAACAATTGCTCCACAAAATGATGAAAAATAAGGTCGACAGTGCCGTGCTTGTGACGGTGGACCACCCTTTAGCCTAGTACCGGAACCCATCGGTAAAAAAACATGGTGATCGGTAACAGCAGATTGAACATTAGCATGATACCAACGGCAATGAGCATCACACCGGTACCGATTTCAATTTTGCGCATATGGTATCGAAGCCTTCTGGCCGTGCTCAGGAATCGATGAAACAGCAGTCCCGAGAGCAGAAAAGGAAGCCCCAGACCTAGGGAATAGAACGTCAATAACATGGTCCCCTCAGCAACGTGCCCTGATGTTGCCGCGACCATCAAGATTGAGGCCAAAATGGGTCCAATGCAGGGTGTCCAGCCAGCGGCGAAGGCGACTCCAACAACCAACGTGCCAAAATAGCCGGCAGGTTTTTTGGTCAGTTGAATTCTTTTATATTTCAACAGGGCGTGGAAGGAAAATAATCCGGTCATGTGGACGCCAAACAGCAGGATCAGCAAACCGCCGATCTTGGCGACCCAGTTCATCCCCTCGCGCAATAATGCCTGGATTTGACCGGAGGCGATGCCGGCAATTGCGCCAAGCAGGATAAAAACAAGGGAAAATCCGAGGATAAAACAAAGAATATGGAGGATAACCGTCAGGCGAACTTTGACATCAGGATGCTCTTCATCAAGTTGTTCAAAGGATAGACCAGTTATGTAGGTCAGATACGAAGGGATCAGCGGTAGAACGCAAGGAGAAACAAAGGACAAAACCCCAGCGGCAAACGCTATCCAATAAGTGATATCGGCAGCTTCTTGTAACAATTGATTATCCTCTGGTCAAATGTCTGAAATATTCAACCGTTTTTTGACTGGACCAATCGAGTGGGCCAATAATCTTCTGGTCGACAATGCCGTTTTTATTGATGATGAAAGATTCGGGTAATTTATAGACACCATATTGTTGTTTGACGGTCCCCTGGTCGTCGTAGAGCACAGTGATATCGAGCGGATTTCTCTTGAGAAAGTCAGGAACAATCGAAGGGCCGTTCTCTTCTGTGTTGATGGCCAGCATGACAAAATCCTCTTCCGCCATCATCTTATTGAGCCGCTCCATCGAGGGCTTTTCCTGTTTACAGGATGGACACCAGGTTGCCCAGAAATTCACCATAACAACCTTGCCCCGCAACTCAGACAGCGTGACGGTATTTCCTTTGGTATCCAAAAGCTGAAAATCAGGTGCAATATCTCCAACAACCACGGGTGTTGGGAGGTTGAAATAGATGTAGACACCGAAGCCCAATACCACGATGAGAACTACCAACACCAAATAACGCATATCGAACCTTTCTGTGCGCAGGGCATGAGACCTTGCGATATAAAAAATAACATCTCTCTGACAGATGACACCCCAAGCAGGACTTGGGTGAACATCAGCAACATAACTTCAATGCTTATTTAGCCCAGGAGTCAATGCAAATCAGTCGTGCACGAATGGTATGTCGACGACGCTAACTCCAATAATGATCTTTTGTTGCAGGTGGTTTTTGGGGGTGTAGACAAGCTTAACGCAGAAGAACAACTGTACGTAGCACTTGTAACGTTTGATGTTCGGGTAAGTGACCAGGGGGGGTGCGTCTTGCTAAGTGTGTTCCCCCTAAGTTCAACCCAGGAGCGTGGGAGAGATACGTCGTGTCAAGGGACGCTGCTGAATTTTTGATGAGCAGGGTGGACAGTTTTGAGGTAGGAAGAGCTGAAGTAAATACCAGGGAATCAAGGCAATCGTCACCAAGTGAAAAGGATAAATTCGCTGACTGCGGAATTTTTGAACCCTGTTGAGGCAGTTCGGAATCCGCAGAACAATTGACCAAACATTTGCCGATGGGATTTACTTTCAGATGGGAGGAATCTTCATCCGTATGACACCAGAAGGCAGCATTGGCAGTACCGAAGCTGAGGAACAGATAGATCAGCACCATCCATTGCAGGATCCATTTTTTCTGTAGAGCGCTCGTCAGCATGACTATTACCTGAAAAGAAGAAAATTCCAAAGAAGCGACAGAAGACTTATATCCGTCATTAGAGATAAACACGATGGGGAAACTCCCTTTTCTTCTCTGCGTGTTTGCACACCTTGCTTGCGACATGAATCTCATGCCACTACCCAATACCGGTGGCTTGAAATGACAAAATCAGAAAAAAGAGAAAGCCAGCTGCGGGGAGGTTCCGCAACTGGCTTTTTTTAACCACACAAGGAGGAGGATAATGTCGAGGAACTTGGCTCGCCTGCCACAACAAGCTTCGTTCTTTTAAGGCCCACTATATTGATAGTAGTTATCAATTGCAAGCAATAAGTGACCAGAATGGTAATTTAATTGTCACGCCTCTTTTTCAGGCCTCTTTTGAATCCCCTGCTCTGTTAGGATTCCCGGCCCGGTGCGGAACAGATACAAAACATTGAGTAAAGACCATCAGTTCCTTGTCGTGGATGTCGCGACTTAGGCTGGGTGTTGACCAGGGTACCATAGACATCAAATGCCGGTGTGGTCATGGACTCCCACCGGTTATTATCCTGCCGTCTTGCCGTCCTGTCCGTGCCGATCTGAATCGCAGTCGCACGTGTCTACGGTTGATCTTCAAGGGTATCGATTTTGATTTCAGCAGCCCCTGACACATCAGGGGCTGGAGCGGGTTATTTCTGCCAGGCGAATTTCCTGAAAGCCTCGTCGCTCGGGGTGCCGGCAAGGTGATTGACGTAGTTGCTCATCACCTTTTGCGACAGGCCAAGGATAATTTCTAGTAACTGACGCTGGCCGTAACCGGCGGCGTAGAATTTCTCAACCTCCGCTTCGCTCAGCTCACCGCGTTTGCGCACCAGCGCCAGGGTCGTTTCCTGTAGCACCTGAAGCTTCTCGGTCGGCAGCGGCTGCTGGTTGCGCAGCGCCTCGGTCAGCGCCGGGTCGACCTTCATCATGTGGGCGATGGCGGTGTGGGCCGGGACGCAATAGGTGCAATTGTGTTCGACGTTGATGCTCTGCCAGACCACGGTCTTTTCTTCGTCATTGAACGAGGAATCGAGGAACAGCTGGTGCAGCTTCTGGTAGCCTTCGAGGAGACCGGGAGCCTCGGCCATCACGCCAAAGAGGTTGGGAATCATGCCGTTCTGTTTCTTGTAGTTGGCGAGACGTTGGCTGCTCGCTTCCGGCGCGCTATCGATGTCGTGAATGTTGAATTTGTTTTTCATCTTTCTGCTCCTTCAGTTTATGACTGTTCTTGAGGTTATTGATCTCTCGTTGCGAGACGTTAACACCGGGCCTTCTAAATTGTTTCTTGAACGTACGTTCAACTTATCCTCTCCGACATGCTGTTGTCAATATTATTTGAACGATCGTTCAAGTTTGTGTATAGTGGATCTGCACGGTTTATTTTTAAGGACGAGGAATCGCCATGGCAAAAGCGCAATTTGACCGCAATCAGGTGGTCGACAGGTCGATCAAGCTGTTCTGGCAGAACGGCTTCAGCGCCTCGTCGATGCAGCAGGTGGTGAAGAACACCGGTCTCCAGCCCGGCTCGATCTATCTTGCCTTCGGCAGCAAGGAGGGTCTCTTTCGCGAGGCGCTTGAGGAGTATGCCCGCAAGAGCAAGGAATATATACGTAAGAGACTCGATTCGGCACCATCGATCGGAGAAGGGATTTGTGCGATCCTCGATGAAATGGTCGAGGATTCGTTGCGCAGAAACTACTGCAGCTGTTTTCTGATCAAGACTCAACTCGAACTGGCGGCGCAGAGAAATGAGTTTTACGATTTTGCCGCAGCTCAGTTGGCAGGGATTGAAGAGCTTTATCGCAGCTATCTGGCCCGAGAGTTCGACGCCGACCTGAGCCGAAAACGCGCCTCAAGCCTGATGCTGCATATTTTTGGTGTTAAGGTTTACAGCTATCAGCGCGATTCCACCGCGCGGATGCGCGAGGGTCTGCGCGAGGGTCTGCCCTGGCTCCCCTGGCCACAGCAACAGCCAGGTAGCGCATGACGACATCCGACGAAAAATCGGATCGCAGAATCCATGCACGGTGGTTCTCGTCGAACTCTAACTCTGGTACCATCACTAAGCAACTGACTGAACAATAAGACAGGCGGGAGGAACATCATGGGGCCGGAACATTTTGGCTGGGGCGGCTGGTGGATTTTTCCAACCATGATGCCTCTTTTAATGATCGTTGTTGTCGTCGCCATACTGTATTTTATATTAGGACGTGGTGGCCCCGGACCGCCCTGGTGGCATGACTCCGGGCGGTCTTCGGGACCCGCCAGAGATGCTGAAACGGCCATCGAGGTGCTCAAAAAACGTTACGCAAAAGGTGAGATAACCCGGGAAGAATTTGAACAGATAAAAAATGACCTGCAGAGCTGACATGGCCTGATCAGGAATAGCGGTTTATAGCGTCATCATATCTTGATGGCGACAACGTTCAACCAGCATTCCCAAAAGGAGAAAAAAATATGCAAAGAAAAAAAAGGATGTGGCTGTTGATACTCGTCTCGATTTTTCTAATCACCGCTTGTTCACACAATGAAGTGATAGCCGAATCACTGGTGGGAACGCAAGCGCCCGCATTTCAACTGGATGATGCCCGCGGCGGACAGGTCTCGTTAAGTGATTACACGCAACAGAAAGTGCCGGTTCTGCTCTTTTTCCACATGGCGGTTGGCTGACCGCCGTGCATGAAGCAAATCGTGGATTTGCAAAACAGCTCAAGATTCCAGGCCCTGAACGTGCAGGTTATCAGTATTGCCCGCGACTCCGTCGCCGAAATGGCCCCGGAAATTCCCCGCTTGGGCATTACCTCTGTCCCGGTTCTCTCCGACCCGGATCTGAGTGTGTCAGCACAATATGATGTGCTGAAATGGGCCATCGGTAACGGCGAACCAAGCCATACCTTTGTTTTGGTCGATGGTAACGGAAAAATTGTCTGGATCAAAGATTATGGTGCGCCTGACAACCCGGACCGCACCATGTATGTCGAAGTCCCGGAACTTGTGCGCTATGTTCGTCAACATCTAAATTGAATAGAAATTGACAGGAGTTACGCTCTCTGTTGGGTATTCCGGGCAAACTGGACCGTCATTGAGCTGAATAGTTACTTTCCAGCAACTCTTAATGTCTGTGTTGTCCTTGTGTCTGCGCCAGGCGAAAGGCAATTCGATGATGGGGCCCGGAGTTTCCATCTGGTAGAGCAGTCGCAGGCAACGGTGTATTGCTGAACTCAGCCACTGGGTAGCCCACTGGTTCAGGCTTCTAACTGGATAAAAGGCTGGTCGGATGACCTGCTTTAGATATTGGTATTGATAGAACAGGGGCAAGATGAAGAATGACGCGAGCATAAAGCTTGATGCCTGGACAGGGCCGGGGCTTGTGGCGCTAATCGCGCTAGCGTTCCTGTGGGCATGGTGGGCTGATGCTGGAGCCTGGCTGGCGCCGGAGAGTCTGTCTATCTGGATCGAAGAGAGGGGATTGTTTGGCCCCCTGTTGTTGATGCTGGTTATGGTTCTGGCAGTGATTGTCGGGCCAATTCCAACGATACCAATAACCATGACCGCAGGTTTGGTCTGGGGCGTCTGGATGGGCACCCTGTATGCGGCAGCCGGGGCATTGGTCGGTGCATTATTGGCTTTTTGGATTGCCCGCAAAGCCGGCCGAGAACTGATTGCCCGTATGGTTGGAGGTCATGTTATTTACTGTCGTGATTGCAGTGATGCCATGTTGTTTGGTGTTGTGCTGGGTGCGCGACTCATCCCCATCGTTTCTTTTGCGTTCGTCAGTTATGGCGCCGGATTGACTGCGATGTCGGCACGGGCTTTTGCTGTCGCTACATTGATAGGGATGGTGCCGATGACCATTGTTTATACCGGTTTTGGTGCCGTTATCACGACAGGTCCCTTCCCGCTGATGATCGCCGGTTTGCTGTGCGTTATATTGATGTTGCTGCTCCCACGGGTCATTGAGCGCTATAATCCCTTCGGCCTTCGCAGGTTTTTTCCTCACCTGCGTCAACAGGCACAGTCTGACAACAACCAAAAGCCCGGCATCCGGCAAAAGATGTGACTATCACCACCATAAAAACACCAATTCCATTTTACGATCTAGTGTCCCGTGCGGTTAGTTCTTTTGCTTAAATTGAAGTTGTGCTATAGTTTCAAACATGGCACGCACTCATGAAAAATACGAATTAACAGCGCAAGACCGACAAGCTCTCGAAGCCTTGCTTCG
>NZ_JACWUN010000018.1 GCF_014773365.1 Pelovirga terrestris
ATCTGATCATCCTGGACGACTGGGGTCTTGCGCCAATGACCGATCTACACCGCCGGGATCTGCTCGAACTGCTGGAGGATCGATATGGCAAGCGATCGACCATCGTCACCAGCCAATTGCCGGTCACAGCCTGGCATGAGTCCATCGGTGATCCAACCCTGGCCGATGCCATTCTCGATCGGCTCGTACACAACGCTTATAAAATTGAATTGAAAGGAGAATCGATGAGAAAACACGCCATCAGCCTTGACCAAAACTGACAGTCGATTTACAAAAAGACTCCAGCGTCGCTTCGCTCCGACAGGTGGCCCACTTTGCTCCAGAAATGGTGGTCCAGTTTAAAACGGAATCACTGGCCCACTTTCACCGGAATACGCAGTTGTTGCCTTTGCTGTAGGCTGGCTGTTCTTCACGAACGTGATAGCCCCGCCCAACCCAAAGTGACAGAGTCAATCGTTAGGTGGTAGGCTTTTTCGATTTCGATTTCGATTTCGATTTCGATTTCGATTTCGATTGAACAACAAACATATTTTGCCTGTCCCCTTTTTTTTTCAATCCTCACCTGCCCAATGTCTCAGTCAATCGGCGCAAGGAAAAGACGTCTTCCAGCCCCCTCACCGCTACCGGATTCTTATCCGGGTTGTCTTCTTCAGAGCACCAGCGTCGCCAGTGGGTTCGGACAAAATCACGACTGCCGATAATCACGCTATCAGTAAAATAGCGCGAACGGGACAAAAATCGATCGACTGGTGGCTTGGTATAGTTGCGTGCCTGCTCTTGGGTGACAATCTGACCATCAATATGTGCCCCTTTATCCGTCGGTAATGCGCCGACCTCGTAGACAAACTGGCGATAACGCCGTAACTGCTCATCGACTGATAGCTTCTCCGCCCCCACCAGACCGAAATCCAGTGACAAAAATCGGCTCCTGTTGCCCATCTGGCTGTGATACCCCAGTGAACTCCAGCGATAATCGTCAGGACGTGCGACCAATCCGGCACGAATGGGGTTCAAGTCCACATAGGCCAGGCAGTTGATCAGGGTATCGCCATCCTCGACCAGCACACTCTTGAACCGCTCACCCCAGAAAAAACCACGGCGGTTATGGCGCTTATTGTAATAGCGCGAAAAGGATTGTTTGATCTCCTTCATCATTTCCGACAACTGCTGCCATTTATAGCGCAGCATGGCAATCTGACCTGGCAAGGGCGAATCTTTGGTCTCGTCATCCTGATAATACAGAGCGTAGCGGCGCTGGATTTCGGTATCGGAATACCCCTCATCCGGATGCATACGCACCACCAGATGAAAGTGATTGCCCATAATGCAAAAGCCCAAAACATCGGCAAAATAAATGGATGTAAAGTGGCGAATGACCTGCAGCAGATGGTCTTTTTCGGCATCACCCAGGACAAAACCATCCAATGCCGTGCGCGACATCAGATGATAAACCGCCGACTCACCCTCAACAACCAGACGCGGACTACGCGGCATAACTACTACCTCCAGAATATTCCCCACAAAGACCAGCAACCGAAAACTGACACATCACAAACTCAACACCAACCTAACCCGACACAAATCGCCACGTCAATCATATTTCGCCTGTCCCTTTTTTTTACGTCAATCATATTTCGCCTGTCCCCTTTTTTTCAATAATGCAAAAGCCCAAAACATCAGTGAAATAGATGGATGTAAAGTGGCGAATGACCTGCAGCAGATGGTCTTTTTCGGCATCACCCAGGACAAAACCATCTAATGCCGTGCGCGACATCAGATGATAAACCGCCGACTCACCCTCAACAACCAGACGCGGACTGCGCGGCATAAATACTACCTCCAGAATATTCCCCACAAAGACCAGCAACAGAAAACTTACACGTCACAAACGCACCACCAACCTAACCCGACACAAATCGCCACGTCAATCATATTTCGCCTGTCCCCTTTTTTTTACCTTCGCCTGTCCCCTTTTTTTTTTTTGCTTTTTTTCGGTTCATAACGTGGCATCAGCGCATTATGCGAACCGAAAGAATGCCGCTGTGGTTTGTCAAAGAACAGAACAGTTGAGTTGATCCCAGTTCCAGCTCAACAAAAATTTATTCAGGAAACCCTATATACAAAAAAACCCGCATAAGCGGGTTTTTTTGTATATTAAAACTTATAGAAATTAAGGTTTTCGAATTTCGATTTCACCTACTGTGCTATCAAAAAACACATCTGTGATGGTGGTAGCAGCAGCATTTGTTGCAGTGATCGTGAATGTAGTACCATCTCCACCCACAGCTATATCAACATCATTATTTCCTGATGTTTCAACAGTTAAAGCATCCTCCGCATCAGCACCAGTATAAGTATCGTTGTCAATCCAAAACATCTCCATCGCAGAAGCAGTATTTCTTACGTCAGCCTGCATTGATGAGATGTAAGCCCGCTCACGATAAGCCGCAAACTGCGGAATGGCAATCGCTGCCAGAATACCGATGATCGCAACAACGATCAGCAATTCAATCAGGGTGAAACCTTTTTGATTCTTAATCAATTTACGCTGGGGTTGGACAACTGTCATTTCTTGATTCATAACGTTTCTCCTTTTATGAAGAGTGAGATTTGTCACCGGCACTGCTGCCGGTGTGCATGTGCTTCTTATTTGTTAGACTTAGCAACACACGTGCCAAAGCCAGAACTAAAAATCCACAACCGCGATAAATCCTCCAATCGCTGGTTGCCTTGGCCTTTATAAGGCCGTAAAAACGTGGTTTTTAACTACAAAAAAAATTCAAAAAAATCCTAGGAGAGAAATTTATATAAGAGGGTAACGGTAAGGGAACCAGCTTTGTGAGTCTTAATTCATGATGAAGGGTCAATTTTTGTCAGTGGGAGATGACAAAAATTGTTAGTGGGGAGTGGGGAGTGGGGAAAAACAAAAACATTTTAACGCAGAGGCGCAAGAGGCGGAGAGGCGCAGGAGGAAAATCTTTCAGGCTTTTTCACGGTAAAATCTTTGAACCGCACGCGGTAGGGTCAACGGCTGAAACCAGGTAGTGGGGAATGGGGACTGGGAACTGGGCAAAGGCCTTTATTCTCCTACCCACTACCCACTACCCACTACCCACTACCCACTACCCACTACCCACTACCCACTACCCACTACCCACTACCCACTACCCACTACCCACTACCCACTACCCACTACCCACTACCCACTACCAGTTTATTTCATCAGCTCATCAAGCGAAGGCCAGGCGCCGCCCTTTAGGTTCGGGGATCGGGTCGTTATACTCACGCGCAGTTTCTATCCACAGTTCCATAGCCGACTGAATCTGGACGAGAGCTTCTTCATAGGTTGCTCCGTGGGCCATACAACCTGGCAGTTCCGGTACCTCAGCAACAAACGCCTGATCTTCCATGCTCCAGTAGATAATAATTTCGTATCTATTCATCATCGTCTGCTCCCAACTTGTAGAAGGTCAATACGCACCTGACTTGTTTTACCTCAGTTCTCTGCGCCTCTCCTTCTCAGCGCCTCTGCGTTAGAGCCTTTGACCTTGACAATAAAACCAGTAAAAACTTGGAATCGATGCTTTACCGATCAACCCAGTAATCTGGAAGTCGGTGCTGATGGGCTATCGCAAGAATGATCAGACTGCTACCTTCGACAGAAAAAAGCACCTTGTAAGGAAAAGCGCGAACAAACGCCTTACGAACTGAACCCCTAACCGCAGGAAAGGAATCAGGAAACTCCAAAATACGGGCAATAGCAGCACGTACTTCTTGTTTGAAACGAACACACCGAGACCAGGATGTTGTAACTCGTAGTAGGCAACAGAATCATCAAGTTCGCTTCTGGCATGAAAAGTAAAGTGAACCCTCATGCGCCGAACAGTTCCTCCATGGATATTGTCTTCATTTTACCTGCACGATAGGCTACAAGACGCCGCTGGGCTTCTTCAAGCCAGATATCATCAATTGTCGGATCAGGGCGATCAACACTCTCAAGCAGTAGATCAACCAGAACTAATCGGTCTTGGGGTTTTAGTTGCAGTGCATTTTCTAAAACTTCCTGAGTGCCCATAAAAACTCCTCTGTAACTCAACGTTAGAAATTAATCTTATCAGACTTTAGTCTAAATGGCATCAGCGTTCACAGATTCACGATCAAGCTGGGGGGGGACTACAGAATACAGAATACAGAATTCAGGAGAAAACCAGGCTAATTTTAACGCAGAGGCGCGAGAGTTGGATGGGCGGAGAGAATAGGAATGTGGCAACCTGGATTCTGCTCCCCCTTGGAGATCTTTGTGTCTTGGCGGCATTTTTTGATCATAGGGATAAATCAGCCACCAAGGCGCCAAGACCACCAAGAAATGCTTGGATAAAGACAGAAATTCGATGTTTATCTCAGCGCCTCTCCGTTAAAGCCTTTGACCGCGTCTTCTTTGACTTTACCGTGTCGAGAAGGTTTTGAATTTTTTTCAAAATGTTACATCCGATTTTATCAGATGTTGATCGCGGCTAAATTGCCTGTAAAAGTTTTTTTGCATCGAAAAATCATCGATTATCCCGGCAATTTGAGCTGCCCTGAAAACGATATTTCGATACGCTCTGTCACCATTTATGTTAAAATAGCAAATTCAATTATTTCGATTTTTAACAGCTGATCATGAATGGGGCTGATATATGCTCGACTTCTTTTACCATGGGTGAGTTTTTTCTGACAGCTCATGCTCAATTTGTCGCAACCGAGAGGAACATAAAACTTTCGTGGATAGAAGCAGTACTAACGCAGCCTGACGTTACCGAAACAGATCCAAAAGATCAGGAACTTATCCACTCCCTGGGAAAGATATCCGAAAACGATGGTCGCGTACTGCGCGTTATTCATTCACGAACCCAGCCCATGAGGGTTGTAACAGTTTATTTTGATCGAAGCATGCGAGGCAAACCATGAAAGTTCATTTTGACGAGAAAGCTGATGCCGTTTATTTGAAACTCACTGATTCCAATATTGTTGAATCTGAGGAGGTATCTCCCGGCATCATCCTGGATTTTGACGAAAACAATCAGGTCGTCGGCATTGAAATGCTGCGGATTCAGAGCAGAGTCCCCCTGGCTAATCTTAAACAGTTGCAATTTGAAGTCGCTTGAAGATACAGGGGCGGGGATAAAAACGGAATTCAGAATACAGAATTCAGGAGAAAACCAGGCTAATTTTTACGCGGTGACGCAGGGGTTGGAGAGGTGGAGAGGAAAATCTTTCAGGCTTTTGTCACGGTAAAATCTTTAAACCGCGCACGGTAGGGTCAACACCTAAGGTCGGGGACTGGGGACTGGGGACTGGGGACTGGGGACTGGGGACTGGGAACTGGGGGCTGGGTTAAAGCTTTTATTCTCATCCCCGCCTCTCCTCCTCTGCGCCTCTCCGTTAAAGCCTTTAATCGCGGCTAAACCTGCTCATCTTAATTTCGCGGATCCATCACCCTGAGCTGATATTTAGCGATGAGCTCGTCGGCGGTTACAAGGATCATCCCTTCTGCCTGCGCTTGCGCGATCAACATCCGGTCAAAAGGATCGCGGTGGATTGCTGGCAGACGTCCGGCAAGCTGGCCATGATAGAGACTGATTGGCAGCTTGCTGAAACCTTCATCTTCAACGACAGAATCCATATCCTCCGGAGCCTCTAGCTTGCCAAGAGACATTTTTACAGAAATCTCCCAGATTGTGGCTGCGCTGACAAACACCTGGTTACGTTCATCACTGATCATTTCACGGCAACGATCGCCAAGCTGTGTTGAATCAGCCAGCCACCAAAGAAGGGTGTGGGTGTCGAGTAAAAATCGCTGCATCAATCATTCCCCTCAAAAGCTTCAATAATATCTTCCGGGGTGTGATCAAAGTCATCTGCCATGTGTATCCGCCCCTTGAACCGACCGGGCTTACGCTGAATACGATTTTCGCGATGAGGAAGGAGATCGAGGTAGGGCTTGCCAGCCTTAGCAATAACCACCCTTTCCCCTCGCCAAACTTTTTCTGCCAATGCAGAAAGTTGGCTTTTTGCTTCATGCATATTCACTTGCATAGTAACCTCCATAATTAGTTAGCTAATTATGACTAATCTGTTAATTTCTGTCAATATCCCCGCGCGGCAAGGCGGGCAGATGTGGGCAAGCACACCAAGAGAAGCTTGGCTTGCCAGGTTCTATCCTAAATACCCTACCCTTAGTGCCACTTTCGGTTTGCTTCATTCTGCCCTCAATAGTCTTCTTCTCTATTTTGTCTGCTGATAAAACATGCTATAAAACCACCCAGTTTTCACCCTGAAGGACTGGTAACGCCAATGGATACCCTTACCCTGATCGGCATTGCTGTTGCCCTGGCGATGGATGCTTTTGCCGTGGCGCTGGCGGCGGGACTGACCCTGGCCACGGTAACCTACCGTCACCTGTTCCGTTTCGGCTTTCACTTCGGCTTATTCCAGGGGATGATGCCGGTGCTGGGGTGGATGGCCGGGGTAGGGCTGCGCCATTACATGGAAGCCTTCAGCCACTGGCTGGCATTTGTGCTATTATCCCTGATCGGCATCAAGATGCTGTACGATGCCCTGACGGACGATGATGAGGATGCTGAGCCTAAGGACCCGACCCGTGGTGTCTCGCTGGTCATGCTGTCGATCGCTACCAGTATTGATGCTCTGGCGGTCGGTTTCAGTCTGGCGCTGCTCGGGGTGTCGATCTGGATGCCGGCCCTGGTTATTGGCGTGACCGCTTCAGTTTTTACTTTGGGCGGCATGCTCCTTGGTCAACGGATCGGCACCTTGTGGAGCAGCAAGGTTGAATGTGCCGGCGGCTTGCTGCTGATTGCTATTGGTCTGAAAATATTACTGGAAAACACCCTGTTTAAGTGAGTCACATGATGACATCTTCACACCGCTTACCTGCCGAATGGGAAGCGCAGGATGCCGTGCTGCTGGCCTGGCCGCACCACAACAGCGACTGGGTCGATATCCTGGATGAGGTGCTGCCGGTCTACCTTGACCTGGCGCGCCAGATCAGCCGTTTTGAGCGGGTGATTATCATCACCCCGGAACCGGAGGTTGTGCGTGCACAACTGCGGGATGCCGGGATTGTCAGCGACCGGATACATCTAATCAATATCCTTACCAACGACACCTGGATACGCGACTTCGGTCCGATCACTGTTTTTACCAACGGGCACCCCTGCCTGCTCGATTTCGGCTTCAACGGCTGGGGGCTGAAGTTCGCCGCCGACATGGACAATCTGGTGACCCGGCAACTTGCCCGTACCCCGCTTTTTTCCGCGATACCAACAGAAATCATCGGTCTGATGCTCGAGGGGGGAAGTATTGAGTCGGACGGCAAGGGGACCTTGCTGACCACGTCCAACTGCCTGCTCAACCCGAACCGCAACCCGCACCTGACCAAGGGTCAGCTGGAAACTGAACTGCGTACCCGATTCGGCCTTCAGCAGATTCTCTGGCTTGACCACGGCTGGCTGGCCGGTGATGACACCGATGCCCACATCGACACCATCGCCCGGCTCTGCCCTGATGACAGGATCCTTTATGTCCGTTGTGACGATCCCCAGGATGAGCACTATGACACGTTCCAGCGGATGGAACAGCAACTGCGCAGCTTCACCACAACCACCGGCACCCCTTTCAGGCTTATTCCCCTGCCCTGGCCTCAAGCCCAATATGAGGGGGAGCAGCGTTTGCCGGCAACCTACGCCAATTTTCTGATCATCAATGGAGCGGTACTGGTGCCCTGCTACCAGGATGCCGCTGACCAAAAAGCCCTGGAAACGATAGGCGCCTGCTTTCCCGAGCGGGAAATCATCGGCATCGACTGCCGCCCCCTGATTAAACAGCATGGCTCACTGCACTGCGTTACCATGCAGTTGCCGACCGGAGTAGTATCATGAGCACGCTACACGTTGGCCTGGTACAGCACTCCTGTACGGCAGACCGCGACGAGAATATTGAACGCAGTATCAAAGGCATCCGCCAGGCCGCAGGGCAAGGAGCCGATCTGGTGGTGTTGCAGGAATTGCATACCGGCCTGTACTTCTGTCAGAGCGAAGACCCCGCTTCCTTTGATCTGGGCGAAACCATCCCCGGCCCCAGTACCGAAATCTTCGGTCAGCTGGCGCGGGAACTGGGGATTGTTGTGGTCCTCTCCCTGTTTGAAAAACGCGCGGCGGGACTCTACCACAATACCGCTGTCGTACTGGAAAAGGATGGCCGGATGACCGGATGCTATCGTAAAATGCACATCCCTGACGATCCCGGCTACTATGAAAAATTCTACTTCACCCCCGGCGATCTCGGCTTTACCCCGATTACAACGTCTGTTGGCACCCTCGGAGTGTTGGTCTGCTGGGATCAGTGGTATCCGGAAGCGGCACGTCTGATGGCCCTGGCCGGGGCGGACCTGCTGATTTACCCCACCGCCATCGGTTTCGACCCTGAGGATACGGCGGAGGAACAACAACGCCAGCGCGACGCCTGGATCACCATCCAGCGCAGCCACGCGATTGCCAATGGTCTGCCACTGGTGGCGGTCAATCGCAGCGGCTTTGAGGCTGATCCATCCGGGGCTACCTCCGGCGCGCAGTTCTGGGGAAGCAGTTTCGTTGCCGGCTGCCAGGGGGAAATCCTGGCCCAGGCTGCTGCCGAGAAGAACGAGGTCCTGTGTGTTTCACTGGATCTTACGCGCACCGAACAGGTACGGCGCATCTGGCCTTTCTTGCGCGACCGACGCATCGACGCTTACGCTGATCTGAGCAAAAGATTCATCCGTTAAGCGCACACTGATAACAACCCCTGCCCCTTTGCTGGAGCCTGTCATGAATTTTATCTGTATTTCCCCTCACTTCCCCCCGAACTTTGTCAGCTTCTGGACCCGTCTGGCGGCAGCCGGCATTCGGGTTCTGGGCATTGCCGAGGAACCTTATCACCTGCTCCCGCGCGAACTGCAGCAGGCGATGACTGAATACTACCGGGTCGAAAACCTGAATGATTACGGCGAAGTGATCCGTGCCTGCGGCTATTTTACCCACCGCTACGGTAAGATCGACCGGATTGAATCCCACAACGAGCACTGGCTTGAGCTTGATGCTGCCCTGCGTAGCGATTTCAATGTTTCCGGCATCAAAGATGATGAGATTATGGATATGAAACTGAAATCGCGCATGAAAAAGGCGTTTAAAAAGGCGCGAGTCACAGTGGTTGACGGCACTATCGTCAACGATAAGGCAAAGGCGCAGACCTTTATCGCCGACCACGGCTATCCGGTGATCGTCAAACCGGACAACGGCGTTGGGGCTGCCGACACCTGGCGCCTGAATAACGATGCCGATCTGGAGCATTTTTTGGCGCGCAAGCCTGGGGTCGATTATTTCATGGAACCCTTTGTCACCGGCGGCATTGAAACCTTTGATGGTCTGGTGGATGCCACCGGGCAGGTGGTTTTTTATTCCTCACTGGTCTATGGCAGCGGCGTCATGGAAAGCGTCAACAATGAGGTGGACCTCCACTACCACATCCCTCGGGTTCTGCCGAAAGACCTGGTGAAGGCCGGGCTGGCGACGGTTAAAGCGTTCGGGATTCGTGAACGATTTTTCCATGTCGAATATTTCCGCACCCCGGAAAATCAGCTGATCGGCCTGGAAATCAATATCCGTCCCCCCGGCGGGCTGACCGTTGACATGTTCAACTATGCCAATGACATCGATATTTTCAGTGAGTACCGCAACATTGTTCTGGGCCGCCCTTTCAGTGCTGATATTTCACGCAAATACGTCTGCCACTACGCCGGCCGTAAATACGGCAAGCCTTACAGCTACAGCGTTGACGAGATCCTCTCCCGCCACGGCGCGACGATCGCTCACCACCAGGCGATCGACTCTATCTTCAGTGCCGCTATCGGCAACTACGGCTTTATCATCCGTACGGCGACCATAGAAGAAGGACAGGCGGTAGTTACTGACATTCACCGGCTTGACCATCGATGAGCAGCAACCTGCTGACCATTGAGGACTTCCCCTCTCGTGCGCTGCAATCCAGCCGGAGGATTCGCATCCTGCTGCCTCACGATTATCGAGTAACGGCAGCCCGACGCTACCCGGTTCTCTATGCCCACGATGGCCAGAATCTGTTTGCAGACAGTGAGTCTTTTTCGGGACAGGGGTGGCACCTTGATCGCATCCTCGGTGATCTGATCGGCAGCGGGCAGATTGAACCGCTGATTCTGGTGGCCATCGATCACGCCGGCAGTGGCCGGCTAGCTGAATTTGCCCATCAGGATCGCATCCACGATGGTCAGTTCATCAGCGCCCGGGGCAGCCGGTACGAAGAATTTCTGGCGGCGGAACTCAAACCTCATATCGACCACCTCTTTCTCACCCGCCCCGAACCGCGGGCCAACGTCCTGATGGGCTCCTCCATGGGTGGGCTGGTCAGCCTGAATATCGGATTGCGCCGCAGCCACCTGTTTGGCGCGATTGCCGCCCTCTCCCCCTCATGCTGGTGGAATCCGGACAGCTTTAAAGCCGACCTGCGACAGTATCAAGCGGCCTTGTCCGGGTTAAAGATCTGGCTCGATATCGGGGGACGGGAAGGACGCTATGGTGATGATGTTGAGGAGATTGCCGCCTATATTGCGCAGCTCAGTGAACATGATGAGAAGATGCTTCGCTACGACCTTGATCCTGCTGCCGACCACTCGGAGAGGGCCTGGCGCAACCGTGTCCATTTGCCGCTGAAGTTTTTATTCGGAGTGAATAGGAAGTAATCAATCAGCCACCAAGGCTCCAAGGTCACCAAGATAAGCAGGGTATGGATTTTGTTGCAACCCGCCCTCAGGTTTTGCCTCTCTTGGTGTTCTTGGAGTCTTGGTGGCTAAAAGTTTTTACAGCCCGGCTCTGGATTTTAGCGATTCGACGCGATCCGTCCGCTCCCAGGTAAAGTCCGGCAATTCGCGGCCGAAGTGACCGTAAGCGGCTGTCTGTCGATAGATCGGGCGCAGCAGATCAAGATGTTTGATGATCGCTGCCGGACGCATGTCAAACTCAGTCTGGACAATTTCGGCGATCCGGTTGGAGGGGATCTTGCCGGTGCCGAAGGTATTGATCATGACCGAGACCGGATCGGCCACCCCGATGGCGTAGGCCAACTGGACTTCACACTTGCGCGCCAGCCCCGCAGCAACCAGGTTTTTTGCTACATAACGGGCCATATAGGAGGCACTGCGATCGACCTTGCTCGGGTCTTTACCGCTGAAAGCACCGCCGCCATGGGAACCATGACCACCATAGGTGTCAACAATGATTTTGCGCCCGGTCAAACCGCAATCACCCATGGGTCCGCCGATCACAAAGCGGCCGGTGGGGTTGATCAGGTAGCGGGTTTTACTGTCGATCAGCTCTGCCGGCAGATTGGGTTTTATCACCTCTTCCAGGATCGCTTCTTTGAGGTGATCATAGGTCACATCAGGCACATGTTGGGAGGAGAGCACCACCGTATCGATGCGCGTGGGTCGATCATCTACATACTGGATCGACACCTGAGATTTGCTGTCGGGGCGCAAAAAGGGTAACTTGCCGCTTTTGCGCGCGTCGGCAAGCTTGCGGGTCAGACGGTGGGCAAACATGATCGGCATCGGCATCAACTCGGGGGTTTCATCACAGGCAAAACCGAACATCAGCCCCTGATCACCGGCGCCCTGTTCCTTGAACAACCCCTCCCCCTCACTCACCCCCTGGGAAATATCCGGCGACTGCTGATCGATAGAGGTCAAGACCGCACAGGTTTCATAGTCAAACCCCATGGCGGAATCACTGTAACCGATGTCCTTGATGGTCTGACGCACAATGGTCGGCAGATCAGCATAGGCGGAGGTGGTGATTTCACCGGCAATCATCGCCATTCCGGTGGTCACCAGGGTTTCGCAGGCGACCCGGGCTTTGGGATCCTGAGCGAGGATCGCATCGAGCACGGCGTCGGAAATCTGATCAGCCACCTTATCCGGGTGCCCTTCACTCACAGATTCTGAAGTAAACATAAAATCAGTCATGGCCATTGGCTTTATTCCTCCTGAAAATAATGAACTTTTTTAAATTCGACAAAATAGGATAGTCGATTGTGCGCGTCAACTATAATTGTTGCATTTTTTTCGTATTTACAGCAATGGACGGGCAAACAAATCAGGCAACAGAACGCGCATTTGTTGATCAATGGTGGCCGACACCTCTTTGCTGGTTGGTAACTGTAGCAATTTCTCCACCAATGCCTCCCCCTGTTGTTTGGACACATGACGCAATACCCGCTTGACCCGCGGAACACAGGACGGGTTCATCGACAGACCATCAAGACCGAGGCCGATCAGCACCAGGGTGTACAAGGGCTCACCGGCCATCTCGCCGCAAATGCACACGCTGATGCCGGCCGCATGAGCAGCGTCGCAGGTCATTTTCAGCGCACGCAAAATGGCCGGATGGAAGGGGTCGTAGAGATAGGCGACATGCTGATTACCTCGATCTACAGCAAGAAAATACTGAATGAGGTCATTGGTGCCGATGGAGAAAAAATCAACCTCCTGTGCCAGAAATGGGGCAATCATCACCGCTGATGGGGTTTCGATCATAATACCGACGGGAATGTCAGGGTTACAGGCAAGCCCCTCCTGTTCTAATTCGGTTATTACCTCACGCAGAATCCGTTTACAGGCACGGATTTCTGCAACACCGCTGATCATGGGAAACATAATCCGCACCGGTCCCCGTCCGGATGCCCGCAGAATCGCCCGCAACTGAACCCGGAACAGGTTTTCCTCCTGCAATGAAAACCGGATAGCCCGCAACCCCATGGCAGGGTTTGCCTCATCATCCAGATTTAATCCGGCAACAAACTTGTCCCCTCCGATATCCAGGGTACGGATGGTAATCGGCTGACCACCTATCTTGTCCAGGGCACTGCAATAGGCTTCAAACTGCTCCTCTTCAGTCGGCGGCTGCTGGCGGCCCAGATAGAGAAACTCCGTGCGATACAAGCCAATGCCTTCAACCCCGTGCTTGTGTGCCAGCTTGAACTCACTCTCCATTTCAAGGTTGCCACACAATGAAATACGCACGCCATCGGTAGTTACAGCCTCCAGATTGCGATAATCTTCGAGTTCCTGGGCAAGTTGGGCTAAATGCTTTTTACGATCCTGGTATTCATTGATTGTTGCGGTAGAGGGATTAAGGATAACGATCCCGCTTTCACCATCGACAATAATCGTCTGGCGGTCCTCGACCTGTGAGGTAATGGTCTCCAAACCAACAACCGCCGGGATATCGAGGGAGCGGGCAAGAATCGCGGTATGGGAGGTCCGTCCGCCCTTGTCAGTGAGAAATCCGAGCACCCGCGAACGATCGACCTGCATGGTCTCTGCCGGCGACAGATCGTGAGCAACAATGATCGATTCCTTTTCTACCCGACTGGTCAGTTGCTCAGCGGCGCCACACAGGATTCGCAACAGGCGCTCACCCACGGCATCAACATCGCTGCGCCGTTCACGTAAATATTCATCCTCGATATTATCAAAAAGGCTGCGCAGATTTTTCAGCACCTGACGCAGGGCACTTTCGGCATTGCGCTGAGTACGAATGGCGGTCTCGGTCGCGCCCACCAGCATCTCGTCCTCAAGAATCAACTTATGGGTATCAAGAATATACAGATGCTCGCGCAGATGAACCTGCCCCGACACCCGCTCCTTGATGCGCTGGAGCTGGGTCGCAGCCTGCGCTACGGCGTGACGAAAACGCTCAATTTCCGCATCTATCTCATCCGCTTCGATAAAGAACTCGTAAACCGGATAACGATGATCGAGCAGATTGACCTGGCCGATGGCGATGCCGGGGGAAACGCCGATACCCACCAGATAAATATCTTCTGTTGATCTATTCTTCTCCAAAACCATCCTCAATCAGTTCGGCAAGTTGCTGCATCGCCAGTTCTTCGTCTGAGCCATCGGTCATCAGCAGGATGTCGCTCCCCTTGGGAGCGGCCAGCAATAGAATTCCCATAATACTTTTGCCGTTGACCTCCATGTCCTCCTTTTTAATGGTAATTTCAGAGGAAAAGCGGCTGGCCGTTTTGACCAGCAGTGCGGCGGCCCGGGCGTGCAGGCCGAGGCGGTTAATAATCGTGAAGTTGCGTGTCAGCATAATCAGAGCATCCCTACAATTTTAAAAAGATGGCCACATCGGCCCAAAAAATTCCTGCAACAAAAATCATGGTACAGGTAATGAAAATGAGCAGCAGGGTCGACATCCCGCGTCGTGCCCCCCAGCCCAACAGAATCATCGGTACCAGGGTCAACAGCCCCGGCCAGCTTGGCAGCTGATGATCATCCAGGTGAGAGAAAACCAGAAAGGCACAAAGACCACCAAGAATAACGACAGCGGCCTCCTTGGTACGGATTGCCCAGTCAGGCAGATTATGTTGCTGGATAAAATCGACCGACCCGATGCCTTGACGATAACCGTATTCGAAGAAAACAATCCTGAACCAGAAGGGAAGAAAATTGAACAATACCAGAAATATCAATGGCGCCCAGATAATCCCCTTGACGGCCACAAGCAGAGCAATCCCCGCCGCCAGTGGTCTTAATCCACCCCAGAACAGGGCGTCTCCGATGGCCGCATAAGGCGCCGCGACAATCTCTTTGAAATCATCGATATCGATACTGCGGTCCTCGCCGTTGACAGCGCGTTCTTCTTCAAGCTTTAACACCGCTCCAGCAACCAATGGCGCCAGATAAGGATGGGTATTGAAATAACCGGCGTGGCGCATTGCTACGTCGCGCCATTTTTCTTCGGGATAGATTTTGCGTAATCCGGGGATCAGGGCAAAGAGAAAACCAAGCCCCTGCATCCGCTGATAATTCCAGCTAGCCTGAAGCAACAGCAAACGACACCAGACATGCAATCGTGTCCGCCAACCGAGACTCATGACTGCACCAGCCACATCAGCAACAAGGCCATCCCGAAGGAAGCACAAAACAGGGTGATCGAACGGCTGACATTAATGGTCCCAAGAATGACGGCCACCCCGATGAGCGGCAGTGCCAGTTGCAGCAACCCGGCGGAATACGACAGGGAAATCTGCAACCGGGGCCAGACCGGCGGAATCAGCAACAGGCCGCAAAGAACAATGGTGAGATAGGTCAGCAACGATGAAGCGGCAAAGCTCAGCAGGCCGCGCAGATGCAGGAGCTGCACTTGACCAAAAAGGCCGTTTTGCAGAGCCCGATCAGTCTGGATGAGAAGAATACTATTGTAATTGCGGGCGCGGTGCTCGAAATACTGCCCTACTTTACCGATCGGCAGAGCAATCAACAGACACAGGAGCATCAACTCGACCGTCAGGGCATCCAGCTGGCGGCCCAGGGCAATGCTTAAAACGGTGGCCGCAATAGCCACCTGGGTATCATCGGGGGGCACTGAGGCACCGACCGGCAAGCGCGCCAGCCACAATAACTCCACCATCACCCCGATCTGCAGACCGATCAGGGGTTCGCCCAACAGCAGACCCGCCAGGGGAGCTGCGACGATCGGCCGTGAGATGAGAATCTGCAGAATGGCCACCCGATCGAGACCGCAGACCAGCGCAACCATCCCTCCGATGAACAGCTCAAGCGCCATCAGTCCGCCTCCCGCCGACCGGGAATGAGCTGGCGCCAGGAGCGCTCAGTATCAGCAGGAATGCAGCGGGCGGTGATACTGACCCCTGCCTCTTCCAGCGATTTCAGATCGTCGAGATCTTTCAGAGCGAGAAAAACCGTACAACTGAAACGCGCTTTGCCCGCATCAGCGTGAAGGTTACCGAGGTTCAGCTGCTGGTAGTTCAAGCCCAGACGATAGGCCTGCAATGCATCAGCCGGAGTGCCGAACAGCAGCAGCACCCGATAGGAATCAAGGGTGCTGGTCAAAAGCAGTTGAACAGCGTCGGCGACCGTGGCAATTTCAACCCGCATACGGCTTGGAACCGAGGCCTTCATCATCAGTTTTTTCAAGGGATTGGCAGCAAGCACATCATTGGCAACGACGATACAGTTCGCCTGCACATGGGGAACCCAGGACTCAAGAACCTGCCCGTGAATAAGGCGATTATCAATGCGGGTCAATACCAGATTCATAGTCCATCCACCGGTTCACCACGAAGGCTAACGCAATAGCTCGCTGGGTCGAATGATCGCTGTCCGGGCATATTCTGCAAGCTGGGCAGCCAGATCATTGATATTACAGGTTGAGCGCAGGCCTGCCCCCTTGATCAGCATCGGCAGGTTCACCCCGGTGAGAATTTCAACCTGATCTTCTTCGAGCAGTTCAACACTGATATTGGTCGGCGTGCCGCCAAAAATATCGGTCAATATCAATACCCCATCACCATCACGTCCCACCCGCCTGAAAGCCTCAAAGAGCTGATCCCGGGCCGTATCAACTGCCGTGTCAGGTTCAATGTTGATCGTAGCCACGGCACTCAGTGGACCTAAAATCATTTCTGCCGCCCGGCATAGCTCGGCGGCCATGCGAGAGTGGGTAACGACCAGGATACCAATCATTTGTCACCCCTTGGCAACATCGCGATGACTGTGCTGGACCATCACATCGGCAACGGGAAAATGGCGGTACAGATCTTCCACAATCGACACACTGCGGTGACGGCCCCCGGTGCAGCCGATACCGATGGTCAGATAGCTTTTTCCTTCCTTGCGATAGTGCGGCAGCAAAAACATCAACATCCGATCAAGGTGATAGCGAAAATTACGGGCTTCCGGCTGGGACAGGACATAATCACGCACCCGTTGATCCAAGCCGGTCAAGGGTTGTAACTCAGGGATATAATGCGGGTTCGGCAAAAAACGCACATCAAACACCAGATCGGCAGCCAGGGGCAACCCATAGCGGTAGCCGAAGGACTCAATGTTGATAATCAAGCGCGCCGACTGATCCGTGCCGACAAATTCCAGGACCAGATCACGCAACTGGCGAACATTCAGATTACTGCTGTCAATGACCCTGCTGGCAGCATCACGCAACAGTTTCAGTTGGCGACGTTCATTTTCGACCCCCTGCTGTACGGTGCCGGCCTGGGCCAGAGGATGGGTGCGGCGGGTTTCCGAATAACGCCGCAACAACTCATCATCGTTCGCTTCAAAGAAGAGGATCTCAACCTGATGCCCGGCAGTGCGCAACCGTTCGAAGGTGCCGGCATGATCGACCAGAAAGGTGCGATTGCGGACATCGATAACAACGGCGATATCTGTTTGCTGACACAGCTCCAGGCGCGCCCGCTCCATAAAATCAGGGAGCATCACCAGCGGCAGGTTGTCGACGACAAAGAAACCCTGATCTTCCAACGCCCGCGCTGCGGTAGATTTGCCGGATCCGGAGAGACCGGTGATGACAATCAGGCGATTGTTCATTCGAGGTTCTCGCCGATGATAGAGTGAGCATGAAGATGGGCAGCTTCTGCCATTCGCTTCTCCAGCAGACCCTGAAACTCGCGCGCGCTGTGATAACCCATCTCTTTAAGCAGCTGGTTGCGCGCCGCTACCTCTACAATCGTACCAATATTTCGACCCGGAGCCACCGGAATCCGGACATAGGGCAATTCTACCCCATGGAGCTGGTAGGTAGTTTCATCAAGTCCGTGGCGATCGCAATCTTTATCATCCCCCCATTTGACCAGTTCCACCACCAGATCAATTTTTTTGCGTTCCCGCACCGAAGATACCCCGAACAGGTGTTTGATATTCAGGATCCCCAGGCCGCGGATCTCCATGTGGTAATGAAGCAGGTCCATCCCTTCGCCAAAAATGACCGACGGCAGTTTGAAGCGTACACGGATGACATCATCAGCCACCAGCCGATAACCGCGCAGCACCAGTTCCAGCGCACACTCACTTTTACCAATACCACTCTTGCCCTGAATCAGCACACCAATACCGAGCACATCAACCAGAACGCCGTGCAGGGTTGAGGTTGGAAGCAAACGTTCTTCCAGAAACCGGGTCAACAACGAGATAAAATCGGAACTGAGCAGCCGGGTTCTAAGCAGCGGTGTGCCAAAGCTTTCGGCCTGTTCAACAAGAAATTTGGGGATCGGCTGGTTTTTCGTGACGATCAGACAACAGACACGTCGCTGACACAGTTCACGCATTCGCTTTTCAGCCTCATCAGCAGGCATGTTGGCCAGGAAACTCAGTTCCGTCGAACCCAGCACCTGGATGCGGTCAGGATGCAGGCTGTCGCCAAAACCAGCCAGTGCCAGGCCGGGCTTCTGGATGCGCGGCAAAGAAATCAGAGTCTCCAGACCTGGCGCACCGGCCAGCAACTCCAGATCAAGGCCGGCTTCCTTTTCTTCGAGGATATCCCTGATGCTTAATGTTTGCATGGCATCAACACCTGATCAGCTGCCCCTGCAGCAGCCGTCATCACCGGATCCGACATTGAGGTCCTGTCGATCCCAGAGGTTACGGGGAAGTTTCGTTGGCAAGAATAATCTGATAAATCGCTGCAGCGTCCTTGGCAGCGAGCAACTGCTTACGAATATTGACATCTTTTAACAGCTTGGAAATGCGCGCCAGGGTTTTAAGATGAACGCCAACGGCTCCTTCAGGGGCAATCAACAGAAAAAACAGTTGCGCCAACTGGCCATCCATCGACTCAAAATCAACCCCCTTGGTGCTACGGGCAAAGACCAGCTGCAGCTCTCCAAGTTTGGCAATTTTTCCGTGGGGAATAGCGACACCATCTCCGATACCGGTACTACCGAGCTTCTCGCGCTCATGCAGCACCTCAAGAACCCTGTTGCGGTCCAGTTCCGGAACCAGGGCTACCAGGGTATCAGTCAACTCAGCAAGTACCTCCTTTTTGTCGGTAGCGCTAAGTTCGCTGATGATGGCCTGTGGATTCAATAGTTCCGAAATTTTCATCATTCTTATCTTTATCGCTCAAAAAGAAGACCAACTGTCGGGGCCGACGCACGATCGTGCGCCAACCCCGCGATCATGCTATTTTCCGTGTGGAACAATCAGACCATAATTACCATCTTTACGCCGATAAACAACATTCATCTCTTCGGAACGGTCATCGGTGAAAACCAGAAACTCTTTGTCGAGCAGATCCATCTGCATCACTGCCTCTTCAACCGACATCGGCTTGATAAAAAATGAATTGCTGCGGATGATTTCGGGCTCATTGTGTCCTTCATCAAAACTAGGGGCAGAATAAACGGTTTTTTCAATGCGCCGTTGAACCCCTTCACTGCCCTTGTGGTTTTTCAGTTTTTCCTTGTAGCGTTTGAGCTGACGCTCAATCTTGTCTACCATCAGATCAATAGCTGCATACATATCATCTTTTTCTTCAGCACTCTTCATGGTCAGCCCTTTGGCAACCATTGTCACCTCAGCGCGCTGATTAATCTTTTTCTGCACCGAAAGCACCACCTGGGCATCAATCGGCTCATCAATGTACTTTTTGACCCGCGCCAGCTTTTCTTCCACGTAGTCACGCAGGGGATCACTGCTCTCCATGTGTCTAAAAGTTACCGCAATTTGCATAAAGAACCTCCTCATTGCCGAGGGCTCTTCCATAGAGCCTCGTTTGCACTAGATTATAGCGCAATTATAAAAATTGCGCTGAAAGAGTCTGCCCATCAGCACCCGGCGATACGTTAAAACAGACGTTTGCGTTCCGTTGACGAGCCGATACCGAGCATTTCCCGATACTTGGTGACTGTCCGTCGGGCAATATCGATTTCCTGTTGCTGGAGCAGATCGACGATTTTCTGATCAGACAGGGGTTTTTTCGGATTTTCAGCAGCGACGATGTCCCTGATCTTGCTTTTAACGCTTTCCGAGGCGACCGCATCACCATCGCTGGTGTTGATGCCGCTGTTAAAAAAGAATTTTAATTCGAACAGCCCCTGTGGGGTCTGGACATATTTATTGGTCGTCACCCGACTAACAGTGGACTCGTGCATCTGGATATCTTCAGCCACATCGCGCAATACCATGGGCTTGAGATACTCTATACCTTTATCGAAAAAATCGCGCTGGAATTTGACGATACTCTGAGTCACCTTGTAAATCGTGCGCTGACGCTGATGGATGCTCTTGATCAGCCACACGGCACTGCGCATTTTATCCTGGATATAGTCGCCGGTCTGTTTATCAATTCCCTTCGATTCCATCAGGGCATTGCGATAAAAAGCGCTGATACGCAGGTTCGGCAGTCCTTCATCGTTCTGGGTAACGACATAATCATCACCAAGCTTGTGGATATAGATGTCAGGCACAATATAGTGTGCTTCTTCGTCGTTATAAGCACTGCCGGGACGCGGGTCAAGCTCAGATATCAGCTTGGTTGCAGCAAAAACTTCCTCAACCGGAAGTTTTAACGCCTTGGCAATCTGGGGGTACTTACGTGCTCCAAGCTCATCGATAAAATCACGTAATAACACTGCGGCCAGGGAGTCAGACAGCTCCAGGCGATCAAGTTGCAACAGCAGGCACTCCTGCAGATTGCGGCAGGCAACTCCTGGCGGGTCATAGGCCTGCACCCGTTGCAGGGCCGCTTGATAAACGGCAAGGTCAACCCCGGCTTGCTCGGCAAGCTCTTCCAGCGGGGTTTGCAGGTACCCGGCATCATCGAGGTTGCCGATAATATCTACGGCGGCATGATGTTCCGGCGCGGGGAGGGTTGAGAGGCCGAGCTGCCACAACAGATGGTCACTGAGGCGACGTGGCTGGGTCATGAGGCTTTCAAACGAAGGACGATCTTCCTGTTCTTCGTAGTTATCACGGGCATCATTGCTGCTACTGTTGAGGCTGTAACCCTCCAGATAGGTCTGCCAGTCGATGTCACCGACCCCATCCATTTCCCCGGAGAGCTCTTGTTCCGGCGACGACTCCGGCGTTGGCGTGACTTCATCCTCGACCCCGGTGCGGAGCGCTTCTTCCTTCTCCTCCTGGTGATCAATCCCCTCTTCCAGAACCGGATTTTCCGCAAGTTCCTCAGAAATTGCATCCACCAATTCCAGTCGTGACAGCTGCAGCAACTTGATCGCCTGCTGCAGCTGGGGGGTCATCACCAGTTGCTGGCTGAGTTTTACCTGAAGTCGAAGATCGAGTGCCATGGTTCCTTTTTAGTCCAAAGCTGATGGTTTTGCAAATCGGATCCGGCAACGCCGGAACAGATCATAAGGTAAACTTTTCTCCCAGATAGATCGCACGAGCTTCCGGGCTCGCCGCAATCTGTTCGGGTGTTCCGTACTCCAGCACCCGCCCCTGATTAAGGATATAACCGCGATCGCATACGCCGAGGGTTTCGCGCACATTATGGTCCGAAATAAGAATACCGATACCCCGACTTTTAAGATCAGAAATAATATGTTGAATGTCGATTACCGCGATCGGGTCAATACCGGCAAAAGGCTCATCCAGAAGCAAGAAGGCCGGTTTCAGGACCAGCGACCGGGCAATTTCCACCCGTCGGCGTTCGCCACCGGAGAGAGCGTAACCTTTCGAATCGCGGATATGGGCAATATTCAGATCGGCCAGTAACTGCTCTAACCGCTGTTGCTGCTCGGACTTATTCAACGGCAGGGTTTCTATAATTGCCAGCAGGTTTTCAGCAACCGTCAGCTTGCGAAAGACGGAAGGTTCCTGTGGCAGATAAGAGATCCCCGCCCGGGCTCGTTGATACATGGGCATCGCCGTCAACTCGGTCTGATCGAGAAAAATCTGTCCCTGATCCGGCGTTGCCAGCCCGACCACCATATAAAAGCTGGTGGTTTTACCGGCGCCATTGGGCCCAAGCAGGCCGATCACTTCACCAGAACTGACGGCCAGGTCGACCCCGGCTACCACTTCACGACCAGCGTAGGATTTATGCAAGTCAGTGGCGCGCAGCGTTCGTTTCACGGTGACTCCGGTTTCTTTTCCGGCAGGATGACGGCCCGCACTCGCCCGCTGTCCGTACTTCGGACAAGGCTACGATTTTGACCGATAAACAGGGTAATTTCATCGCCGGCAATGCGATTCTCACCCTGCACCACCTCGGCATTGCCGGATAAAATCAAGGTGTCCGCCGCCCGATCAAAAACGGCTTGGTTACCACGGGCATGACGCAATGGCTCTTCAATGCGCACACGACCTATGGCTTCAACGCGGCTGACGTCATTCTGGCCGTCAAAAATCACCGTCAGTTGATCGGTATAGAGGGTCATTTCCCCCTGCTGGGCAACAACATCGCCGCTGAATACCGATTTCTGCTCTTGCTGAAAAACTTCAAGCTGGTTTGAGGTGATCTCCAGCGGCTGACCAGAGTCCGCCGCAGCAAAAAAATCAACGGCCCCGGCGGTTAATGTCCAGGCAAAGACCAATAGCAGCAGACAATGAAGGATCAGATCAATTCTCACCTGAGTTCTCCTGTGGTTCCGGCAACAGCAGCATTCTGACATCTTTTTTTACCAGCATGGTGTTTTTTTGAAGATCAATCACCAGACCAACGCCGGTTAATTCCATCCTTGGTGCCTGATAATGGATCGGCGCTGCGGTTGACAATAGTCGCTGCTGATCCTGATAGCGCAGCGTTTCGGTCTGCAACCGTTCGCCACCTTCGCCGACAATGACAACGCCCCCCCAGACATCCACCTGACGGGTATCTTCCTGCAACTCGCCATGGTCAGCAGTCAGGCCCAGATCGCCAAAAGCTCCGGCCTCATAAAAAGTCAGCTGGACCGGCGTCAACCGGACCAGATTGCCGGCGCGCAGATACTCAGCACGATCGGCTACCAGGGTCCAGCGTTTACGTCCATCCTGGGTTTCTGTGTAGTTGAGATGATCTAACGCCAGATCAATCTCCGGAGACAGGGCTTCAAGGACCTCCTGCAGCGGCGCCTGTTGCAGGTGACGCCACACCACCAGGCCGAGCAGAATAACCGCCAGCAGAATCAGCAATGCCAGAATTCGGCGCACAGTCAACATGACTGCGCCACCTGCTGATTATGGCACACCGAGTGACTCACGGGGAAAAATAACGCGTCGTCTGCTCGGTCCACTGACCGCTGCCCTGCAGCAGCAGATCGCAGATTTCCCTGACCGCACCGCGACCTCCGCAGCGCCGGGTGACATAATCAACCTGCTCGGCCATTTGCGGAACGGCATCGGCAACGGTTGCGCTGAAACCAACACGACGGAGGATCGGCAGATCAATCAGGTCATCGCCGACATAGGCAACCTGATGATCCGCCAAGCCGGTCTGCTTGAGAATATCCAGATAGGGTTCGAGCTTAACCTTCGCTCCCTGATACAGAATAGTAATTCCCAATTCCTGGGCGCGGCGGCTGACAATGGCGGAGGTACGGCCGGTGATAATTCCAACCTGAAACCCGGCCCGCTGCAACATCTTCAAGCCGTGACCATCCTTGACATCAAAGGCTTTCAGCTCATTTCCCTGCTGATCATAAATAATGCGCCCATCGGTCATGACTCCATCGACATCCAGTAATAAAAGGTTGATGGCGGCAAGCTTTTCCTTCATCTCGACCTCCATCATACCACCCCGGCGCGCAGCAGATCGTGGAGATGAATGATACCAATCGGCACCTGACTCTGTTCGTCTTCAAAAACAAAGAGGGAGGTGATGGCATGTTGCTCCATGATCTGAAGCGCTTTGGCTGCCAGATTGCGGCGTAGAATCCGTTTGGGGGAAGTCGACATGGCAGCAGCAATAGGCAACTGCAGGGTCTCCAGCCCGCGCTCCATCATCCGCCGCAGATCGCCGTCGGTAAATACTCCGAGCAGTAAACCAGCAGCATCGATAACCCCGGTCACTCCGAGCTTTTTGCTGGTAATCTCAAACAGGGCGTCACGCAACAAGGTGTCCGGTGACACCAGGGGGATGTCACCGCCCTTGTGCATCAGATCCTCCACCCGCAGCAGCAGCTTTTTACCCAGCGCCCCACCGGGGTGGAACATGGCAAAATCTTCCGCCCTGAATCCCCGCTCATTGAGCAGGACCACCGCCAGGGCATCCCCCATAGCCAGCGTGGCGGTAGTACTTGCGGTCGGAGCCAACCCCAAGGGGCAGGCTTCTTCAGCAACACTGACATCAAGATGAACATCACCGGCAATCCCCAAGGTGCTGGTCGGCCTGCCCGACATGGCAATCAGGGGCAGCCCCATGCGCTTGATCACCGGCAGGATGCGACAGATCTCCTCGGTTTCACCGGAATAGGAGACGGCAATCACTACATCGCCACGCGATAACATCCCCAGATCACCATGAATTCCCTCGGCCGGGTGAAGAAAAAAGGTCGGTGTGCCGGTCGAGGCCATGGTGGCAGCGATCTTGTGACAGATCAGCCCGGACTTGCCCATGCCGGTTACGACAACCTTGCCCTCGCAGGCCAGAAGGATCTTGATCGCCTTGACAAAGTCTTCGTTCAACCGTTCTTTTAAGGCATGGACGGCATCGGCCTCAATCTGCAACACCTGACGGGCTATTTCCAGCATCTATTTATCACCTTGAGTTAGAGAGTCCTTGACCACGTCATCGATGGCCAACATCTGTTTTAACATTGTTTCGACCTGTGCCAACGGCAGAGAATTGGCGCCATCACACAGGGCCTGGTCGGGATTTTCATGTACCTCCCAGAACAGTCCGTCGATGCCGGTCGCTACCGCTGCCCGCGATAAGGCCCCAACAAACTGTCGCTGACCACCGGAGGAACCACCGGCACCACCAGGCAGTTGCACCGAGTGGGTCGCGTCAAAAATTACCGGGTAGCCCAACTGGCGCATGATCACCAGGGCGCGCATATCGCTGACCAGATTGTTGTAGCCGAAGGTCGCACCCCGCTCGGTCAGCAGAATCTGCCGATTCCCGGTTGAGACAACCTTGTTGACACCATGTTCCATGTCCCAGGGTGCAAGGAACTGCCCCTTTTTGATATTGATCGGTTTGCCCGTCTTCCCTGCTGCCACCAGCAAGTCGGTCTGGCGGCATAAAAAGGCCGGAATTTGTAACACATCGAGCACTTCTGCCGCCGCGTCAATCTGGCTGATATCATGGATATCTGAGAGGATCGGCAGCTCAAACTCCCGTTTGACCCGCGCCAGGATCCGCAATCCATGATCCATGCCCAAACCACGAAAGGAGGTCACCGCGGTGCGGTTGGCCTTGTCGTAAGAGGCCTTGAACACCAGTTCGCACCCAAGCCGGGTGGTGATGTCTTTCAGGCCCGAGGCAATACGTAAGGTCAGATCTTCGTTTTCAATGGCACAGGGGCCGGCAATAAGAACAAAAGGCTTATTACCGCCAAAACGTGTGCCGCCTACTGCAACCTGCTCCATTATGTTACTCCTGGCGCTCCTTTAAGCAGGCGCCGATAAAAGATTCAAACAAGGGGTGCGGCGCCATGGGGCGCGACTTGAACTCAGGGTGAAACTGACACCCCAGAAACCAGGGATGATCTTTAAGTTCGATAATCTCAACCAGATTGGAATCCGGATTGATTCCCGAACAGACCAGCCCACACCCTTTGAGTTGTTCCCGATAGCTATTATTAAATTCAAAACGGTGGCGATGGCGTTCAGAAATCTGCTCGAGGCCATAGATCCGCCGCGCCAGGGTGTCTTTTTCAAGGGCGCAGGGATACGCCCCGAGGCGCATGGTTCCCCCTTTACCCTTGACCTTTTTCTGTTCTTCCATGATATGGATAACCGGGTTTGCCGCCTGTTCATGAAATTCGGATGAGTGAGCATCGTCGATCACGCAAACATGGCGGGAAAACTCGACAACGGCCATCTGCATCCCCAGGCAGATCCCGAAAAAAGGCACTTTATTGGTCCGCGCATAGTGAATAGCTGAGATCTTTCCCTCACTGCCACGTTCACCAAAACCTCCGGGCACCAGAATACCGTCGACATCGTTGAACATGCCGTCAATGCCATGGCGCTCCAGGGCCTCAGAATCAACATACTTCAAATTGACGCGACAGTCGTTGGCAATACCGCCATGAATCAGGGCTTCAGCTAGCGATTTGTAACTTTCGGTCAGATCGACATACTTGCCGACGATGGCAATGGTAATACTCTCTGAAGGGTGTTTGACCCGCTCAACAATCCGTTCCCAATCAGACAGATCAGGTGACTTGGTCCAGATATTCAGATAATTGATGATCCGCTCGTCCAGCCCTTGATCATGAAAAGCGGTCGGCACCTCGTAGATGGTTTCCACGTCGCGGGCAGTGATAACCGCCTCTTCAGGCACATTACAGAACAGGGCAATCTTGGCCTTCATATCACGGGGAATTTCTCGGTCACAGCGACACAGCAGAATATCAGGCTGAATACCGATCTCACGCAGATCCTTGACACTGTGCTGGGTCGGCTTGGTTTTCAGTTCACCGGCGGTAGCAATGTAAGGCACCAGGGTCAGGTGGATATAGAGAACATTGTCCCGCCCGCGATCAACGCGGAACTGGCGAATGGCCTCAAGAAAAGGCAAGGATTCGATATCGCCAACCGTGCCCCCGACCTCAACAATGGCCAGATCGACACCTTTGACATTGTCGAGAATTTTCTGTTTGATCTCGTTGGTGATGTGCGGAATAACCTGCACCGTTCCACCCAGATAATCGCCACGGCGTTCCTTGCGGATGACGGAGTCGTAGATCTGGCCGGTGGTAAAATTGGACTTGCGTGACAAGGTGGCGGTGGTATAACGCTCATAGTGCCCGAGGTCGAGATCGGTTTCGGCACCATCGTCAGTGACAAACACCTCACCGTGTTGAAACGGGCTCATGGTGCCGGGGTCTACATTAATATAAGGATCCATCTTCTGCATCGAAACCTTTAAGCCCCGCGCCTCCATCAATGCGCCAATCGAAGCGGCGGACAACCCCTTGCCAAGAGAAGAAACAACCCCGCCGGTCACGAATATAAATTTTGTCTTCATGTGGAACCTTTTATCCCCAATAACTAGTAGTATCCTGTTTTACACCAAAGGCGTGATTCTACACACAAACAGAACCGAAAGAAACCCTGAACTGTAAAAATGAATCAGCCCTGGTATAAAAAGTAACCAGCTGTTTTAATTCTTTTTTTGTAACCATTCAGCTATGGCCTTGCGCAGGGTCGGGGGTCCTGTGGCAAGGGTGTTTGTCGCCATGGATGGCGACAACAAGCGGTCATGGATGACGAACAGCGCCCCTTGACATAGGATCCCCGATCCGGTGCTGAACAGATACGTTTTTTTTATTAGACATCAACTTTTCTACGCGCTCCAGATCAGCCGGCGTATCCACTCCGTGGCTATCCCACTCCGTCTCGGCAACATACAGGCGTACTCCCCGTTCCAGCGCTCGCAACTGCTCCAGTCGCTCCAATTGTTCCAGCGGAGTTTCGGGCCAGCGCGGATAATCAAGCAGCAGGGTGCGACGATAGACATAAAGACCGATATGACGCCACACCGCAAGCTGGGGCAGCTGATCTGCCAACTCTTCTTTTTTCAGATCCCGCGGCCAGGGGATCGGTGCACGGGAAAAATACAGGGCATAGCCGGCCAGATCCCTGACCACCTTGACCACGTTGGGGCTGAAAAAATCTTCCGGGCAGGTCAGGCGCGCTGCCAGTGTTCCCATCTCGATATCATCATGATCGAGTAGCGGCCGTATCGCCTGATCAATCATCTGCGACTGAATCAGGGGCTCATCCCCCTGCACATTAACGATCAGGCCACTGTCCAGGGTCTCGGCAACCTCCGCCAGACGATCGGTGCCGGTCGGATGATCCTCACGGGTCAACATCGCCTCACCACCGAACCCTTGTACGCACTCCAGGATCCGCTGATCGTCGGTGGCGACAACAACCCGATCAACCAGTTCAGCTGCAGCAACCTGCCGATAAACATGCTGAATCATCGGCAGCCCCTGCAGCAGAGCCAGCGGTTTGCCGGGAAAGCGGGTAGAAGAAAAACGAGCGGGAATGATTGCTGTGACATTATTGGTCATCAGTAGGCTATCCTTCATATGAGAGGACTAGTCGCTATAAGGCTGATAAAGTCGTGCGATGCGCTTGGCCAGAGAAAAGATCTGTTTAAACTTATCCGTTATCTCAAATTCCAACTGTAAAAGCTTCAGACGTTCGGTATCGCTGGCAGCCATACTCGCTACCTGGCGGCGAAAAGCACCCTCAACCGCCTCATTGACTTCGCGCCGCATTCCCAGAAGCTCCTGCGCCGGGGCGCTGTCATTGTCGTTGACAGCGCGCACCGCCAATTCCACAGCCGTGTAGACATAGGCATGCAGCCGTCCCAGCAGGTCTCTGATCTGAGCCCCCGGGCGCAACGGAAGTTGGGCTATTTTAAAACCCGTCTCAACCAGCTCCGACTCGATAACATCACCAATCCGCTCGAGGGTATCAGCAGCCTGGCTCAGCAGATAATAGTCATGGGCCTGGTCCTCGGTCAGTTCCTTTTTCCCCAGCATGGAGAGATAATTGATAATTTCAGTGTGGAGCAGATCAATGACATCATCGCGCCGTTGGACCTCCCGGAACAGCTGATTATCGTTCTTTTGCAACGCCGGCCAGATGGTTTCAGTCATCTGTACCACTTCCTGCCCCAACCGGCCGATCTCCATGCGCACCAGATTCAGGGCCGCCGCCGGGGTATCCAGCAGACGCTCATCGAGATATTTAGGGACCACAACCGGGGTCTTGTCCAGGTCCTTCCGTTCCGGCACCAGAACCATCGCCAACCTGGCAAAAAAAGGCGCCAGGGCAATAAAAATAAAGGTATTTAGAACGTTGAAGAGGGTGTTGGCGTTAGCAATCTGGCGCGGGGCTTCTGCCGCCAGCCGATCCATCCCCTGCAGTTCACCATACTGGGGTGACAAGGCCACCGTCAGGGCCGCCAACTGGTCAACAAAACCGAGCCACAACAGCACCCCCGCGACATTGAACAGCACATGGATGGTAGCAGCGCGCAGGGCAACCAGGGGTTTACCGATGGTCGCCAGCATCGCAGTCACACAGGTGCCGATATTGGCCCCCAACGCCAGGGTGATACCGGCCGGCAGTGATATAAACCCCTGACTGGCCATAATGATGACCAGACCTGTGGTCGCCGCTGACGACTGAATCAGAGCCGTGAAAAGCGCGCCGACCAACAAGCCAATGAACGGGCTTTCCATTCCCACCATCCATTCAAGAAACGGCGGATAGGCACGCAACGGTACCATGGCATCAGTCATGATCCCCATACCGAAAAAAATCAACCCCAAACCCAGCAACATTCCACCGTAATGACGAAACTGCTCACGCCGGGCAAAGGTCAACATGGCAAAACCGGCAGCCACCAACGACAAGGCATAGGTTGAAACATTAAAGGCAATAATCTGTGCGGTGACCGTCGAACCGATGTTGGCACCCATAATGACACCAACCGACTGACTCAGGGACATCACCCCGGCACTGACAAAGCCCACGACCAGAACGGTCGTCACCGAAGAGGACTGGAGCATGGCCGTTGTCAGCGCTCCGACCAGGGCACCACTGAAACGGTTATTGGTTAAGCGCTCCAGGCATGACTGTAAACGTGATCCTGCCGCGGCCTTGAGGGATTCAGTCAACCGATCAAGCCCGAGCAAAAACAGCGCCAACCCACCAAAAAGACCCATCAACATAGCCCCCCATGAGAATCCTTGCGCTTCTGCCACACCAAGACTTGCAGCTGCCGGGGCGGCAGCGAGTATCAGCATAAGCAGACAGGCGATGGAGGGGGCTCGGGCTATCATCATTTACTCTGGAAGAAAAGTTCTCCACGGAAACGACCGAATCCACAGACCAAATCAGAAAGACAAGACACGTTCATCGGGTCGTCTCTTTGATTGAGGGCGGCTTTGCTGCAATAAATACCCTTCCGTCTGTTTCCGTGATTTCTGTGGCTCGGGAAGCCGTTTTTAGGTTTTTGAGTTTAAGCTGTTTGTTGTTACTCAATCAACATGAGAATGATAACAGAGAAGCGGGATGCAACGATAAATGATTGTGAATCACTCAAGCTGATTTATTGCTCAGGCGGGGAGCAACAGCCTGGGCGATAACCAGCAGAGCGGTGAGCAACAGACAGACATGGGCAAACAGATCACCAAAGCGCGTATAAAAGGTCGGCGCTGCGCCAAGCCCGACCTTGCCGGAGAGCTGCAAGGTCTCAAAAATCGGCCCGGACAGAACCACCTCACCGCTGGGAGCGATCAGGGCGGAGATCCCGGTGTTGGCGGAGCGGGCCAGCCAGATGCGGTTTTCGATCGCGCGAAAACGCGCCATGGCAAGATGCTGATAAGGGGCAGACGAGCGGCCAAACCAGGCATCATTGGTGATATTGACCAGCAAATCCACGCCCTGATGTAGATGCTGACGCGCCAGATAGGGGAAAATAACTTCATAGCACACCAGCACGCCGACATGATGTTCGCCTAGCGGTAATGGAACTATTGTGCCGGGGACAAAATCGCCTACCCCTACCACCAGCTTGTCGACAAAGGAAAGCAAACGGCCTAATGGCACGTATTCACCAAAAGGGACCAGATGAACCTTGTCAGAGCGCCCCTGCCGCAACCCATCACTGCCAATCAAAAAAGCGCTGTTCAGATACTGGTATTCGCCATGGGGCGCTCGTTGATAAGCCGGAGTACCCACCAGCAGCGGCACCCCGCTATGCTTGGGCAGATCATGAACCTGGGCCGCCAATGGCGAGGGATCCTGCAGATAAAAGGGGGTGGCTGCTTCCGGCCAGATCAACAGATCAGGGTGCTCCGCCAGGGCCTGCCTTGACAGGGACAGGTAACGAGTAATCGTCTCCTGCTGCAACGCCGGATCCCACTTTTGTGACTGTTCAACGTTCCCCTGTATCAGCGCAACGGTTAACTGCTCGGGGCGTTCATCGGATAACTGTCCCGAACGCCAGACGCCATAGCCGAAATGACTGATCAGCAACAACGCCACTCCGCCCGCCGCCCAGCGGCTAAACAACTGTGTGGGCTGCGCAACAAGTTGGGCGATCAACGCATTAACCGTGATCAGCATCAGCCCCACCCCATAAACGCCTGTGACATCGGCACTCTGGATCGCCAGGCTGAAATTCTGCTGGGAATAGCCGATCAAGGCCCAGGGAAAACCGGTCAACAGCCAGCCGCGTAAAAACTCAAGGGCCACCCAGATGACCGGCAGACTGAGCAGAACAGGAAGGCCCAGGCGCTGATGAGTGCGCCAGGCAAGCCAGGTGGCAGAACCGAAAAACAGCGCCAGGTAGGCAACAAGCAACAGATAGGCACCCAACGAGGAGAACGGATCAAGACCACCGAAGGTGGTCATAACGATGTTCAACCAGTAAAGAACAACAGCAAAAAATGTCGCCCCGGCCGCAAAACCACTGGCAAACGGTCGTTTTTCCATGACCAGCAGCAGGGGCACCAGGGCCACCCAGGCAAGTGGATAAAGATCGGGACGGGGAAAGGACAGAGCCAGCAATCCGCCGGACAAGGCTGCGACCAGCAGGGTCTTATCAATCTGCATCATCACCCGGTTCTGACGACAACGGAAAAATTCGGATCTGCTGAATCGAGCGCTGATCTCCTTTTTCGATCAGCATATCGAACTGGCCAACGCGAATTTTTTTACCCACCACCGGTACCTGGCCAAATTGCTCAATAACGTAGCCGCTGATCGTATCGAATTTTTCTCGCTCTACCTCAACGTCAAAATATTCTTCGAACTCTTCAATATTGAGGCGGCCATTGACGACTACGGTACCATCGGGATCTGCGATCAACCACTCTTCCTCCAGATCGTATTCGTCCTGGATATCTCCAACGATCTCTTCGATCAGATCCTCAATCGTAATCAAGCCGGCGGTACCGCCGTACTCATCGATAACAATGGCAATATGCACCCGCGTTTCACGAAACTCCCGCAGCAACACACTCACCTGTTTCGACTCGGGAACCAGAAATGGCTGGCGCAGAACCGTTTCCAACGGGATGTTATCGAGGGACTGACCCCAATAGGGCAGAAGGTCTTTGGCATAAACCAGACCGATGATGTTGTCGATATTGCCTTTGAAGATCGGGATACGAGAGTGTCCGGACTGCAGAATAGCCTCAAGCACCTGGGTCAGGGGTGCGGCGGCATCAACGCAGACCATGTCGGTGCGTGGCACCATGATTTCACGCAGATAGGTTTCATCAAGCTCCAGGATCGACTGAAGCATATCCCCCTCTTCTTCATCAATGATGCCACGTTGTTCTGATTCATCAATCAGTTGCTGCAACTCCTCTTCGCTCCCTGCCGAAGCGCGCCTGTTTAACCGGCCCAGAAGGCGTTGCAGCAGCCCTTGTCGTCCTTTTCCATCGCCCGTGTCCACCTTGTATTCATTCTCCTTGTGTTGTGTTGTGTAGAGGTCCAATTTACCTGTCACCTGTCACCTGTCACCTGTCACCTGTCAGCGGAAATTGTTCAATCAGTTGGGCAAAAATTTCCCGTTCACGCTGTTCCATTTCCTGCGCCTGTTGGACGCTGCCGCGTTCGTGGTCGTAACCCAGCAGATGCAAGATTCCATGCACCAGCAGAAACCACAGTTCATGCTCAAAAGGAATCCCGGCGGCAGCGGCGTCCCCGGCAGCACGTTCCGCAGAAATAACCACATCGCCGAGCAACTGCGGCTGCACCCCCGCTCCCAATCCTTCCTGCATGGCAAAGGAGATGACGTTGGTCGGACGATCGCGCTGGAGAAAATCGCGATTGATCTGCTGAATCCCGGCATTGTCGACAATCAGAATCGACAGCTCAGCGTCAGGCTTCGCGCAGATATTTAAGGTCTGCTGTGCTATCTTGCGTAGCGACCGCTTCAAAATCCGATACCGGCGCTGGCGATTTTCGATCTGAATTCGCATGATTCCCCTTATTGCTTTTATCCCGCGCGGCAGGGCTGTCATTGCCATCCGTTTTGACTTTGACAATGTGAACCGGCTCCGGATAATCAACCCGGTGATGGAAAGAACTCGACAAGACCCGGGTAAAACTCTTGGCAATTTCGTTGAGGTCGCGCAGGGTCAGATCGCACTCGTTAAGCTGACCATCAATAAAGATGTTGTTGATCAACTTCTTAACCATGCCCTGAATCCGTGCCGGGGTCGGATCGGCGAGGGTACGGCTGGCGGCTTCCACTGCATCGGCGAGCATAATCAGGGCGGCTTCCCGGGTTTGGGGTTTGGGGCCATGATAGCGGTAATCGCGCTCGTCGACTTGCTGAACTCCGGGATCGGCAAGGGATTTGGCCCGGTCGTAGAAGAATTTGATCAGCGCCGTACCATGATGCTGCTTGATAATGTCGATCAACTCGGAGCCTAATTTGTTCTCCCGCGCCAGATCGACGCCGTCTTTGACGTGGGAGGTCAGGATCAAGGCACTCATAGAGGGCGCCAGTTTGTCGTGCTTATTGCGTTGACCGCCGGTATTTTCAATAAAATAAAGGGGCTTACGGATCTTGCCGATATCGTGGTAGTAGGCCGCCACGCGCGCCAACAGCGGATTGGCACGAATTGCTTCGGCCGCGGATTCGGCCAGATTCCCCACCAGAATCGAATGGTGATAGGTACCCGGCGCCTGAATCATCAACTGGCGAAGAACCGGCGCATTCATATTAGCCAACTCCAGCAACTTGATATCTGTCGTATATTTGAACAGCGATTCGACCAGCGGGATGGTGCCGTTGACAATGACCGCACTGATCATCCCCCCGGCAAAACCGAATCCGATCCGATACAGGAGTTGCAGATCGGCCGCCCGCCCGGTAAGCAAATGCAGACCGATCAACATAGCCATATTGGTCAGACCGATCCACAAGCCGGCCCGATAAAGAGTGGTTCGTTGCTGACAATGCCGCACCCCATGAGCACCGACAATGCTACCGACCAGCGCATAAAACGCCACCAGCAAGCTATTACCGAACAGCACCCCGGCCAGCACAGCAGAACAGATAGCCACGATAAAAGCGGTTTCCGAGTTAAGCACAATCCGCACCAGCATGGCCGCCAGAGCAAAAGGAATAGCATAGTAGTAGGTAATGGCATCGATCGAAGACAACACCGTTCCCATACCGGCAGAAACAAAAATCGACACCTTGATAAGAACAAAGTGAGCAATCAGCACCGTCCCCAGAAACAGCAGGTCGCGGCGGTCCGGATTAAATTTACTGATGTTTCCTTGCGCAAAAACAAAACCGACAAAAATCAGCAGCATGATACAGATCAGTAAACCGACGGCACTCTGGAGGGTATGGCTGCTGCGTCCTGATTCACGCAACGATTGCAGCTTGAGAATCTGGTCGGCACTTATGCGCTCCCCTTCACGCACCACCATCTCCCCCTTTTTTATCTGGAAGAGTACCGGCGTCACCTGACTGGATGCGTGCAGGCGGCGCTGCCGGGTTTCCTCTTGGTCCAGTACCAGGTTGGGCCGCAACTGTTGCTGTACCAACTTGAGCAGCACCTGCTGTTGGGCACTGCTCAGTGCATCAAGACCGGCCAAATGGCCTTCTGCTTGCTGAAGAACAATGTTGAGGCCAACCACCCGCTCAGACCATTGGGGGGACGGCAAACGCTCCTGATCGCGCTCAAGCAAAACAATCCCTGCCTGCCAATCATCCAGAAAGCTCTGCAGACTGGCGCTAATCGGACGTTCGAACAACGGTTTCAGCAGAGTAATGATCCGTCCGACCAGTTCCCGGTCGAGGGGAAGATCAAGCAACGGCCCATAATCATCACTGGTAAGGGGAATGCCAAAATCAGCTTCAAGGCGCGGCAACAGATCCTGGGCAGGATCCAGATCGACTTCTTCCTGACGCTGGGACAAAAACACCAGCCCGCGTTCCAGCCGCTCAATGGCCTGTCCAGCGACACTCGCATCGTAACGATAGACCAGGGGCACAGCGCGTGCCGCAGCATCACGTTTGGCCCGCGTCAATTCGACATCTTCGACCAGCATATCCCGGGGCGATTTGATATCCCGCGGGGCCACATCCCCGGGTGAAAAAGAGGCGGGGATCAAGCCGCCCTTGGGGACAATGATAACAGCCAGCAATAGTGCTACTGCGAGCAGTACCCACTTGCGCAACTGTACCGGACTGCTCCAGAACCGCCATTCCTGCCAGGAGCTGGAACGACTACGCCCCCCGGTTTTGGTTTTCTTATCTTTAGTCATGAATCCTCGGATCAGTCAGGCGCGTTGATTCCGGCAGGGCGAGGCGGTAGCTCCTCGGTTTTTGCAGAGGTTTTTTGCTCAGCGCGCTGATAAGCCTGGACGATCGCCTGAACAATGGGATGACGAACAACATCAAGGTCACTGAAGTAGGTAAAAGCAATGTCGGGAACATTGCGTAACACGTCGGTGGCATGTAACAGTCCCGAACCGGTCCCACGCGGCAGGTCAATCTGGGTGACATCGCCGGTAATCACCGCGCGACTGCCAAACCCGATGCGCGTCAAAAACATTTTCATCTGCTCCGCCGTGGTATTCTGTGCTTCATCAAGAATAACAAAAGCATCATTGAGGGTCCGCCCGCGCATAAAGGCCAGCGGCGCTACCTCAACCACGCCGGTATCAACCAAAGCACGCGCCTTATCCAGCTCAAGCATATCATATAAAGCATCGTACAGCGGTCGCAGGTAAGGATTGACCTTCTCAGCCAGATCCCCGGGGAGAAAACCCAGCTTCTCCCCCGCTTCAACTGCCGGGCGCACCAGCATAATGCGGCTCACTTCCTTGCGCATGAGGGCAGCCACCCCCATGGCCATGGCGAGATAGGTTTTGCCGGTGCCCGCCGGTCCAATGCCGAAAACCACAGTCTTGCTGCGTATCTGGTCGATATAACTTTTTTGCGCCAGACTTTTCGGGGCAATCAGCTTGTTGCGCGCCGAAACAAAAACCGTGTCATAAAAAATATCACGCAGGTTGGTTGAAGAATCGGTCGACAGGATGCGAATGGCATAGTCGATATCGGTGGGATACAGAGGCATATCATCGCGCAACAACGCACAGAGTTCTTCGAGCAGGCGGTAGCCGACTTGTACCTGTTCCGGGTTGCCGGACAACTGCAGTACCGTCCCCTGGCTCCCGAGGCGAATCCCGAGTTTCTTCTCTATCAGCCTGAGGTTCTGATTCTGCTGGCCGAACAACTGGGCTGCCAACGCAGCATTGCCGACATCAAAGGATTGGCGAGGGGTCATATGTGGTATGTGGGTGCATCAATTATTTGAATAATCACGACGGAAATTTAGCATCAAATGAAACCTTAATGCAAGGGGCGGAAAAATTCAGGATGGTCATGCCAAAGGGGGGGGTGTTCATCCCGCTTTTTTTGCTGACTGCCCGCGCGTCGCCCCTTGCGAGGGGCAGATATCTGCTATATAGTCCCTGCTTTGGACAAACAACCATAATACAGCGGCAGACGCTTGCTGCCTGTTTCATTTTATATTCATTCAAAGGGCCAAAATATGAGCGAAGACACAAAAAAAATCATCTACTCGATGATGCGCGTCAGCAAAAACTACAACAAGCAGCCAATCATCAAGGACATTTCCCTGTCCTATTATTATGGTGCCAAAATCGGGGTGCTCGGTCTGAACGGTTCGGGTAAATCGACCCTGTTACGGATCATGGCCGGGGTCGACACGGAATTTAACGGTGAGGTTGCCCTGTCTGCCGGCTATACGGTCGGCTATCTGGAACAAGAGCCGCAGCTCGATGAGAGTAAGACCGTGCGTGAAATTGTCCAGGAAGGGGTGCAAGAAGTCGTTGATCTGCTGGCGGAATTTGAAGCCATCAATAACGCTTTTGCTGATCCTGACTGCGACATGGACAAACTGCTGGAACGCCAGGCCAAGGTGCAGGATCAACTCGATGCCGCTGATGCCTGGGAACTTGATTCACGTCTGGAGTTAGCAGAGGAAGCCTTACGTTGTCCCCCCCCGGAGACCTCGATCAAGGTGCTTTCCGGTGGGGAAAAGCGCCGCGTCGCCCTGTGCCGCTTGCTGTTGCAAAAACCAGACATTCTGCTGCTGGATGAACCGACCAACCACCTTGATGCCGAAACCGTCAACTGGCTCGAGCAGCACCTGCAACGCTACCAGGGCACCGTCATCGCTGTCACTCACGACCGCTATTTTCTTGACAATGTCGCCGGCTGGATCCTCGAGCTCGACCGCGGCCACGGCATTCCGTGGAAAGGCAACTACTCAAGCTGGCTGGAGCAGAAGCAGGAACGCCTGCGGCGCGAGGAAAAATCCGAAAGCAAGCGTCAGCAGACCCTGCAACGCGAGCTCGAGTGGATCCGCATGTCGCCCAAAGGGCGTCAGGCCAAATCCAAGGCGCGCATCACCTCCTACGAAAAACTCCTCGGCAACGCTGCCCAGGAAAAGGAAAAACAGCTGGAACTCTATATTCCGTCAGGGCCACGGCTGGGAGACCTGGTGGTTGAAGCGCAGCAGATCAGCAAGGGGTTCGACGAACGCCTGCTCATCGACAAGCTAAGCTTCCGCTTACCTCCCGGTGGCATCGTTGGTGTCATTGGCCCCAACGGCGCCGGCAAATCAACCCTGTTCAAGATGATTATCGGCGAAGAACAGCCCGACAGCGGCAGCTTCAAGGTCGGCGAATCAGTACGTCTGGGCTATGTCGACCAGAGCCGGAAACTCAACCCTGACAAAACCATCTGGGAAGAGATCTGCGATGGTCAGGATATTATCCAGATGGGTGGCGTTTCCGTCAATTCCCGCGCTTATGTCGCCCGCTTCAACTTCTCCGGCTCCGATCAGCAGAAAAAGGTCGGCGTACTCTCCGGTGGCGAGCGCAACCGTGTTCATCTGGCCAAGATGCTGCGCGAAGAGGCCAACGTTCTGCTGCTGGACGAACCAACCAACGATCTCGATGTTAACACCCTGCGGGCGCTGGAGGAAGGACTGGAAAACTTTGCCGGTTGCGCAGTCATTATCAGCCACGATCGCTGGTTTTTAGACCGCATCGCCACCCATATTCTCGCATTTGAAGGGGATTCACAGGTGGTGTGGTTTGAGGGGAACTATTCCGATTACGAAGCCGACCGCAAACGTCGCCTCGGCAAGGAGGCCGATCAGCCCCATCGGATCAGGTATCGCAACTTGACTCGGCAGTAAACAAACACATTCAGGCGGAAAAACACAGCTGTCCAGGGAAAGCGCGCTTTATTTTTTCAACCTGATCCGAGCCGTAACCGATTGACGCGCCATGCCCCCACACCGGTCCCGGCCAGGCCGGATCGTTCTGCCTGCGACCAACATGGTGCAGGTGTAACTGGCTGACCACATTGCCCAATGCGCCGATATTCAGCTTGTCAAACTGGAAGTGGTTCGCCATCCACACGGATACCTGATGACTCTCGCGCCATAACTGGTCACGATCAGCCGGCTCAAGCTGATAAATTTCAGTGATACCCTCACGTCTGGGGACCAGAATCAACCAGGGGTAATGGGCGTTGTTCGACAGCAGCAGTTCACACAAGGTCAGGCTTGCAACCGGAAAGGTATCGCGCTGCAAACGCTCATCGAGCCTGAATACAGGCTTGGTTCCAAGCGAATTTCTCATATTTTTCTTATCAACCAGCACTGATGTATACGCGGATTACGGGCGAAATCTGCAGGCAAGGTCGATGCCGTGATGTTTTCCAGGGAAAGGTCATCAAAAGCCTCGACCGCCATCTGGAAGGTGCGCAGGTTGGTGGAAAAAATCAGTTGTCCACCATCGGCCAGCAACCGCAAGGTGTGACGCAGCAGCTCAACATGGTCACGTTGCACATCAAAGGTGGTTGCCATCGATTTGGAGTTGGAGAAGGACGGTGGATCAAGAAAGATCAGGTCAAAGACCCCGGCACGGTGCGTCTGCGCCTGTTCCAGCCAGGCCAGGCAATCAGCCTGAACAAATTCCTGGCGGTTGCCGGGGAAACCATTTAGTTCGATATTCCTGCGCGCCCAGTCAAGATAGGTACGCGACATATCGACCGTTGTCGTCGCCGAGGCTCCCCCTTTAAGGGCATGAACCGTTGCTGCTCCGGTATAGCCAAAGAGGTTGAGAAAACGCTTGCCGGCCGCCATGGACTGAATCTTCCGGCGCGTCATACGGTGATCAAGAAACAGGCCGGTATCGAGGTAATCGGTCAAGTTCACCAGAAACCGGCAATTACCTTCATGGACCTCTTTCAATATTCCGCGACGGGCCTGCTTTTCGTACTGATCGGTGCCCTTTTGCTGCCGGCGAACTTTCAGATGAATCTGATCCGGGGTAATGTCCAGTACCCGTGGCAACGCAGCAAGAACGTCGCGGATGCGCTCGGCGGCCTTGTCCGGATCGATGCTGCTCGGCGCACGATATTCCTGCAGATGCACCTCGTCACCATAAAGATCCACTGCCACTGCGTATTCCGGCAGGTCAGCATCGTACAGACGGTAGCAATCAACCCCTTCACGCTGCGCCCACTTGCCAAGTTTCTTCAGATTTTTGCGCAAGCGGTTGGCAAACATTTCTGCTCCCGCCGACAGAGGCTTCCGGGCCACCCGTTGCGCCTTCTCGCTCAGGGATTGCCAGTGATTATCGGCGTTTAAAACAAACTGCAGGAGCTGACATTTCAACGCGCCGTTATAAAGCACATTGATCTTGTCAGCGCGCAGGCCGATGGCCCGGCCCAACTCCTGCTCACTGGTAATCACCCCAGCGTGCCACCCCGGGCATTGCTGCGCCATCACCTGACCCAGCTGGTTATACAGGGGCGCCAGCTCATCGCTGTTGCCAAGGCGCTCGCCGTAGGGCGGATTGGCAATCAACAGACCGCTGCGTACGCCGGAAGGAGGAACAAACTCGTCCAGGCGGCGGCGCTCAAAATGAATCAGTTTATCCATCCCCGCCTGACGGGCGTGATCCCAGGCCGCACGAATCGCCCGCGGATCGGCATCATAACCAATAATCGGCACCTTCAGCACGGCGATGCCAACCTGGTGTTTCTCATCGGCAGCCTGCCGTACCTCCTGCCAGATGGCATCCTGGTGCTGTTTCCATCCCAGAAAGCCGTAATAGGTACGCAACAATCCCGGAGCCGTGTTGGTTGCCATCAGCGCCGCTTCCAGCGGCAACGTGCCGGAACCACAGAGGGGATCAACCAGGGCGCCCCCGGCCGCACTAATCTGCGGCCAACCGCAACGCAACAACATCCCGGCGGCGAGGTTTTCTTTCAGCGGAGCATGGACACCGTCAACACGGTAACCACGGCGGTGCAAACTTTCACCGGACAGATCAAGGCTCAAACTTGCCTGATCCTGATAGAGATAGAGATTCAGGCGAACGTCAGGGCGCTCGAGGCTCACAGATGGACGTGCCCCGGTGCGGACCCGGAATTGATCGACGATAGCGTCCTTGGTTTTCTGTTCGGCATAGCGCGAGTGGGTTATCTGCGATTTGCTGGTGGCACAGTCGATCGCCAGGGTTGAATCTGCATCCATGTGTTCCGACCAATCGACACCCTGCACCCCGGCATAGAGCTGATCAGGATCCGCGGCGGCAAACTGTGTCAGCGGCAACAAGACCCGACTGGCCAGACGCGACCACATACAGATCCGATAGGCATCGGCCAGACTGCCGTGACAACGGACCCCGGCCCGCTCCTGCTTAACCTCATCCAAACCAAGGCCGAGCAACTCCTCAACCAGCAGTGGTTCCAGTCCGAGGGCGGCGGTGACAAATAATGATTGTTTGTTGTTTTTCATCGTTTAAATCCGGCGGATGTCCAGCCCCATCTCCCCTAAATTCTCATTCGCCCGCTTCAATGCCGACTCGCCGGCCAATACCGCCACGGCGCTCTCGCCATCCTGCAGGTAGCGTTTGGCAACCCGGATCAGGGCAGCAGCGTCAACCTTGAGCAATTGCCGGCGGAAGTCGTTGCGCATTTCCAGGGTAATCCCCCGGCGTAAACAGGCAAATTCGTGAGCAGCCAGACCAGACGGTGACAGGGGCTTATCGAGATCGCTGAAGACCGCCAGAATCGCCTCTTCGACCGAGACATCTTCGAATTGACCACTGACGATCCAGTCAATGGCCTCATCAAAAACCTTGAGAGTACGCTCCAGCTGTGGATCACGATAGGACAGCATACTGAACAGGCCGGCGCCACTGTTGTGACCGGCCATACCACCATAAGCTCCCCCCTTCTCACGGATCTCCCGATGAAGAAACTCCGCCCGCAGCAAACGCGCCAGCACCGTCAAGGGCGCACTGTCAGGGTCACGGTAGGGCACGGTTTTAAACACACGGGTAACATATTGAACCGGCAGGGACCAGACCAGGCCGTGGCGCTTCACTTGACCACTGAATGGCTGCAGTGCTGCAGGAGCAACCGGGGTGGAGCAATTCAAGCTTTCCAGCAGCGTCGCCAAGGCCCCTTCGAAAGAAGGGAAATGCTGCTCTTCGACGGCAACGGCAACCTGCAGTCGGGCCGGAGAAAACAAGGATTGGGCAATCGACGTCAGCATGGCCGCCAACGTATCCAGGGCATCAACTGATTTGGCCGCCAACTCCCGGACCAGGGCAATCTGCGACAGTCCCGACCACTGTTCGCGCAGTTTCGCGGCAGGGGACAGTCCAGCCGCGGCCATGCGGGCAGCATAGGTATGCCCGGATTGCGGCACTGAGTTTTCCATCGAGACCTGCATCTGACCAAGCACCTTATGCAGACGATTCAGGTCAGAAAAATCCGGCGTCAGGATAAAGTCCTGTAACAACTCCATCAGCGCAACGCTATTGCGCACCAGGGCTTTACCTTTAAGCTCAAATCCGGCGTCAAATTGATCAAGATCGGCAGGGTCATCCAGCAGTGAGGTGCGCGCGGAGATGCCGCCGGTAACCGCCTCCATCGCTTCAGCCATCTCCAGATAAGTGCGTCCTCCAGCACCAACCTGCGGGAGCAGGCTGCTAAAAACCGGCAGATAGTTCAGTTGCTCTGAGGTCAGTCCCGCAATGGAAAAATTCAGGGTTATATAACCAATGCCGTTGGTTGGCTGATCGAACCAGTAGGTAGCAACTTGCTCCTGGTCATCTTTGCTGACGATAACCGGCGCTTCTTCCGCCGGGATATCGGCAAGGGTCAGGGTTGGCAGGCAGGACAGATCCTCCGGCGCTTCCTGCGCAAGTTTCAACTGTTTTGCCTCTTCCACCAGATGCTGCCGTTGGGATTCGTCCAGTTGCTGTTGTCTGGCGTCAAGGGTGGCCCGAATCGCCGCTTCCTGGCGGGCTCCCATCTGTGCATCCGGCTGCAACAGCAAGGTGACACGGTGGGGATTAGCGAGCAGCCAGGTGCGAATCAGCCCCTGGAAAAAACCACCCCGTTCAACATCCTTGCGCAGCCGCCCCAGTTGCTCGGAAAAATTCAGTACATCCAGCGGATCGCCGCCATGCAACCAGGGTCCAAACAGACGCATCAACAGCAACAGGGCATAGGGGTAGGAGTCGCCGCTTACCTCACGGGTAGCAAACTCAAGACGGTGGATCGCCGCCTCTATCCGCTCGCCGGAAAAACCGGTCCGCGCCACCTCCTCCAGGGTATCGATCACCAGTTTTTCTATCGCCTGACAATGCTCGGGATCAGTTCCCTGCAAGCCAACCGAGAAGAAGGTGTTGCGGTAATCATCATGATAACCGGTTGCCGGGGTCAGGTTGGCACCCAGACCGGAATCAAGCAACGCTTTGTACAGCGGTGCCGCCGGGGTTCCGAGCAACAGTGACGATAACAGGTTCAAGGCCAGACGCTCATAGCTGTCATTGATGTCGACCGTCAGCCAGGCTAGCTGCACCATTGAACGCTTCTCCAGGGGCTCGCCCGGATCAAGGGGATAAAACTCCTGCACCTGAAGAGGCTCGGACAGGGGGTGCTCCAGGGGCACGTCGCTGTCGGGATCAATCCGTTCAAAACGTTGCAGCACCCGGTCTTCGACAATGCCGAGCAATTCGGCCAGATCCAGGTTGCCGTAGCTGAAAAACCAGGAATTACTCGGGTGATAATAACGGGCATGAAAATCGCGCAACTGCTGCCAGGTCAGGTTCGGGATGTCCTCCGGCTCACCGCCGGAATTGTGACGATAGGTGATAGTTGGGTAGAGATGGCGGGTCAGGCGCCGTCCCAACAAGGACGAGGGATCAGACATGGCCCCTTTCATCTCGTTGTACACCACCCCCTTGTATTCCAGCGCTGATGTGGGATCCTCCATTTCAGCGAATTCCAGACGATGTCCTTCCTGGCGGAAATCACGTTCAAGCAACCGCGGGAAAAAGGCCGCATCAAGGTAAATGTCCAACAAATTATGAAAATCCTTGTGATTCATGCTGGAGAACGGGTAGAGGGTCCAGTCACTGGCGGTCATGGCGTTCATGAAACTGTTGAGACTGCGCTTGAGCATGGAGAAGAACGGATCGCGCACCGGAAAACGCTCGGAACCGCACAACACCGTATGTTCAAGGATATGGGCCACGCCGGTCGAATCATCCGGCGGCGTCCTGAAACCGACACCAAAAAGCTTGTTGTCATCATCCCGCACCAGATGCATAAAACGCGCGCCGGTTTTCTCATGGTTTAAGCGCACCATGGTTGCGTTAATATCCGGCAAGGCATCGACCCGGTTGACGACAAAACCATGAAACTTCTGACCGGAAAAAAATTGCTGCTGCATAAAATATTTCCTTTTTCGTAAAAATTATCGGACCAGGGATAGCAAACTACTCTGCGCACCCTTGTTTATCTACCATAAAATTACCGGTTCTCAATTCTGTGCTGCTATGAAAAATAATGCTTTCGCAAAAAGCATGACGATACGCTGGCTAAGCAAAAAACGCCGTATCTGTTCAGCAGCGGGTCGGGAATCCTATGTCAAGGGACGATTTTCGTCATCCATGGCGGCAAAAACACTATGTGACAGGGGTGCCGCTCTTGTTCAATGAGCTCAGCAAGTGACAGCTGTTACTTGACCGCTTCCCAGGCAAAGTCAGTCACGTTGCGGCTGCTGGAATCAAAGTCGATGCCAATCAGTATGATCTTTTTCCCGTCAGCCAGATACTTCTGCTGGTAGTTGCGTTCTCTGATCTGCTTCAGGGCGTCACCGCTGCCGTCAACCTTGAATTCCAGGATATAGATGACATCATCCAGGCGGATGGTCAGGTCAATACGCCCCAGGCTGGTGACGTCTTCAGCGGTGATGTCGAGACCAAGGCTGGCCAGGTAGGCGTAGATGACGCTGGCGTAGTAGCCCTCGAAGTTGCTGATGGTGTTGTTGACGTAGTTGTTGTAAGGGATGGCGGCGAACAGGCTTTTCAGGGTTTGCTCGAAGCCGTCCAGATCAGCGGCCATCAGGGTTTGGAGGATCTTTGTCTGGTAGCGTGCGGATGCGTCTCTCTGACCAACCAGATAGTCCAGAATATGCTCATTAAATGCGGAGCGGGTCTCCAGATTCGGGAAGCCCAGATCAAACATGGTGAGGGCACCGACCTGGGTTTGTTTTTTAATAGTCAGATAACCAGCCTGAAACAGGATTGGTTCCAGCTGAATGTTTTCAATGTCGGAACTATCGATAAGGCTTTTGCTGACCTTCAGATTATCCAGCTGGGGAATATAGTAATTGTTCTGCTGGATCAGAGTGATCAGAAAGTTCGGAGTACCTGAGGCAAACCAATAGTTATCGAACTGCTGGCCATTCTTAAGAAACAGCAGGACATCGAAAGGGTTATAAACCGGTTCGCCGAGAAAATTATAGCCGTTGTACCAACGCCGTACATCATCCCGATCGGCTCCCTCTAAATGTGCAGCGAAAGTCGTATCCAGATCCTTTTCAGTATAGCCGCAGATGGTGGCATAGTCCGGGCTTAAACTAATATCCTCCAGGTTGTTCAGGCCACTAAAGACCGACATTTTGCTGAATTTACTGACGCCAGTGAGAAAGGCAAACTTGATGTAAGCATCGCTGTCTTTGATGATCGAGTAGATGTCACGCAGGACATCCCTGCCCTGCCTGGCGACGTCAAGTTGATCGAGATTATCAACGATAAACTTGTCGTACTCGTCGACCAGGATAACGACCTTCTGCCCACACTGCTGATAAGCGTCCCAGATCAATTGCTTGAAGCAGCCGCCGATATCGTCTGGCTTGTTACAGGTGACCCCCAGGCGTCGCTGGTTTTCATCAAGGACATTAGTCACATCTTGCTTCATGTCGACCAGACTGCGGGCGACTCCACCGAAGCTGATCTTGATGACCGGGTGAGTCGTCTCCCAGTCCCACTTATCTTCGATATCGAGCCCTTTGAAAAGCTCCCTGCGCCCTTCAAATAAATCCTGCAGAGTTGAGACCAATAGGCTCTTACCGAAGCGTCGGGGACGGGAGAGGAAGTAATAGCTCCCCTCTGTGACCAAACGATGAATCAGGGGGGTTTTATCAACGTAGGCATAATCCCCTTCTCGAATTTTGGAGAAGGTTTGAATCCCGATGGGGAGCTTGGCAAGTTGTGTCATGGATGGCCTCCTGATGATCGTCATACCGGAACCAATTTGATACCGGCATGGCAGTGCTGTGAGTATCATACCTGTTTGTTCAATCAGGTCAAACGACTATTGGCCGCCTAACCTGTCACACCACTAAAAGCATGCCGAGAGACTGGGGGCCCGTTGGCGCTTCTTTACTGCTGGCAACACCATAAAAAATCTTCACCCACTCTCGCCCACCTCAGGATTAATATTGTCCTACCGCCAAAAAAAAGATTGAATATTTATTTCCACCGTGTTACCTGTATCGCCCTCGGAGCGTAGCGCAGTCTGGTAGCGCGCCTGGTTTGGGACTTCTTCAACAATGAATTCAGTAATTTAGCCCCTATCTTCGGGGCTATTTTTGTTTATGCCTCTCCCTATGTAATACCTATCCGCACCACATATTCTTCACCCCGGAGACCGCTATCTTCTGCTCCGGTCCAACTCCGGTCACCACACCTAAAGTACCTCCAAATATCTGTCGCCATTGACGTTGCAACCGTCAGTCATATCCAGCAAGTCCGCTTCTCCGGTCCGGGGATAGGACTCCGGTACCCGTCCGGTCATGGGACGAACATTGACGCGTCAGCGATTGGCGAACCAGACCACGTATTCACGCACCGGCCAGTAATTGACGTCGTCTTTGGATGTCACTTCCAGATCGCACAGCGGCACGAACCCTGTCTTCTTACCCTCTTTTGCCTTAACGATTATTCCGTGCAAGTCATCCTCGCCCTCTATGCTAACGACCTTCATCTTGTGACCGAGTCGGAACGGTTCCGTTTTGGCTATGTCGGTGAAATAAGCATCATCATCATCTTCCACCCGCTCCAGCTCAAAAGGAAAGGCCAGGTTCTTACTTAGCCAGTTCTCCCAGGATCGCTGCTGCCATTCCAGATACTTCTTTTCAAAAGCGTCATGATCATCGGCGTCATCCCATGAAGCATCATATTCGTCGACCATTTCTTCCTCCCTGATCAGATAAAATTCGACCCACACAGTTTATACCATTAAACATCCCGTTTCCCAATTTTGGAAGCGGGCATTTTTATGTCTGGAGAACAATCTAACACAAGAAAGGAGCCCATTTATGATCCACATCCACCAACTGGACGATACCCACCTGTTGACCCACCACCCTGAACTGTGCCGGGAAGTCACCGCCTATCTGCTGTACTGCCGCCATGAGCTGCTTAAATACAGCGATGCAGACGAGCTGGAAGATCAGGGCTTTAACTTTCTGGTGCTATCGGAAGATGACGTCTCTGTGCTGTCGGAACTGGACACGCCCGAAGAGATCGTCCGCACAGACGTCCATGTGTGTGATGAACATTTTGGCTATTACCGGATCATCTATACCGATGCCGTCTATTTTCTGCCCGTCTCCCTGGCGCATCACCTCCCCTTCCTGACCACTGTCTGAACCCTATCCTCACAGAAAAAGTTTCTCGCCGACCCAGAGGAGGACCAGCAAAGGGGCACTCCTTTCGCTCAGGCCTTGCTACGTCTGCTTTTGCCGTTCCAGCGCACAAGACTCAAAAATCGTCGCACCAACAGAAAAGGAGAATAGATATGCGCCGTTTTCCCTTTACCAAGAAAGCCCTTGAGGCATTACCTCCACAAGACCCGGACAGTGTCAGTCGCGAAGCCGAATACTCAGATAGTGACTGCATCGGGTTGAAGTTAAGGGTGTCCAAAGGAGGAAGAAAATTCTTTCAACATCGGTACCGTTATCTGGGCCGCAAAAAATGTCTGACATTGGGAGAATTCCCGCATGTGTCTTTGCAGGAAGCCCGCAAGATGGTAAGTGAGCACAAAGCCCTGCTGGCCAGAACCATCGACCCATCGGAAGAGCGACAACAGAAACAACTGCATCTGACCTTTGCTCAATTTACCGACCAGATGTATCTGCCTCACGCCATGTCCCATAAACGTACCTGGAAGAACGATCAATACGCCCTGAATGCTCGTATACTTCCGGCCTTGGGGAAATACCGCCTGTCATCCATCACGGCCAGAGACATCACCCTGTTTCACAGTCAGGTGAAGGAGAAGACTTCGGCCACCAGTGCCAACCATTATCTGATTCTGGTCAAGAGAATGTTCAATCTGTCCGTCATGTGGGGATTGCTGGAAAAAAGCCCTGCCACCGGTCTGGAGAAGTTCAAGCAACCACCGTTACGGGAACGCTATCTGGAGCCGGAGGAGTTACCCCGCTTCCTCAAAGCCTTGGAGGAGCAGGATGAGGATCAACTGTCGGTGGCGGCGATCAAGTTGTTGCTGTTCACCGGTTGTCGCAAGAATGAGATCCTCTCCCTGCAATGGCATCAGGTACGCCTGGAGGAAGGGATGGTGTTTCTTCCGCTCACCAAGAACGGTCGTTCCCGTACCGTCATCCTCAATACCAAAGCCATGGAGGTGATGAGGGAATTGGCCCGCAACAATAGCAGTGATTATGTGTTTCCTTCACGGGCGGGTACCCGTAAGGGCTACATCTATGATCTGCGTAAACCCTTCGAAAAAGTGTGTGATGCGGCAGGCATCAGTGGCTTGCGGGTTCACGATCTACGCCATTCCTTTGCCAGTATTGCCATCGCCAGCGGAGCCAGTCTCTATGATGTGCAAAAGCTGCTGGGCCATTCCGACCCCTCCATGACCCAGAGATATGCGCACCTCTCCAAGGATTCCCTGCAAAAAGCCACCGAAAAAGTCTCCCAAATGCTGGAGATGGCGGGTGGGTTGTGAAACAGTGGGTGATGATGGTGGGGGCGAATACACGATCAACAACAACTCTCTCCTCATTGGAAGAGGCGTTTTCTGTTTGGAGTTGAATTTGGAGTTGGCCTGCTAAGGAAGCCCGAAAAAAATTATACACTCTACGACTCGGCAATATCATCAATCATTCCAAGGATAAACGCGTTTGCCCCGTTTCCATCTTCAGTATTATCTCGTATCTCATTGAAAAATAAGCTTGACATGTCAAAAAAATAACACCCATAATTCAAAATTATTTCTTACCTTTTTAAAACACTGTTCCTTTAAATCCACCTGATTTTTCACAGGGGAGGGGCTGTGAAAACAGAGATCAAACCATCAAACCACCACCGCCGTCGGCCCATGTGCTGACCGGCGGTTTTTTATTCTGGGCGCCCATTTAAGCGCTCAATTTGTAATCATGGGTCTGCCACAGTCATCGCCCGCGGATAGACAACCAAAGGAGAAAATGATGAGAGGGAAATGGAAACGGTGGATATGGTGTGTCATTGCATTGGGCAGTCTTGTCTTGGGTGCCTGCGGAGGCGGGGGCGGAGGTGATAAGATTGAGATGAAATTGGCTTCCGTTGCTGACATAATTGTAGATGGGGACGGGAGTGACTGGGATAACATCGAGCCTTTGGTCGTCGATAAATCTGGAGATGGCAGTTCAGAATTTACTGGCACTGATGCCAAAAGTATCTCCATGGCAATCAGTCCGGACAGAAGCACTTTGTATATAATGATGGATTTCTATGATGGAATTCCCAACCCCATTTTTGCTTCCGGTGATACACCTGATGTTGATCCTATCGTTGGGCTGCCAGTTCAGCAAGGCTATCAGATTCATTTCGATAAGGATTCAGATGGCAGCGTTTACTTCTTCACAATAATGGTAAGGTGGGACGACGAAGAGGGATGGATCATATGGAAAATCCATTCACCAATGGAGCGCCCTGACGTCCAAGATATGGCAACTATAGCCGTGAATGAAATAATTGAAATATCTATCCCTTTTACAGCGATCGGGAGCCCGAAAGAACTATTTTTCAAAGGTGAAGTTACTACTAGTGCAGTCTTAAGAAAGAAAGAAATGATCCCTGATTTTGGACCAAAGTACTGGCCTAAAGTCGTATTTCCTTAGCCCTTACTAAACAAAATACAAGGCGGAGTCAGCAATGGCTCCGCTTTTTTCTTTGCCCCATCGGGAATTATTCCTGGTGGGGCTTTTTTATTGGGCTCTTCGTCGTTTCAAGTGGGTAGAGGATAAAGCCTGTCGAACTTGAGCTTACCCGCAATGAGGTAGGCCATTGAAATCATGTTGCGAGGATTACGATAGCCACGTGCCCTTGCTTTGGCTGCCTGGATCAAACTATTGATCCCTTCCAGATAGCCAGTGGTTAACCCGCTGTCAAAATGACTCAGGATGCCAGCCCAGTGCTCTTTTACTGTTTTGGCCATCTTCTGGATAAGACCGATGCAGCTCTTGCTGGTTTTTTTGCACCATTGGTTCAGTAATATTTCCGCTTCTTGGCGGTTTTCGGCGAAGTAGACATTTTGCAGGTTCAGTTTGTGGGTGTAGGCCTCGATACTTTTGTGGCATTGATTGGCGACCATGGTGTCGATTCGATCTTGCTCTTCAAGAGTCAGGTTTTCATGGTTTTTCAGAAAGAGGAAGCGGGTTTTCTTTAAGAATTCCGGGAACTGCCTGGCCTCTTCTGCTCTGATTTTTCCCAGCGCTTCATTCATCAGCTTGATGAGATGAAACTTGTCGAAGGTTGTGACAGCGTTGGGTAATTGCTCCTTGACCCCTTTGATGAAGGCTTTTGACATGTCGATGGCTGCATCTGTTATCAGTTCCGGATCACCGCCATGCTCCTTAAGGTCGGCGACAAACTCCTTCACGGTTTCGTTATCTTTGCCTTCGGTGCCGAACATGAGCTTTCTCTGGTCAAGATCGAAGAAAAAAGTGACGTAATTGTGGCCCTTTTTAACGGATGTTTCATCGATGCCGATACGCTTAACGTCGGAAAAACCCTCCTTAGCTCTGGCGCGTTCCACATAGGCGTTGATGATTCTCCACAAACGGGTATCGGTCACCGAGAACAGCCTGGCCATGACATTTACCGGCATGTCACGAGCCATGGTCATCACCAGGGCTTCAAACAACAAGGTAAAGCCGGAACCTGGACGTGCCCATGGAACCTGAATCTGCTTCACACCGCAGCCGTCATTGGGACATTTAACCCGGGGCACACGAGCATGAAGATATGCTTCATACTGGAAGAAGTTCAGATGTCGCCATTGCTTCTCCGTGGTGTCGTACGCTGGCGCAGGGGCACCACAAACCGGACAAGCAAACGCTGCTCCACTCTGGAAATCGATGGTTATATCAAGTCGATTTGATTCCGTGGAAAAGTCGACCTTCGTGACTTCCCAAGGAGGAACAATGCCAAGGGCCAGACCAAAAAGAGCTTCAGGTTGCATGAATCAGTAAACCTCCGGATAGTGAAATTAGTGACTCACTATACCACTACCCACTCAAAGTGACGAAGAGCCTTTTATTGCCCACACAAAGGAGGCCACCATGCTGATCTTCAAGAACAAGTATGACCTTGATCGACTCACCCCCGATCATTCCTTCAATCGGTTCATCCGCGAGCACTTCGGCAAGACCGGACATCTTCAAGGCTATCTGGTGCTGATCGAAGAAGGAGACACCCATATCCATCTACCGGAATTGAAGGGACGCTTGGCCGAGATCCCCTGGGAGGGGGTTTCCAGGCTTGGTAGCTGGTTCCACGCCGTTTATCTGACCAACAACGAGTTCGCTATTGAATTCCTCATACCGGACAGACCGTGGTTGTCATCGGCTATAAGGGCCAACTTGGAAGCTCATCTTTCGGAGCTTTGACCATCTTATATGAAGGAAACCCTCAAACCATCTAAAGGAGAATGATCATGACCGAGAAACAAACATCAGACACCACCCCTCACCGTATCCTCAAAGAAGCCAAATGTTCGTCCCTCTCAGGTAATTCCACCCTGCTCTACCAGATCGGCTGCGACGATGAGAAAAATCTTTATATCCGTATCAAGGGGAACATAGATGGCGGCGGCTTCTTCAACAAGGAGTATGTCCCGCTTCAAAGTCTGCTGGAAACCATCAGTGATAAGCAAGTTCCCTTCACCTCATCTGTCTTCAAAAAGCTGTTCATCGGCAAATCCAACAACACCCAATGTTTTGTGCTGGCGGCACTCTTGGCGGAGGGATTAATCACTCAGGTCGAGAATAAGTATTTGGCCGGCGAAAAAAGGAGATATGGCGTACTGGAATGCCCTGCATCACGAGATTGAAAGCGGCGGTGTTGAGGCGCTGGTGCATGATTTGCTCAATTTGGATCTGTCCGCGTTCAACATCCGCGACAAACCGGTCACGGCAGAGCTGATGGAGCAGAAGCTGCTGAGTCTGGGAGCCTTTGAGGGGTGGTGGTACCAGTGCTTGCAGGAGGGCAGAATCGGCTGCAATGGTTGGCCAGAATTTGTGGCCACCAACGGCATCATCGAGGGTGTCATCGAGAGTGCTGACCGCAAGTTGTTCCGCAAGCCCAACGCTCACACCATTGCCAGAGACTTGTTGCGGCTGTGTCCCGGTGCGGAAAGGACTCAGAAGCAGGCACAACACGAGCGCACCAGAGGGTATAGGTTGCCATCTCTTGAGCAAGCGCGTGCCGAGTTCGAGCTGTATTTCGGCGGAGCGGTGCAGTGGGAGGATGATGGCAAGTGACAGGCTGATGGCGCACGGATCACTCGGTGACGCACGGAGCGAAACTGGGTCACCGTGCGCCGAAAGTTGAGGTTTTTCGAGGGGTTAGTCGGAACTGCACGGACTACTCGGACTTTTTCAAAAAAATACTGTTGAGGAGACAAAAAATGACCCGAACGACGACCCCGCTGCTGGCCCACGGACATCCCCAAAAAGTTTTTCCCCCGCGATCCGAGTATCCGTGCGCCGTCGGAAAAATCGATACGCTTCGAGGGGTTGCGCCGAACGGATGGCAAATCGATCCGTGCGCCGATCCGTGCGCCGGCAGCCGGTCAGCCCTCAGACGCACACTCCCTCAGGGGCACAGAAACTTTTCGCAACCTCGGCACCAGACCGGGCGACGCTGCACCGAGGCCAGTTCCGCCCTGACCGACCCCATGCCGGGAGTTCCGCCGTCCATACACAGGCACTGGGGTGTGCGATTTTACATGCCGCCAGTACCGCACAAATTTTGCCGTAACTCGATGAAAAATAACCAAAGAGGGGCTCAAGTCGGATCAAATTTGAGGGTTTCTGCACCGCCCCACTGCGTCCGCATTACTCCTGCCAAAGAAAGGTTAATCCATGAAAAAGATCATTGTCGTTTGTATCATCCTCTTGCTTGCCTCGCTGTTGCTGAACGCGGAGTTGTTCCCGCTGAGCACAAAAAATTACCAATGCAGCTATCGACCCGTGGATGCCTTGTTCACGGCTTTTGTCTATACCCCTCTGGTGCGATACAAAGAAGGCATCGGAAGCGAGATCGACTGGTACCGTTCAAAGAAGCATCGGCGGTGATGGGTTACTGCTTACGTCACTACGAGATCGGCCTGGGCTACGATCTGACCGAGAAAGACTACTGCGGACTGTCAGTCCTGCCGCCGCCCAAGATCCTGACCATCCAGGCGGTATCATCCACGGCCATGGGTAAGTATTTTCGCAAAGAGTGTGATACCTGGGACATGGGCGCGATCGATAAACGTGACAGTCGGCGATTCATCAAGGATCATCTCGATCATAGCTCCAGCCAGAAGACCTTGGCCAGCTTCCTGCGTGTTCTGTGTCCACCGGAGGCGTCATGAAGATCCTCTTTGTGTTACTGCTGTTGCTGACCGGTCGCCGGATGGCGGAACAAAGCGACGTCTTGCTGCTGGCCACAATCATCGAGGATGTCCCTCAGGTTGCCCATCTGGAGGTGAGCTACGGCTTGGTCTTCACTCACCATCAGCCGAACCGGATCATCAGTGATGATTACTATGTCCGGGAAGATGTGGCCAGAGTCTACTACGGCTTTTTGCTGGATGAGGTGAAAATCGATGTCCGCCACGGCCATCTCTATGTCCGGCTGCCCAAGCCGCAAAAGATCTCGGTGGATCGCCAAATCAAGACGGTTCGGGTCACGCATCCTTCCTATCAACCGCTGGATCAAAACGGCAACCCCATTGACATAGACGCCGTGATGGTGTCGCGGCTGAACGAAATCGAAGCCCACTACGAACACCGCACCGTCGCCATGACCAGAAACCTGTCCCGGCAGTACTTCACGGCGTTGGCCCACCGGCACGGCTTGAAGCTGAAGTTGACCTTCGCCGACTGACCCACCGGCTCTATACCGACACAGAGGCAACGTTATGTGCCTTGTCGTGAGCGTGCATTGTTCAATGGTCAGCTTCAAAGGCTCAATTTTGGGGATAATTCAACCGGGAGATGAAATATTATTTTTCACAAACGATTACGTTTTTTCTCATTTAGGCCTCTCCAGTCAGAAATTTTTCAGATGGGATGTGTATAGTTCAAAAAAGACGATTGGACGACAAAATGAAAACTACACCACACAAGAATATCTAACCGTCGATCTCGGCTTTGTGCTGACCGGCGGTTTTTGTTTTCATCAAACAACACAGGCCCCATCTACAAACTGCCACCGTGGCAAGTGTAACATTGTTATTTACTGCATTGAAAAGCAACACCATACACAAGGAGGTAAAAATGAAGAACAAGTGGACAAGGCTATTATTGGTCGGAATTGCGATGGTCAGTTTAATTCTGGGCGCCTGCGGTGGAGGTGGTGGAGGTGGTGGTAGCAACGAGAGCCTTGCCTCTACGAGTTACACCGGTGAGCGATCCCAAGCCTACCTCAACGCAGAAAATGCCGAAACTTTGGTTTTGGGTGCTTACGAGGGTCTAAACTCCGAAAGCATTGTCCCTTTAGCCTTGGAAACATCTACAACCACCGAAATTGGCATTGAGGATCCCTATCACCTGAAGACCTTAATGACGCGAACCCTTCTTTTGGCACAAACAGATAACCAAATCACCATGCTGAATGTGTTTGAACCTTGGGAGTTCTGCAATAACTATCCGGCAGGATACACAACGGACACTATCAAAGAAACAAATACCGGCCTACAGGGAGACATCAACTTCTTCAACTGTAACGCTGAGGACGGGGGCGACGTCATCATCATTGACGGCAAGATGACCCTCTCTTTGGTCGAAGAGGGGAACTTGATCAAGGTATCAATGACGATGAATCCCCTTTACATGGTCAGTGGCGTCGATAGGTACGCTCTATACGGAAAAATTGGTGGCACAACCAATAAAAACGACATGACCAGCATCGTCTTGACAACTGACATCACCATGCAAGAAACGTCCGGACGAACTTACTGGCTCAATAACTACAGGATGGATTCCGCCGAAAAATATGATGTTACCGGTACACACTGGGGAACGGAACTAACTATCAGTGGAAGATACTATAGCAATGATCATGGATATGTCGACTTCGCAACCGAGGAGGTCATTTTTATGCCTTTCAATGATCTTGCTCCTGCCCACGATGGTCTCATCAAATTCACCGGTAGCAACGGATCTCATGCCTATCTCTGGCTGGGGGAAAACCAGGATGACTACTGTATCAAAGTGTTCAATGATTCAGGCGTGGTCGATATCGGCACCTGTACCTCCGAGAATGATGGTGGAGATACCGTTACTGAAAAAGGTCAGCTTGCCATTAACGAGACACACAACCTTCAAATAGAGGCCTACGCAACTGATAGGTATTCTTTCATACCTTCCGTAACTGGTACATATACAATCGCAATCACCAATGCCCAATCTGATTTATCATGGATGCTCTCGAAATCGCCAAATTGGGACGATGAGGAAATTTATTTTTGTGATAGTTCCCTTAATACCTCAGATGAAATCTGTACTCCGGACGAAGTTCTCATAGCAGGTCAAGAATATTATTTGTTCATTGATGAGTGGGACAATGTTAGTGGGACTTATAATCTTTTCATCAGTCCAACGCAAAACGGTGGAGATACCGGTGGCGAAAATGATCTCAATTTTTTGGGGACCACTACCCCATTATCATATCTTTATTTTGATAACTATGGTGCATTGAATGATGGGTATAATATCGACTTATTCCTGACGTCCTTCCAAGTTAATCCGGGCGGAACAACAACTTGGAATGGTCGCGGTGTTTATCTCGAAATGTTTTTCCCCACAAACTCTGTCAATCCTGGAACCTATACGTGGTCGACGTCAGAAGCGGCTGGGACATTTTCAGGATTCTCTGACATATCTGTCTTCGGAGGAGGTAGTATCCTCACTGAATATTCGATAACCGGCGGGACCGTCACAATTTCAAGAAACGGCCCAAATTACATTATTAACGGCACTGTCACAACTTCTGCCGGGGCGGCCACATTCTCCTACAATGGCCCACTGTCTGGCAATTGGTAGGATTCACTCCTTCTTCAATAGTATGTCATTATGCTTGATGGAATATAAGTAAAACTAAGGGCGGAGTCAGCAATGGCTCCGCTGTATCTTTGCTCCTTTGGGAATCCACCCCGGTGGTACTCACCACAAGAAATTCATCCGGCAATCCACCGGCAGCTCCCTTGGCTCCAGAGGGGCAGGATTAATATTGTCCTACCGCCAAAAAAAAGATTGAATATTTGTTTCCACCGTGTTACCTGTATCGCCCTCGGAGCGTAGCGCAGTCTGGTAGCGCGCCTGGTTTGGGACCAGGATGTCGGAGGTTCGAATCCTCTCGCTCCGACCATTAAAAAATACGTCGACCATCTGGTCGGCGTTTTTTTTATAGCATGAGAGAGGATTCGAAGCGTAGCGAGCGCTGACTTAATGTCAGAAAAGCGGCCATGGAGGGCCGCGTCAGCGAGCGCAGGGGAGCCTACGCAGGAACCCGCCGGATGCGGGTGACGTAGTAGGCGAATCCTCTCGCTCCGACCATTAAAAAATACGTCGACCATCTGGTCGGCGTTTTTTTATAGCATGAGAGAGGATTCGAAGCGTAGCGAGCACCAATAAAAAAGCAGAAGGCACAACCCAAAAACTGGATTGTGCCTTCCGTTGAGCAGGTATAAGCGTGGAGCATCCTTAAGATCAGCTTGTCGACATACCTGTGACCCGCTCTTCCATCAAGCGGAAAAGGCCGTTATAACCCTGACTGCGAATGATCTCAGCGTAGCTGGCTCGGTAGTTCATGATCAGGCTGACGCCGTCAATCACAATATCAAACACCCGCCAACTCTGCTGTTCGTACACCATGCGATACTGTACCGGCAGCTGCAGCTCATCGGCAATAATCAAGGTATCGACGATGGCGCGATCATCCTTGACGCGCTGCTGCAGATACCTGACCGTTCCGCCGCTATAATCATCAATACGGTTCAAATAGGTTTCTTCAAGTATCCGGGTAAACAGATAGGTAAAATGATCGCGCTGTTCCTGGGTGGCACTGCTCCAATAGGTCCCAAGGGTGCGTTGCGACATGGATTCGATACTGAGGAAGCGTTGGGCGCGGCCACTGACCTGTGCTTTTTTTTCAGCCAGACTCAGGCTGGAATTGTCGAGAATTTCCAGAACCGAATTGACCATCGACTCGACGGCATTAAGCGGATCGGGCTGGGCAAAAACCGGAACTGCCGGAAAAAACAGCAACATGGTAATTATAATTTTTTTCATCATTGCCATAAATTAAACCACTCCAAAGGGTTAAAGAATTCATTATCAAAAACGGGAGCCTGAAGAATATTGAGATTATATACCGGTTCACCAATTTGTGCCAGTCGGCGTTGGGCGTAGGCCGACCGGATAAACAGATACGGGTCCAGGGCATCACGTTTTATCCCCTCGTAGGTATCTCTATCGAGTGACAATCGGTTGGTTGATTCAAACACCCGGACAAGGAGAAGGTCTTCGGTTGCCAACCCGGCATAGCGAACAGGGCCGACATACGAATCGACAAAAGTACCGGTACCATCGCGCAGGCTGGATGGCCCGACAATCGGTAACACCAGATAAAAGCCATGGCCAAAACCGTACTTCCCAAGGGTCTGACCAAAATCCGCCGGAGCCCGTCGCACCTCTGCGACACTGGTAGCGGGATCGAATAACCCCGCAACACCGATGGTACTATTAACGATAAAGCGATAGGTTTCGGTCCCAACATTAGTCAGATTGAGCTGCAACAAGGCGTTGGCAACGCGTACCGGGGTAGCGACATTACTGAAAAAGTTACTCACCGAAACCCGGGCGGGACGCGGAACAATCGCACCATAGCCACGAGCTAATGGTTTAAACAGGTAAAAATAGAGCTTGTCGTTGACCCAGAACACCCCCCGATTAATCGGCTCAAAGGGGTCAGCAATGAGCTTGATCGGTGCATCCCAATCGTCAAAATCTGCGTCAAAACCTGAATCCAGGCCCTTTTGTGGCTCAGCATTTAAAAAATCGTCACCAGATTGAGTGGTTGAGCCGTTCGCGTAGGTTGATGCTGGCAGCTTAGCATCTGCCTGGGATGGCCCAGATCGGGTCGCAGCGCAACCAGTCAAGCTGAAGGCGACGACAACAATCAGTAGCAATAAACGGATGAACATCTTCCCCTCCTGATACTGGTTCGTTTTTCCACAACCAACAGGCCGGGAGCCTGGTTACGGTTAGGTAGCTGAACCTGTAAGACATCGTATTTATTGCTATCGAGGGCGGAAAAAAAGCGTTCAACACAGATCGCCTCTTCAGCCCCACCGACATGCCCGGGATAGATCACAACCGCCATCCTTCCACCGACAGCAAGCCCGGCAAGTGCCTGATGAAGGGCAGCCAGAGTGGTATCAGGCCGGGTCATCAGCTGCTGATCACCACCGGGTAAATAGCCCAGATTAGCGATAATGGCCGTTGGAGCGTTAAAGACAATATCAGCATAACGGCTATGACAGCAATAAAGCAGATCAACGCCGGGCCGGCTGGCCAACAAGGGTAGCCCGGCTTGATCTACCATTCGCACCGTCGCGCCGCTTGCCGATAAACGTTGCTGCGTCTGTATCAGCGCATCCTGCTGCACATCGAAAGCGACGACCTGCCCCTGCTCGCCAACCATCTGCCATAGGGCCAGAGTATCCTGACCACGACCAGCCGTCAGGTCAACAGCAAGATCGCCGGGAGAAAGCACCTCGGCGAGCAGCTCATGACTCCAGGGGACAATACGACTCAAACTACCTTGATGGCTCGCATTCTGTTTCATCACTCAGGACAAGCTCCCAATTTCAGACAAGTTGACGCGCAACCAGCATACCGGCAAAAGCACCAGTCAGACTCAAGCTCACATTCAATAGAACATTGGCAACTGCCGGCCAGTGATTCCCCTCTTCCAGCAACATCAGGGTCTGATAGGAAAAAGTCGAGAAGGTGGTGAAGCCACCAAGAAAACCAACCGACAAACCCAGACGCAGATCAGGGGAAACAGGAAACTGACGCATCCCCATGGTGAGCAGCAACCCGAGTAGAAACGATCCCAACCCGTTCACCAGCACTGTTCCATACGGAAAATCACGCCCTGCCAGGTGCTGCGTCCAGATCGTCAGCAGATAACGCGCGATACATCCAAGGCCGCCAAACAGTCCGATATAGAGTATTTTCATAAACAATCAGCCATTCCGGCAGTCGGTAAAAATGTGGCGTCATTATCAATAAGTAGGCTGGACCTGTCAACAAGGGGATGGGATCAATAACCATCAGCCAAGATCATTGACAAAAAGCTACGGATTCCGTAGGTTGCAGCAGTGTCAGTTGTTCGATTACTTGAAGGAGCCTAGCCGCATGACCGGTTTTTTTAAACTCTCTATCCTGATCCTGATCATTATCCTGTCCAGCGCCTGCAGCAGCTCCCGCCCCACCCCGGAACAGAACGCAGAGAAGCTGTTCCAGTCAGCAGAGCGCCTTTTAGAACGGGGCCTGTGGGAAGATGCCCTCACCGCCTGGGAGCAGGTGCGTGATGCTTATTATACCCCTGAGCTGAGCATGCTGGCAGAGCTCAAGATAGCCGAAACCTACTATCTGGCAGAACGCTACCCTGAAGCGGCGACCAGTTACAAAGAATTTCTGCGACGTTACCCTGAGGACTTTCGGGCTTCGACGATTTTATTCCGTCTCGGCCAGAGCTACTACCGCCAGATTCTTTCGCGCGATCGTGACCAGACCAACACGCGCAATGCCCTCAACACCTTCGAAGATTTTTTGCGCAAGTACCCCAACGATCCCAATGCTGCTCAGGCGGAACAGCTGGCCTTGCGAGCTAGAACGCGACTGGCAGACCACGAAGTGTATGTCGGCAGATTTTATCTGCAACGCAAGCACTACCGGCCGGCGATTCAACGCCTGGAGAATATCCTGACCCAGTTTCCCGAATACTATTATCGTGACGAGGCTTTCTTTTTTCTTGGACGCGCCTATCTGGCAGCCGGACAAACAACCGAGGCCCAGCAGATTCTTACCCAACTGGTTAAGGAGTTTCCAGCCAGCACTTATTACGACAAGGCGTTTAAGTTGCTTGGGGAGAAAAGCTGACCCATGATCAGCTAATACGGATTAAGATTTATTTTGTCTGCCCGGAGCCGCTCTAACGGCCCGGGTATTTTTTTACCAGAAATGATAATTTAACACCTGATATCCAGATTTTCCCTTGACTTGCCGGACTTCACCAGTATATAAGAAACGCTGTTATTTTCGAGCCGGAGACCTGATTGCGTAAAATATCGGTAAAATCCGTCTCGCAATTTAACTTCTCTTTTAAAGTCAATACGTTAGACCGCATATAGCTGAACATAGCACTGTTTTAACAGCGCTTTAACTGGTGCATGTCGCACCACTGATTCCCGTGACAGGAGGAGAGAGAATGTCCGAATTCGGAACACTTGAGGATCGTGTACGCCGCAAGTCCCTGCTCAGCAAAGTAAGGACTCCAGAAGAATGCATCGAGTTTTTCACACCAGGTCAAAACCTGTTGTGGTCCGGGTTTACTCCCGCCGGCTACCCGAAGGCCGTGCCAATCGCCTTGGCTGACCATGTCGAAGCGAATAATCTTCAGGGCAAGTGGAAGTTCAATCTGTTTATCGGTGCGTCAGTGGGTGCTGAAACGGAAGATCGTTGGGCAACCCTCGACATGATTGATCGTCGTTGGCCGTACCAAACCGGTAAAAATATCGCCAAAGGGATCAACGAAGGACGCATCCGCATGGGTGACAAGCACCTTGGTCATTTTGCCCAGGATGCCGGTTATGGTTTCTATACCAAAAACGGTCGCTATGATATCGGTATTGTTGAGGTTTCTGCAATTACCGAAGACTGTGGCCTGTCCCTGACCACCTCCTGCGGTATCGTTGCCGAAGCTCTGCATCTGTGCGACAAAATCATCATCGAAGTGAACACCGGACAGCCTTCCTTTGAAGGGATCCACGACATTGCCATGCAGCAGAAGCCACCAAATCGGGCGCCCTTCCTGATCACCCAGGCACAAACCCGCATCGGTACCCCCTATGTTCCTTGTGATCCTGATAGAATTGTCGCCATTGTTGAATCCAAGCGCCGCGACAAAGGCCGTGCCTTCGCTGATATGGATGACACCTCCGAAGCCATTGCCGGCCACATCATGGAGTTTTTCGCCCACGAAGTGAAAATGGGCCGTCTGCCCGAAAACCTACTCCCTCTGCAGTCCGGTGTCGGCTCTATCGCCAACGCCGTTGTCGGTGGTCTGGCTAAAGGTCCATTCTCCAACCTGTCGGTTTACACCGAGGTCCTGCAGGACACCATGCTCGACTTCTTTGACGGTGGCAACCTGAACTTTGCTTCGGCTTGTTCTTTGTCTCTGTCGGAAAATCCCGGTTTCCCGCGCTTCTTTGATAACTGGGAAAAATATTTTGACAAGATCGTTCTGCGTCCCCTGTCGATCTCCAACGCGCCGGAACCCATTCGCCGCCTTGGGGTTATCGCTATGAACACGCCGGTTGAGTTTGATATCTACGCTCACGCCAACTCCACCCTGGTCGGCGGTACCCGGATGATCAACGGTCTTGGTGGTTCCGGTGACTTCCTGCGTAACGGCTACATCAAGATGATGCACAGCCCGTCGGTACGCCCAAGCAAGACCGATCCAATGGGCATCACCTGCGTAGTTCCCAAGGCTCCACACATCGACCATACTGAGCACGACCTCGATGTTCTGGTGACCGAGCAGGGCCTGGCCGACCTGCGTGGCGTTGCACCGAAAGAGCGTGCCAAGCTCATCATCGAAAAATGTGCGCACCCTGAGTACAAGCCAATCCTCAATGATTATCTGGAAATGGCTACGAAAGAGTGTCTGGCCAAAGGTGTCGGCCACGAGCCACAACTGTTCGACCGTGCCTTCAAGATGCAGCAGAATCTGGCCCAGAACGGCACCATGCGCATCAAGAACTGGGATATCAAGATTGACCTGTGTGAATAGCAGATAAAGGTTTTACGCTTTAATGCGATGACCCCGCTGGATTAATTCCGGCGGGGTCTTTTTTTATGTGCGCCCGGCAGGGCGCGTGGTGCTCAAGCACCATCCATTTGGCTGTGGTGACCAAATGGTGACTTGGAGGTGAAAGTCCTCTGCGGACCCTGATGACGGGAACCGCTAGCCGAAC
>NZ_JACWUN010000019.1 GCF_014773365.1 Pelovirga terrestris
GAGCGGGACTGTTCAGTTACATAGAGCAGTTCCATCGTTTTCAACACACTTCGTGAACCGCCGTATACGGAACCGTACGTACGGTGGTGTGGGAGGACGGCAGGGGCGACCCTGCCTCCTACCCGATTGGGTTGATTTGTTAAAGTCTTTGTTACACGCATCCGTACCGGATGAACTTGCCAAAAACTCTGATAGAAAGGTTGTACAGGATGAAAAAGTTTGTCATTTCAGTATCTATTATCATGTTTGTTGCGACGAGCGGTTATGCGGCAACATTAGAAACAGAAGCTCAGAAAATCGGCTATGCCATCGGCATGAACATTGGCATGAACATGAAAATGCAGGAACTGGATATAGACCCGGAACAAGTGTCGGCAGGTCTTGTGGCCGCTTTTAAGGGCGAACCAACCCTGATGGAAGAAGATCAGATGGCGCAGATACTGATGGCTTTTCAGCAGCAGATGCAGGTGCGCGACATGGAAAAGATGGCTGCTGAAGCCACGCTAAATACCGTCGCGTCGCAACAATATCTTGAAAAAAACAGCAAAAAGAAGGGTGTTGTGACAACAAAAACTGGTTTGCAATATCGCGTCTTGTCTAAAGGTAAGGGGGCCTCACCCAAGGCTGATTCAACGGTGGATGTTCACTATCGTGGCACCCTGGTAGATGGAACCGAGTTCGACAGTTCTTATTCACGAGGGGAACCCGCCACGTTTCCGGTTGGTAATGTTATCCCCGGCTGGACCGAAGCACTACAGCTGATGAAAGAAGGGGATAAGTGGGAAATTGCCATTCCAGCTGAATTGGCCTATGCCGATCAGGGTGCGCCACCCGTCATCCCGCCAAGTTCCGCTCTTATCTTCGAAGTTGAGCTGCTGAAGGTCCATTAGTCCCCTTCCGACTCATTCTCATCGGGCAGTAAACGCCCGATGAGAATGAGGACAACGCCAAATAACAGTAATGTTTCAAACATGATCATTGCCTCCCTGGAATTTTCAGATCCAACGCTTTAACCTGTTGACATCAAGATAGCTCCTCAATGTGTCACAATAATTCACACTGATGGGGCAGCTGGCAGCGCAGTAGCAAAATCAATACGGGAAGCTATGGTGATTGTTTGTTTGTACCTATTCCGCTTTGTCCTTGCGCAAGGCCTTTGGATCCAGTGGCAAGGGTTTTTGTCGTTATGGACGGCGACAAAAAGCGGTCATGGAAGACGAAAAGTGTCCCTTGACAGAGGATTCTCGATCCGGTGCTGAACAGATACGTTTGTTTTTATTTAAAGAGGATCTGCACGTTGACTTCGATTTAAGACATCGTATACAGTATGCAGTTGCTGGACGCTAAAACACTTGTTTAACCATAGTTTTTAGAATGAAAAATCAGGACCAATAACCAATTTTCTAACGTGCTAACTGGAGGAGAGAGATGATTGACGCTTATCTGAAACACGAAGAGGAAAGAAAGGCCCAGGGTATTCCTGCGCTGCCATTAAATCCGGAACAGACGTCTGGGCTGTGCGACCTGCTACAGAATCCTCCAGCGGGCAAGGAAGAATTTCTGTTGCATCTGCTGACTGAACGGGTTTCACCAGGGGTGGACCCGGCTGCTGAAGTCAAGGCGGCATTTCTGGCAGATGTGATTACCGGTTCAAAATCGTCACCGTTGATTGATCGGGTCAAAGCTGTTCAGATTCTTGGTGCCATGATTGGTGGTTATAATGTCGATCCGCTGATCAACGCCCTGAAAGATGATGAGCTTGCCGATGCCGCCGCTCAGGCGCTGTCTGCAATGACTTATGTCTATGATGCTGCTGAGCAGGTTATTGATCTGGCTAAAACCAATGCAGCAGCGAAGAAGGTTGTGCAAAGCTGGGCTGACGCTGAATGGTTTACCGGCAAGCCGGCGTTGCCGGAAGTGATAACCGTCAAAGTTTTTAAGGTCGAAGGCGAAATCAATACCGATGACTTTTCGCCTGCCGGCGATGCCTGGAGTCGCCCGGATATCCCTTTGCATGCTCTGGCAATGGGTAAAACCCGCTTCCCTGGAGGTATTGAGGAAATTGCCAAGTGGCGCGCTGCAGGCCATCAGGTAGCTTTTGTCGGCGACGTTGTCGGAACCGGCTCCTCGCGCAAGTCAGCCTGTAACAGCGTTTTGTGGTGTATCGGTGATGATATCCCTGCCGTACCTAATAAGCGCCGCGGTGGCGTGATTATTGGAGGCGTTATTGCACCGATCTTTTTCAATACCGCCCAGGACTCAGGTGCCCTGCCATTACGCATGGACGTCAGTAATCTGAATATGGGTGACATTATCACCATCAATACCGCCAAAGGTGAGGTCACCAGCGCCGCCGGTGAGGTGATTACCACCTTTGAGATTAAGCCCTCTACGGTTCCGGATGAATATCGAGCCGGTGGTCGGGTGCCTTTGATTATTGGTCGTGCTCTTACCGGGGTTGCGCGCCAGGCGTTGGGACTAGGCGCTTCAGACCTTTTTGCTCAAGTCCAGAATCCTGAGCCGAAAGCAGGGCAGGGTTATACTCAGGCACAGAAAATGGTTGGTCATGCCTGCGGTGTTGCCGGGGTGTTGCCGGGCTGTTCCTGCGAACCAAAAATGACCACGGTCGGCTCCCAGGACACAACCGGGCCAATGACCGCCGACGAGTGGAAGGAACTCGCCTGTCTTCGTTTCCAGTCGCCCATGGTGATGCAATCCTTCTGTCATACCGCCGCCTATCCCAAACCGGCAGATATTAAAATGCACAAAACCCTGCCGCAGTTTATTGCCGAGCGTGGCGGCGTCCCTTTGCGCCCTGGCGATGGCGTTATCCACAGCTGGCTTAACCGGTTGTTGGTCCCCGATACGGTCGGCACCGGTGGTGACTCCCACACCCGCTTCCCGATAGGTATCAGCTTCCCAGCCGGATCCGGCCTGATTGCCTTTGCCGGTGCCCTCGGCTTTATGCCACTCGATATGCCGGAGTCGGTGCTGGTCCGCTTCAAGGGTAAACTAAATGAGGGCATTACCTTGCGTGATGCTGTCAATGCGATCCCCTACTGGGCGATCAAACAAGGCCTGTTGACCGTTCCCAAGAAAAACAAAGTCAATATCTTTAACGGCCGTATCCTTGAAATGGAAGGGCTCCCCGACCTGTCGGTCGAGCAGGCATTTGAACTGACCGATGCAGCTGCTGAGCGTTCTGCGGCTGCTGGTTGTATCCAGCTATCGGAGGAGAGCGTCTGCGCTTACCTGCGTTCCAATATCGCTCTGATGGAGAAGATGATCAAGGATGGCTACCAGGATGCAGAGACGCTGCGTAACCGGATCGATGCGGTCAAGGATTGGCTCAAGGATCCCAAGCTGATTCGCGCCGACTCCAATGCTGAGTATGCAGCCGTTATCGAGATCGATCTGGCCGAGATCACCGAACCGATTCTGGCCTGCCCGAATGACCCTGATGATGTGAAGCTTCTTTCAGACGTCCAGGGGACATCAATCCAGGATGTTTTCATCGGTTCCTGTATGACCAATATCGGTCACTTCCGCGCTGCTGCTGAAATCTGGCGTGGGGAGAAGTTCAACCCCAACGTACGTACCTGGGTCTGCCCGCCGACCCGGATGGATCAGGAAAAACTCAAAGAAGAAGCGGTTTTCTCGGTCTTCAGTGCGAAAGGAGCCCGGCTTGAAATTGCCGGTTGTTCCCTGTGCATGGGAAACCAGGCCCGGGTGCCGGACAAGGTCAATATGTACTCTACCAGTACCAGGAACTTTGATGATCGCATTGGTGATGGTGCGCAGGTTTATCTGGGCTCGGCCGAACTTGGTGCCGTCGTTGCCAATGTTGGCAAATTGCCGACTCCGGCTGAGTACTTTGCGGTATACAAGGAACGCATTGCTCCTAAAGAAGCCCAGATTTACCAGTATCTGCAGTTTGATGAGATGGAGGGGTACGGAGCCTGATCCATTAACCTGATAAGATATGTTACCAACAAAGGCCACCCGGTTTACGGGTGGCCTTTGTTAATGACGGCGGTACTTACCGGAACAGTTTTTTAACCTGGTAATGGACCAGAACGACCAGCAGCAGCAGGAAAACGGCCAGGCCGAAACGTGCACCCATCGTCTGGGCCTGCTGCAGACTGCTGCCGCCGAGATAGCCGAGACCCGGATAGCAGATACCCCAGAGGATTGAACTGATCAGGATGTAGCCGGTTGCCCCACGCCCGGGCATCTGCGACAGACCGGCAATAAATGGAACAATCCCGCGGATCGGTCCCAAAAAGCGGGCAAAAAACAAGCTTTTGCCACCATGAGTGAGGAAGAATTTCTGGGCGTAGCGGATCATCGTTCGGCGGCGGCGGAAAAAACGCATGCGTAAAAAAATGCCCCCATAGCTTTTGCCCAGCCACAGGCTGAGCAGATCACCACACAGGGCACCAAGGACAGCCAGCAGGATCAGGGTTGCCAGGTTGCCTTTGCCGGCAACAACAAGAAAACCAGCCAGAACGATGATGGTACTGCCCGGGATGAGCAGACCGGCAACCGGTAGTGATTCTGCGAAGGCGACAAAAAAGATCAGAAAATGATATTTGCCACCGGCAGGAAGAAACATCAGGATTTGCTGGATCCAGGCCTCCATCAGCAACCCTCTTCCGGTTCAAAATCGGCCAACCAACGATCAAAAACAATCACCTTGTCACGACCGAAGCCCTTGAGTTGTTTACGTACCTTGTCGATGCTTTTGACCAGGTTCGATTTGTCCGGATCTTTTGAGTAAAAGAGATCGGCATAGCAGATAATCTTCTCTTCCAGGGTTTCCGGAAGCAGATTACGCCGGGGCAGGGGCAGGTTGGCCTGTTCGATTTCTGCCGCTGTCAATCCTACCCCGGTATGACGTTCGCACACCCGTGCATGCGCGGGCAGTCCCAGCCCTTCGAGTAACCGGGCGCCGATAATGCCGTGCTGCAGATATGGCACCTCACCGTGACAGCCGATGTCGGGGGCATTGGTGAAGATCATGCCGATATCGTGCAGCATGGCCGCTTCGGCGATAAACTGCAGATCAGGGTTCTGTCCTCTCCGGCAGAGCGATCGGGCGATTTTAAGTGCCCGGCGGGAGACCCGGCGGCTGTGGTCAAGAAGGATTGTCCGCGCCGTCAGGTTGGACAGATAATATCGATCAATCAGATCCGCCGGTTTTAATCTGGTTTCCATCACAGGCGCATCGCTTTAATCATCCCAGGTGATGCAGGCCACCGGGCAGTTGTCCATCGCCTCCTCAATCTTTTCAATACGATCGCCCTTTGGGTCAAGAATGCCGGCTTTATGTTCCGACACCATATGAAAAACCCTGGGACTGATCCGGGTGCAGGTTTCACAACCGATACAGACATTTTCGTCAAGATAGAGCACTTTAGCCATAAGGAAATCCTTTGATGGTGATGTAGTGAAGAACGTTTCAAACTGTGGATCTTTGACTATTATTACCTGTTCGGGGGCACTTTGACAAACAAGATTCATTTTCCCGATGAAATATGGTAGTGAACAGGAATGGTCATCAACGCTGCGGGGCTCTGTCGTTGTGAAAAAACATGTTGGTTTACGTACTGAAATCCTGGTTACTCTGACGTTTCTTCTGGTTGCAGCTCTATTGTTAGGCGGTATGCTGATGTTGCGACTGACCGAGCAACGTTTGCTGGCGGAACGCTTGCGTCACCTGGATGAAACTGCCCGTTTTGTCGCCCTCGCTTTAGCGCAACAGCAGAAGTCAGCCGATTCCTCTCACCCCGGTCCGTCACGCCAACGCTTGCTGGATAAGCTGAGTGAGAATGCTAATTGCAACGGCTGGTGGCTGTATGATCAGGATCTCAATGCGGTGGAATCCTTCACCCGCACTGGACAACAGCCGTTTAGTCTGCCCCGCCGTCAACAGGTCAAACTTACCGGTAATATGGAATTGCGGGTCAATTTTCCGGCCCTGCTTAATCTGTTTGGTGCAACCGATGCCGGGGTTCATCTGGCTCTTCCCCTCTATGTCGATCAGCGCTTTGCCGGCGTGCTGGAGATGCACTTCAGCCTGGAGGATATCCGTCTGCAGTTGCTGGATGCCCTTAAAATACTGCTGATCTATGTGGCCCTCTATGGTCTGGTACTGATTGCTGCCGGTTATTATCTGCTTCAGCGCAATATTATCAAGCCGGCTAAACTGTTATTGCGGGCGACCCGGGATGTCGGTCGTGGTGATTTGAATACTCGCCTGCCGATCACCGGGCCGACAGAATTAGCTCAACTTGCCACCGCCTACAATGACATGGTGATGGCCCTGGATAAAAGTCAGGCGCAAACGGGTATTCATATTGAAGAACTGAAAAAGACCAATCGGCAATTACAACAGGCTCGTGATGAGCTGATCCGCAGTGAAAAAATGGCATCCGTGGGTCAACTGGCCGCCGGCCTGGCGCATGAACTTGGCAATCCGTTAGCGGCCTTGATCGGCTATCTTGAGTTGCTTAAAACCCGCTTGAGTGCGGCCGATAGGGACGTCGCGCAGCGGTGTCTGACCGAAACCCAGCGGATTGATTATCTGGTACGTGAGCTCCTCAACTTTTCTCGACCGGCGGATAAAAACAGTATTGATGAGGTTGACTGTATCGCTGAATTACGCGACTGTCGGGATCTGCTTGCGCGCCAGGGTACGTTCAAAGAGGTGCGGGTCGCTGATCAACTGGCTGAGGTTTCCGCCATAGTACAGATAAATCGGCAAAAACTTCATCAGGTCTATATCAATTTGTTGATCAATGCTGTTCATGCCTGTGAAAAAAAAGGGGCGATTGAGCTGACCGCCGGATGCGGAACGGATCATGTCTGGCTGCAGATCAAAGATAATGGCTGTGGTATTGCAGCGGGTCATCTTCCCCGAATTTTTGATCCTTTTTATACCACCAAGGCACCGGGAGAAGGAACCGGTCTGGGATTAACGATCTGTCACCGGATTATTGACGAGGCCGGTGGTCGGTTGCAGGTCGAGTCATGCCCGGGGCAGGGGAGTGTTTTCAGGTTGGTTTTGCCGTTGGCGGTTTGATAGGTAGTGGGTAGTGGGTAGTGGGTAGTGGGTAGTGGGTAGTGGGTAGTGGGTAGTGGGTAGTGGGTAGTGGGTAGTGGGTAGTGGGTAGTGGGTAGTGGGGGGGGGGCGCTGCGAAGAAAGGGGTCTTCGCAGCGACCCTTTTTTTATTCGACGATGGTGGCTTTCAGGATCAAGACGGCATCTTTGGGAACATCCTGATGATGGCCGGAATTGCCGGTTGGCACCTTGGCGATAGCGTCAACAACCTCCATGCCGTCAGTGACCTGGGCAAATACGGCGTAACCATAAGCGTTGGGAGTCTTTCCCTGGTGGTCGAGAAAACTGTTGTCGACCAGGTTAATAAAAAATTGACTGGTGGCACTGTCTACCACCTGGGTGCGTGCCATAGCGATAGAACCGCGGACATTTTTAAGACCGTTGTCGGCTTCGTTTTTAATTTGCCGGCTGGTTCCTTTTTGTTTCATGTCAGCAGTAAAACCGCCACCCTGGACCATAAAGTTGGGGATAACCCGATGGAAAATTGTCTGATCATAAAAGCCGTTGCGCACATAACCAAGAAAATTCTCAGTAGAGATCGGGGCTTTTTCCTGATTCAGGGCAATGGTGATCGACCCTTTGCTGGTTTCGATAATAACCTTTGGTTGTTGGCTCATACTTCCTCTCCTGTGAAATAGTTGGATGGCTGACGCAGATAAAACCTGTTCAGGTTATGGTTCAGGGCAACATCCTGGTGTAGAGATCGGGGTCTGGCATGGATTAACTGCCGGTCTGTGGGATACCCTTCGCGAGTAAATCGACAAATTGGTGACCTGGAATCGGGCGGCTGAACAGATAGCCCTGAAAAAGATTACATCCATTCTGCTTGAGAAAGTCGAGTTCAGGGCGGGTCTCGACCCCTTCGGCAATCACCTTAAGATAAAGATGTTCGGCCATGGCAATAATGGTGGCAACAATGGCGGCATCATTGGCATCGGTTTCAATGTCACGAACAAAGGACTGATCAATTTTGAGAATATCCAGGGGCATTTTTTTCAGATAGGTCAAGGAAGAATAGCCGGTGCCAAAATCGTCGATGGAAAGTTGCAGTCCCAGTTTTTTTAACCCCTGCATTTTTTCAATCGTGTCGATAATATTATCAATCACCAGACCTTCCGTCAGTTCAAAGCAGACCATGCTCGGGTTGACCCCGGTTTCATCCAGGATCGACTGAACCTGGCCGACAAACTCAGGTTGGCGGAACTGGCGGGGGCTGACGTTAATGGCGAGATGAGTCAGTCCCAGTCCTTGATCGTTCCACTGTTTTAAATGCCGGCAGGCGGTTCGCAATACCCATTCACCAATCGATAGAATCAAGCCACTGGCTTCGGCAATGGGAATAAAGGTGCCGGGTGAAATAAATCCCTTGGTTGGGTGGGTCCAGCGAATCAGCGCCTCAGCGCCAAGGATGTTGCCGTGATAATCGACCTGCGGTTGAAAATAAAGTGACAATTCATCGCGTTCGATGGCATGGCGCAGTTCTTTTTCCAGGGCGAGCCGATAGTCAGCCGCCGCCTGCATGCTTGGCAGGAAGAAGCGAATGGTGTCGCGCCCATCATCCTTGGCCCGGTACATGGCAGTATCGGCATAACGCAGGATATCACTGCCGGTTTCGTAGCTGCCGTCCACCGACGGAAACATGGCAACTCCGATACTCGGGGTGATATGCAGAATGTTGTCACGAATGATATAGGGTTCGGTCAGACGTTCCTTGATGTTTTCTGCCTTTTGTTGAGCAGCCGTCGCTGCCGCTGCCGACTCTGTGCCAAGGTCAGATAAGAGGACGACGAATTCATCTCCTCCCAGACGTGAGATGGTATCCTCGCTGCGCATATCGGTCGCCAGACGTTCAGCGACCTGCTTGAGGAGATCATCACCGATCGGGTGGCCGAGGGAATCATTGATATTTTTAAAACGATCCAGATCCAGAAAAAGCATGGCACCATAGTGGCCATAGCGTCTGGCACGAGAAAGGTTCTGCTCCAGGCGATTGATCAGCAGGCGACGATTCGGCAGCTCGGTCAAGGCATCATAGTACGCCAGATATTCAATCCTTGCCTCAGCCTGTTTGCGTTCGGTGATGTCGCGCAGCGTTGCACAGATTTTGTCAGCATTTTCCCGCTCGATCCCCTGATAACTGGCGTTAAGGGAACAGGGGATATCGTGCTGGTCTTTGTCGCGCAGGTGGATCTCGAAATCACGAATCTGGCCGCTTTGATTGAGGAGGTCGAATAGCTCGTCGCGCTCTTGTGTCAGGGGAAAGAGCCCTTCAACTTTGGTGCCGATTAATTCATCACGCTTGAACGCTGAAATTGCGGAGATGGATGGGCTGACTTCCAGGATCACGCCGTTACCGGCAAATTCGATATAGACATCCTGTAAATTTTCAAAAATGGAGCGGTAGGTTTCTTCACTCTTGCGTAGCTTGAAATGTGATTCGTTGAGGTCGTTGATGGCCTTCTGCAGCGCAGCGGTACGGCGGGTGACCTCTTCTTCAAGGTGTTCCTGATAGGCGCGGTTTTCAATGATCAGGCGCGCCCGCTCAAGCTCCTGATTGATCGCATGCAACAAAACCGACATGTCCTGAATCGGTTTAAGCAGATAGTTCCATGCCCCGCGATGGATTGCCTCTATCGCATCACCGATAATCCCGGTGCCGGAAACGACGATAATCGGAGTGTCTGGAGATTCCGCCCTGATCGTCTGGAGAACCTCGAGTCCGTCCATCTCCGGCATACGCAGATCGCATAGAACCAGATCCGGCTTTTCGCGGCGAAAGACCTCCAGTCCTTCGCGCCCGCTCCTCGCTTCAACCACGTCAAAATCATGATCTTCCAGAAACAGCTGGAAGCTGTTGCGGATCGGATCTTCATCGTCAATGGTGAGGATTAACGGGTTTTTTTGACGCCCCATGTAGACAACCTTGTTTTGAGAATGCTCATGATATTTTTTTACTATAACATTGTTGTGACTGAAATCAGTAAAAATATTTAGTATCTGTTCAGCACCGGATCGGGGTTCCTATGTCAAGGGACGCATTTTCGTCATCCCTGACCGCTTGTTGTCGCCGTCCATGGCGACAAACACCCTTGCCACAGCAACCCCGATCCTGCACAAGGACAGTGGTGAATAGTTGCAATATTTAAATCTATGGCCATTTTGCTCCGGCTTCTTTGCTACAGGTCGCCGGTCAGGTTCTGCAAGATAAAGAGCTTGGGATTGATGGTCGCAATCGCCTCAATCAGTTCCTGTAATTGGTCGGAATCGAGATTTTCTTCCGTGTCGGTGCCTTGAAAGTAGCGGTAGCCCTTGGGCAATTGGCTGTAGTTTCCTTCGAATAACAGAGCCACGTCAACCAGGTCATTGACTCTGCCGCTGGCTTCCCAGGGGTCACGATAGTTGTACTGACGGGCGGTAATCTGTAATCCCAGCTGGTTGGGGAACAGTGCCTTGACCTCAAAGGACAAATCGCGCGGCGACCCGTAGTGATCACTCCGCCCGGCGCGCCCTCTGACTCGTGCCCCCGCTGCCGAGAGCATGGCGGTTACGCTGTCTTCTGACATGGGGGGTGGTTGGGTCGTTGTCATAACGTCTCCAGTAGCTTGTCAAGTCGCAATTCCAGCCCCCATGTTACCGGCTTTTGCCCCTCTGGCGATAGTACCCACAGGGTCGGAATGTCTGATGCTTCCGGGGCGGGGCCAAAGCCATCGGTCAGGTAGATAATCGCCGCAGGGCGGGGTTGCATGAGTCGGGCATAGTCGAAAATCGGACGCAGGTCGGTAAAACCACCGCCACGAAAGGTTTCGATGACAGCGGGGTTGCCGCTAAAGGTCGAAATTTTCTGAATCCGGCTGCCCGCATAAAGCACGGTTATCCGGCTTTGCCGTGCCTGGGCAATCCTTAGTAGTTCTCCGGCGAAGGTTTCACGTAGAGGCTGGGTATCGGTGGAATCACTGACATCAATACCAACCACCAGGTTCAGATATTGTTTTTTGCGAATTCCCGGCGTTGTCTGATCGAAACGGCGATGGGCCCGCTTCCAGGTAGCGGTTTTGCCGACCCGTCCGGCGGTGCCGATAAACTGGCGCAGTATCTGTTGCCAGGGGATGGTCGGCGGGGTCAGGTAGGAGTGGATCAGGGCCCGCAGATCGCCAGCTCCTTCGTCTCTACTTTCATGCCAGGCCGATTGCACCATCTGCCGTACTACTTGTTCGCTCAGGGCCTCCGGGGTGCGTTCAGCGTCCTGCCAGTGCTGGTGATCATCCAGCGGTTGCAGCTGCATAGCCTCAAGGGTTGCTGCTGATCTGTCGGTCGTCTGTTCGCCGGAGATGTCAGCGGAATTGTCCCCATCGCCGGCGCCGAGTTGATCCCCCAGCCGTGGTATCAGTCGAAGCTGGTCGTAATATTCTTCAGCGGCCAGACCTAACCCCAGCTTCAGGCGTTCCGGGCGCGGCGCCTCGGCAGGCATGTTGTCAATTCCGGGGTTAATGGCAAGGTCGCAGGCCAGATCCCAGAGCCTGGGGTGGCGATCCCGGCGCCGGCACGGGTGCAGATGAAGGATATGCTTGACCAGATGTTCGAGCAGTGCCTGCTGCTCATCACTGGAAAAACAGGCAAAATGCTGCGATGAAACCATCAAGGTCGGCAGTGCATCGATCAGGGTCACAGCGACCGCTTTACGCCCCTGGTAGGGACGGCGCCGAAACTGCAGGAGAAAGTGGCCGTAAAAGGGGCGCTGTTTCAGCAACCTGACAATGGCATCTTCAAGCTGGCGCATTGGCGTTATAAAGCATCCTGACTGATGTTACGGATCGTATCCAGAATCGCGGCGTCGTACTTATCCTGGCACAAAACTGTGGCGATGGTCGGGATCCGCAGCAGGCTCTTGACCATGGCAAAGCGCATATCGCGGGGCAGAATATCGATATAGGCCACCAGATGATCCTGTTCTGCTTCATTGAGATGGATCTGTTGCTGCAGCAGGGAGGTCAGTTCGTTGATGGTCGCTGCCTGGATATCGTCACGTTGTTTTTCTGCCTGCCCGGCCACCTCGGGCCAGTGTTGCAGAATGTCCTGAGCACTCAAGGGACGCAAGCGTTGCTCATTGCACCACTGCAGAAAGGCCACGGCAGCTTCCTTGCCGATAACACCGCTGTAGACCTCCATTTCCAGTACTTGCGGGAAGCGGCAATGACGGCGCAGAATACTGATCATTTCCCAGGCGCGTTCAGAAGGCTCGACATGCATATCGAAGCTGGCATTATTCAGGGACAGCAGGTGCTGGTGAGAACCGATAAAGTGCCGTACCGATTGATCGAAGCCGGCTTGTTGGGCATAGACAGACCAGCAGGTGGCGTCAGACTCGACCTGAATGACCACCATGCGATCAAGCAGGGCCCGATCCAGTGGGGTGACCTGGTAGCTGCCGTCGGGTGGGTTGATGGCAACCACGACCCGATGCTGCGGTGCCAGTTTGTGCGTGTGCAACGAGCGTTGTTGCCCCTGGGATGGTGGTTCAACAAACTGAAAAATCGCCTGCAGGGTGTCTTCCTGTTGGGCGCGATTGAGTTCATCACAGTGAATAACTGTTGGCGCAGCATTGTCGGCCGGCCACCAGGATGGACGGGACCAGTGCATGGTCTCGTCTACGCGATAGGGAATACCGACCAGGTCACCAACCTCCATCTGTCCCAGACGTAAAGGAATATAACTGCGCTTGATCTCGCGACAGACCTGAATAATGCCGGCGGTTTTGCCGACACCCCGGTGACCAACCACACAAGGAGTCAGGTCGGTCGTCGTCAGGATTTCTTTGAGTACCATCTTCATCTGTTCGATATTCATGACGTACTCGTATTGGCTCGGCTAAAACGGTCAGTATCCCATTGATTGCAGAATGAAGGGGGGTAAACAGTCTCTTACTATGCCGGAAGGTACCGGTGAAAGTCAAAAGGAGGCTGGATCAGAACAGATTGCTATGCAAGAGGTTTAATGTAATCAGGTGGGGAGTTGGCTGAGCACTTCCCGGGTTTTATGTTTAAGCAGGTCAATGACTTCGTCATTCAGGTGAAAGCGCTCATAGCAGCCGTCGGGCAAATCACTCTCGTTCGTTCCCTGGCGGGCACAAAAGTTGAACTGACAGGCAAGAATATTCCCTGCGTAGGCCGCAGCGCTGACCTCCGGTTCAATCGGGGTGGTGCGCAGGTGATGGTGGGAGCGGATGGCTTCGACCAAAAAGGGTGGCAAATTCCACCATTGTGCCAGCATGGCCCCGATTTCAGCGTGATCTGTGTCGTAGATACTAGGTTCTGCCTTTAGCAGAGACCATTGATTTGTGTCAGCAAGGTCAATCGCTTGCTGGAATTTGTCCGGCAGGTAGTTAGCCAGTAACAATTTGCCTATATCGTGAAGCAGTCCGGCAATAAAAGCACGGTCCTGCATGCCGACATTGCTGCTGTAGGTCAGCTTGATCAGTAACCGGGAAATTGTTGCGCAGGCAATCGAATGTTTTTTGAAGCGGTTGATATCAAACCCGGGAACTTTACTGGTATCGGTTTTGACCGCCCGATACACTGCCTCCGACAATACCAGATTTTCGACGATGTCCGTGCCCAAGACAATAATCGCTTTTTTAATCGAGTCGACGAGAAAGCGCTGACCAAAAAGGGCTGAGTTGCCCCAATGCAGCAGGGTGGCGGACAGACTGACATCCTCACTGATGGCCTCCGCCATTCCTTCGATGTCGATGTCATCATCGCTGATACAGGCGCGCACCTGACTATAGGTTTCCGGCAAGGTTGGAAGCAGGGGAATGGTATTGATCAGCTTTTGCAACTCCAAGCCGTACTTGCGCTGATAGTGCGCCTGCCGCAGGGCGCTACGGAGGATTTCCTTAAGTTCGAGATCAATCCAGGGTTTGGGAATGATCTGCTGGGTGGACCCTTGGGCTAAAGCTTGCAGGACCCTGGTATGGTGGGGGTGACCCGTCAGGAGCAGACGAATGGTCGTTGGGTGGCGCTCGCGGATTTCCCAGAGCAGGCTGTTGCCGTCCATTTCCTGCATGACGGCAGCACTGACCACCAGATCAACGGGGTGGTCCACCAGGTGCTGCAGCGCCTGGCCGGCGCTTGAAACAAAATGGCATTCCCACTCCTCGTTTTGCAGTAATGTCTGCAGAGCAGCCAGTATCCCGGGATCTTCATCAATAAAAAGAATTCTTGGCGTGTCATTCATCGATCAGATTCCAGCCGGCAGCAAGAGGAAAAAGGAGCGGTGGTGAACCTTGCTAACCATAGTAGCATAAATGATAAATGATGTTGCTCTCTGTTTATGAGAAAATCCTGACTTGGCTAAGGGCTTTTGCTCCCTTGTTCCTGCAGTTGCAATAATTCACAGTTTTCAAAGCAGATCTGGCGAAAACCTTCAGAGATACGCTCATCAATCGCGGCACTCTTCCAGAAAAGAATAGCAGCTTGTCGGGCAGCAGCAAGTTCGCCCTCTGCTTCTTTGCGCAGCGATGGCGGAGTGAACAGGCGTGCCGGAATTTCACCGGCCAGGGGTTCATAGATGGTTGGGCGCATCCCATAGGCCGGCGCCAGAAGGTAATTGTCTTTACCGTGGGGCAAAAAAGAAATGTTGCCAAAATGCTGATTAGCATTACCGATCATGTCGCTGAACAGAGCCAACCAGTGAAGTTTTCTGGCTTCACTAAGGTAAATAATCCCCTGCTTCTGCAGGCGGGTTGCCGCTGACACCCAATCATCGCAAGGCTCCTGGATGCGGGAGTGCAGGGCGCGCAGCGACGTGGCCGGCAGACGTCCGAACAGACCGCGGCGATCAAATCGTTTGATACATAAAAAGGTCTGATTACCGCTGATGACCAGCCGTGAACGCACGGCATTCAATCCGGCGATGCGGATAGCTTCAAGTGCCAGATGTTCACACACCAGCAGGTCAGCATAGCGTCTGGCCTCCTTGCTGTCTGCCGCTGGTGAAAATTTAACCAGCATCCGGCAGGGGGCGCCACGTTCGTTGAGACAAACCGAGAACTTGGGCTGTTCTCCGCTAAGCTGTAGCGGAATGGTCTCTCTGGCCAGGGTTTTAAGCGCCAATTGCGGGTATTCAAGGGCCTGGCTGCCAAGCTCGATCAATTCGGGTGGATTGCGTACCAGCTCAAAATAGCGGGCAAGGGATTCTTCACCCAGAATCAGGTTGCCGGGTCGATCCTCACCACAACGACTGGTGGCAATCAGCATGTCCTCCTCAGTCCAGTCAGTGAGTCGCGGGGAAAGCTTAAGGTGGTCGCCGTAGCGAAGAGCAAAAGCACGAGCGCAATAACCGTTAATCAACAAGTCCTGGATTTGCCACGGCAAGTGATGGGAAATTTCACCGCTGCAGGTAATGGACTGCCACCAGTACTGTCCTCCCTGTAGTGGGGTCAGTTGACCGTAAGGGTGGACATCGCCTTTAACATCGATACTGTAAACCGGTAGGCGGTTAACCTCCTGTCCTGGTTTTTTGGGCAGGCCATAGCAGGTTGCACGTCCTTTTCCCATCACAACAATGTCATTCTGGATGCTGTTGATCAGCCGGGACAGGGTCGGTTGGCTGATGCCGAGTTCCCGGATCAGTTCACGTGACGTCATCACCCGATCAGCCAGCAACTGTAGCAATTGTTGTCGGTTGGTTTTCATAAAGCCCCTTTGATGAATATAAAGATGGAGCTAAAGATACTGATCGGGCCCTTTAAATCAAGGATAAAATTGTTTATTAGAATAAAAAAAACGATTAGCTTTGCAAGGTTAAACCAAGACACCGACAAAGCGCAGTGCCCTGGTTTAATTCAATGACGGGCAGATAGAGGTCAACGGGAAAAGCTGCGAGTTTTTTGTCGGGAAATTTTTCCGATAAACCAGCCGCCCAGAAAGACCCCGGCGCCGGCAAGAAACCACTGGATCATATTGGAGCGGTGAAAGCTGCTGTTTTCTTCACGCAGGACCTGTACTTCGCGGTTCAGCGACTGGTTTTGCTCTTCAAGGAGCTGATTGTTTTCGTACAGGGTCAGAACGTCAGCAGAATTTTCGCGCAGGTTTTCATACTGTTCGGTCACTTGTTTCAACTGTGTTCGGGTTTCTTCCAGTTGAACCACAAGATTGGTGGTTTCCGCAGCATCCCCATTAGACTCTTGCAGTTCAGTATAGCGCGCCTGCAGTTGTCGATTGCCTTCTTCAAGGGCAGCAATGTGCTTTTGCAGCTGGTCAATAATAAGCGTTTTCGGGAGTTCTCCAGTAATATACTGTTTCTGGACATAACCCTCGGTTCCATCTACGGTACGAAGCCGGTAAAAGCTTCCCTGCTCACCAAGAATAGTTACCGGGGTGTTTGATAATAACCGTGCGAGGACCTGATAGTCATTGGTAGTGTTGCTGCGTACGGTTACCAGCAGCGTGTCGGAAACATAGCGGGTTTCAGCCATTGCGGTACCGGCAAGGAGAGTGGCCAGCAGGCTGACCAAGAATAGCAATTTAAACTTCATCGAGTCATCCTCTTGAATTTTGGGAGCACACAAAGGGTGTTGCTGATACTAACCTCAATGAAGGTGGAATTCAAGTTGCCTTCGATCCGATCCCAACGACCTTCATAACCACCGGCGCGTAAGAAGTTTTTCTGCTTCAACGATAAGAAAGACGGCAGCCCCGATTCCCAAAGGAATCAACCAGTGACGTGCCTCCAGAGGGGCTGATCCGAACCATAGCTGCATGATGGGTGCATAAACAAATAACAATTGAAAACAGGCCAGAACGGCCACGGCCACCCAGGCCGCGGGATTGGCGATGAGGCGACCTGGCTTCAGGCTGGTGCGTTTAAGGTAGCGACTGTTGAATAGATAAAAAGCCTGGCCGCAGACCAGGGTATTGACGGCCAGAGTTCGGGCCATGTCGAGGGAGAGATCAAGGCTCCTCTCATAGAGAAAGATAGCAATTGTAGCACCACCAATGAGGATCGACACAAAGATAATGCGCCAGACAAAAATGCCCCCCAGAATCGAGGTGCCGGGTTGACGTGGTGGACGTTCCATCACCCCCGGCTCGGGCGGTTCGAAGGCCAGGGCCAACGCCAGGGTGACGGCGGTCACCATGTTGACCCAGAGAATCTGGACCGGAGTCAGTGGCAGAGCAATACCCAGAATAATCGCGGTGAGAATAACCAGCCCTTCCGCACCGTTGGTTGGTAGAATAAAAAGAATCGCTTTGCGCAGGTTGTCATAAATAGTTCGCCCTTCCTCAATCGCCCGCTCAATGGAGGTAAAGTTGTCATCTGCCAGAACAACTTCGGCGGCTTCCTTGGTGGCTTCAGTGCCTTTGATGCCCATGGCAATGCCGACATCGGCGCGTTTTAAGGCTGGGGCATCGTTAACCCCATCACCGGTCATCGCGACCACCTCACCATTGGCTTGCAGCGCCTTGACCAGGCGCAGCTTATGTTCCGGGCTGGTGCGGGCGAAGATATTGTAGTCTTTGGCCAATTGGTGCAATTCCTCGTCCGATGCTTTTTCCAGTTCGGTGCCGGTAATGACTTGATCCGTTTCGGTGATCCCCATTTCTCGACCGATGGCAACCGCCGTGCCGGCGTGATCGCCGGTAATCATTTTTACCTGAATGCCGGCCTGATGACAGATGGCAATGGAGTTGATTGCTTCCGGTCGGGGCGGGTCAATGATACCGACTAGTCCCAAAAAGGTGAGATCGCTGTCAATGTCACTGATGTTCAGGGCGTCTTGACCCTCCTTGGCCGGGCGCACCGCCGCTGCCAGCACCCGTAGCCCTTGGCTGCTGAGCTTCTCCACATGATCTTCCCAGAAGCTGCGATCAAGGGGCTCATCGCCGTTGGCCGTGCTGCGCTGAAAGCTTGAACGGTCGAGCAGTTGATCGGGTGCTCCTTTAACGAAGATCATCAATTCCCCATCAGCAACCCGGTTGAGGGTTGCCATGAACTTGTTATGTGATTCGAAGGGGATGGTGGCAACGCGCTCATAGTGGCTGTCATCAACAGCGGCCTTAGCTGCCAGGGTGCGCAAGGCGCCCTCCGTAGGTTCACCAGTGACCTGCCACTGCTGGTCCTTTTCGACAATCTCCGAGTCGTTACAGACAGCCATGGTCTCAATCAGATTAAAAACTTCCGGATGCTCTTTGAAATTCAGCGCTTTATCGCCATGATCCTGGTGGGTGATTATTCCTTCCGGCGCATAACCGGTACCACCGACTTCATAACTGTCGCCGGCAGTGACCAGATGGCGAGCCGTCATTTCGTTGCGGGTTAATGTGCCGGTCTTATCTGAGCAGATCACCGTAACCGAACCCAGGGTTTCAATGGCACTGAGTCGGCGGGTAATAGCATTGCGTCGCGCCATGCGTTGTACCCCCAATGCCAGGGTAATGGTAAAGATAGCGGGCAGTCCTTCGGGAATGGCGGCGACAGCGAAACCGATGGCGGAGAGGAAGAGTTCACCCACTGTATATTCGTGGAAAAACCAGCCGATAAACCACATAACGACCGCCATACCAACAATAACGACCGATAGCAGTTTGCCAAAGCTGTTCATCTGGCGGGTCAGGGGCGTGGCAATTTTTTCGACCTCGGCTATCATCGTGTTGATGCGGCCGATCTCAGTGTGGATGCCGGTGGCGGTGACGACGCCGATGCCACGACCGGTGGTGATCAAGGTGCCGGAGAAGGCCATACCGTAACGATCACCGATACCGGCGTCGGCAGCAACCGCTGCGGTGGATTTGTCCGCCGCCATTGATTCACCGGTCAGGGCTGATTCTTCAATCTGCAGATGAGTCGTTTCAATCAGCCGCATATCAGCCGGCACGCGGTTGCCGGAACGCAGCTTGACGCGGTCGCCGGGAACCAGTTCCTCAGCATTGATTTCCACCCAGCGCCCCTCCCGCAAGACCAGGGCCTGTAACGACAGCATTTTGCGAATCCCCTCCAGGGCCTCTTCAGCTTTGCCTTCCTGAATGAAACCGATGGCCGCATTGATGATGACCACGGCAAGAATGACGCCGGTATCGATCCAGTGACCGAGGAGTGCCGTTAACAGCGCAGCAGCAAGCAGCACGTAGATCAGCAGATTATGAAAGTGTTTGAAAAAACGCTTTAAAATCCCTTCTTTTTCCGCAGCAGGCAAGCGGTTGTAGCCGACTTTTTCCAACCTTCTCTGGGCTTCGGACTGACTCAGCCCCTTTGTCGGGCTGTCAAGTTGCTTGATGATCTGATCCGGGTCGATATGGTGAGGATTATCTGTCTGGTAAAGAGGTTCTTGTGGTGCGGTCATCGGGGTAGCTCTCCTGCTGAGGTTTGTTGCAGCGGCAGTGTTGAAAAAAACAAAAAATCATTGCCGTCAGTTGAAAATTCTAACAGGAGAGATCAGCCGGCACAAGGAAGTTGAGCGCTTTATGGTCCTGAAGGTATTACAGGATGGTGCAACCATAGTTGCCTTCCTGTTGTCTGGTTGCAGAAATAAATCAATCGCTGCACAGATACTAAAAAACGCAAAAAGGTAGTGACGACAGGTGTGGGATAACTGCTTTTTGCTTGATGAATATTCAAAAAGTGATGGTTACGATGAATTGTGCGGGTGAAAGACTAGTTTACATAGCCGCTACCGATGGCTGAGAAAGGCAGGCGCACGTCAAGGGCAGGGACTTGAGCTAAAATCCAGCCGGTGAAGGTGTTGCTGTTGGGGCCGGGAAAAACGCGATATTCGTTGGCCCACGGGTAGTCGTGCGCAGCCGTTTTAATCTGTGCTATCAACGCATCAACCTGGCTGCCACGGAAGTCAGCCAGCAGACGGGGCTTTTTGCCATACCAGTAGCGATCAGGCACATCAACCTCAACCCGCAGCACCGGCAGACCACGGTTGCCGCGCCAGCCGATGACTTCGTAGACAGTGTAATAGGGCTCGTCGGTACCTTTGGTCGCAATCCAGGTATGGACGGCAAACCAGCCCCGCCAACCCCAGGCGCGCGCTGCATAGACCTGAACCACCGCTTCCCGGTTGCGTGCCGGGTCCGGAGCTATTCCTGCCGGTTCTCGACTGGCAGTGCGCCAATCGCCATCGGAGCAGCCAGTCTGTATCATGAACAGTGCCAGTGTTGACAAAAGAATGAGCTTCTTCATGATAATAATGTCCTTACTTGTTCCAACAAAAACGGGTTGAATAAATTATACTCTCGCATGCTGAAGGTTTTGCTGGCAAGGGTTGGGATGGTGAAATTACCGACTTACTTTGACAGCGTGAGTTCAGCAGACTATCTTTGATTACGAAAAATTGTATCTGTTCAGCACCGGATCGGGGTCCCGATGTCAAGGGACGCATTTTCGTCATCCCTGACCGCTTGTTGTCGCCGTCCATGGCGACAAACACCCTTGCCACAGCAACCCCGATCCTGCACAAGGACAGTGGTGAATAGTTGCGAAAAATTTAAGTAATGGAATGGATCACATAGAAGGGAAGCTTTATGGGGATTGCCGCTGATATTGTTGTTATTGTGGTCGCCGCATTGATTGGTGGTTTGATTGCCCAGCGTCTGCGTCAACCGCTGATCCTGGGCTACATCCTGGCCGGGGTGGCGATTGGACCGTTTGCCGGTGGCTTATCCATGTCGGAAGTCCATGAAATTGAGAAACTCGCGGAAATCGGCGTCGCCTTGTTGCTGTTTGCCCTGGGGCTGGAATTTTCTCTGAAGGAACTCAAGCCGGTTAAGTATGTGGCGCTGATCGGTGGTCCGATCCAGATTCTGACCACCATCGCTTATGGCTACCTGATTGGTCGTTGGTTCGGTTGGGAGACCGGCCCGTCCTTGTGGATGGGAGGGCTGATTTCCATTTCCAGCACCATGGTGATTCTCAAGACATTGATGGCCCAGGGAATGATGGGAACCCTGTCGAGTCGGGTGATGATCGGCATTCTGATCGTTCAGGATCTGGCGGTTGTCCCTCTGCTGATTCTGCTGCCGCAAATCACCAATCCGGCGGCTGGTTTGCCTCTGTTGGGTGGGGCAGTGGTCAAATCCATCATTTTTCTGGCTATTATGCTGTTGCTTGGTACCCGCTTGTTACCGTTTCTGCTGATGCGGGTTGCCCGCTGGAACTCCCGTGAACTGTTTCTGCTGACCATTACCGCCATCGGCCTGGGCATCGGCTATGCCACTTATCTGGTTGGTCTTTCTTTTGCCTTCGGGGCTTTTGTTGCCGGGATGGTGCTGAGTGAGTCGGACTACGGTCATCAGGCGTTAAGCGACATTATCCCCCTGCGCGATCTGTTTGGTCTGCTGTTTTTTACCTCGGTTGGTATGCTGCTCAATCCCCAGTTTCTGATTGAACACTGGTTCGGAGTTTTTAAGCTGGTCATGCTGGTATCGGTTGGTAAAGCAGTGATTATGGCCATCATCGCCCGCGCTTTCGGTTATGGCAATATTGTGCCGCTGGCGGTGGCTCTGGGGATGTTCCAGGTCGGTGAATTTTCCTTTGTTCTGGGGCAGGTTGGTTATGGAGGTGGTTTTCTGAGTATGGAGCAGCATTCATTTTTGCTCTCTGCAACCATCATCAGCATGTTGATGACACCCTTGGTCTCCGGTTTTACCGCCCCCTTGTATCGTTTACAGCAGCGCCTGTTCAAGCGTGAAAAACTGGAATCTTTCAACCTCCCCCCTGGAGGGTTGCACGGCCATGTCGTGATTGCCGGGAGCGGGCAGGTGGGACAGAGCGTGGCTCACATCCTGACCAAACTTGACGTGCCTTTTGTCCTGGTCGAGCTTGCCCAGAATTCTATCAAGGAGAGTAAAAAACTGGGGTACCCGGTCATCTTCGGCGATGCCGGCTCACCGGTAGTGCTGGAAGCGGCCAATATCGCCGCGGCAAAACAGCTGTTGATCACTGTTCCTAATATTGTCACCACCGAGGCGATCGTTCGTCATGTCCACCTGAATTATCCTGACCTGAGTATGGTGGTCCGGGCTGTGGGGGCAGAACAGATGAAGGCCCTTTATGAAGATGGGGTGTATATGGTTATTAATCCGGAATTGGAAGCAGGGCTTGAAATCGCCCGGCAGGCTCTGCTGAATCTACATATTCCGGTACCCTTGATCCAGAAATTTACCGATGATGCGCGGCGCGAACGCTATTATGGCGACCGTGGTCAGCAGACGGTAGAGCAGGATCTTCATCTGCTCAAACACGCCCGTGATCTGATTGAGCTGACCTGGGAAGAAATTCAGGAGGAAAGTTTGCTGGTGGGAAAAAGTCTGCGTGAAATCAACCTGCGTCAGCAGACTGGTGCATCGGTGGTCGGGGTTCTGCGAGAAGGGAACTTTATCAGCAACCCCTCAGCTGATCTGGTATTTGCGGTCGGCGATCTGGTGGCACTGATCGGCAGCCCCCAGCAGTACCAAGCGGTCAGAGAGAGAATGGAGCCGTTGCACGGATAGAAAACCGGCCCCCTGAACAGGATGTAACTATTCAGCACTGTCCTTGCGCAGGGTCGGGGTTCCTGTGGCAAGGATGTTTGTCGCCATGGCCGGCGACCACAAGCGGTCAGGGATGACCCCATAGGAAATAATCGCGTCCCTTGACCTCGGATCCGAAGATCCGGTGCTGAACAGATACACCAGGATTTACTTCTGGTCTGCAAAAATTTCCTGCTTCAATAGTCCGTCCCTGCCGATATTACCCCTGATGGTCAGAAAAATGGCGAGCAGGACCGTCAGTGCCGTGCCGGTAAAAATCGCGATCATGATCGCAATCTGATATTTGATGGCTGTCATCGGGTCACCCCCGGCCAGAATCACTCCCGTCATCATCCCCGGCAGGGCCACCAGTCCAATGGTTGCCATGGCCGCAACGGTGGGAGCCAGAGCGGCATGAAAGGCTTTGCGCACGAAGGGCAGTAGCGCTTCCATCAGTCCGGCGCCCTGGGCCAGGGCGTGAATATAGGCTTTTTCCTGGCGCCGCAGGCTTTCATAGAAGGTTTGCATGCCAACGATATCAGCACGCAGACAGTTGCCCAGAATCATCCCGCTGATCGGGATGACATATTGGGCACCCAGAGCTGCGGAGTTCTGAAATACAAAGAAGACAAAAAATAGCAAGGGCATCAGGGTGCCGACCAGCAGAGATATAAAGACCCCGCCGGCGACAGCGCGCAAACGCAGGCCGCAACTGCGGACAATGGAGAGGTCAGCTATGACAATCATGACCAACAGCCATAAACCGGTCAGCAGGATGCTGTTGATTTTGAAAACAACCTGCAGGTAAAAACCGACAAACAGCAACTGCAGGGTCATGCGCACCATGGCAATCAGGGTGTCACTGATCATCGGTAGCCGCAGCCACATCATGATCGCCAGTGGGACAATAAACATCAGATAGGCCAGAGCCAGATTAAAAAAGCTGAGTTCACTAATGGTCATAATGGTTCCCGGGTGTGTTGCCGCAGGTCAACCGTCCGGTCAAGGGCGCCGGCCAGAGACGGATCATGGGATATGGCCAGAATTGTCAGTTCTTTCATCTCCCTCAGCAGCCGGGCGACGCTAAGGGTCGTTTTTTCATCCAGAGCGGAGGTTGGCTCATCGAGTAATAAAATCTCACGCTCAAGGAGCAGGGCGCTGATCAGGGCGATACGTTGTTTTTCCCCGCCGGAAAGAGTAGTTATCTTTTTTGATCGCAATGAGTCGGGCAGACCTAGTTGGCTCATCAGTTCGGTAATGCGCCGGGACGTCAGGTGCAGATGGCGGTTTCTTTTATAACTGAACGGGCGCGAAAAGACCGTTTCAACAGAGTCATCACCCAGATCCGGTTCCTGGTCGACGTAGGCCATGCGGGAGCGTAATTGCCAGGCAGACCGAGATGTCAATTCGTTACCGAATATGCTGATAGATCCTGCACTGATGGGGACAAAGCCCAGCAGGGCGCGCAGCAGGGTGGACTTACCAAAGCCGGAAGGGGCTTTGATCAGGAGCTTCTCGCCAGGTTCAAGGGTCAGGGACAGGTTTGAGAACAGGGTGGAGCCTGCAGCCCTCAACTCCAGCTTTTCAATATTGATGGCCTTGATAGCGGGATCCTTATTTGATGGTAGCTGTTTGCCTAACGAAGAGGTGATGGATATTTGAAAAACACCTGTTTTTGAATAATAACAGGGGATCGGTCATTTTGACAGATCCCCTGCAGGTTATGCTGTAGAGCTGTTATTTTGAAGAATTACTTGGTCCAGGGGGTTGCTTCAATGGCAACCTTCATCCCCTTGCTTTCGTACTCCGCTTTTTCCCAGGGCCAGATCGCCAGCCAGTCTGCTTCGACATTAGCTTTGCCATCTTTTTTCAGCGCCCAGTGGTATTTTTCCGGGGGCAAACCAAAAGAGCGGCCCTGGTCATCCAGGTTGAAGATGTGCTGCTTGTTGGCGACGCGGCCACCCTCGTTGTTCCAGTTGCCGTATTTGTAGCGATCCCAGCCGCTGCGACCATCAAAGGCTTTGAGGACAGCTTCGGCCTGATTGCCGTGGCACTTGGCGCAGACTTCAACAGCCGTCTTGTCGAACAACCAGGGGCTTTCCGGATTATTGCCGACATTGTGGGTGGCATGGCAGTCAAAGCAGGCCATCTGGGCGTGGGTGCTGTGAGAGCCGACAATGGTAGAACTGAGCATCAGGTCCATATCCTGCTGATGGTCACGGCGCCCCTTGCCGTCAATGGAGACCTGACGGTTACCCTTGCCCCAGGCTGGACGGGTGTATTGCATCACCTCTTCATAGGTGTGTTGCCCCTGGATGAAACCACGGTTGTCGTTGGAGCCCTTACCGTATTTGACGTTGGTTTGGGCGCGGGTGTGACAGTTGTTACAGGAAACCATGCGCGCAGCCGGATCAGTCAGTTTGGCCGGGTTAACGATATTGGCACTGGAGGGTTTTTTGGCATGGGCTGCACCCGGGCCGTGACAGGCTTCACAGGAGATATTGGTGGTGACTGCGAACGTATCGCGCAGGTGCTCGCGCTTGCCGGCGATATAGTCATCCTTAGCCTGATACCAGGCATCCGCATCGAAACCGGTGGTGTGGCAACCGATGCACTGCTCCTGCCAGGAACGCCAGGTGCCATAGTTGTTCTTGTTGATATCGCCGTCTTTTGGTCTGACTTCAATGAACAGGAATTTATAGCCGGCGCGCTCCTTGTTGCCGGGGTAATCAACCACGGTGGATTTGTCCAGGGTCCAGGAGATACCGCGATCCTGGGTCGTGGCCAGCCAGGCCTTGCGCGGGCCGCCGTCATAATACATGGCGTAGCGCTGCTTGCGCTGGCTGCCGATGATCAATTCGACATCCTTGAGGGCGACCTTCTCGATGTCGATGTAGTTGGTATTGGCATCTTTGCGATCAAGGATCACGTAGGTATCAAGCTTGTCCCAGTCACGGACGATCCAGGGGTAGATCTTTTCCTTGCCCCAGGGATAACGCTCATCGGAATAGCTGTTGTAGATTTCCGGGAAGGCTGGGCCCCATTCTGTCTTCATCGTGTGCCAGCTGGTTGACCAGTCTTTGTGCTCCTGTGCGTGGCACATTTTACAGGTATCCGGACCGGCGTAGCCCTCGGTTTTCCAGCCTTCATACTGGTTGGCAAAGGCGTTTGCTGTCAGACCCACAAACACCAGGGTCAGACAAAAAATAAATCTTCTCATGTACTTACCTCCATGTGGCAGTTGTTGTGTTGATTCGATGAATAGATCATCGGTGATGGTGCCTATCTTAGGAAGGGGTTGCCAGCAAAACCAGATAAAAGTAATCACCAATAGCGGATGACCTTGTGAAGAAAACTTCACAGGGGAGTAGCTGGCTGAAATGGTAAGTTTTTAAGGTACGATCGAGGGTCGCGCTTGAGCTGAAGCTTCCAGGCTCTTGCAGATGTAGGATAGGCAGGTAGCTGCGCGCTGACCGTTGGTGGTGAGTTGGTAGAGTTTGTCCGATGTCTGGTCGATAAAGCCGGCCTCGCGCAGGGTTTTGAGATGAAAATTCACCTTGGTGTGATCCTCAATCTCCAGTGCGCGGACCAGATCCATAAAACGCATCTGCCCCTGGCGACTTAACAGCTGCAGGGTTTGGCGGCGTAAGCTGTTGGCAAGGCCGTTGAATATTTTGTCCAGGTCGACCGCTTCGGTTTCTTCGCAAAAGCGGGCTTTTTGCAGGTTCAGCCGCACGGTTAACATCAGACCGTCAATTTTGAAGGGTTTGACAATGTAGTCATCCGCTCCCTGCTGCAAGGACTGGACAGCGTTCTGTACTGACGCATAGGCGGTCATGATGATGATGCGGGTGCGCGGGGCCTGCCTTCTGATCAGCGGGATGGCCGTCATGCCGTCGGTTCCGGGCATCACCAGATCGAGCAGGATCAGGTCAAAGGTCTCCAGCTGCAGTCGCTCCAGAGCATCGTCAGCGCTCCGGGCCGCAACTGCCTGCAACCCTTCCTGTTCAAGAACTTCCACCAGGGTGGTACGCAGTTCCTGGTCATCATCAACGACAAGAATTTGATTCATTAGCCGGCTCTCTTTTCTGGCTTGTTCTCGCTGCGAAGGGGAAACTTCAGGGTGACCTGGGCACCACGAACCCCATCACGTGGGGCGATCTCAATGGAGCCACCATGTTGGTTCATGATGCCGTAGCAGATGGAAAGGCCCAGACCGGTGCCCTGACCGACTTCTTTGGTGGTGAAAAAAGGCTCCATCACCCGGGCGAGATTTTCTGGTGAAATCCCGGTGCCGGTGTCCGTCACCCGGATAATAACCTCGTCAGCATCGACCCTGCCAGTAAGTTCAAGCGTTCCTCCTTCCGGCATGGCATCGATGGCGTTGAGAAACAGGTTGAGGAACAATTCTTCAAGTTTGATATGGCTGCCGTTCACGGGGGGAAGGGCCGTGATGTGATTGCTGAATTGATGGTTTGAGGAACGGTATGCAGCCATTTCCCACGCGGACTTGATGATGGGTTTTAACGACACCTGAACAAGTTCCGTGTCAGGTGTTTTTCCTCCGGCAAAGATCAGCAGCTCTTTGGCAATATGGGAGGATTTATCAATGCTTTTTTCGACCGTCGTCAGCCGTCCGGCGACTTTTTCCGGGAGGTCCTTGATCTCCTGATGCTGGCGCAGCATTTCCATCTGCAACGAAGCATTGGCTAAAGGATTGTTGATTTCATGGGCAATGCCGGCAGCCAGACGACCGATGGCACTAAGTTTTTCACTGTTGGCCGCCAGCTGAAGACGTTCGGTGATCATCTCCTCACGCTGGTCCATGAAGGTGTCGAGGGCGTACATGAGAAAATGCAGGATAATAAAGGCGCTGGTTGCCCGCCAGATTTCGATGGGCAGAAGCAGAACCGTTCCCGACGGGATCGCCCCGGTGAAAATGCCGTAAGCGACAAACGCCGCTCCCGCGCCGATAAAATTGTATGCTCCGCGCAACCCCTGTGTGATCAGTTGCCGGGCATAGAGAAAAAATCCTGCCGCGGTCAACAGGGTGGCCGGCAGGGCGATCAGCAACCGCATGTCGTATTCGATGGAGCGTAGCATAGCAGCGTCGTTCCAGGGGAGAAGTAGCAACATATGCGTCAGGAAAATGATCAGCATCAGTCCGAAAAAGATCCATAACCACTGCCGTAAGTTTTTTAGCAATGAAGTATTCAGGGTGATGCCGAAAAGGAACAAAAACAAAAAAGAGACCAGCGCTATGAGCAAGCTGATGTGGCCGACATAAATCAATAAAGAGTCGGCGTCGATCAGGCGTAGGTGGCGGTACATCTCCAACCACTCGTGCAGGGCATGGAAAAAGGCAAAGATGGCCAGCAGCCAGAAAAGTCCGGCAATTTTGAGGTTGGTGAAGGATTTGCGCCGTGAGGTAATGGCGACGCCGATAGCAAAAAACACCGCCCCATAAGGGAGAAAAACCAGAAAAATCTGGGTTGGGGTCATTTCCATGTTTTCTCCAACAGGACCGTACTGAAATCATCCAGCAGGCGGTTTTTAATCAGGGTGCAGCCAAGGCTTTGGTAGCGCTTACGGATGTCAACGTTGTATTCCCATAAAATGCCGGATAGCAGGATGGTCGCACCCGCTGTCGCACGGGCAACCAGATCTTCCGCGACATCGAGCAGAATATCGCCATAAATATTGGCCAGAATCAGATCAAACGCCGATTCCTTGAGGGTGTCAAGGGTCCCGCAGTGGTGAGTAACGCTGTTCATCTGATTCAGGTCGCAGTTGTGGCGGGCGCTGGCAACGGCTGATTCTGCGACATCAACGCACCAGGCGTGACCACCAAAGAGTTTCAGGGCGGCAATAGAGAGGATAGCGGTGCCACTGCCGAGATCAAGAATCTTTGGTGGCCTGGAAAAACTCCAAGTCTCCATAATTTCGAGACAGCTGCGGGTGGTTTCATGATCGCCTGAGCCGAAGGCCCCACGTGCCATGAAGATGGTCCGGCGGTTGTGGTCCGAAACGGCTGTGTCGGGAGGAACAATGATCAAGCTTTCGCCGATCAGCAGGGGGGTGAAATCGGTGTGGGGACCAGCGGTTGGGGTCGTCATGGCAACAGTTCTGTTCCTTTGAGGATCAGCAGGATGATGGTGTAACTGACCGCCGACAAGAGGGTGGAGAGCATGACGATGGAGCCGGCCAGTTCAGCGTCCCCCTTCATCTGATGGGCCATGATGTAGGTGGCGGTCGCGGCCGGGGTTGCCGCCATGAGAATGCCGATTCCCAGATCCTGACCACTGACGCCGAGGGGCAAGAGGATCGCGGTGGCGATCAGGGGGAGCAGGGCGAGCTTGATCAGGGTCGCCAGCCCGGCGATTTTTAAATCACCTTTAAGTTGGCCTAAAGAAAATGTGCCACCGATGGCTAACAGCGCCAGTGGCAGGGACAGGCCGGTGGAGATATCGAGGGCACGGTCGATGATGATCGGCAGGGGCAGCTCAAAAAAGCTCCACAACAGACCGAGGAAAGAGGCGACAATCAGCGGGTTCAGCGCCAATTGGCGCAGCCAGTTGGTGTTCCCCCCGTGCTGACGCCCCTGATGGGGTAGCAACAGCGCGAGAATGGCAAAAAAGTTCAGCACCGGCACTAAAAAGCCCATGAGAATACCGGCACTGGTCAATCCCTCTTCGCCGTAAGCATTCATGCAGATAGCCAAGCCGACGTAAGCCAGATTGCCGCGGAAGGAACCCTGGCTGAAGCTCCCCTTGACCGGACCGGGATAGCGCCGTACACCGGCATAGCTGTAAGAGACCAAAAAGCCGGCAGCGATGGCTACAGACGAGCCGATGACCAGTCCGGGATTAAAAAACACGTTGAAGTCGGCTTGACCAATGCGGTGGAACAGCAGCAGGGGGAGAAAGACCACATAAACCAGTTTGTTGGTTTGTTTGAGAAAACCCTCATCCATTAATCCCAGGCGCCGCAGTAGAGTGCCCAGGCCGATCACCAGAAAGACCGGCAAGACAATAATAATGGTTTCGATAAACGGGTGCATGGGGCTTCTCCTGATAGCGTCGCTAAAATAGATCAAAACCAGGCTATTGTCTATTGCCCATCCGTCCTGAAGGTAGCCGTTGGTTCAGGCAGATTGTTATTGACCAAACAGGATGCTTGACCTACAATTCCATATTCAGGTTTCACTATGTTTAGTGAAGGTTGGATGTTGTAAGATGTTGTCAGCCCTGCTTTTGTGGCAAAGCACATTGTAACCCCAGTTCACTGATACTACACTGCTCGCCTGCTCTTAATGAATCAGACAAGCCTATAGCAAAAAAGAGGAACGCTTGTGTTGTTTAAAAAAATATCTGCTCTGATCGTCGTTGTTAGTGGCTTGCTCCTGCTCTCGGGCTGTCCGGGTGGGCCACCGCCATCCTCCGTTGTGATAGGGGAACCGGCCCCGGAATTCACCCTGCTGACTATGGAGGGGGAAAGGGTCTCGCTCTCCGATTTTCGTGGGCAGGTGGTGGTGCTCAATTTCTGGGCAACCTGGTGCCCCCCATGTCGTGAAGAAAAACCGACCATGGAGCAACTGTACCAACAGAAAAAAAATGATGGTCTGGTGATTCTGGCGGTCAATGTTGAGGAAAACCCCCATCAGGTGGTCAGTCAGTATCTGTTACAGCACTCCTACAGCTTCCCCATCCTTTTGGATGGCATCAAGGCGGAAGTGCAGGGGCTCTATGGTGTTTTTCGCTACCCGGAATCCTATATTATCGATCGGGATGGTATCGTGGTTGACCATTTTATCGGCGGGCGGGACTGGATGAATAGCTCAACCTACGGCAAGATCGAATCCCTGTTGAAAAACTGATAAGGCTTTTATTTCGTGGTTATTGGTAGCGACATAACAATCTGGATTGCCTTTATTGCTGGAGTTCTCTCGTTTGCCTCACCTTGTGTGATTCCTCTGGTGCCCTCGTATCTGACTTATATCACCGGTATGTCTTTTGGCGAACTGGATCATTCTCAGCACGATACCAAGGCCAGAACCCGGGTGTTTATCCACAGCCTGATTTTTATTGCCGGTTTTTCAGTTGTTTTTATCACCCTCGGCGCCATGGCTGGTCTGGCGTCAGCCTCGGTACAGTACTATCTGCGTGAAAGCCTGGGCGTGATTCAGAAGGTCGGCGGGGTGGTTATCTTTCTGTTTGGTGTTCATTTAAGTGGGTTGTTCCGCTTTACCTCCCTGTTGGGGGAAAAGCGCCTCCATGTGCGCAACAAGCCCGCCGGGTTTATTGGTACCTTCGTGGTGGGCATCGCTTTTGCTGCTGGCTGGACCCCCTGTATCGGCCCGATTTTAGGAGCCATCCTGGCCATTGCTGCCGGCAGTACCGGTGGTGTTTGGCAGGGGGTGTTGCTGCTGAGTTTCTATTCTGCCGGACTGGGAATACCGCTGCTCATATCCGGACTGCTGTTTCATTCCTTCCTGAATTTCTTCGATCGTTTCAAGCGCTATATCCGCTTTGTCGAAATTGCGACCGGGGTGCTGCTGATGACAGCCGGGGTGCTTTTGTTCTTCGATCAGTTTGGCCGTATTGCCATTTTTCTGTACCAGGTTTTCCCCACCGACCTGGGCTGACTTTTCTACGTCTTTTTGCTTGATCTTTCGGCTCTCTTGTTCTAGCTTTTGAAACTCAATTTCATTAGCGTGCAAGAGGAGTGATTGCCATGGATCGTGCTTCAGTCTTTAATCAGTATCTGCGTACCAAGGGGTTGAAAAATACCCGCCAGCGCATGATTATTCTTGAGACCTTTCTGGCTTCTGCCTCACATTATTCGACCGAAGAGCTCTACCAGGTGCTGCGCACAGATCATCCGCGCATCGGCTATGCCACCGTGCATCGAACCCTGAAACTGTTTGCCGAGTGTGGTATTGCTACTGAATTAAACTTCGGCGATGGTCAGGCCCGTTTTGAACCTCTCTATACGGATCATCATCATGACCATCTGGTATGTACCCGCTGCGGCAAGATTATTGAGTTCATCGAGCCACGGATCGAGCAACTGCAGCGCGAGGTGGCGCAGCGTTATGACTTTACGGTCGACAGTCATCGCCACGAACTCTACGGTCGTTGTATTAACTGCAGCCAGTAATCCTGACCCTGTCCTTTTAAGCCTGAATACAACAAAGAAATGACTGATATGTCTGACTCCGTTTCGCCATTGCCCAAAGTTATTCTTGTTGGTCACCCGAATGTCGGCAAAAGTGTTTTATTTAATGCCCTGACCGGGGCCTACGCTACAGTCTCCAATTATCCCGGAACCTCGGTCGAGGTATCCTCAGGCAACTGTGTGATCGGCGAACAGCGCTACGAGATTCTCGATACCCCCGGTATGTATTCAATGATGCCGATTACCGAAGAAGAGCGGGTCGGCAGACAGATCCTGCTTCATGAAGATCCTCACGTTGTGGTGCATGTCATTGATGCGCGCAATATTGAGCGCATGCTCCCGATGACCTTGCAGTTGGTCGAAGCTGGTCTGCCAATTGTTCTGGTTGTCAATATCCTTGATGAAGCCGAGCGCCTTGGCATGAAACTCGATCTGGAACAATTGCAGCAGCGCCTCGGGGTCCCGGTCGTCGGCGCAGTGATGAAGCGCAAGATCGGCCTTGAAGAGCTCTTTGCCGCCATCAAAGACTATCGCGTCTGCCCGCATAAGGTGTTTGTTTATCGCAATGACCTTGAACAAGATATTACTGCCGTTGTCCGGTTGCTGAACGGGGAGTATCGGTTAAGTAAACGCGCTTTGGGCATGCTGCTGATTCAGGGGGATGAGGATATCAAGCAGTTGGTCGAGCAGCAGGAGGATAGCGACCAGCATAACGAGCTGGTTGAAGTGCTGCGGGAAATCCGCTTTCGCCGCCGTGCTGATCTGCATTTGCAGATCGGCATGGAGCGACGCCATATCGGCAAGCAGATGCTTGACGGTGTCGTCACCCAGACGCAGGCAGCGCAAGAAACCTTTGGCGAAAAACTATCCGGTTGGATGATGAACCCTTACACCGGCGTGCCGCTGTTACTGCTGGTGGTCTATCTCGGCCTTTTCCAGTTTGTCGGTGTGTTCGGGGCCGGAACCCTGGTTGATTTTCTCGAAGGATTTCTGTTTGAAGAGTACATCAACCCGCCGGTTATTGCCTTTGCACAAAACTATCTGACGGCGGAATGGCTGTTCGAGCTGATCGTCGGTGAATACGGGGTCTGGACCCTGGGCGTGCGCTACGCCGTCGCCCTGGTGCTGCCGATTGTCGGCTCCTTTTTTCTGGTCTTTTCGGTGCTTGAAGACAGCGGCTATCTGCCGCGCCTGGCGATGATGCTCGATCGTATCTTCAAGAAGATCGGTCTCTCCGGCCGGGCGGTTATCCCCATGGTGTTGGGTTTTGGTTGCGATACCATGGCCACCCTGGTGACCCGCACCCTGGAAACGACCCGCGAGCGGGTGATTTCAACCCTGTTGCTGGCCCTGGCCATCCCCTGCAGCGCCCAACTCGGCGTGATTCTCGGGCTCTTGTCCTCCGCGCCGCCCGCCCTGGCGGTGTGGACCATCTTCCTGCTGGGTGCTTTTTTGCTGGTCGGTGTATTAGCTGATCGCCTGCTGCCGGGGGAAAAGCCGGTCTTCTATATGGAGATTCCACCGCTGCGGCGACCACAGTTGTACAATGTCGCCGTTAAAACCCTGACCCGCATGAAGAGTTATTTCTTTGAAATCTTCCCCCTGTTTATTCTCGCCTCGGTGATTCTCTGGGCAGGTAAGATGACCAATACCCTGGATGTGGTCATTGCCGGGCTGTCACCGGTGGTCAGAGCGATTGGTCTGCCCACCGAAGCCACCACCGCTTTTGTGTTCGGTTTTTTCCGCCGCGACTTTGGCGCTGCCGGGTTGTATGATCTGCAGATGGCCGGTGTGCTCAGTGTCACCCAGTTGACGGTTGCCGCTGTCACCCTGACCCTCTTTGTCCCCTGTGTTGCCCAGTTTTTGGTGATGTTCAAGGAGCGTGGCTTCCGCATCGCGGTCGCTATTTTTGTTTTTGTAACGGCTTTTGCCTTCGGTTCGGGGTGGCTGCTCAACCGGATGTTGGTCGCTACCGGCCTGTTGCAATGATCTGCGGTTTCTGTCATCGCGAGCTGCCGGACAACCTTGAGGTTGATCCCAAGCGGCCTTCCTGTGGCAGTTGTTTTGGCGGTTGCAAAAAAATTCATTGCCCCTGGTGCGGTTATGCTAACCCCATACCTGGAAAAATGCTGCGACGATTGCTGTCTCCAACCAAGAAAAGAGGCTGAACAAGATGCAACAACTATCAGAAAAAGCCGAAGAGGTTCTCGAGTCCCTGTGGATCCTGACGGTGGAAGGAGATCAGGTCGGCTGTCTGCTGACAGATCTTCAGCTTGAAGCTGATGCCGAACAGTTGAAGGATCTGCTCCAGCGTGCGTATGTTGAAATCCGTGATAACCGGATTTTGCTGCGTCCGGAGGGGGAAGCCGAAGCACGCATGGCGGTGCGTCGCCACCGCCTGGCCGAGCGCCTGACCATGGATATCCTTGGCATCGAAGGGGAGGAAGGTAACGAACAGGCCTGTATTTTTGAACATCTGCTGCGCCAGGGGGTCGACACCAAACTCTGCACCCTACTTAACCACCCCAGTACCTGCCCCCATGGCAACCCGATTCCGCCCGGTGATTGCTGCACCGAAGCACGGCGTTCGGGTTCGCCGGGGATTGTGCCACTGACCGAGTTGAAAGCCGGTGAATCGGGTGGGATCGCCTATCTGGCGGCCAGTGATGACAAAAAAATGCAGAAGCTGATGAGCATGGGGGTGTTGCCCGGCAGCGATATTCTGCTGATGCAGAAGTTTCCCAGCTACATTTTCAAGGTGGGCCATTCCCAGTTTGCCGTGGATGAATCCCTGGCGCGCCAGATTCATATCCGGCGCTGATCCGTCCCGGTTTTGTCTGGCAAATTAGGTCTTGACCTGATCGGCCAGATGGTTGATTGTCCTGCCCACCGGTTAAATAGCCCGTTCTTTCAGGCAGATAATTTTTAAGGAGTAACTCATCATGTTTCGCGAACCAAAAGAGATCGTCAAAGGACTGCAGGCAAAATTTGAAGAACTCTGGAGGTATCTTTGACGTTCCAGTCAAACAGGAACGGGTCGCTGAACTGGAAGCGGAAATAGCCCGCCCCGATTTCTGGAATCAGGGAGAGCAGGCACAGGAGTTGCTGCGCGAACGCACCCGACTGCAGAAGGTTGTTGAAGACTGCCTTGCGGTTAAACAGCAGCTCGAAGACGCGACGGTACTGATTGAGATGGGGGAAGAAGGGGAGGACCAGGCAACCCTCGAAGAGGTAAATGCCATGCTCCCTGCTCTGGAAAAGAAGATAGCTGCCATGGAATTCGCCCGTATGCTGTCCGGTCCCCACGATGCCGGCGACGCGACCTTGAGCATTAATGCCGGTGCCGGTGGTACCGAGGCCCAGGACTGGGCCGATATGCTGCTGCGCATGTACCTGCGTTATTGCGAGGACAAGGGATTCAAAACCGAATTCACCGAATACCAGCCCGGTGATGATGCCGGCCTGAAAAGTGCCACCATCAGCGTCACGGGTGATTATGCTTACGGTTATTTGCGCTCCGAAAGCGGCATCCATCGGCTGGTGCGGATTTCCCCTTTTGATGCCAATTCCCGCCGCCACACCTCGTTCTGTTCGGTGTTTGTGTTTCCCGAGTTGGATGAGTCTATCGAGGTGGTGGTGGAAGACAAGGATATCAAGGTCGATACCTACCGTGCCAGTGGCGCCGGTGGGCAGCATATCAACAAGACCGATTCAGCCATCCGTATCACCCACATGCCTACCGGCATTGTTGTTGCCTGTCAGAATCAGCGTTCCCAGCATGCCAACCGGGCAACGGCCCTGCAACAGCTTAAAGCGCGGTTGTACGAAATGGAAGTCCGCAAAAAAGAACAAGAGGCCGCGGCCTTTTCCGAAGATAAAAAGGAGATCGGCTGGGGGAGCCAGATCCGTTCGTATGTGCTGCACCCTTATCGCATGGTCAAGGACCATCGCACCGGTTATGAAACCGGCAACACCGATGCTGTCCTCAACGGTGACATAGAGGCTTTTATTGAAGCCTATTTATTGCGCGGATCGCCCTGATGGGCTGTGCCGTTTTTTCATTTTTTTTACCTCTCGATGTCTGATGGCTGGTAACGATTGACTCACCCTGAGGCATTCATTACATTTGTCAGCCACAAGGTTTTACCCCAGCTACAAGGAGCAGTTATGTACAATCCTGATATCCCCATAGCCCTGACTTTTGACGATGTTCTGCTGCTGCCTGCCCACTCGCAGGTGCTTCCCAAAGATGTGGATCTTTCCGCGCAACTAACGCGGACGATCAGGCTCAATATCCCTCTGCTGTCAGCGGCGATGGACACGGTGACCGAATCACGCACGGCCATCTGTATGGCGCGTGAAGGCGGACTGGGGATTGTCCATAAAAACATGACCCCTGAAGCCCAGGCGATTGAAGTGGATCAGGTCAAAAAATCAGAAAGTGGTATGATTGTCGATCCGATCACCATGGCCCCCGATCAGAAGATCTCCGATGCTCTGGTGGTGATGAATAAATATCGCATTTCCGGTGTCCCCATCACCCAGAACGGTAAGCTTGTCGGTATCATGACCAATCGTGATCTGCGCTTTGAAACCAATCTGGAACAGCCCATTGCCAATGTCATGACCAAGGACAAACTGGTCACGGTTCCCCCCGGCACGACCCTGGAAGAAGCCAAGTTTCACCTGCACAAGCACCGCATAGAAAAACTGCTGGTTGTGGACGATGATTTTGTTCTCAAAGGGTTGATCACCATCAAGGACATTGAAAAGGTGCGCAAGTATCCCAACGCCTGCAAGGACGACTTCGGCCGCTTGCGGGTCGGGGCCGCTGTCGGCGTCGGTGATGATCTCGAAGCTCGCGCCGCAGCTCTGATTCAGGCCGGGGTGGATGTGCTGGTCGTAGATACCGCCCACGGTCACAGCCAGAAAGTCATCGATTCGGTCAAATGGCTGCGTGCTAAATATCCGTCTGTGCAGTTGATGGCCGGTAATATTGCCACCGCCGCTGCCGCCAGGGTGCTGATCGATGCTGGTGTCGACGCCGTCAAGGTGGGTATTGGTCCCGGCTCTATCTGCACCACGCGCGTTGTTGCCGGCATTGGTGTCCCGCAGATTACCGCCATTCAGAATGTTGCCGGCGTTACCCTGGATGCCGGCATCCCGCTGATCGCCGATGGCGGCATTAAATTCTCCGGCGATTTACCCAAGGCGTTTGCCGCCGGTGCCGATATTGTCATGATCGGCTCCCTGTTCGCCGGTACCGAGGAATCCCCGGGTGAAACCATTCTTTATCAGGGACGAACCTACAAGTCCTACCGGGGTATGGGCAGTCTGGGAGCGATGAAGCAGGGGAGCAAGGATCGTTATTTTCAGGCGGAAGAACAGGACGTCAAGCTGGTACCGGAAGGAATCGAGGGTCGGGTGCCGTTTCGCGGCCCACTTTCCAACAATATCCACCAGCTGATCGGTGGTCTGCGTTCCGGCATGGGCTATACCGGCTGTCGCACCATTGGTGAGCTGCAGCGTAACGGCCGGTTTGTGCGCATTACCAATGCCGGGCTCAAGGAATCCCATGTCCATGATGTTACCATCACCCAGGAATCACCCAACTACCGGATTGAGGGGAATGGCCGCTAAGATGTCAACTCTCCATAGCGAACGGATTCTGATCCTGGATTTTGGATCCCAGTACACCCAATTGATTGCCCGCCGGGTGCGCGAGTCGCGGGTTTATTGCGAGCTTCATCCCTATGATATGACCATGGCTGAGATTAGTGCTTTCAAACCCAGCGGCATCATCCTGTCCGGCGGCCCCAAATCGGTGTATGACAGCGGTGCCCCCCCGGTCGAAGAGGCACTGTTTGAGCTTGGTGTGCCGATCCTCGGGATCTGCTACGGCATGCAGTTGCTGAGTCAGCATTTCGGCGGCAAAGTGGTTCCGGCAGGAAAAAGGGAATACGGTCATGCCGTGCTTGAGGCTATTGGTGAGCCGGGCGACCTTTTTGATGGATTTTTTACCGAAGGCACCAGTTCGGTGTGGATGAGCCACGGCGATCACGTTGAGGTTGTGCCGGTCGGCTTTGAGGTTGTCGCACGCACCACCAATGCGCCGGTGTGTGCCATTCAGAACCCCCAGCGCAACCTCTATGGTGTGCAGTTTCACCCCGAGGTGAATCATACTCCCCAGGGGGAATTGATGCTGAGCACCTTTGTCCGCAAAATCTGTCGCTGCAGCGGACAGTGGACGCCGGGGAAGATTGTTGATGACGCGGTCGCCCGTATTCGTGAACAGGTTGGCACGGAGCAGGTTATCCTCGGCTTGTCGGGCGGCGTCGATTCCTCAGTCGCGGCGGCGCTGATCCATCGCGCCATCGGTGATCAGCTTCACTGCGTCTTTGTCGACAACGGCCTGTTGCGTCTCGACGAAGGGGATCAGGTGATGGCCACCTTTGCCGGCAACCTCGGTGTCAAGGTCACGCGGGTCAATGCCCAGCGGCGTTTTTATGATGGGCTCAAGGGAGAGGTTGACCCGGAGAAAAAACGCAAGATTATCGGTAACCTGTTTGTTGATATCTTCGAAGAGCAGGCCGGCGAGGTAGAAGATGCCCAGTGGCTCGCCCAGGGAACCATCTACCCGGATGTCATTGAGTCGGCCGGGGCCAAAACCGGCAAGGCCCATAACATCAAAAGTCATCACAATGTCGGTGGTCTGCCCGACTACATGAAACTGAAACTCCTCGAGCCCCTGCGTGAACTGTTCAAGGATGAAGTCCGTGCCATCGGCGAAGAGCTCGGCCTGCCGAAACAGATGGTCTGGCGTCATCCTTTCCCCGGTCCGGGCCTGGGGGTGCGGGTGCTGGGTGAGGTCAAAGAGGAATACTGCGATATTCTGCGGCGCGCCGACGCTATCTATATCGATGAACTCTACGAGACCGGTCACTACCACAAGATCAGTCAGGCCTTTGCCGTGTTTTTGCCGGTCAAGTCCGTTGGTGTCATGGGTGATGGGCGCACCTACGAATACGTCATCGCCCTGCGTGCGGTCGAGACAAAAGATTTCATGACCGCCGGCTGGTACCCCATGCCCTACGCCGACCTGGCGCGCATCAGCAACCGGATCATCAACGAGGTGAAAGGGGTAAACCGGGTGGTCTATGATATTTCAAGTAAACCACCGGCAACCATTGAGTGGGAGTGAAAATCCGAAGCTAAAGTACTGAAAAATAAAGCTTTTAAAGTTACACAAAAGTTTCACACAGATTTCTAAGGTTATTGGAATTGTCAGTTTCTTTGTCTGATGAGGTTACCCGTCGGTGCTGTCTGACCAACAATAGGTGAGCATATCCATCTGCCTGTGCAGGACACCGATAATATCAATGGCGCCCCCCCCTTATCTGATAAAAAATAACGTGCTCCCCCTGGGGGAAACTGTAATAACCAGCCATTATATCCGGACGATGTTTGCCCAGGCGCGGATGCTTTGCCAGCCACTCAAAACGTTTTTCAAGAGCTTTCAGGTAAATATTACGCTGGTTCATGCCCCATTGACCCTCAGTATAGCGACCGATCTGTTGCAAATCAGCCTGGGCGTTTGGGGTAATTCTGAATCCGGACATCAGGCCTCGCTATCCAGATCGTTAATCAGGGCATCCATGGTGAAATTTTCAACAAATTCGCCGCATTCTGCTTGTTGAGCGCCCCTGGCCAAATGACTCCGTAGGGCGTTAAGCTTAATTTTACGCTCCTCCATAGTACGCAGGGCATCCCGAACAACTTCGCTTGCGGAGCCGTAGCGTCCGCTGGCGACCTCATTCTTGATATAAGCTTCCCAATGATCTCCCAGACTTAGACTTGTCGTTGCCATAGTAATCTCCAAATATTCATATTTGTTAAATATGAATATAGATCGAGACAGTCAGGAAGGCAACTCGTATTTGGTGTTTGAAAAATAATGCCAAGAAAATGCAGGATTTGATCAGTTCAAAAAAGGGTCTCTTCATAATCTGGAACTTCATTGAACCAGCGTGGATGCTGACGGGCCTGCTGCAAGGCGGCCACGGCCTGAGCGATGATGGCCTCGCGGTCACGGGGATAGCGCCCGGCCAGCGCCAGACTGTTGGAGACGTGGTTGGAGCGCAGGATCGTCCCCTGGGGATGCAGTTGGCGGACAACGGCCAGCGCCTCTTCAAGGACTTCGCCGTGACTTAAGGGTTCGATTTTCGTGAAATAGGCATCGTTGTGACGGCGGAACATGGTCAGCAAGGAAAAATATTCCGGCGATAAACCATTGATCCAGGCCGCCGTTGCCTGCGCATGATCGCTGCTGCGCTTGCGTCCGGCAAGGCCAAGGATCGCTGTGATCGACAGTTTTTGTCCGGCGGCCTGGGCATTTTGACACAAAACCCGCATCTGCTCCGGTGAAAACCCCTTGTTCGCCAGCAGCAGGGTGTCAGGATCGCCGCTTTCCAGTCCAAAATAAAGAATCCGTAACTTTTTCCGGCGCAGTTCCGTCATTTCGGCAACACTTTTAGTGGTCAGGCTGTTGGGTGAAGCATAGGCACTGACGCGCGCCAGGTTGGGGAAGGTCTGGGCCAGGCGATCAAGAACCTCCAGCAGCCTGTCCTGGGGGTAGACCAGGCCGTCACCGTCACCCAGGAACACTCGTTGGATCTGCGGGCGATAGACTGCGGGAATGCTCTCGATTTCAGCGACAACCTCATTCAGGGGACGGCAGGAAAAACGCTTCATCTTGTACATACCGCAAAAACCACAGGTGTTCTGGGAACAGCCGATGGTCACCTGAAAGATCAGGGAACGCGCTTCCGATGGTGGGCGAAACAAAGGTTCGTTGTAGGAAAAGGGAAAACTCATCGCTATTGCCTTTTTGAATAGTTATCGCAAAAAAAATCAACGCGGCGCGGGGTAGGTCATCCCGTGGAACTTTTCGCAGGCATCAGCCACCTCTTTGATCCAAATTTATTACGCCCCTTGGCCCGGCACCCTGTAACCCATAATCTATCGCATCTTGCTTGTCTTTTGATGGGTCAACTGCGTTATGATCAATGCTGATTATCTGTGGCTAGGTAGCGTCGGTCGTGCCTTATTGACCCGCCAAAATCCTCCGAAATTTTTGTGAAATTCTATGCGTTACAGGGTAATGGTATTTCATGGTTTGCCGGCAGCAATCGCAACCTTGTTAAAATGCTCGGGATCCCAATAGAGAAAAACGTGGCCACAGTAGCGGCCTAAAGGTCGGGCGGGGGGTGCTGTCTGGTGCTGAACAACCGAGTTCGCTGGTGCTGATGGGTGTTGCCGGGTTTGTTTGATCTGCTGTTGTGGCATGGCCGTCCTCCTTGCCCCGCAAGAGTTCAGGCGTCATGGGCTGCCTGCGGGGAGAGGGTCGGCAGTTGACGCTTTAGCAGAATTTGTGAGTCGCCCTGCAAGTTGTCGTTAACTCGGCGACGTGAAACTTCATCATATGTCGGGCAACAAAAAACCCGTTAGGCTCTTGCACAGCCAAAACGGGTTACCCTCGCTTTAGCCGCATTTATTAAGCGCCCGCAAGCTGATAGTCAAATCGGCGCAACTTCATAGTAGCGATATTTTGTGGATTGTCAAAGGGAATTTTGATCAGCCAACAAATAAGATATCCCCCCGAAACTACGAACCCCGGATAGCATCGCTCCAGACAACGGTGCGATTACGCCCTGATTCCTTGGCCCGGTACAAGGCTTGATCGGCGTAGTTAATGAGTTTTTCGGTGTCGCCCGTGTCGCCGGGAAAAGCCGCAACGCCGATTGAGATGGTGACCGGCCATAGAACGCCCTGATGGCGTAGCTGTTTCTTCTCAACCCGGTCCCGCAACCGTTCAGCAACCTCGGCAGCCCCTTTGCTGTCGGTATCTTCCAGCAAAACCGCAAACTCCTCACCACCAATCCGGGCCGCCAGATCACCACTGCGGACAACGGCTTTCATTTCGGCCGCAACCTGCCGAATCACCTGATCACCAAAAGGGTGGCCACAGGTGTCGTTGATTTTTTTAAACAGATCAATATCGCAGATGATCAGGGAAAAAGCACTTTCGCGTCGCAGGGCACGTTGATGCATTACTTCCAGGGCCCGTTCGAAGGCTCTCCGATTTGCAATCCCGGTTAAGCCGTCAGTCACCGTCAGTTGATTGATCTGCTCGTGGGAGCCGGCCAGTTCGACCTTGATGGCCACCTGAGCTGAAATCATTTCAATCAGGTCCCGGCAACGACGAGAAAAAAGCCCGTTTTTACGCCCGGCGATAAGCAGAATACCGCTGACGGGCAATCTATCCTGAACCAGGGGAATTGCCAGGATCGATGAAAAGTTGTCGAACAGAGGCAATCCATTGATCACCGGAGTCCGTTGTTTATTTTCTCCACCATCCGGCAGAATGCAGCGGTATTTGACCGCCTGCCCGATCAATGAGTCGTCCAGGGGGTAGCGTTGAGGATCCGTGGAAAAAGATCCGTCCCCGTCAAGATGTTGCAGCTCAACCATGTCCCCGCATATTTTTCCAAAACCAATCAAGTCGGCCGCAACAATCATGCGCAGTGCCGCAGCGGCAGCACGGTAAACCGAATCAAGTGTCAGGGAGGAGTTGAGAACTTTCAAACCGTTGAAGGACTGCTGTAAGACTTTTCGCTCAAAATCGGCAAGCAGCAACTCCCCGTGCAGATTCAGGCTGGTGGCAATCTGCTCTCCCGTTCGTTTTATCATGGCAATCTCGACCTTGGACCAGGGTTCCCTGCTGGGCCGATCAACACAAAGAAGGGGCGCAGAGCTTGCATTCTTTTCCAGGGTGGGATCAGAGCCGATGCGACAGGCGTAAAAACTCCCCGGATGAGGGGCGTCAGGATAGTAAGGCAAAGCCGGAGCCGATGCCGGATAAGGGGCCAGGGCAAACTCAGTACGCTCCTTCAGAACTCCCAGCAGGCCACTGCCGGCAGCAAAAGCGTTAACCTGAATCTGGTGGGTCCTATCGTTACTGGCAAAAACACGGAGTTGATACCCCGGTGTCGGCCACAGCAACACAACCGAGGCTGACTGCAGGAAAGTTCCCAGCATGTCCAACTGATTCAGAACATCCTGATGGAATTGACGGATCAAGAGAAAGTGCTCGGGGCTGATCAGTAGATCGCACTGATGTTCAGCAGCGAACGGCAGGGTCAGGATGTCCGCGTCAACCTCAGTTGTCGATGCCTTGGGCTTACGCCAGATTTTCTCGTTAAGCCAGCGCACATTGAATCCAAAATAAAGGAGGCTCTGACCGTGTGGACAAAGCTGTTGTTTTTATGCTGCTGATGACCAAAAGAGTTTACGCTGCGAGCGACATTTATTCGCCCATGTTGCTGCCCAAAAAATCTAACACAATCAGGCAGGTATGTCTCGTTCCAACGAAACGGTAGGCCTGCAGGAATAGGGCTTGTCTGAGATGGCAAGCAGGAAAACCGGCATGGACGTGGGGTCACGGCCATGAAAACGACTGCACATTGAGATGGTGTGAAGCAGGACGAATCATGACTGAACAAACTGCAGTCAGCCGCTTATCAGGCGCTGAAAAGCAGCATACTCCTGAAACCCGACCAGGGTGCGGTTTTCATAGCGATGGGTCGGCACTGAGGTGATATCAAGGTTGCGGGCACGCTGCCAGTCAATATCGACTGCGCCGGCAAATGTCTGCTCCTCCAGAACCTGCTGAGCCTCCGCGACCGGGAGCCCAAGGCTGTCGACAATGGCGACCAGTTCTGTCGGCTTGGCGATGTTGCGCCCGTCGGCGAAATAGGCTTGGTAGACCGCGGTACGAAAGGCCTCTCCCAGACCCTGTTGCTCTGCCCATTTACCCAGTTCCTGCGCCCTGCGGCTGTTATAGGTGTGAGAGCGAAGAGCAAATGGAAGGTTGAGCGAGTCTGCTACTTGTTGCAGTTGGTCCAGCACCCTCGGCACATCGATCCGCCCGGCGAATAACTGTTCGAGGCTCTGCCCTTGCTCAGGTGTGTCCGGATGCAGTGGGAAAACGGTCCAGCGCAGTTCCAGGTCGAATTCCTGCTGCAATTGTTTGGTGCGCACGGCGCCAAAATAACACCAGGGTCAGATATAATCGTAAAAGATTTCCAGCGTTGCCATGGTTATCTCCTGAAGCTCCCGTTGGGAATGAGGTTTTTCCTGGGGCCTGCCCGGCAGAAGTTCTGTGCATTATAGCAGAGAGACCGCTGGATCAGCACTAATCCAGTTTAGAGACCCATACTCCCACATTGAGGCTCGCCCCCGGAGCCCCGACGAAAGATCCGGCAATTGGCGGCACCGATTCTGGTAGCATCGCCACCGCGACCGCAATATGGTCCGTGCCGACGATTTCACCAATGGTCGGGTCGAAACCCTTCCACCCCGCACCGGGCAGGTAGACTTCAGCCCAGGCATGGGTTGCGCCGAGATTCAGCGCTGACGGCGGTGCATTGAGATAGCCGCTGACAAAACGTGCGGCGAGGCCTAAATGTCGTGCCGCCTCCATGAACAAATTCGCGAAGTCTCGGCAAGACCCGGTTCTATAGGAAAGGGTCTCCAGAGCAGATTGGACGCCGGGCTCTTCGCGGATACGATATGCCATCTCTTGCTGAATCTGCCTGCAAAGGCGCTGCAATATGGTGTAAGTCTGAACCTTTTCGCCTGGTGGGCAGAGGTTGGCAACCCATGCAGTCAGCGGGCTCGTGATGGTGTCAGCCGGAGCCTTGAGGAAGGGCGATAGCAGCAGCCGATCCTCGGGGGTATATGCAAATGGAAAGGTTGTCGCGTATTCGGTCAGGATGAAATCAAGTGGCGCCTGGTTGTACTGTTGAATGATGACATTGCTTTCGATCGAGAGCTGATTGGTTGGCTCTGTAAAGGTTGCTATGGCGACCGAATTATCTTCCACATCCCGATGCCAGCGCAGGGTCGCCGGAGGGTTGATCTCCAGCGACAAGGATTCAATCCGCAGTTCATGTCCTTCCCGTGGCCGCAGCCGTAAAGCATGCGCTTCGAGGGTGACCGAGGAGGAAAAATTATAATAAGTACGATGAAGTATTTTATAGCGCTGCATATGCCATCCAGGTCAGCAAAATAATATCAGTCTCAGCCAGTATTTCGTTGGCGCCGAATAGTATAAATCTACAGGCAACCGATCCCACTTACCACTGTGTGTTGCAATTAAACTTGATGCCCTCGCGTAACCAGTGACCAGTGACCAGTGATCAGTGATCAGTTATCAGCTCAACTTTCGCAGACCGAAAAAAGTTGTAACAGATTGTAATTATTGAACAAAAGCGCCATCAACTATGGTAGAATTGGTTATCGCCAAACAACCGAAACTACTTCAAGGAGATGACGCTTTGAACCGTATTGTATCAGAACTTGTTTCATGTAAAAACCCAATAGATTCGTTCTTTGACAATCAGCGTAT